>JAHRVQ010000068.1 GCA_019090615.1 Pseudomonadales bacterium | reverse complement strand
CAGATTTTGAATCAGATATACACATTGAATCATTATTTAGCCTGGGATCTGTTTGGATTTAGGGTTTTTCTAGAGGCTCGTTATGCGATATATAAATAATGAGTAAGATTGAAATCCCTTCTCAATTATTAAGCAAGCTAGGTCCAGAAATGAAAATGGATGTGCACTGGATTGATGTCTTATTAAAAGATAATAAAAAACATTATGGTGTCGTTGTTCGAGGTGGTAAATTTATTACGGGCTTAAACAACGATCATGATGGAGTTAATTCTGTCGGATTTTCACAGGTTCAAATTAAAAACATTGGACGACGAGCTAGATTTAAATGGTGGCCCCTGTGGTAAATCCGCATAACAAGAATTACCATAGGACAAAACTGGCGTGTCACGTTTTTTGCTGAGCAAAAAAATCGCCACCCCACTTTCGCCTATGTAACAGGCGTTATACGGGTAAGGAGAAAAAATGGAATTTGTCGCAATAGATGTGGAAACAGCTAATGCTGATATGGCTTCAATCTGTCAAATTGGCTTGGCTGAATATAAAGATGGCATTCTAGTGCAAGAGTGGTCAAGCCTAATAGACCCAGAAGACTATTTTGATGATATCAATATAGGCATTCATGGAATAGACGAAAAAGATGTGAATGGTTCGCCAACTCTTAGTGAGGTTGGATCACAGCTATCAGAGTTAATGTCTAATTCAGTGTGTGTCAGCCACACTCATTTTGATCGCGTATCTATTTATCGAGCATTTGAAAAATACTCGTTGAAGCAGTTAGATATCACTTGGCTTGATTCTGCGCGCGTAGCACGCAGAGCCTGGGAAGAATGTGCATGGAGTGGTTATGGTTTGGCTAACATTTGCAAAATTATCGGATATGAGTTCAAGCATCATGATGCGTTAGAGGATGCAAAGGCAGCAGGCCAAGTTATATTGTCAGCAATTGATAAAACAGGCCTTGATATCAACGCGTGGCTTGAGCGTGTTAGCGCACCAATAGACCCAAGTAATCATGGTTCAATCCAGAGAGAAGGAAACCCAGAAGGAGAGTTCCACGGTGAAACTCTTGTGTTTACAGGTGCTCTTTTAATACCGAGAGCTGAAGCAGCAAAGCTTGCGGCAAGTTCTGGGTGTGCAATCGGATCCAGTGTTACAAAGAAAACGACTTTGCTCGTAGTTGGTGATCAAGACATAACTAAGCTTGCAGGCAAGGAAAAGAGCTCGAAACATATCAAGGCAGAAAAATTAATTTCAAAAGGCCAAATAATACGAATTTTGAAAGAAAGTGATTTTAAAGAGTTGGTAGCCCAATCGCATGAAATCGTATAATGGCTCTCGAGTAAGATTTCATAAAGATGGCATCATTGCTACATTTCATCGACCTCATCCTAAAAAAGAAGCAAAACCCTACCAAGTAAGGGATGCACGCACATTTCTCAAACAATTGGGAGTTGAACCATGAATAATTCTTTAAGCTACCAAGGCTACGCTGCTCGTATTGAGTTTAGCGCTGAAGATGAGTATTTTATTGGCCATATTGCAGGTATTCAAGATACGGTTGGCTTTCACGGTGAGTCTGTTTCTGAATTAAAAGAGGCATTTGAAGAGGCTGTTGAAGACTATTTAGAAACCTGTAAAGCGGTGGATAAAACACCTCAAAAGCCATATTCTGGCAAACTCATGCTTAGGTTACACCCAGAAATACATGCAGCAGTTGCGACTGCTGCAGAGTTAAGTGGCTTAAGTATTAATCAGTGGGCTTCAGATGCTCTAAATCGTGAAGCTAGCATGTAAAGGCTGAACAAGCGCCTGCAATCTGACCTCCGATCACTGTCACCTTTTGTGATTTAGGGATCAGTGTAAAGTGCCATAGTAAATAGACAATGATCAGGTCATAACTTTACATAATTGGAGGATAAGTTTTGTGACGGCGTGGCATCGATCGCGAATCGCTAATACATCACCAACTAGAATGTAAATAACTTAGTCTGGCCGGAATTGGAAAGTGTTTTGACTACTGTGCCGTAAAATATCGAAGAACTAACTGGTGGTTTCATGATTCTTTCGCTCGAGTAGAAGGGTTTACTCTGGCACTTTACTCCGACCCCAGGCGCTTACGGAATTTAACAATGATTGAAATGCTAGGTGCAATTTCGACGAAACTTCGTTGGGCTAAGGTCCTGGTGTGTCTGTTGGGGGTCTGTTTCTTCGGCCTGTTCGTCAGTAGTATTTTTAATGTGCCGGCGACCAACTCAGATGAATATCTTTTGCCCAGTGTTGTTGGTGTTATATGGTCCGCGCTGTTTTTCCTGTTGATTGCTACGTTTTCTAATATCCCATCCAAACCATTAAAGCAGGACAAGTTTTTTGTAAAACTAAAAGTACGTATTAAAAGGAGCGGCTACCATGTGTTGGGGGTGATATTCGTTGTGTTAACCATTGCAGTGTTAATGTTAAGTTTTAAAATGTTTGGTATTTGGCATGCTCAATAAGCTGAGCAGTTATTTGACGTTTAGTATTGGGAATTCATCGGCCGCTTTGCAGCGTGCTTCAATTTGTAATAAAGCGTGCTTGACGATGGGGTCCTGCATCCTGGGTGAGGAGAAACAGAAACGTGAGCCGACGCTGAATTTGCCGGGTTCACCTTCATTACAGGTGATAACAACGGCACTGATCTCTATAAGTTCAATGTCTCGAAGCAGGAAATCAATAATCAGTTTTTGACCGATGTAAAAATGCTGGTCAGAAGATATTTGTAAACCTGACAGGCTGAAATCAAGGCACTGAACTGTGGGGCTCAGTTTTAAAAATTCTCTTATGCCTGGTCGGGATACTGATATTTCAAGTAGATCAAAGATGCATTTGCCGCTGTATCGTATATGTTTTCTTTTTTCTTGCTGCATATTCTTAGCCGTACGCTTGTATAGTATATGAACACAAGTGATAGCAAGGGTTCAACTTAAATATGTGATAGCACAGTTATTAATGGGATTTTAAAGTAACCTCATCTGGGTTATCTGAGTTCGGTCAGCTAAACTTTGAATGTTTCAAATACGGGATTGAAGTCGCAAGTGATATCGCGTCGCTAAGCTTCTTATTTGAGGCCTTGCCAAGCAAAGCCAATATTAACCTGGTATGAGTTGGCATCAGTATCATCAGGCTTTAAAATGAGTGTAGGTTCATTTCTTTAGAGGTCAATATTTCATGCATCCAGGATTGCTCGCGGCAAAATTTCCAGATAAACCAGCTTATATTATGTCTGATTCAGGGCATACGGTCAGCTATAAAATGCTGGACGAAACTTCTAATCAGGGCGCCCAGTTGTTTCGCCAGCTGGGTCTGGTAAGGGGGGACCATATTGCGATCCTGCTGGAGAACCATGACCGGTTTTTGCAAATATGTCTGGCTGCGCTGCGTGCGGGGTTATATTTCACGGCGATAAGCTACCGGCTGCAAGAGTCTGAGGTGGAATATATCGTTAATGATTGCCAGGCCAAAGTGTTTATTACCTCCATTGATCGCCAGTCAGTGGTTGAGAAGCTGGCGGGTAAAATGCCGAATATTGTTCAAAGTTATATGCTTGATGGCTTGATCCCTGGGTTTGAAAGCTGGGAAGACGCGACCGATAAAATGCCAGTAAGAAAAATTGAAGATGAAAGCACCGGTGCATCCATGTTGTATTCATCCGGCACAACCGGTCGGCCCAAGGGTATCCTGAAGCCGCTAGCCGAAGGTGAATTTGGTGCTGATGATGGCCGGCCGAATTTATTTACCACGCTTTACGGGGCCTCAGAGAACTCGACTTATCTCTCGCCAGCGCCGCTGTATCATGCCGCACCTTTGGGTTTTACCCTGGGGTTTCTGTTGGACGGCAGTACCTGTATTATCATGCCGCATTTTGACCCCGAAGCCGCACTGGCGGCGATTGAAAAATTTAATGTCAGTCATAGCCAGTGGGTACCAACGATGTTTATTCGGATGCTTAAACTCGAACCTGAAGCACGTCTGAAATACGATATATCCAGTCTGGAATGTGCCATACATGCGGCGGCCCCATGTCCAGTGCAGGTTAAGCAGGAAATGATTGACTGGTGGGGCCCAGTAATTAATGAATATTATGCGGGTACTGAAGGCAATGGTTTTGTTGCCATTAATTCTGAACAATGGCTGGCGCATCCGGGTTCAGTGGGACGGGCGTTAACGGCCGCGCTGCATATTGTCGATGATGCAGGCGACGATCTGCCTGCCGGTGAGATTGGTACCATCTATTTTGAAGGAGGCGGTGAATTTGAATACTATAACGACAAGGAAAAAACAGCCGATTCGCGTCACGCCAAAGGTTGGACCACCCTCGGTGATGTGGGTTATGTGGATGATGAAGGGTATTTATTTTTAACCGACCGCAAGAGTTATATGATAATTTCTGGCGGCGTTAATATCTATCCGCAGGAGGCCGAAAATATTCTGGTAAGCCATCCCAAAGTGATGGATGTGGCAGTATTTGGCGTGCCAAATGCCGATTTTGGCGAAGCAGTGAAGGCAGTCGTTGAGCCTAAAAACTGGGCTGATGTAGGGCCTGAACTTGAGGCAGAATTAATTGAATATTGCCGGTCGAAAATTGCCCACATTAAGTGCCCCAGGTCAGTCGATTTTGAACAGGAATTGCCTCGTCATCCTACCGGTAAGCTATATAAACGGTTGTTAAAAGACAAGTATTGGCAAGGCCATGATAAACAGATTGGCTAGCAGGTTTGTCTGGTTGATGCGCTAGTCGATGCTTTAGTTGATGTTTTAGTTGATGTTTAAGTTGATGCTTTAAATAGCGCAGGCCGCTAGTGTTTTCCCTGTAGCAGATTGGCGGGGTTAAATTGATCGGTAAGCACCCGTTTGGCGGTGTTCCAGTCTCTGCCGCGACGCATGTAATAAGGGTAACTCAGGATGTCCACATCAAGGGTATGCATTTTGGCGCTTAGCTGTTTGGCAGTATTACGCAGTTGTTTGTTATCGGGCAGCGGTTGCATGCTGGCAAGGATAACCCGGTTACCTGTGCCGGGTTTCTTGAAGTTAATAAATTTTCCAAATACATCGCTATAGGTGACTGATTCGTGGTCATAGAGACGACTGGTGGAAAATGTATTAGCCACCAGTACGCCGGTTTCAGTGAGTAAAGATTTTGTTTCCTGAAGAAACTCACGGGTCATCAGGTGCTCGGGGATATAGTCGCCAGTAAACGCATCAAGAATAATAAGGTCATAAGATTGCTGGCGTAATTGAGCGCGTTTGATGAATACTCGTGCATCTGCCACGGTCACTTTTATCAGCGCCGATTCGCTAAACGCAAAATATTTTTTTGCCACTCGGACCACGGCCTCGTCAATTTCAACCACGTCGATTTGTGCTTCAGGTAAAAGCGTATTGAGGCCATTTGGCATAGAACCACCACCTAAACCAACTACCAGTATTCGTTTGGGATGGGGGTTAATTAACAACCCCGCCAGCGTCATTTTTACATAGGGGAATACCAGTCTTTGTGGGTCTTTCAGGTCAATACAGGTTTGGTTTCTGTCACCGCGTTTAACCGCAAATACCAGGCAGCGACGACCATAGTTCTCTTTTACCACAATATTGCGATACAAAGATTTTTCACGATGAATATCTTTTGCCAGGCAAGTTAGGCTAAGGAGGCAGAAGCAGAGCAGAATGGTTAGTTTGGGCATATATTTTCGATTAAATGGATGGTAATGGGCCAGGTTGTGAATGATCAAAGTGGTGGCAGCTCGATTTATCTAACACTCTGTACTCGGCACACTGCACACTGCACACTGCACACTTTATTCGGTATAGGGTATTCGATCTTCGGTATTCAGTCTTGTGCTAATATCGATCAGCGATAACGGCAATGATGCAACAGCTGATTAGAACACCTGCCATGGTAAATAATATCTGGTTAATTTCGAAATATTTTACCAGATAGAAAGATGTTGCCAGCGTGCCAAGGGCGCTACCAAGGGTTGAGACAAAATACAGGCCACCTGCGGTTTGACCACTTTGGCTGGCGCTTTGTACCAATAACCGTACTGAGTAGGGTGCAATGATACCTAGCACTGCTGTGGGTAAGAAAAATAATCCCAGGCTTGCGACCAACGAGCCATATCGGGGGTCTTCAATACGAATGAAAACCCATAACATTATCTGGTCGGCAAACAATATTGTCGGTAATAGTAGTAACGCTGCTATGGCGTAAAAGTAGCCATAGCGGCTTAAATTGGGTTTTAGTAATGAGAGTTTGCCGCCCGCCAGGTAGCCAATGGCAAGCGACATCATAAATACCGTGATGATGCTGCCCCAGACGTGGATGCTGCCACCAAAATAGGGTGCCAGTATTCGCCCGCCTAATAACTCAATGGACATGATGATAAAACCACTGGTAAAGGCCAGGCTCAATACCACCGCATTATAAAATACGGGTTTAGATTGCAACGTTATCATTGTTGTGTTTGTTACGTCCGTCAGGTCGGCATTATTTTCTTCGGCCAGCGAGGCTTGATTGGCTGAATCGGTTATATCGGCTGTCATAAAATTTCTAAATCCACGTTTTACGCTTTGGTTGGCAGGAGTATGCCATTTTCTGGCATTTATCGTATGGCTGTTTATTCGAACCGCTCAAGGCTGTTTATTAGAACCGCTCAAGGCTGTTTATTAGAACCGCTCAAGGCTGTTTAT
>JAHRVQ010000067.1 GCA_019090615.1 Pseudomonadales bacterium | reverse complement strand
CGCTAAACAAGATATTAATACTATTCAGGCCAATCGGCGGGCAGCCATGCTAGCTGACGCCCTATGGCTTAAACGGGCACGCAATGCGTTAGGATCGCTTTCTACCTTTATGCAACACCTTAAACAACCTATCGCGTGGCGTGCTAATAGAGAAGACCATTGCACCGGGCATTTTTTTGAAGGCCGTTTTTATTCGGGCGCACTGTTGAGTGAACAGGCAGTACTCGCCACTATGGCCTATGTTGACCTTAACCCCGTCCGGGCAAAAATTTGCGCCGCCATTGAAAATTATGCCCATACTTCGGTTTATCGACGACTCCAGCACCTTAAGAAAAACCCAGCACAACTGCATGCCCTGATGGCACCGCTGGTTTCTGGTTTAACCTCCCCTATACACCTCCCAAAGCGCAAACCCTTACCCACCTCATTAGGCGACTACATCGATCAATTACATTGGATGAGCCCCTTTAAGCCAGACCAGTTAACAAACAAACAGCTAATCTGGTTTAGTAAAATTGCCAGTATCAAAAAACGCCAGCACGCTTATGGGCTAAAAAAGGAACTTGAGCAATGGGCAGCACGTTTTGGTTGGCGGCGTGCAGGGGATGCTTTGGACTAGTTTTTATATTCACCTGAACTACGATGATATTTGTTATTTTATTGAGTCGCGTTCTGCGATTCATCGCACTTTAAACACACAATGCTAAAAATATAGGCAATCCTTGGCCTTTCGCCAAGGCAATGTCGAAACCTAACAGTTTTAGTTCGTCTCGGTCTCTGTCCCTAGTCGCTCGCTCGCTTGTCTACGCTCGCTTGTCTATATTTCTCCCCCTAACAGTATTTGGAAAAGCGGAATGGGCCTAATAATTGCATTCGTATCGGAGACCATTACATACAAGGAGCGAGCCAGTGGGGTTTTCAGTTTTTGATGCAAATACGTACCAATCGAACGCCTTCAATAGACATACAGCGCCTCCTATCGGCATAAACATTCCGGCCAGCGCACAAGTCATGCCGCCAAGCGCTGCAGAAGGCGAAGATAGTCCAAGAACATTTTCCGACAAAGTTTCCATTTCAGATGCTGCGCGGAACATCTCACGTAACCACACATCTACCGAATACTATCTGCAGTTCATGCCAACCTATGAAGGCTTTTCAGCCGCCAACCTTGCCGCTGGCGTTTTAGATCCATCTCTTGAAACCTTCTCTCTCGGCAAGGATTTCAATCAGGTAACTACAGATGCACGCGCCAGTTTGGACAAGAATTATGAAAAACTGGAGGCCATTGGCAAGCCATATGTTATAGGAAGTACCCCGCCAATAGTCGCAAACTCGTTATATGGGGAGCTTGATCGGCGCGCACTGTACGCAGTATCAAGTAACGAGGGCGGATTATTCACTGATCACGAACAGAAAATAGCCCGCAACAGAATGAGTCAGCAGCAAGGGCTAGCAATGGGGTTATATAGCGGACCAACCAGTGAAAAAAGCAAGTTTGTAGATCCATTCCGAAGCGAACATGACCAGCAGTTCAAAGCAGGAATTATTTTTCTAGATGGCGTCAGCAATGAAGAAAACGCGGGATCGATTGAGTTCGCATTCCAGCGTGCAGGCCTTCAAGAGGCTTACGAAAGGTTATCTGTTGAAAAGGGTAATACTCCCGAAGACGTCAATATAGATCACCCATTAGTAAATTTGATCCTCGCCGCCAGAAGCTCAGTGAACAGTGATTATCAGCTCGGTCCTACCGAGGGGCCTATTAGAAGCGCCGATGATCTAAAACGTCAATCTTGGTTCCGTGGGTTTGAAGGCCTTCTAGAGAATGCGATCCAAAAGACTGAAAACCTATACCTTTCAAGTACCCCAGTTTAATTCACTCTAGGACGACAGTAGATTTTTACGCTAACCATCGATATATCGATTGTATCTACAGTGTTGGCCTACCCACTCTTTCAGATACATTATAAATTCCTTGTTGACGTAGGGAAAAAACCGACGGGAAATAAAAGTTCCGGACATCCAACATTTCCTACGGGTAATATCGGCCGCCGCCTACAACCTCAATCAGCGATGTCGTACAAAGCTAACAGATCCTACAGTATAAAATACTGCCATGACTTACCCAAGATCCCATCTTGTTGATCCTGACGGCGGCTTTTATCATGTCTGCTCGCGCTGTGTTCGCAGGGCTTTTTTATGTGGTGATGACTTCTATGCAAAACGGAACTTTGATCATCGGCGCGCATGGATTGAAAAAGAATTATATTTCGGTCAGAAATATTTGCTATCGATGTGCTCGGCTACGCAGTAATGTCAAATCACTACCATATTGTATTGAGCGTTAATCCTGGTGAAGCGACTCGCTGGCCTGTGGAAGAAGTGGTCGATAGATGGCTGCTATTAAACCCCAGGAAAAATGATACAACCGCATCATGCGCCGCCCGAAAATCAACTTTACTATCGACGCCAGACCGAGTCAGCCTCCTAAGCGAACGGTTAGGATCACTCTCGTGGTTTATGAAGTACATTAATGAACCAATTGCCCGTCAAGCAAATGAAGAGGATGGTTGTAAACGGCGATTCTGGGAAGGACGATTTAAATCCCAGGGTTTACTGGATGAAGCAGCGATACTTGCCGCAATGGTTTATGTTGATTTGAATCCGCTCCGAGCGGGCATGACTGACGATGTTCTAGCGACTGAATACACGTCCCTCAATCATCGGATAAAAAATAAAGTACCAGCAGAAACCAAAGTGAATGTAATTAATAAGCCCGCCCGAGCGCTACCCATCAATT
>JAHRVQ010000066.1 GCA_019090615.1 Pseudomonadales bacterium | reverse complement strand
GCTGTAGTATGGGCTTGAGGTGCTCGGCCAATAAAGTCTGGATGGTGTGCTTTTGCATGTTATACATTTAGCACACTACTGTAATAATGTGGCTCTTCCCCATTTCATGTGGGTATCTTTTTAGGGTATAGATCTAATCCGCCAAAATGAAATAGTATCGATGACTTAAACCTTTCTTTGTTTCTAAATCCTCGCGCCTTGACTTTGAGCACCTTTATTTGACTGTTTATACCTTCTGCACCAGCATTGTTTTTCTTATGGACAATTGCGTTAACTATCCCCCATAAATTATTCTTGATCGACTTTGCTTGTATTTTAATCGGTTGAAGCCGCGATCTGATGGCCCAGCTGTACCATTTCATCCATGCTTTTTTAGCCCAATAGCGACTTCGGTAATCCCATATCGTTGCCGCGTATTGGCGTATGCTCCAGGCTCTTGCTGTTTTGATGGCGATGTTTTTAAGCGCACTTATCTGTTTTTTATGTTTTTGTTTTAGTGTCTCTTTTGACCTCAGCCAACTAAACCGCGAACGATGAAGCGGTTCACGAAACCCCTGCGGTAGATGACGAGCCTCAGATTTCCGGACTTCATTCACGGCTTTATTTAAATCCTGCATTACATGAAATCGATCAAAGCAAATCTTCTCCTCCCAGTCTGCTATACAGGCCTTGGTAGCAGCGATATAGGCCGGGGACATATCCATGCTGATTGTTTCAATACCGTTGAGTACGCTTTTCGTACAGCTATGATAGAAGGAAGCCAAACTTTCTTTTTTCCGATCATCCATGACTTCAATGACTTTGCCTTTCTCGTTTGAAATAATTGTCACGTATTTATGACCCTTTTTTCTGCTCACTTCATCGACTGCCAAATGCTTAATTGCGGACATTTTACGACAAGCTAAGCCCCTATTTACGGCTCTAGCCATGATGCCATCAACCGCATTCCAGCTTAGTTTAAATCGGCGACTAACGGCATTCGTACTTGCTTCCTTTAACCAATCAATGACTAGGGATTCAAACATAGTGGTGAAGCGGGATTTATCTTCAGCCCAGGGTACCTCTATTTGTATGACTCCGTGTTCACAGCATTCTATGCGGGGGATATTCGCATGAATGAGGGTTGGATACTGGCAAGTATCAAGATGTCGCCAGACACGCTGTCGAAAATCATAGCGCGGGCATAGGACTTTGCATTTTGGGCAGTTCAAGCGCCCATCAAGATCACAAGCGATGAATATTGCCACGTTGTTATCATGTTGGTTTAACTGCACTTGCTCGACAAACCAAGGGGCGGATAGATCTAATATTTGTTCGTAAAGATCGAGTTCATCCATCTTCGAATCCAGAATGGGAGAACCTGAATCTTATAGCACATGGGCCTGCGGTGACTACAAACCCACTCTATAAAGGGAAGCGCCAATAATGTACAGTATTGTGAAAAACTAAAGCTCCGGTCTAGCGATAGCTATGCCGGCAAATTTAACGCTCACAGAAGGCGCGCGCTTTACAGCGTCGCCTTGCTGTGCTTGTTAGAAGGATGCTTCACTATAAGGCTAAGAATGACTGGGCTCCAGCTTACGATATTGCAAACACTTGGAAAGCCCTCGCATTTTGCGGACCATGGTGTACTTATTACTTGCTCTAGCCAACCACTTTCAGATACTAAAGAGAACTCTACCGCTACGAAGGCTCGCCCTTGTGGCGCCGGTTCATTGCAATTCAGTTGCGGCGATGATGCGAAAACAATATGCTTTTTGTTGGTTTCAATCTTTAGTGTTCGGAATTTCTTCTCTTGCGGCCCTATTACGATTGGAACCATTTGTTGTCCAACAATAGTTTTTGGATTCATTGACTCGCAGTTTGAAAATACGAAACGTCCACCAGCGATCGCCTCTTCAGTTGTCCCAGAATTCATAAACATTACGTGGACTTCGATTATTCCATGGTCACTAGCTTCTTCGTAGATATAAGCTGTTACCTCCCGCTGCGAATGGAAAAATTGAAAATAGAGGGTTACTCCCGAGATCCCCAGAGCCAAGATAGCGATTACAATGGTTAAAATCTCACTCCTTTTTAATCTAGTGCCTGACATTCCTGTATCCTTCTAACGCTAAGATCAACGTCTTCTTTTCCGACCATAAGTATGCCCCAGGTTGAGTCAAAAAGGAAAATAAGACGTTGCATCGTCTTGTTAATAGTTTCTGGATTCATGTGCTGATTTGATGCGAACGCCTGCATCACGGAACAGTTTGATAATGTGGCTAGCGTCTGATGCGTTTTTTGCTTTTATAGAAAAACCATAACCACTAATGATATCTATGGCCAACTTTTCCGCTTCCTCTTTTGTGCTGCCCAGCTCCTGCATTGCCGCTATAAGAGCATGTTCATCGATTTTGTCTTGCACTTTTGCGATTGATATATTCGTCGTCTTTGACTATTAACGCCGTCATAATGGGCGCGGAGCCGTAGGCGGAGCGTCCCAGCCACGAAGTGGCGAATTAATGGCTTTGTGTACGCACAGCATGGGCATGAACTAATGAGGTGAAAGTCCTCTACAGGAAGAACACCGTCGAAAACCGTGTTGTGATTAGACGATAACTGTTAGCGAATGGCAAGGGCCTGCCCGCGAGGGCAGCAGCTCCCGCTAAAAAATCAATTATAGAAAACGTTTTCATTTATGACGATTATTCGATTAGCGCTTTATTTGGAGGGTCGTCATCCCT
>JAHRVQ010000065.1 GCA_019090615.1 Pseudomonadales bacterium | reverse complement strand
TCTATTTTTGAAGACAAAACAGCCTCTCGGGTGGTCAGTGGCGATAACATCACGGCCGGATCAGGAATGCCCTGCAGCAAACCATCGTAACGAGCCAGCTCCGCATTAGCCTCACCCACCAAGGCAAACAGCAGACGGTAATCTAGATTCTCAATGGGCAGTTGAGCTGGCTCATAAGGTTTCATGCGGTTGATCCTTTGCTCATACCTGCATTAGGTGTCTTGGTCAGTTCGCCGGAGAAGGCTTTTTGTAGGATGGATTTTTTGAGTTCGTCTATTAGATTTAACTTATTTGAATAAATCACTTCGAGATCCTTCAACGCTCTCAAAGCAATTTTTATTTCTAATTCTATTTTATCTTGAGTAGATCTTAGCGGCATTGGAACACTAATCTGTCTAATACTTTTCATACTAACTGTCGGTTGCGCGCTACCAGCAGCGAAACTATCGATTTGATTCTTAGCCACCGGACTCAGTAAAAAATAATAGAGCCAGTAGGGGTTTATTTTAGGAAGAATAAAAACAGTATTTTGACCAAGGCAAAACAACTCATCTGTCTCTACAATAACAGGAACCCCATAAGAAGCTCCAACACGAGATAAAATTATATCGCCAATGCTCGACTTATGCCTTTTTGAAAATTCATTATAAACCTCCTCGTCAACCCTTTTAGCATTCTTTAGATTCAAACCACTTTTTTTTATCTCCGTCACTCTAACCATTGGGTAGCCACCTTCTTTTATGTACTTAGGTGTCTTATGTAAAGAATCAACTAACTCAGCAATCTCGCCCAACGGGCTTTCTGCCCAACCATCTCCTCGTTGAGTAAATATGCCATTTAGATAGCTTTCAAACAGTTCGCGGGCGTTAAGGAGGTTTTGTTCGGTCTTGGCGTGGGCTAGCTCGATATCGGCAAAGGCTTGATCGAGGATGGCGACTATGTGTTTTTGTTCGGGGATGGGGGGAACCCATAATGGGCAGCTTAATATATCGTTCTTTCTAAGATTAGTTTGATTTTCACCATTATTAAATGCTAATAAAAATGGGTGCCTATTCAATTGATAATACAAAAATTTAAGATCGAAGCTATCTGTTCTAATCGCACAGATCCGTTGGTTTAATGAGTACGTATCATCAGCATCGATCAGAAAACATTTTGCTAGCGTTTTCCCATTTGGAACGTCACTCATGACCAGGCAAATATCCCCTATGTACAAAGGAAACATCATATTGTCAGTTAATTTAAAAACCTTACCTTGTGAAGAAATAAATTTAGAGTTTATAACTTTAAATTGACCATCTTCGGAAATAGATTTTTCATGAGCTTTACCATTAAAAAACTCACAAACCTCACCTAAAGATTTAGAATTCAACGAACTCATAACAACTCCTGAATCTTACCAAGAATTATCTCGCTCTCTTTATCCAGCGCGATAATTTCTTCAATGATGGCTTGAGGTTCACGCAGTGGCGCTTCCTCTTCAGCATTGGGATTATTAACCGATAAATCCCAAGTGGCTTCATCTAACTTATCAACACCCAATGACCAAGACTTTTCAGACTCTGCACTCTTATCTCCGCTCATGGCTGCACTTTGCAACCCAACAAATTCTTTTAAGTCCTTATCGTTCAGCGGATTGGTTTTACCCAAGCTACGCCCTGGGTCTAGCTGATAGAACCAAGTCTTTTGCGTAGGCTCGCCCTTGGTAAAAAACAACACCACGGTTTTAACCCCCGCTCCTATAAAGGTTTTCGCTGGGCAATCCAGTACTGTGTGCAAGTTGCAGTTTTCTAGTAGCTCTTTACGCAGGGCAATTGAGGCGTTATCAGCGTTGGATAAAAAGGTATTTTTAATAACGATGGCAGCACGGCCACCGGGTTTGAGCATTTTGATAAAGTGCTGCAAAAACAAGTAGGCGGTTTCACCGGTTTTAATGGGGAAGTTTTGCTGCACTTCTTTGCGCTCTTTGCCACCAAAGGGCGGGTTAGCCAGTATGATATCGTGCTGCTGCCCAGGCGTAACGTCACGCAGGTTTTCACCCAGTGTATTGGTGTGGATCACATTAGGCGCTTCAATGCCATGCAGAATCATGTTCATGATGGCGATGACATAGGCCAGTGATTTTTTCTCTTTGGCGTAGAAGGTGTTTTCTTGCAGGGTTTTAAGGTTGCTAGTAGATAGCGACTGTTTGCTTTTTATGCCCACGTGGCCACCTTGTCGTAAATAATCGTAGGCTTCGCACAAAAAACCCGCCGAACCTGCTGCACCGTCGTAAATGGTTTCGCCGATTTGTGGTTGAAGCACGTCGATCATGGCGCGAATCAAAGGCCGTGGGGTGTAATATTCACCGCCATTACGCCCGGCATTGCCCATGTTTTTGATTTTTGCTTCGTACAGGTGTGATAGCTCGTGCTTCTCTTCCTGAGAGCGAAAGCGCAACTCATCGACTTTTTCCAGCGCATCGCGCAGTGAATAACCGCTCTGGATTTTATTTTTAATCTCGCCGAAGATTTCACCAATCTTGTATTCGATGGTGTTTGCGCTTTCAGCACGCTGCTTGAAACCTTTAAGGTAGGGGAATAGCTCACCATCCACATAGTCCATCAGGTCACTGCCCGTCAGGGCGTTATCGTGATCAAAGCTACCGTCTGCATTATGGGGTGCCGCCCAGCTACCCCAGCGGTGTTGTGCATCGATGATGTATTGGTATTGTTCGCCTAATAGCTCGGCTTCCTGGGATTTTGTGTATTCCAGGTCATCAAGATATTTAAGGAATAACATCCATGACGATTGCTCGGTGTAATCTAGCTCGCTGGAACAGCCCGCGTCTTTCCACAGCGTGTCGTCGATATTTTTGAAGGTTTGTTCGAACATAAGGTTGGTTGTTGCCTTTTTAGTATTCATTGTCAATTTCGATTTGCCAACAGCCATAGCGGGTAAAATGGCTTCAACTTTTGTTGACCGCTTTATTGCTAGCGCCTCGACTAAGGTAGTTTGACTGGCATTTGCTCTGACTGCTAGTTCGTATGCGCTCGCTAGTTTACTTACGGTTTTGTTTTCTAGTATTTTGAGTAATTCTTGTTGGGTAATGCCTTGCCTTGCTTAGTCCCTTGTCTCTCGCTGCATTTATTCAAATCCAGCTGATAATGCCGTTGCGTACTTAAATTAGTAGCTATTAGTAGCTATTAGTAGATATTCGCTGCTTTTACGGCAGGTTGTAGTTGTAAAATAGAACGCCCCTGTAGCTTGCATCGGTGCTTGTAATGCTATTTTTAATTTCGGCTAAATGGCCATGTGCTGCAGCCAACAGGCGTAAAACGGCGCGGGGTTCCAGTTAGTATCGATTTTCAGTTATATTGATAACCAAAGGGAGAGTACGCAATGAAACCAGTATGTTTAGTGATTGGCGCCGGGGCGGGGATTGGTGGCACGGTGGGCGCGCGGTTTGCGCGGGAAGGTTATCACGCCGTATTGTGCCGCCGGAGCGACCAGCAGGGGCTGAATAAACTGGTCGCAGATATAGAAGCTGATGATGGCCTGGCGACGGGTTTTCTGTTGAACGCAATAGATGCTAATGCCATTGAGGATCGGGTTGCCCAGGTTGAGCAAGATATTGGCCCGATCGAAGTTGTGGTGTTCAATTTAGGCGCGCAAATTGGCGATCGGTCGCTGGCGGATACTAGCTACAAGGCCTTTGAATTGGGCTGGCAAATGGCAACTTTTGCGTTGTTTAGGCTTGCCAGTGCCGTTATGCCGCTGATGCTGGCGAGGGGCAAAGGCACGGTGCTGGTGACCTCTGCAACTGCCGCGATGCGAGGCAATGCTGGCCAGCATTCTCATGCTGCAGCCATGGGCGGGCGGCGACTATTGTGCCAGTCACTGAATGCTGAATTTGGTCCTAAAGGGATTCATATTGCCCATATCACGCTGGATGGCGCGGTTGATGCGCCCGATACCCTCGGCAAAATGCTCGGCCCAGAACAATTTAAAGCCCTGCGTGAAAGCCGCGGTCAAGCTGATGGCCTCATGGTGCCTGACCATATCGCTGATACCTATTTTCATATAGCTCAACAACACCGCTCAACCTGGAGCCACGAAATTGATATGCGTTCGTTTTCAGACAGGCCCTGGTGGAACGATTAAGAGTGGAGCCATTAAGAATGGAACAATTGAGGTTTGTGGTGACCATCGGTAAAGTCCCCGTAATTACGCTGTCAAAAATTAACTAACGAGGTAACCTCGCAGAATGATCCAATCTTTTGCCTCAGCTGGTGGCTCTAATTAGCTGATGGCTCTAATTAGCTGGTGGCCCTAATAAGAGCGCTAGACAAAATTCATTTCACAATAACAAACTGTGGTTTACACTATCCAACTAAGCCACGTATTGGTCAATAGCGCTGTCTTACTCAGGGCTATACTCTTTTGACGTCTCTTGTTTAGGTGCCTGAATTTACTTGATCGTTGCCGTTGCTACGGCGAAGGATAGCTCCATTAGCCGTGTACTATTATTTCTGCTGTTATATCAATCTCTGTTTGGCGCGTGTTCTGCTGATCTGCGGGCCACTTTCTGCCCGAGACAAGCCGCAGCTTTATGAGGCGGTTAACTGATTTTGCCGGTGTGCCGGGTAGCCTGAGGCGGGACCTGCTTAGCGCCATTAGCGGCACGTTGGGTATAAGAGTGGTTAATATGGCCCTCGCTGTGGCCACCTCGATCATCGTGGCGCGCAGCCTCGGCGTCGAAGCTTATGGCAGCTACGCCTTCGTTATGTCGATCATTGGCACCCTGGCCCTGGTTTGTTATATCGGCTTACCAGAGTTGATGGTTCGCGAGATAGCGAAGTTCGATCAAAATCAACAATGGGGCCTGATCGGTGGGTTATTAAGATCATGTTATCTATTCCTCGGTGTGGTCTTCATACCTGTCGTGATATTGATCGCTGGGTTAGGCCTGGTATTTGCGACAGAAGCTGAACTGGATATCTGGCGTTTGTTGCTGATCGCGCTGCCACTGGTGCCGGTCCTCGCTCTAATAACTATTCAGGGGGCTGCATTCCGAGGTTTTCGAATGATTGTATCCGCTGCAATCCCAGCGATGATCGTCCATCCTGCAATGTTTCTGTTTGCACTGTTGTTCTTTGCCGTGGCAACGGTCGAAGAGGCACTTTTAATGCAGCTGGCGGCAGCGACCTGTGGCCTTGCCGTGTCGCTGTTCTGGTTCCGTATTCGTATTCAAAAACAGCTTCATGGTGTTAGCAGGGAATACGACTATGGGGCCTGGAAAAGCGCCCTGCTACCCTTTATAGGCATTGCTGGTGTCAGCTTTTTTAATGTTGAGTTCATTAATTTGTTGCTGGGTTTTCTGGGTAGCCACGAAGATATGGCAGTTTTTCGCACCGCTGCCAATATAGCCCTGGTGGTTGCATTGCCCCTCACGCTTGTCGAAACAGCAATTTCTCCCTATATCACTCGTCTGTACCAGGCGAATGAACTGGCAAAGTTGCAGAAAATGGTTCAACTTGCCTCTTTCGGCGCACTGCTGGCCTCTCTGGTACCAGGGCTGCTGTTATTGATGTTTGGCGACGATGTGATCAGGTTGCTCTACGGTAATGAATTTGTCATCGCCTACGAGACACTGGTGGTCATTGTGGTGGGATATCTCATCGTTAACCTGGTGGGGTTATCTATGCGACTGCTGTACGCAACAGACTATCAGGACGATGCGCTAAGTATCAGTGCCTGGGGTGCAGTCGTTACGGTGATAATCTGTATATTTTTGATCCCAGTTTTTGGCGCCTTCGGTGCCGGCGTGGTATTGGGATTCGGCAAGGCGCTCAGAGCGGGTCTGTTTGTGATGGCAGCGCGAAGGCGGCTAGGCATAAAAACCTCGTTGCTGTGGTGAGGCACGGTGTTCACATCCTGATTGTGGATTGGTATGAATCTGTTGGGTTATAAAGTTGGTATGAAGAGGCATGAAGAGGCATGACTGAATATACAGAGGCATTTTATAAAAACAGAGCCAGCCGGACGAGGCTGTCGGCGGACAAAATTCTGCAGATCGTGTTTGCCGCCATCACAGCAAAATCGGTACTGGACCTTGGCTGCGCCACGGGTATCTGGTTGGCAGCCTGCAAACGTAACGGCTCGACAATGGTTGTAGGTGTTGATGGTCGCTGGGTCGATCGCAAGCTGTTGGAAATTGCTGAAGCCGAGTTTCGAGAGCATGATCTTGGGCTGGCCGCTTATGCGCCCGCAAAAAAATATGATTTGGCACTGTGTATTGAAGTTGCGGAGCACCTTTCGGCATCGATGGGAGATCAACTGATTGCATCACTTACCCTTGCCAGCGACAGGGTGCTGTTTTCTGCTGCTATTTGCGAGCAGGGTGGTACCGGTCATATCAACGAACAGCCACAGCACTATTGGGCTGGCCGATTTGCGCAACAGGGTTTTGTGCCGGTAGATTTGCTTAGGCCGTTGCTGTGGGACGATGATACAGTGAATGTCATCTACAAGCAGAATATGCTTCTCTATGTGAAGGAAGCGGCCGTTAAAGCGCTGGGTGTATCAGACCTTGTGGTTACATCACCTATGGAACTCGATCGAGTCCATCCAGATCTGTACGCTGAGCGCGCGCGGGAATTGAGACTGATGCAAGGCAGCTTTAATGTTCGGCTGGTCGATAAAATTAAATCCATTTTTGGCGCAACTTGATGCCGGCAGCTGAAGAAGAGCCCGGTCAATTGGCGTCAGATAGCCAGCTTAAGGCCACTACCGTTATCTATTCGGCAGTTGTCGCTGGCTACGACCGAGTATGTAAACCTAAAGTGCGCACCCGCGGTGTTCGTTATCTGCTGTTCTCTGATCGCGCCGACAAGGTTGCTGGTTGGACTACCAAACCTATCAAGGAAGCACAGAGTAGCGCTAGCCTGACTAATCGGTGGTATAAATTTTTCCCGCATAAAGCCATGCAAAATGTGGAATATTCCATGTATGTCGATGGTAACCGGAGGATCACCGAAGATTTGACGAGCATTTTTGAAGAATTTAGAAACAGTGGTGCTGCCCTCGGGCTGTTTTTACATTCAGATCGATCAACTATTGCGGAAGAAGTGGCTGCCTGCAGAAACCTGGGTAAGTTTGATGCCGATGACGAGGCCTGTATAGAAGGTCAATTGTTAGACTATAAAGCGGCTGGTTTACCCGATGATCAACCGCTGTTTGATAATGGGGTGCTGTTTCGCTGGCATAAACATCCTCAGCTGGCGCAGTCGATGCAAGAATGGTGGCATCAGCACCAGCGCTATTCGAAACGAGATCAGATCAGCTTGCCCTATGTCATCTGGAAAACAAACCTGCCGATATTGATCTGGAGGCAGGAGTTCAGAGTGGAAGGCGCCAGCTTTCAGATTTACCCTCATAATGGATCATGGTTGAGAAACCTTATCACCCGAATTCAAATCTATAAACAGGATTACTGGATTCTGAAGCTGTTGTTAAAAGTAAAAAGGCTGATGAAGTTAAAGCTGTAGTTGTGTAATTTGAACCGCACTATGCCAAATGTTGGGGCAGGTACAAAGAATAAATAGTCGAACTCGCCGGTATGAGTAAAGGCAACCTATAAGTTTGCTTTTCCCCCTTGGTAATTTGCAGAGATTGATGCGGAATTATGCGGGCGGCGAGTTTCCTCAACATCTGTTCCGCTTGCATTTTCATCCGTTCGGGTTGCCGAATCCAGAGTCGAGCGCTAAAATTGGCCGCGGTGAGCAAGGTGAGTCGCATTCAAATGACTAGCCGATATTATAGGCCGTAAAAATTCTGATCTGTTAATGTGCCGATTTGATGGGCCTTGTTTTTGATGGGCCTCGTTTTTGATCCCAGAAACGCGTTAATCTAAAAACTTTTGTAGCAAGGTATTACCCTATGAAATTAACTCGCCTAATTATACTGCCACTACTCTTGTTGGGAGGTTGCGCCTCCATGAATGAGAGTGAATGTAGTAATGCCAATTGGCAACTAATTGGCAAGCAGGATGGCGTCAATGGCAAGCTTAAGTCGAACGCCATCAAGCATGAAAAGGCCTGTTCTGAATACGGTATTAGTATCAATAACGAAGAATATAATAGCGGTCATGATGAGGGGTTGGTTCAATATTGCACTGATAGTTCAGGTTTTATTCTTGGGGAAAGGGGCAAGGCATATAATGGTGTATGTGCCAACAATCTTGAGCAGGTATTTTTAGTCGGTTACGTTATTGGCAAAAAGTTTTATCATGCGCAGAGAAAAGTTAACGAAGTGAAAAGTGAATTGAGATCCATTGATAAAAAAGCTGAAAAATATGCCGAGGAAATCGATGAGCTCTCTGCAAAGAAAAAATCAGGAGTCACTGTCGACGAGATTAACGTGATACAAAAAAGAATTTTTGAGCTAACGTTTGAGGCAGGAAAACTTGAAGGAGAAGAAGAAGCTTTAAAAGAAAAGCTTGCCGTTAATAAGCATGAATTTGCGCGCCTTAGGGATGAATACCCCCTTTACAACTGATATAAGTTACGATACCGGTGCATAGGTGTCGGCGCGGTATAGTTCTGCCGTCAATTTTGTACTTTGGCTGCTGGTTTTACTCGTGATTTGCGGCGAACAGTACCAATGCCGAATAAGCCTATCGCCACAAATGCCAGCAAAGAAGGTTCGGGGACTGTAACAAAACTGTTATCGACTAATAGCCATGATATGTGACGTGGGTCAAAATCTCCTGTTGAAGAAAACATATCCGATTCGGCAAAATCTCCCTGGCTGTCCTTAAGGGTTACTTCGCCGGTGGTGTTTACAAACTCGATAAATCCGTAATCGTTATCTTCATCAGACAAAAAGTAAACCACATCCGACTCGGGAACATTGTTATCCCCGAAAAATCCATTGTCGAAGATGAGGGAGGTGGCCAGGTTGAAAGTCTGGCTAGTGCCAATTATATCAACTAAGACTGGGCCCCCCAAAAATGCGTTAGTAAATGCGTAACCTTCTTTTTGTGAAGCGATGTGATAATCCTCATATATACCGCCAGACGAGGTTGCTGTAATAGTCTGTGCATAATTGAGGGACGCTGCATCATGCAAGTTCAGGTAGCGGGTACCGTTGGAGTGGGAAATGTACTCATTGCTATCGTCATAAGTTAAATCGCCGAAACTGACCACAGTAGCAAGGGAGGGCGCAGCAGCGATAATGGCCACGAAAGCCACGAAAGCCGCTATAGAGTAATTGTTGTGGATGTGCATTCTGTGAGTTCCTGTAGGGTGCCCATGATTAGCCTGAAATAAAAATATGCTATCAAAAAGATTTATAAGTCTGCCTTTTTGTAGTTGATATGTCTATGTTCGTTGTTAAAAAGCACGGTGGTGTATGGCGCTGTCGGCTCTTTAATGCCCCTTTATGGTTGTGATCCGGCGAAAGTTTTGGCGGAATCAAAAAACTCAAAATATTCGACGATCTTAGAATCTTTCATTCGAATTATGTCAGCTTTAGGTGTGTCTACCTGCTTGCCGGTTTTACGATGTTTCCAGCCACAAGACCCGAGCGCTACAATACGATCTTTTTGTGCTATAAATTCATTAATTGTAAAATGTATCATTTCCCACTCAGCGGCCAATTCCTGGAAGTAAATGCGGACATCATTTTTGCATTTACAACTTCGAGTGAATTCCATGTTTTTTGCGCCATCAGCAATTGATTCAAATTTGACGTCATCTGCCATTAATTCCATCCAGTTTTCAAATGCGTGTTCTTTATTGTCATTCCAGTACTGATAGGCTTTTTTTAAAATCGCTGTATTATTTTCTTCGCTCATTGCCTTCTCCTAGTGGATCAATGAAATGCTACAAAATATAACCAGATTGTAAGAAAATCTATTGTCTGCGCTGACAACTTAGCATCTTTTACTGCGCAAACTATACACCTCTGGGTTTAAAAAACGAAAAGATGTAACAAGCTTTAGGCCTGTTGTTGATTGACGATGGGGTTTGTGCCGCTGCGACAGTATTCAGGTTTTTTTATAAAAACTCTATGCTTCGGTTAACCGCAGTTAGTGTTGGATGTCCGTGCTGATTGCCTGATTTCAACAAGCTGAAATCAGGCAGATATTTTGGTCTATAGTTTGTTCTCAGCAGATTTTTGTTGTTTTGAAAAGTCATGGGCTAAAATATTGGTGCTCGGTTCATATGGATTGAATGTTTAAAAATACCAATATGGTATTCTAGTTTGTCGCTTAAGGGGAGGGAACAGATTGGAATATATCCGAACTATGAAAACTTTAGCGCGCTGTGAGTCATGAAAACCATTGATGTAGTCACCGTAACTTATGGCGAACGATCGGCCTTGCTTAATCGGGTACTAGGCAGCCTGATGCGTCTGCCGGACGTGCGGAAAGTCCATGTGGTCGATAATGGTTCTGGTTATACGTACGGAAAATCCACCGACGCAGATAACGTAGATAAAGTTGATATCATTCGATTAGGCTCAAATACTGGATCTGCTAACGGCTTTAAAGCAGGGATAGAAAAAGCCATTGCAAAGGGTGCTGAATATATCTGGCTATTGGATGATGATAATTGTCCACGATCTGATGCGCTACCCCTACTTATTAAGCAATTCAAACGGCTATCGGCATCAAATGCTTGCTATGATATCGCTGTGACATCTATGCGGCCGAATCATTCCATAGATCGAGTTAGCCAGCAGCGCGGCAGTGGATCGAGTTTTCTGGGGTTTTGCTATGCTGATATTCCTGCCAAAATTCTTAATCGATTTATTAAAAAGCCTGCTGTTAAGGTTGCCGATTGCGGTCAAACTGTCGCTGTTTTTTCATGCCCTTATGGGGGGTTTTTTTTTCACGCCAGCTTGATTGAAAAAATTGGTCTGCCCAACGCCGATTTTATACTCTATGCGGATGACATTGAGTTTAGTTCTCGGCTGTCTATCTCTGGTGGTAAAATCGTCCTCATCACTGATTCAATCGTAGATGATCTTGAGTTTTCGTGGAATGCGAATATGAGTAATGAAAGTTACTTAAGGACCTGGTTAACTGGCGGCAGTGATTTGCGAGCATTTTACAGCGCGAGAAATCAGGTATACACCGAACATTTGAGGGCGAAGGGCAATTGGACTTATTGGGTCAATCGCTGCATCTACACCGTGCTACTGACAACCTATGCATTGGCATTGCGGCGGCTGGGAAGATTACGGGTACTGTTGTCGGCTATTCGAGATGGCTCGAATGCGACGCTGGGTGAAAATAAAAAGTTCCCGCTATAGTCTTAAATGGGAGTAAAAATGGCAGCTGGTACATTATTGAATTGACGCTCAGTCTAAAATGCCCTAATAAAAGGGCGTTTTAGACGAGAGGTGATTGTTTAAGATCTATGGTGTCTATTAAAACCCAAACCGAATAAACCCAGCGCTAGTAGCGCAAATGTGCCGGGTTCGGGAACGCTAGTAGTTTGGAGCGTGGCAGTATAGTTTTGTGGGTCAGTAGTGCCAGACCCGCCTACTACGGCACCATCTACACTAAGCCCTGCTGATACGCTGCCATCGAAGAAGCCCGCGCCGGGTCCGCCTACGTTCCATTGTTGACCGTCTCCATTTGAGGAGTTGCCATCAAGAAAAGTTTCGAGTGTAAGAGAGAAGTTGAAGTTAAATGTACTTGAAAAAGCTTGTGCGCCACTTGTTGTGCCCAATGAGCCGCTGCCGTTGAAGAGTTCAAATGTTAATGAGGAGATCTCAAAATCACGTAGGATATTGTCTGCATTAGCGTCTTCGCCAGTGAACATCCCAACCATGGAGTGATTGTTGTTGCCGGTCCATGTAAAGTCGTAACTTACAACGCCAGCTTGTGCTGCGCCCGTCACTAACATTGCGTAGCAGCAAAATGTAACGGTACTCAGTTTTAGTAATTTCATGAATTCAATCCTTATAATATCGTTTTTTATTCTCTTTACTCCCTTTACGCAAAAAACGCGCCATAAAAATTTAGTTGTTTAAAAACAAAGAGATATTAAGGGGGAATAAGTAACCAGGACGGCGTTTACTGGGTGTTCTCGCTAGTTTCTTTCAGAACTGTAAAAAAATTCGACATAAATAATGTCGTCTGCGAAGGTGAAAGCTAAGGGTTTGTTCATGGAAAGAATAGGTTAGCTGGTACAGCCAACCTATTCTTTATGTTGGCTTGATGTTGTGTTAATGGTTATTAGATCGGTTCTCTAGGGCGCTAATTATCTTTTAAAAAACCTAACATAGTTGGCGCGTCGCTGCATTCGAAGGGGTCGTTCGGTGCGTTGTCCATTTTATTCGCTTCGGCAAACATTTTTACGATCTTACCGTCATCAACCAGCATGGAATACCGCCAGGACCTTGCTCCAAAGCCAAGATTCTCCTTTTTTACCAACATGCCCATTTGGCGAGTAAAGTCAGCATTGCCGTCTGGTAGCATTTTAACATTCTTAATGCCCAGTTGGTTTGCCCACTGAAACATGGAGAAGGCATCATTGACGCTTAAGCAGTAGAGGTCATCAACGCCGGCTGCCAGGAAATTAGCGTAGGCGGCTTCATAGCCAGGAAGATGAGTGCTGGAGCAGGTTGGGGTAAAGGCGCCGGGTAAGGCGAATAAAACGATTTTTCTTTTTGAAAAAATTGATGCGCTTGAGACGTCTCGCCATTCAAATGGGTTTTCGCCCGCTATATTGTCATTTCGAGTCCGAGTCTTGAAAATTACAGCTGGGATGTTTGTCATTTCATGGATCATTGCTGTTACCGCTTTAGTGAGTGATAAGGCTAGAATATAAAATACCGTTGGCAGTTTAAAACGATTGTTTTGGATGATTATGATCGCTAAATCCGATTATAATGGCGGATATAGAGTGGGTATAGATTGATGATTTGCATCCATGTTGTGGGTGGTTATTTTAACCTGAGGAGTCGTTTTGCGGATTACGTTAACCCAATTACGCTATGTCTGTGCAATTTCTGACCACCTTCATTTTAGTAAGGCGGCAAAAGCGTGCCATGTAACGCAGTCAACTTTAAGCGCTGGCGTCGTGAGTTTTGAAGAAAGTATTGGCCAAAAAATATTCGAGAGAACCAATAAGCAGGTACTAGTGACCGATTTAGGGCGGACGATCATCGACAAGGCGCGGCACATACTAAATGAAATAAATGGCATTGAAGCGCTTGGTGCCGCCTCTGGCGAGCCGTTATCCGGCAAATTGATATTAGGCGCGATTCCCACCATTGGCCCGTTCTTATTCCCTAATTGGTTACCTGAATTACGCGCCCGTTACCCCAATCTGAAGCTCTATCTAAAGGAGCGACAAACCGAACCTTTATTGACGGATTTATCAAAAGGGCTTTTGGATGCCGCGATTCTTGCCTTTCCTTATCCAATAAAAAATATGTGTATTGGGACGGCTTTTAAAGAGCGATTCATTTTCGCCTGCAGTACGAACCATCCCCTGGCGGGAGAGGAAAAAGTGAAAACCAGTCAAATTGATCACCGTGAATTATTGTTGCTGGAAGAAGGCAATTGTATTCGAGATCATGCGCTGGCGGCGTGTCGCTTGAGCAAACAAAAACATGCGCCATTCGAGGGTACTAGTCTTCCGACCTTAATCGAGATGGTGGCGAATAATCTAGGTGTCACTTTGGTGCCTGAAATGGCATTATCCAGTGAGCTATTTAATCAACCAAAGGTACATTTTATACCTTTTGAGGACCCTGGAGTCAGTCGATCGATCGCGCTCGTCTGGCGCCAGGGCAGCTTAAAACATAATGATCTGGAGCTGCTTGCTGAAGATCTAATGCACACGTTGGTGTCCTGCAATAGCATTGCTTAGCAATTATTGATTTTGATGCTGGCGTGAGGGGGGTCTTTTTCCTTGCTGGGTTTGTCCGTCAGTATAATCAGCTGTGCTGCACGCGCCGAGAGATCAGGTGATAGTGAAGGGTGTCATTATTGTCGATTAATTGTCTATCGATGCATCTATGATGCGGGTGGACATTCAAAAAAAGGCCGTTTATCCTTCGCGTATTTAGCGATGCCCTAAATATCTTTTATGGCTCGGATCTTGATTATCTGATTATAGGAAATATTATGGCCAGCAAAGTTAGTAATGCCTTACATGGTTGAAGATGTTTTGTGCCCACTTTGTGGCAGCGTCGGCACCCAGGCATTTTTAGGCCATGATCAGTTGATGGGTCTGCCTGGTGAATTTATTTACCGCGAATGTAATGAATGTGCGGTGCTTTACCAGTCGCCTATGCCAGATGCTAAGGCGATCGCCAGCTTTTATCCAGATAGTTACCTTGATCACGACCTGCCACCGGTAACAAAACCGTTTGGTTGGTTACGCCGCGCGGTGTTGGCCGGTCATTACGGTTATGCTTCATTAGCAGGCACGGTCCTGTCGCGCTTTGTCGGTCGTCTGGCGGGGATTGGATTCTATCGCGATGAAGTTGTATTCAAGCGTGGCGGCATTGCGCTGGATGTTGGTTGCGGTAATGGTAAGTTTGTGCAGAAATTGTCTGCTTTAGGCTGGCAGGCCAGCGGTGTAGAGTTTAGTGAATCTGCTGCTAAAGCAGGTATTTCAGCAGGCTTAAAAATCACTGTCGGTACGCTGGAGGAAGCACAATATCCTGATGCTAGCTTTGATTTAATTTCGGCTCGGCATTTGATCGAGCACCTGCCAAATCCCGTTCAGTTTATGGCAGAAATCACTCGGTTGTTACGGCCCGGAGGTCGCTTGCTGATCAGAACGCCAAATAGTAATGCGCTGGGCCGACGCTGGTTTGGTGCTAACTGGTATGCCAATGACCCGCCACGGCATCTGGTGCTGTTTACGCCTGAAAACCTGACCCAGATAGCGGCTGCGGCGGGGCTGCGCCAGTCTGTTAGTAAAACCTTCACGTCGCCCAAAATTGTTCTTAACAGCTGGGATTACTACCAGGCTAATGACGCTAAACCATCACGTAAATCAGGGGTTAAACGTTTCATTTCCCGGGCTTATGTCGTGCTTGCTGCGTTAACCGGTCGGGGTGACGAGATTTTCGCAGTTTATGAAAAAAGCTAATCGTTCCCTTCTGGTAATCTCAAAAGATGCGTCCGGTAGTTCTACTCGATATCGAGCGGGGCAGTTTCTGCCCGGCCTTGAAGCTGCTGGGTGGCAGATAAAAATTCTTGTTGCTGATAGTGACCTGGTTGTGCGGGGTCAGATGTTGCAAGCCGCAGCGTGTGCCGATGTGGTGTTGGTGCTGCGTAAAACCTTTGGGCCTGTCACCAGCTGGTTATTGCGTCGGGCGGCTCGGCGTCTTATTTTCGATTTTGACGATGCGGTTTTTCTGGCTAGCAATGGTAAGTCCTCAATTACTCGGTATCGGCGGTTTGTACGAATGGTTAGTCGATGTGATCAGGTTTGGGCGGGTAATTCTTTTCTTGCCGAAGCTGCTAGCCAGCATAATGCCAGTACTCGGGTGATGCCTACTGTTGTTGATGAGGTTCAGTATCGGCGCGTGGGTGAGGGTAAATTTGAGAGTCAGACGGTTGACCTGGTGTGGATTGGTAGTAGCTCCACCCGAAAATATCTGGAAAAGCTACGGCCAGTACTAAACAGGTTGGCCAGCTTGCGTTCTGATTTGCGTCTTAAAATAGTGGCTGATTTTGAGTTGGCAGATCTAGAGATGCCGCAGGTGCGAATTGACTGGAGTGAGCAGGTCGAAGCTCAGGCGCTGACTAGCGCACACATCGGTATTGCGCCGATGATCGATAACCCCTGGACTCGCGGTAAGTGTGGCTTAAAGGTGCTGCAATATATGGCCGCCAGTTTACCCGTTGTGACTGACATGGCCGGGGTTAATCAGCAGATGGTGGTGAATGGCCGAACAGGCCTGGTGGTTAGCGATGATGATCAGTGGGTCGAGGCAATTATTAGGCTGGCTGATGATTTTCAATTGCAACTTGAATTCGGTAACACGGGTCGTCAGCGACTGATTGACCTGAAATATACTGTCGGGTCTAATCTACGCGAAATGAATAGTTATTTAGAGTTTTTGTAGATCAACATAATATTCAAAAATGATTTCAATGCACTACGAGGGCTGCGTGTGGTGTCACCTGGATATATTCCCACTCGCTGGAATGGGTAAATGCGAATTCGAAATTTAACAGCGCAAAGCCATTCTGACTTACCTTGAGATTTGATTTACTCGTTCCATACGCCGGCACCCGTAGTTGTTCCTATCCCATTCACGGCTTTTACATGCCAGGAAATTGATCCACTACAGCCTGCATAAACGCCGGTTTTGCCAATCAGCCCGCCCATGCAATTTGCTGCGCTGCGGTCTTGGTGTTTAGCGCACATTCGAAGCTATGGGTGATTTTGCCTCTTATGCTATCGATGACCTTCGATTTGCCACTGGCCCAGATGCTTCCCATGTATCCGCCCGCAGGTGTTGGCATCATGATCTGGTTAGTCACCTTGCTAATCGATGTAAACGAAAACGATTCCGCTCTGACCAGCACGCTAGATAAAATGGCCGTGCAAACTACTGCGGATATCATGAATTTCTTATGTAACTCTCTCATATTACTAATCCTTGTTAGGCGTGAGTTTCTGTTTCGATCATGGACCCTTTTTCAAAATTGTCTACTCGGCTGATGTTTCGAGTGCTAATGTTGCAACTGCTTGGTGTGACAATATAAGAAATGCTGGCCTGTCGATTTAACAGGCCAGTTTATTCGTTGCAAAGGGAGCCGCGCGGTAATGCGGTGCCGAAAAATCGGTTTCGCCGCCCACGGGTACCAACCCAGACGGGTTAATTGAGGTGAAGCTGGCGAAGTAGTGATACTTGTTTCTTTGCAGGTTGACGGTTTCTGCGACGCGGCCCTGTTGGTACAGGTTGCGCACATAAGCTGACAGGTTACTGAAGTCTGTTAACCGCAACAGGTTCAATTTGAACAGGGGATGATAGACGGCATCAAAGCGAATCAGGGTGGTGAACAGTCGCCAGTCTGATTCGGTAATAGATGGGCCGTGCAGAAAGCGCTGTTCGCCAAGACGTGCCTCCAGGGCAGCTAACGCCTCAAATACGGTGTTGGCTTGTTGTTCATAGATTTGCTGGTTAGTGGCAAAACCTGCGCGGTAGACACCAACATTGATATTATTAAACAACCAGTCGTTCAAGGTGTTAATCGCCTCGTGTAAATGGGGCGGATAGTAATCGTCCTTATTACCGCTTAGGCGGTTAAATGCAGAGTTCAATATGCGCATAATGTCGCCGGAGTCAGTGCTGACTATGGTTTGGTTTTTTTTGTCCCATAAGACGGGCACGCTCACTCGGCTAGTTATTGCGGCATTGCTCCTGGCATAAATTTCGTAAAGCCGGTTTTTTGTGTACAGGGGGTCTGGGTATTCTTTGGAGAATTCCCAACCCTCATCCTGTTGCAGCGGATCGACCTCGGACATGCTGATGATGTCCTGCAGTCCTTTTAGATGTCGCATGATGATTACTCGATGGGCAAAAGGGCAGGCCAGCGATACATAAAGATGGTAACGGTCTGCTTCTGCGGTAAAGTCTGTATCAGATGTTGGCCCATTATCATCAGGCGTAATCCAGTGCCTGAGTGTTTCTGCGTCGCGCCGCTGTAGCAGTTTTACTTCTTCCGTGACATCCGGCGATGCAAACCATTTGCCGTTAATGAGTAATCCCATGATCTTCTCCTGAGGCTGCTGTTTTTTAGCTGTAGAAAGGTGAATGCATATCTCGGCTGGCGATTTCGGTCGCCTGGGCGTCAAATACTCTGGTTGTAAACGCGGCATTCAAATTAGCGGCTTCGGTTGGGAAATAATTGATGGCGAAACTTTTAGCGTTTTCGATGCTGTCGAAGGCGTAGATTCCGCCGGGTGTGCCTGTATGCAGGCCGCTTAACCAGGTCTTGGCAAGAATGCCTGGCTGCTGCTTGAGTACCGGATTAATTTCACGCCAGGGGGCGCTATCAAAAGGCTGGGCGTTTAACTGCACTTCTGTATAAACAAATGCACCGGGCGACTGCTCCAGAACAGCGCCGAAATGTACTGAATTCATATCTCGGCTGGCTTCTTCAACGGTATCTGCCTTGAAGATCAGTGTGCGCTGAGGGCTGCCAAGGCTTCTGGCTTCTTGCGGGAAATAACCGGTGACAAATTTCTGAGCATTTTCAATGCTATCGAAAGTATAGAGGCCGCCGACGGATGTAGCATCAATGCCATAGAGCCAGGTTTTGTTGATGAAGCCTGGTTGCTGCTTGATGGCAGCATTGATGTTTTTCCACGGTGCCTGGTCGAAGGGAATGGATGCCTGAACTTCGGTGTATACAAATGCTTTCATGTTGTGCTCCTTGATTGTTTTTTTGATATTTAACAGGAGGTTCAGTGTGTCTGTACCTCTTGCTAAGAAGATATTGCATTTGCCGTGCCAGTTATAAATACCTATATAAAACAAATACATACAGTTTTTTCTTGACCACAAATACTTGTGGTTCCCAGAAAGCTGTGATAAAAACACAACTTTTTGAGGTCTATGTTGTGTCTAATCCAGGCTGGTTGCTAAAAGATTCGCCCGCGCTGCAGCTGGTGTTGAATACCTCCTTGCAGTGTGAATATATGTCGGATGCATGGCGACGACGGCTTGATCCAGCGCTTGCAGCCCAGAGGGTTATTGCTGCCGAGGCACTGTTCGATTTTGCAACCGTGCCAGTTTTAGAAGCGCAGTTTCGTGCCCTTGCAGCTGATGGATTGCCGATAACCGACCAGCCAGTCGGTATTTTTTTGGCCAACGGTCTTTTACCAGTGCGGATGGGCGCCTGGCTGGCCCGTAGTTCAGAGCAACAAGCGCCGGTGATTATGGTTGCCGGTACGGATGTCAGTAAATTCAGGACAGCCGTCGCAGAAATCGCTGAGCTGCAAATGAAATATGAACTGATCCTTGGCGCTGCGGGCGAAGGCATTCATGGGCTGGACCTTGATGGCAATATCACTTTCAGTAATCAACGTGCCGAAGCAATACTGGGATGGCATACAGAGGAGGTCATAGGCAAATCTTCACATGCGCTGCACCACCACTCGTATACAAATGGCGTTCACTATCCTCGAGAAGACTGTCCCATTTATGCCACGCTAAAAGATAGTAAGCCGCGTACGGTAGACAGTGAAGTTTTTTGGCATGTGGATGGTCGGCCTATTGCTGTCGAATATACCTCAACTCCGATTTTGCAGAACGGAGTAGCCGTTGGGGCTGTGGTGGTATTTCGCGATATTACTGAGCGCAAAGCACTGGAGTCTGAAAAGGAAGCTGCTTTCGAGCAGATTGAAAACCTGAAAACCCAACTAGAACTGGAGCGTGACTATCTACGCGATGAGATCAATACCTCGGCTAATTTCGGCGAAATCGTTGGCCAGAGCAACGCCTTAAAGCGATCGCTGGCGCAGATAGAGTCGGTGGCGAATACGCCGGTGAGTGTGCTGGTGTTAGGTGAGTCCGGTGTTGGCAAGGAAATGGTTGCGCGGGCCATTCACTCGCAGAGCGATCGGGCTGAGAAGCCGCTGGTAAAAGTAAATTGCGCATCAATTCCTAAAGATCTGTTTGAGAGTGAATTCTTTGGCCATGTACAGGGTGCTTTTACCGGCGCACATAGAGACCGTGTTGGTCGGCTGCAATTGGCTGACGGCGGTACTCTGTTTCTGGACGAAGTTGGCGAGATTCCCATATCGCAACAGGCAAAGTTACTGCGCGCATTACAGGAAGGTGAATTTGAACGGGTGGGGGATGACCGTACCATGAAGGTTAACGTGCGAATTGTTGCTGCGACAAATCGTGACCTGATCGAAGAAATTAAGGCCGGTCGGTTCCGTGAGGATCTTTATTATCGTATCAGTGTATTTCCCGTTGAAGTGCCGCCTCTACGTGAACGCAAAGAAGATATTGCACCATTGGCAATGCACTTTTTAGCGTCGATATGTAAGGAGTTGGGCCGCGAACCCATGCGGATATCTCAAAACCAGCTGGCGATTTTAAAAAGGCATTCATGGCCCGGCAATATTCGGGAGTTTAAAAACGTAATGGAGCGTGCGGTAATCTCATCGCCTGGCAAAAAGCTAATGCTGGATAATGCGCTGCCAGGTGTTGCTGATGCTGACGTGTCTGCTAAGTTGGAAAGATCAGATAAGGTGCAAAGTGTTTCTCTACAGCCTGGTGAGTATCTCTCGGCGCAAGAATTCAAGCAGTTAGAAAAAGCCAATATAGCTGCGGCACTCGCAGCGGCAAACTGGAAAGTCTGGGGGCCGAGCGGCGCAGCGGAATTATTGGGCATGAAACCATCGACGCTGGCTTATCGGATGAAAGTGCTGGGTCTGGATAAGCTCTGAGCGGTTTCGATACACAGGGTTTTCGTCCGATAGGCCATACCAGAAGCTGTGATTCATCCCAGTGATAATCAGGCGCTGTTGTTTGATCAGCGGGTTTTTTGGTTATTTTTCCATTAAAGTGTCAGTAACTGAGATTACTTGAGTATTTAACGGTATGGCAAAGGCATTTGATAGAGGCGCGCTGAAGGAAAAATACAAGGCTGAGCGGGATAAACGCATTAGAGCAGACGGTAATGCGCAATATACGCGTATTGAGGATCAGTTCGCCCATTACCTGCAAGACCCTTATGTGGCAGTGAAGGAACGTGAAGTAAAAAAGGATCATGTGACGTTTGCTTTTATTGGTGGCGGTTATGCGGGTCTGGTTACTGGCGCACGCTTAGTTGAGCAGGGTGTGACTGATGTACGGATTATTGAAAAGGGTGGCGATTTTGGCGGTACCTGGTACTGGAACCGCTATCCGGGAGCCATGTGTGATACCGCCTCCATGATCTATATGCCGCTGTTGGAAGAAACCGGCCATATGCCCTCTGAAAAGTACGCCCATGCACCAGAAATACTGACCCATTGCCAGCGTATTGGAAATCAATACAAGTTGTATGAGAATGCGTTATTTCATACCCAGGTCAAAGAACTGAAGTGGGACGAGGAAAATTCGCACTGGCAAATTAAAACCAATCGCGGCGATGACTTTACTGCACAGTTTGTTGGTCTGGGTACTGGGCCATTACATGTGCCAAAATTACCGGGCGTTGCGGGCATTGAAAGCTTTAAAGGACATTCCTTTCATACCAGCCGCTGGGATTATGAATATACCGGCGGTAACGCCGAAGGCGCACCACTGGATAAGTTGAAAAACAAGCGAGTGGCCCTGATAGGCACCGGTGCTACGGCGGTGCAGTGTATTCCGCATTTGGCCGCTGGTTGTGAAACATTTTATGTCTGTCAACGTACCCCTTCATCGGTGGATATTCGAGATAATAAGGCCACTGACCCAGACTGGTTTGAGACCATTGCGACGCCAGGCTGGCAACAACGGTGGATGGAAAATTTCACCATGAACCAGGCCGGTGGAGGTACCGATGAAGATCTGGTGCAGGATGGCTGGACCGATTTATCGAAACGTATTCGCTCAAAGATTGCCGCCTTGCCAAAAGAGGAGCGCGGTGACCCGATGAAAATGTTCAGTGCTTACGAGGACGCTGATTTTCAGAAAATGGAAGAAATTCGGGATCGTATTGATAGCGTGGTAGACGATAAAGAAACCGCCCATAAACTAAAGGCCTGGTATGGACAGTTATGTAAACGCCCCTGTTTCCATGACGAATACCTGGATGCGTTCAACCAGCCTGGCACTCAATTGATAGATACTGATGGTCAGGGCGTTGAGCGAATCACGGAAAAAGGTGTGGTGGTTGGTGGGGTCGAATACGAAGTTGACTGTATAATTTATGGTACTGGCTTTGAAGTCGGTACAGAGCTTGTTGCGCGCACCGGTTTTGAGACCATTGGCCGCGATGGCATTACCCTGAGTGATTACTGGAAGGATGGTATGCGCAGCAAACATGGCATTAACGTGAAAAACTTTCCTAATGCGTTTTTTGTCCAGCCCACCCAGGGCGCAAATCTCATTTCGAATGTGCCGCATAATATTGTCGAATCGGGCCAAACCATTGCCATGATGGTGAAACATGCACTGGATAATAAATCTACCCTGGTGGAAGTTAGTCAACAGGCGCAGGAAGACTGGGTAGCATTATTATTAGGGGGCATGAATGTGTCCTTGATTGGCTCGCCTGATTGTACGCCTGGGTATTACAACAATGAAGGCCAGCCGATGTCGGACGCGACGAAATATAATGTCGGTTATCCGAGCGGCCCAACTGCCTATTTTCGATATATTAAGGAATGGCGCGAAAAAGGCGATTTTGCTGGCATCGAGTTCAGCTAAATTGAAATCAGTAAGGTAGCTTGTTCAAAAGCTCCGAGTTCAGCGTTTTGAGTCGAATATAAGTGTATTAAAGGCAGGTAGATAATAGTCAATATCACCTGCCTTTTTTATTCCCTGTTGCTAACAAGGTGCCTGGTTGTTAATTGAAGCGGTTTTATATATAAAGTCATTTTGCGGAATAGATGATCAGGCTCATGAAATCACCAGTTTTATTACAAGCACTATCAGCAACAGAATCGCTAACAATAAAAAGACCGCTGCAACAACTGTTAGTGGTTATATCAATAATTTTGTCAGTAGTTTTTCTCAGTGCCTGCGAACCGCAGGATCGGTCGCCGGGTATGTGGTTGTCAGGGGAGCTGGTCGACAGCAAAATTCAGGACTGGTCGTTTACAGACGAATTTAATGAGGTGTTTGTCGAAACCCATCCCTGGTATGGCATTCCTTTTTCTGTGACGGTGGTGATGGTTAACCTGGATAATGCGATTTATGTACCCTCGATCTATGCAGAACAGGCAGACTTTCCGGGCACTAAATACTGGAATGGGGTGATTGATGCTAATCCAGATGTAGTGATGAAAATAGGTGAAAAACTCTACCCGCGACGGGCCCAGCTGGTGACTGATAAGGGTGAATTCGAGCGGGTCTATGAGGCCATGGCAGAAAAGTACCCTTTTTGGCGTCAGGTAAAAGACGGTACTGTGGAGCAGCCATTTTTCGTTCTGATCCGAATGGACGATCCGCAATAAGTTGTTAAGGGCTGTTTATTGGCTCAGGGCTGTTTATTGGCTCAGGGCTGTTTATTGGCTCAGGGCTGTTTATGTGGCTCAGGGCTGCTCATCGCTCAGGGCTGTTTATTAGTTCAGGAGAGAGGCCGGGCGAGATCAGGTCCTGGTTGATGCTGCGCCCGGTAGTTAAAGTTATTTCACGAATCGTATCGGTTAGGTTGTAGGTTCCAGGTTCCAGGGTGGTTAATAGCACTAGCCATTAACAGTTATTTTTAGTGGCCCTGGTGTTACTGCTTTGGGGATCCGAATTTCTAGTACGCCATTATGCGTTTTGGCAGAAATAGCCTCATTATCCGTACTATCTGGTAGTGAGAATTGTCGACTAAAGGCACCGCTGGCCCGCTCTCGGCGTCTGAAACTGTTATCCCCCGTTGGGGTTTCAGCTTCGCGATTGCCCTTAATGGTGAGCAAATTTTGATGTAGTGAAACGTCAATTGCATCAGGTTCCAGCCCCGGAACATCAACCAGCACAGAATATGCCTGCTCTGATTCCCTGATATCAATCGCCGGGCTGAAGGTTTCCTGACGAGTAGATGACAGGGGGTTGGCAGCTATGTGGCCGAAGTCTCGATGTAAATGATTTAAAGTGCTAAGGGGTGAGTAGAATAATTGGCTCATGGTAATATCTCCGTTATCAAATTTGTTGTGTTTATGTCTGCTACAACCACTACATAGGTTGTCTGTTGTTTTATTCAAGTGTATATAAAGATTTTCTATTGTAATTGTTCGGTTGTATTTAGAGGAATTAATATGATACTAAGGTGTCGGCAGTAACCAGGTGTAGATATAAATCAATAGGTGTTTTCATGTCTATACCGTAGCTTCGAGCTCCTCCGCTGAACCAGAAACAGTAAAAGTAAACTGGTCCTGATTCAGATCCACCTGTACACCGGTGCCGGGGGATAATTCCCCGCTGAGTATGCGTTTGGACAGGGGGTTTTCAAGCTGTTGCTGGATCGCACGTTTAAGTGGCCGCGCCCCATAGGCTGGGTCAAAACCGGCCCTGCCAAGCTTGTTTAGCGCAGCCTCGGAGATCGCCATGCTGACTGATTGTTGTTCCAGCCGTTGATACAGATAACGAATCTGGATCGCCGTAATGGCCTGGATCTGATCTTCCTTAAGCGGATGAAACACCACAATGTCGTCCAGTCTGTTGATAAACTCGGGACGAAATTGCTGATTGACAACCTGCATCGACAAACCCTTGATGGTGTTGTAGTTTTCTTCACCCGCATGTTTTTGAATGGCGTCGGAGCCAAGGTTTGAGGTCATTACTATAATAGTATTACGAAAATCTACCGTTCTACCATGGCCATCTGTTAGTCGGCCTTCATCAAGTACCTGCAATAATATATTCACTACATCAGGGTGGGCCTTTTCGATTTCATCCAGCAGGATTAATGAATAGGGTTTGCGCCTGACGGACTCGGTTAGATAGCCGCCTGCATCATAACCAACATACCCTGGCGGCGCGCCTATAAGCCGGGACACGGAATGTTTTTCCATATACTCTGACATATCAATTCGGATAATGGACTGGTCAGTGGCAAACAGAACTTCGGCCAATGATTTACAAAGCTCAGTCTTGCCAACGCCTGTTGGGCCCAAAAACAAAAAGCACCCGTTGGGCCGGTTAGGGTCTGATAAGCCAGCCCGTGACCGCCGTATGGCATCAGCAACTGCGGAGATAGCTTCATCCTGGCCCACCACCCGTTGATGCAAAGCAGATTCTATATTAAGTAATTTCTGTCGCTCGCCCTGGAGCATTTTATTCACCGGGATACCGGTCCATTTCGATACTACTTCACAGATTTCATCTTCACCGACGCTAGTACGCAATAACTGCATATTAGTGCTTAACGTGTCGGTGGCATTTTCCAGTTGCTGTTCAAGGGCTGGGATCTGGCCATAACTTAATTCTGACATTGTCGATAGATCACCGGCACGGCGTGCTGCCTCTAATGCAATATTTGCCTGATCCAGTTGCGCTTTTAGCTGCACGCTGTTTTGAACGGCGAGGGTTTCTGTATTCCAGGTTTCCTCAAGATCCGAGAATGCCCGCTGCTGCTGATCGATAATTTCTTTAAGATCATCAAGGCGTTGAATTGAGGCCGGATCAGATTCTTTGCCCAGCGCCTGGCGTTCAATCTTGAGCTGGATGAGCTTTCGATTAAGGCGATCCATATTCTCTGGCATGGAGTCTATTTCCATGCGCATGCGGGCTGCCGATTCGTCGATCAGATCGATCGCTTTGTCGGGTAGTTGGCGGTCAGTGATATAGCGGTGGGATAGTGTTGCCGCGGCAACAATTGCTGGGTCAGTAATATCAACACCATGATGCAGTTCATATTTTTGTTTCAGCCCGCGTAAAATTGCAATGGTATCCTCAATGCTGGGTTCTTCTACCAGTACTTTTTGGAAGCGGCGTTCCAGCGCCGCGTCTTTTTCTATATTTTGTCGATATTCATCCAGTGTTGTTGCGCCCACGCAATGCAGTTCGCCTCGTGCCAGGGCGGGTTTAAGCATATTAGCGGCATCCATTGAGCCTTCTGCCTTGCCGGCACCAACCATGGTATGCAATTCGTCGATAAAAAGAATAATTTGCCCGGCCTGCTTTTCCAGCTCGTTCAGCACTGCCTTCAGGCGTTCTTCAAATTCTCCGCGAAATTTAGCGCCTGCAATCAGCGCACTCATATCGAGGCTTAACAAACGTTTGCCTTTGAGCCCAGTGGGTACTTCACCGTTAACAATACGTTGCGCAAGTCCTTCCGCAATAGCGGTTTTGCCCACGCCCGGTGAACCAATCAATACGGGGTTATTTTTCGTCCGGCGCTGTAATACCTGTATGGTGCGACGAATTTCGTCATCGCGACCAATCACCGGGTCTAGCTTGCCCTGTTCAGCCTGCAGGGTCAGGTCGATGGTATATTTATCCAGTGCCTGCCGTTGATCTTCGGCATTCGGGTCCTGCACTGAATCGCCGCTGCGTAAATCATCAACTGCCTGGCGGATATTTGTCGGGTTAAGGCCAACGTTTTTTAGTATTTTGCCCGCTCCGTCTGACTGCTGCGAGGCGGCAAGTATTATTAATTCCGAGGCAATATAAGTGTCACCAATTTCCTTCGCCAGCTTATCGGCCTGATTCAGTAACTGCCCGAGGGGTCTGGATAACTGTACCTCAACAGTGCTGCCGCTGACTTTGGGCAAGCGCGCCAGTGCCGCATTAAGCTCGGATCGGAGTTGGTCAGTATTTGCGCCGGCATTTTCAAGTAGCATTTTGCTGCTGCCACCTGTCTGATCCAGCAGGGCGATAATCAGGTGTTCAGGCTCGATATATTGGTGTGTATTACCTGCTGCAAGGTGCTGCGCGTCTGCCAATGCCATTTGAAGCTTGCTGGTTAATTTGTCCATATGCATGATAAATACCTCTGTTGAATTGACTGCCTGAAGTAATGCTTGCCTGCTTAGCCGTTACGCAGGTTTCTACTCTGGTGGTAACGCTGGGTTTTAATGGCCATGTTATTGGTGCCACAATGCCACAGACTGTGTATTGGGCAGTTGTGTATCTGTTCAATAGACTGGGACAATTAAATGTGTTCTTAAAGAGCATTTACAGTGCTTCTAAGGGTGCATCCGGCGCTTGTGGGTGGCGCTAAGGTGCTTTCCCGAGCGAAAAGTTGACCTCTACTGTACTGTTAGGTACCTTGGTTCTGGCAGTAAGCTGCATGATTGCAAAGTAACTAAATATAAGACTCGGAGTAACATCGCCGTAAAACGACAATAACGACAATAATAGAGGTGAAAACCATGGCCGAATCCCAATCAGTAACTGGATCAGAACAAAAACTGGAACCCCTGTCTGGAATAACCGTGCTGGATATGACTACCGCCTTGCAAGGCCCTGCAGCTGGCGTATTTCTGCGCGATATGGGCGCCGAGGTAATTAAAATTGAGCCACCTATTGGTGATTCAGCAAGGGCCCACCGGGGGGTTAATAACACCACTCCAGATACGGCACTTTCACCGCTTTATATCGCCGCCAACAGAGGCAAAAAATCAATCAGTATCGATGTGCATTCAGATATGGGCAAAGAGGTGATGGCTCGGCTGCTGAAGACCGCAGATGTCTTTTTGAGCAATTACCGGCAGAGTTTTCTGGCTAAAATAGGTCTTGATTATGAAACTCTGGCAGACACCCATCCTCAGTTAGTTTATGCCCACGTAAACGGTTTTGGTGCCCTTGGCCCAGATAATGACAAGCCTATGCTGGATGGCACTGCCCAGGCCAGGGGTGGCTTGACCAGTGTATCGGGCGTGGCTGGTGAAACGCCAACACCCGCTGGGGCGGCCATTGCTGATACTAGCGGTGGCATGCATTTGGCATTAGGCGTGATGACCGGTCTATTTGCGCGCGCCCAGCACGGACGCGGGCAGAAGGTTGCTACATCAGCGCTTGGTACCCAGCTATGGCTGCAAAGCTGGGAGTTGCAACATACCATTATTACTGGCAAGGCCTTAAAGGCCAGTGGCTCACATATTGATAATATTCAGGGCCATTATGGCGTTTATGATACCAAAGACGGTGGGGCGTTTATGTTGGCGCTAGCGATGGATGAAGAATGTTGGGATGCTTTATGCATATTTGCGGAAATGTTTGAGTTTATCGGCGATACAGACTGGAATAGTAGCTCAAAGCGGCTTTGCTCCTCTGGTGAGGGAGCACCGGCAGAAGCTGCAAGAGTTATTTTACGGCGTGGATTTGCCAGTAAAACCACCGCCGAATGGGTCGATTTTATGTATAACACCCCCGATATCATTATGGAGCGAGTACGCGATTATGAGGAGGTGATTACTGACGAACAGAATATTCTCAATGATTATATTGTGCCCATGGAAATGCCGGTTATCGGCGCCTCTAAAGTGGTAGGTAACCTTATCCAGTTGAGTGAAACCCCGGGTAGTGTTAAGGGGCCTGCGCCCGAGTTAGGTGCACATACCGAGGAAGTGATGCAGTCGTTGGGTTTTACCGATAAGCAGGTGAAACAGGTATTAGAACGTACCGAAGCCGAGCGCGATGAAATATTACGGGCTCTCGCTGAAATGGATTAGGTTGAAATGAACAGGCGGAGACGGGCGAGAGAAGCGTGGACTCAGCAAACTGGCTTGATTTTGGATTTTATGAAAATTAGATAGTCAGAAAGTTAAATGACCAAGGAGATATTTAAATGACCAATACAATCCGCGAAAAGCTTAATCATCCGGTGATTGATGCCGATGGCCATACTATTGAATTTATGCCGCAGGTGATTGAATTTTTTAGTGAGCTGGCGGGGCCTGAACTTACTCGTGAATTCGAAGCGTCAATTTGTGTGGATGGTTTGCCTACCGTACTGGCGGCCCGTAACGCCGGTGGCAACCCGGGTAATATGCGGGCGCCCTGGTGGTCAGCGCCCTGCCGCAATACCCTGGATCGGGCGACAGCGATGTTTCCCAGGTTGCTCAATCAAAGGCTGGATGAAATAGGGCTGGATTACGCGCTACTTTATCCAACCCATGGTCTGTTTTCGTTAGGTTTGCGGCAGGATGATCTACGCCAGGCCGCTTGCCGAGCGTTTAATATTTATCATGCGCGTCTCTATGAGGAATATTCAGACCGTATGGCGCCCGTTGCGGTTATCCCTACCAATTCGCCAGGGGAAGCCATTGAAGAACTTCATTTTGCCAAACAGTTAGGATTAAAAGCGGTATTGCTTGGCGGTTTGCGGGTTCGCCGAGATGGGGGTGATTCTTATGTGGATGTGCTGGGATTTGAAGATGATCAGGATTATGACCCAGTTTGGCAAACCTGTGAGGAGCTGGGTTTCGCACCAACATTCCATTCGGGGGGTATGGGCTGGGGCAGCCGTGCGTCGGCTAATAATTACGTTTATAACCATATTGGTAATTTTGCCACTGCCCAGGAGTCCATTTGTCGGTCATTATTTTTGGGTGGTGTGACCCGCCGATTTCCAAATTTACGCTTTGCCTTTCTTGAAGGCGGCGTCGGCTGGGCCTGCAATCTTTTTTCTGACCTGCTGGGTCACTGGGAAAAACGCAATATAGAACATATGCGTCATTACGACCCAGCAAATCTTGATCGCGCAAAACTGGAAGCACTATTCGAGGAATATGCACCGGCTGAGTTTCAGGGCAAATTACCTGAGCTGGATAGAAGTTTGCGGATTTTATCGAACCCTGATGAAAATCCTGCGACGCTGGATGAATTTGCTGCCGTCGCTATTTCTCAGTCGTCCGATATATACGATCTATTTGTTAAACCGTTTTATTTTGGTTGTGAGGCCGATGACCGAATGAACCAGCATGCTTTTAACCGCGCTTCAAATCCATTTAATGCCGAACTTAAAGCGCTATTTAGCTCTGACATTGGTCACTGGGATGTGCCCGATATGGCGGGTGTATTACATGAGGCGCACGAGCTAGTGGAACATGGGCAAATCACCGAGGATAATTTTAAAGCTTTTGTATTCGATAATGCTGTGTCGATGCTAACAGCGAACAGCAAGGATTTTTTTAAGGGCACGGTAATAGAAGATGCCTTGTGATCGGGTTTAGAATTGGTATGGGTTTGTGTCTTTGGTTATTCTGTCGCACATATAGGAAGAGTACAGAATGAGGAATATGAGTGATAGGTAAAGGGACCACTTTCCGAGTTGCGCGTGCAACAGACAACCTCGACAGCATAGCTGAGATGTATCAAAAAGGGCTTGGATTCAGTGTGCTCGCAAAGTTCGCTGGCCATGCGGGTTTTGACGGCGTGATATTAGGTCATCCAGGCGAGGTATACCATATTGAGTTTACCCATCACAGAGGCACAACTGTGGGTCGCGCACCGACGCAGGATAATCTGCTGGTTTTTTATTTAGACGAAGTTGATCAATGGCGCAAGGCCTGTTCTCAGGCAGAAGCGGTAGGATTTATAAAGGTACAATCTTATAACCCCTACTGGGACCTATTGGGCGCAACTTACGAAGATATAGATGGCTATCGGATAGTTTTTCAACGTGAGGCGTGGGCTGTTTAAGCCGCCACGTTAGTTTCCTGAGTTAGATAGTTAATTGCAGGGTCGGTTGAAAAGTAATAAAAAGTGGCTGGTTTGGTAATTTTTAGGCGCTTTTATACCTGGTATTGTGACTAATGTGGGTATTGCTGTAGTTCTCCTGCTAATGGTTGTATTTTTATTGGACTAATACTGAATATATACTTGATTAAACAAGTATATATTCAGTATATTGCAATTTTTATAATGCAGCTTTGAGAATGTAGGGGCGGTAATATGAGCAAAATGATTGATATAACCCAAAGCCAGAAGGATAAGAATGCTTCAATGTATGGCGCGATTGCTAAAAGCCTCTGGCTTAATAGTGCTGTTATCTCCAAACACCTGGACCATAGTTTGGGTGTCATTCATGGCATAGGGTTAACGGAATATATGGTGTTACTTAATCTTATGCAGGCACCGCATCATGCGCTGCGGCGAATTGACCTTGCTGAAGCACTGGCCCGTACTGCTTCGGGTATAACAAGAATGCTGATACCGATGGAGAAAATTGGTCTGGTGGAAAAAGCCACTAGCGAAAGAGATGCCAGAGTGAGTCTTGTTAAAATAACGCCTGCGGGAGAGGAAATCTTTGGTAATGCATCTCTGACCCTGGAGGATAAATCAGCGAGTTTGTTAAAAGGTTTGGATAATGGCCAGGTTAATACATTGTTGCAATTGCTAAACACTATTTAGCTGGTATGGGTAGCTACTCGGCTATAGGCTAGCACTGGTCTAATAATTCGGCGCGTCACGGCGCCACCTGGTTTTTGTTGCGCCTGGTTAATATGACTGAAAATATTGGGAGGATACGTTGAAAACCATTGGCTCTATTGAGGAATTAGAAAATATCTATGGCGAAGCTGCGGAAAATACGCAATGGAAAGAGCTTGATCGGATCAACGATCACTATCGCCAGTTTATAGAAAAGTCGCCCTTTCTAATTCTTGCCACCCATGGCGAGAAAAGTGTTGATTGTTCGCCACGGGGTGACCCTGCTGGTTTCGTGCGGGTACTAGATGAGCGGCATATAATGTTGCCAGACCGGCGGGGTAATAACCGCCTGGATTCTCTCCGGAATATTATCCATAACCCAAATGTTGGTATCATATTTTTAATCCCTAATGTTGGCGAAACTATTCGGCTCAGTGGCAAAGCAGAAATTGTTGTTGACGAAGCCCTGTGTAATTCCTTCTCCATCAATGGTAAACCCGCTAGTAGTGTTTTATCGGTCAAGGTCGATAAGGTTTATTATCAATGTCAAAAAGCTATTGCGCGATCAAAGTTGTGGGATGCTTCAGCCTATATTGAACGTACTGAATTACCCTCTGCAGGACAAATGAATAAAGTCTTTGCCGCGTCTAAAAATATTGACCTGAGTGCTAAAGAGTATGATCGGAATTATCCGGCGCATATGAAGAAAACGATCTACTAAAGCTGTTTCCTGAAGTGATTGATAGAAAAGTATAAAATAGATCATTCAGTTTTATGGCTTGGCTGGGATCAACTTTTTGGGACATTATGGATAACCGACCGGTAATCGTATTTGATGGTCTATGTAACTTCTGCAATGGCGCAGTGAATTTTATTATCCGCCGCGACCCGGAAGGAGTCTTCGCCTTCACGCCCATGCAGAGCGATTTTGCCCAGGGTTTGATCGCCCAGCAGCAAATTAAAAATGTTGGGGTTGATACGTTTTTGCTGGTTAAAGAAGGAGAGTGTTATGTCTTCTCAAGCGCAGCGCTTGAGATTGCCAGAGACTTAACTGGATATTGGTATCTGTTCGGCGTTTTCAGATTTTTGCCCGCTGTGTTGCGGGATTTTTTTTATAAGTTGTTCGCGCGTAATCGCTATCGACTTTTTGGTAAGCGAACAAGCTGCATGGTGCCCTCCAGGGAAACACGCGGGCGGTTTGTTGATTAGAATAGATATATCCGGTAAATGTCCTGCCGGTATTTGTGCTGGGATTGCGTTATGAAAACCTATTTGATACTTGATTTTAAGATAACGGATGCGGATAAATTTATGCAGTATGTGCAACAGATCCCTGCATATATTCAGCGGCATCAAGGTAAATATATCGTTGAAGGCGTAAAACCTGAAGTTGTCGAGGGTAGCTGGCAGCCTGATACCCTGGTGGTGCTTGAATTCCCTTCTGCTGGGCAGGCGCGAGATTTTCTTGACGACCCTGATGTTCAACCGTTGTTTGTTATTCGCCATGCTGCCACAGAAAGTAACCTGGTCCTGGTAGAGGGCGGTTCCTGGCGGGATAACCTGCGTTAATAGTATATTTTAGAGCGCTTAATAATATGAAATCAATATTGATCATTGCTCGCTGCGGTAAACAGTTAGCAATGATCATTTGGCTGACAACTATGCCGGCCGGTATACCTTGATGGGATGAAATTGTTTCTGAAACCCGGGCTGATCGGCCCACTTGAGGCCGTTCGTTAAGCCGCCATCAACCACCATTGCCTGGCCAGTGACAAAAGTCGATCGGTCGCCGGCTAAAAAGCAGGCCATTTGAGCAATGTCGTCAGGTAAACCCGCCCTGGGAATGGGTTGGGTTTTGCTAAAATGCGGCTTGACGCGTTCGATTAACTCATCGGATTTGCCCACGGTATTGGCTGCCAGTGGGGTAGCGATAAAGCCTGGGCAGATGGCGTTAACGCGGATATTATGCTCGCCTAATTCCATCGCTACTGATTTGCTCATATGGATTACTGCGGCCTTGGCGCCAGCGTAGGCATGAGGGCTATAACCGGCATGTAAACCGGCGATGCTACCGGTGTTAATGATGCTACCGGATTGTTGTTTTTTCATAATTGGTGCAGCATATTTAATGCCTAAAAATACCCCGCGCACCAATACGTCATAGGTCATATCAAACTCATCCACCGGCGTGTCTTCAACTGGCCCCATGGCACCACCAAATCCAGCGTTGTTAAATATACAATCCAGCCTGCCCCAGCTTGATGTGGCCAGATCAACAGCGGCCTTGACCTGAGCTTCCTGACGCACTTCAACTTCGGCAAAACGAGCCGCGCTACCGAGTTCATCTGCTAGCGCCTGGCCGCGTTCAACCTGCATATCGGCAATCACTACCCTTGCGCCCTCTTCGATAAATAAGCGTACACTGCGTTCGCCAATACCACTGGCACCGCCAGTAATTACTGCTACCTTGCCATCGAGTTCCTGCATCTATTATTCACTCCTGTTAGTTAATCATTTATTGTATTTAGTGCTATAGGTTGCCAATTGCATCTACCTTGTGTCAAATGGCAGGTCTATATGATGGCTATTGGCGTGCTACAGCCAGTCTTTGGAAACGACCAGTCTCTAGAAGCAATTTTTAGAAGCAATCTCTAGAAGCAATCTCTAGAAGCAATCTCTAGAAGCAATGATGGGATGTCAATACCCCGGGTTCCTGGTTGGTAGTTTCAGCTAACGAATTTATCGATAGAGGAGCTACAGGCAATTTACAGGCGCAGGAATTTTTAAGCGTAAATTAAGGAGGCAGATTGAGATATATTATTTACGGCGCGGGTGCAATCGGCGGCAGCCTAGGTGCCAGGTTATTTATGGCAGATAAGGACGTATTGTTAATTGCCCGGGGTGAGCATTTCAGCCAAATCAAAGCTGATGGTCTGCGCTATCGCAATCCAGAACATGATATTAAGCTGCAAATCCCGATGGTTGATCATCCACGCGATATCCAGTTTCAGGCTGACGATGTGGTTTTACTTACCATGAAATCACAGCATACGCATAATGCGCTGGTTGATCTTGCGGATTACGCGCCGCCTACGATACCGGTAATTTGTTGTCAGAATGGCGTTGCCAATGAATTTATGGCAGTCCGAAAGTTTAGCCATGTGTATGGCATGGTGGTCTTTGTCGGTGGTACCCATCTGACTGCCGGAGAGGTGATACACTTTTCCACCGCCCCAGGTGGGGTGCTGGATGCGGGGTGTTTCCCAACTGGCGTAGATGAAACCATTAAAACGGTTACCGCCGACCTGACCGAAGCTGGTTTTCTTGCTAATGCTGATCCGAAGGCCATGCGCTATAAATATGCCAAGCTACTGTCTAACCTGGGCAATTCGTTGCAGGCGGTTGGGAACCTGGGCAGCGCTGGGCGGGAGATCATGAGCCTGCTGCGAAACGAAGCCCTGGCCTGTTATAAGGCGGCCAATATTGAGTGTGCAACACGGGATGAAACCCTGGCGCGCAATAGTCCGGTTGAAATGGGTAAGATTGAGGGCGTCACCAGAAGTGGTGGTTCTTCCTGGCAAAGCCTGGAGCGCGGCACCGGTGATATAGAAGCGGATTTTCTTAATGGTGAAATATGTTATCTGGGCCGCTTATATGGAATCCCGACGCCGGCAAATGAAGCGTTGCGTATGCTTGCTAATGAGGCAGTGAGAAATAAATCTCGCCCGGGTGCAATGACCGCTGAGGAAATCCATCAGGCGATTAACGCCGTGGCGAATAGAACAGCCGTGGCGAATAGAACAGCCGTGGCTGATAAATAGCCTTGGCTGATGAGCGCCGTAGCTAATGAAAGCCGTGGCAGTTAGAAGTAGCTGCCACGGATACATCCACCTGGTCCTGTTCCCAAAAGTTCGTTAAGGCGGGCTTTGATGTTTGTTCGCTGGCCTCTCTTCGCCCCTTAATATCCCATCCAGCTGTCTACGGTCAAAGCTAGACTGGTATCTAGCTGTATGCTGGTGGTATGGTGATGTTATATCTGCAGCAGTAGGGTCATGCATAGACCTTGTGAAAAATTTGTAGAACTATTTTGTCGCTGTCAATATTTTTAGTCATGTCCGTGTTATCGATTGTTATCAAATTAAATAGATATCTAAAGGGGTGAACTATGTCTGACCTGAAGCATCAACAACCAGCTAATACTGATCCAGCCAATGCCGGTTCTAACGCCGCCAACCAATATGATGTGATTATCATTGGTGCTGGTATTACTGGCTTATATCAGTTATATCAATTGCGCAAGCTGGGGCTTAGCGTAAAACTATTTGAAACCGGTAGTGGTGTAGGCGGTACCTGGTACTGGAATCGTTATCCAGGTTGTCGTTTTGATTCAGAAAGTGAAACTTATGGTTACTCCTGGTCAGAAGAAGTATTGGCGGAATGGGATTGGACCGAACATTTTTCGCCACAACCTGAGACAGAAAAATATTTGAATTTCGTCGCTGATAAGTTTTCTTTGCGTGAAGATATACAATTTGATAGCAAGGTAACCGCGGCAAGCTGGGATGAAACGGATAAAAAGTGGCAGGTTGAGCTGGAAAATGGTGATGCCGTAAAAGCTGCTTTTTTAATATCTGCAACAGGGCCATTATCGGCATGGCAATTACCGAAAATCCCGGGTATCGAAAGTTTTGAGGGTGAGTGGGCGCATACGGCACGCTATCCCAAAGAGGGTTTCGGTGGCAGAGGTAATGATTTCACTGGCAAGCGTGTGGGGGTTATTGGTACCGGTGCTACCGGCGTACAATTTATTCAGGAGGCGGCCAAGACCGCGCAGCAGTTAACTGTTTTTCAGTTGGCACCTGAGTGGTGTGCGCCATTAAAAAATAGTCCAATTGCAGCGGACGAAATGGCGGAAATAAGAGCTAATTACGCTGCAATGTTTGAGGAATGCAAAGCGTCTTTTGGTGGTTTTCAGCATAAATTTAACGACCGTTCAATTTTTGAGGTCACGGATGAAGAGCGCGAAGCGGTGTTTGAGGACCTTTATAATAAGCCGGGTTTTGGTATCTGGTTAGGTAACTTTGCGGAAATTATGAATAACCTGGATGCCAATGCGCTGTTGAATGAATTTATTGCCCGCAAAATTCGTCAGCGGGTTAATGACCCGCTGCTGGCGGAAAAATTAATCCCTGCTGATCATGGTTTTGGCACTCGCCGTGTGCCGTTGGAAACCCAGTATTTTGAATGTTATAACCAGCCCAATGTGCATCTGGTAACCCTGCCAGATACGCCGATTGAGCATATTTCTGCCAAGGGAGTGCAGTGCGTTGACCGCGAATATGAACTGGATATCATTGTTTATGCGACGGGTTTTGAGGGTGTTATGGGAGCCTTGAACCGTATTGATATTACCGGCAAAAATGGTCAGAAGTTAAAACAGAAATGGGCCGACGGGCCACTCACCATGTTGGGCATGCAGATAGTCGGGTTTCCCAATTTATTAACCCTGGTTGGGCCGCATAATGGTGCGACCTTCTGTAATATTCCCCGTTGTTCAGAGCAAAACGTCGAATGGGTGAGTGATCTAATTGAGTATATGCGGGAGAAAAATTTCACCACTATAGAGCCTACCGAGGCGGCAGAAGAAGACTGGACCGAACATGTGTACCAAACAGCAACCCGTACCTTGTTCCCAACGGCAGACTCGTGGTTTATGGGGATTAGCCCCAATAGTCCGAATAAAAAACGCACCTTTATGTTATATGCGGGTGGTCAACAGAATTTCAGAATACGTTGTGATGAAATTGCTGCCAATGGTTATGAAGGGTTTGTGCTGGAATAATTTACGCAGAGACCTGGCCGCCCTGGTTACCGTCTATTCGCAGTTAATATGCGGTGCCACGCTGAGGCTGCCGAGCATATCAAGACTGAGTTGCTGTAATAGTGCCGTATCATTGGGGTCGCCCAGGTTGCCAGTTAACCATAATTGTGCGAACCCATGGACTTGCGACCAGAGAGCAACTAAAACGCCATTGAGTTGGCGTTCATCAAGCCGTTCGGCTGAGGCGGAGTCTTTTATGCATTGCCTAAGGACTGATTTTGGTTTGGCCCGAGCGGTGGTATAAGCACCATCCTCGGCGTTTAATAATTCAGTTTGAAACATAATGGAAAAATAAGCCGGCTGTTCCACCGCGAACTGGATGTAAGCCTTGCCGGTTTCAAACAGCCGTTTTTCAGCGCCCGATACGCCCACCAGGCAATCTTCGAGCGCAGTTGCCAGTGAATGATGGCCGGCAATAGCGACTGCAGTAAATAACCCTGCTTTGCCGCCGAAATGGTGTGCTGGTGCGCCGTGGGATACGCCGGCTATTTTGGCTACTTCACGCAAACTAATAGAAGTGGGTGGTTTGCTGCGTAATAAATCGCGGGTGGCCTTGACCAGGGTTTCGGCTAAATCGCCATGGTGGTACTGATTTTTTGCCATGTTATTTTCCTTGCCAATGAGAGCGGGTGGTGGCTAATGGCTGTGGTTGAAAGATCAAATATTGCGCAGTATCTTGACAATGTATAGGAATCATGGGAAATTCAAACTATACGACGTATAGATCGGTTGGTCATATCGATCAAATGTTTTGTTGGAAATTCACAATTTATTGTACACCTATTGTATTTAACAGTGATGCAAAAGCCATCTAGCTAGGTTTATATTTCAGAGTATTGTAAAAGATTTTGCTGCGTTTCCTTCAACCGAAGTAAATCAACAATAAATGGCAATGAATTAAAAAAATTTCAATTGATACTTAAAAGAGGCCCGTCATGTCTAAAACCAACCCTGAAGCCATTGCTGAACATATCTCCGAAAAAAGTCCTGCAACAATAAACGCGCTGGTTCAAAATGATACCCTGGCAGCTGCCGACAATCCGGTACTCCAAGGCAACTTTGCGCCGGTTAATAAGGAACTAACGCTAGAAAATTTTGCTGTTGTTGGCCATGTCCCTGAAGCCCTCAACGGTACGTTATTACGCGATGGCCCGAACCCCGTTGATCCACAGGCAAATCATCATTGGTTTAATGGCGACGGCATGTTACACGCCATCAAATTTGAAAATGGGCGGGTAAGTGGTTATCGCAATCGATGGCTGCGAACTGAGGCGTTGGCGAAAAAAACCGGGCTGCAAGCGGCGTCAGTTAAAGGTACAAAGCAGCTGGTGCAGGGTACGGGCAATGTTAATGTGATTGCTCATGGTGATAAAATTCTTGCCTTGCCTGAGCTAGGGTTACCTTATGAAGTCGACCTGGCGTTGGCCACCAAAGGTTTGTTCGATTATTCGGGCCGCCTCAAGGGTTCCATGACGGCGCACCCCAAGATCGACCCTGAAACCGGTGAGATGCTTTTTTTCGGCTACGAGATGGTGCCGCCTTTTGTAAATTTTCATTGTGTGAATAGTCGCGGCGAGCTGACTCGGTCAGTGCCTATCGAGCTGCCGAAAAGTATTATGATGCATGATTTTGGTGTTACTGCCACACGGGTAATTTTTATGGATTTGCCGGTGGTGTTTGATTTTCAGCTTGTTGAGCAGGGTGTGGGTATGCCCTTTGCCTGGGACGATAAACATCAGGCAAGGCTTGGCATCATGGACCGGGACTCAACCAGCGGTGACGTAACATGGATTGATATTGAACCGTGTTATGTTTTCCATCCGATGAATAGCTATGATGATGACGATAATATCATTATGGATGTGGTTCGCTACGAAAAGACCTTTACTCGGCCTGAGGACAAATATGAACGTAGCGCTCAATTGATAAGGTGGACCATCAATGTTGCGGCAGGCACGGTTGATAGTACCTTGTTATGTGATGTGGATCAGGAGTTTCCGCGTATTAACCCTGCCTACGAATGTTATCCATATCGTTATGGTTATGTCGTTGAGGTGGGTGGTGCACATGGCTTTAAGGGACTGTTGAAAGTTGATCATGCGGCTGGTTCAACGGAGGTTCATGCAGTTGGCATTGATAAAGCCGCCAGCGAGCCGATCTTCGTGGCGGCTGGGGTGGCTGCCAGCCCAGCATCTGCGCAAGGCGAAGATGCTGGGTTTATTTTGACAGTGGTTTACGATGCAGTGACCCATTTGAGTGAGCTGCATATTATCGATGCGCAAAACTTCACCGCTGAAGCGGTAGCAATTATTAAGCTTGGGGCGCGTATTCCATTTGGTTTTCATGGTAATTTTGTGCCTGCTTAATCGAGGCTTGCTGCTTGCTCAGCACTTGTTAGACAAACAAGTGCTGAGTGTTAATTTTCAGGCGATGTGGTTTGGTTCACTGAATGCTACAAACGAGTAATGCGAACCAGTAAAGACAGCGGAAAGGTAAAAAACTGTTCTTTATATAGGCGGCTAAGAAAGTTTAATGGGCCCGTGAAGGGCGGTGGTTGGTTTGGTTCTCTTTGGTGGCCCTGCTTCTGTAACCAAAGGCTGACTGGCGCCAATGTCATCACCAGGGCGGCAATAAGAAATTGCTGCTGAGAGATTGCATATAAAGCAAACCCGTGCGCCGAGATAAACAAGGGTACGGCAATCAGGTGCAGGGTGAAATTTAATCGGTCCTGGTGATTGAGTAGATATTGTTGCATAGCATATGCTCCATATAGACAGTGTATAGATTAGCTTAAGATACAATCTATGCGTTGTAAAGATTAGGTGTTATTTAGTTATAGGCGAACTTTAGTGCTTCGCTATCACCAGGCATAAGTTATTGAGCGATAAGCCTATGTTGTGGCTGGGTGAATCCATACCGGAGCAAATTGATAATGAAAACCGTTAGTTAAACGCTGTATAGCGTAAACGGATCTAAAGCCGAGATTATTTGGTGGCTGCCTGTTGGCGGTTAGTTGGGTCCTTTTCAGGAGGTTTTATCGTTTCACTATTCCTTCTTGCAGTAATTTCGTGTAAAACGCCCGCAATGAAAATACCCAAAAGATTACAGCCACTAGTTAGTGATGGATTGATAGATGAAGTTTTAAGCCGTTTGATGAGCGGTAAAGAGGCCGATGTCTATGTCGTCCGTGTAGGTACTTCTGTTCGCTGCGCCAAAGTCTATAAAGAATCCCTTAAACGGTCTTTTAAACAGGCTGTGACCTACCAGGAGGGGCGTAAGGTTAAAAATAGCCGACGGGCCCGCGCAATGGAAAAGGGCTCAAAATATGGCCGCCAACAACAGGAAGCTATTTGGCATAATGCCGAGGTCGATGCGTTATATCGTCTTGCGGCCGCAGATGTGCGGGTGCCTGAGGCCTATGGCTGCGTTGATGGCGTGCTTATTATGGAGTTGATCACCGATGCTGCGGGTGATGTTGCGCCAAGACTGGCTGATTTACCCCTGTCTGCCGACCAGGCTTTTCGTGATCACACCATTATGATGGAATATGTAAAACGCATGCTCTGTGCTGGCATGGTACACGGCGATCTATCGGAATTTAATGTGCTGGTGGATGACTATGGTCCGGTAATTATTGATCTGCCGCAGGCAGTTGACGCGGCGGGCAATAACCATGCTAAATCGATGTTAGGCCGTGATGTGCGAAATATGACCAGTTACTACGGCCAGTATGACGCCTCATTGCTAAAGACCCGATATGCCGAAGAAATGTGGCAGAAGTTTGAAAATGGCGAGCTTCATCCGACTACAGAATTAACTGGTGAATTTGTTGGCGAAGAAATCGACCCAGATGTAGATGCGCTGTTAGATGATATACATGCGGTGGCGCGTGAAGAAGAAGCACGGCTGGAGCGACTAAAGCAAAATGATGAAACCCCAGGGTATTAATATTTCTGGTGCCTGGGTGATCTGGAAATCAAATTAGCCGCAAATCAGATTAACCCGCGCTTGCTTGCAGAGAAATGTTTGTCTGTTAGGTATTTGTCTGCGCCGTGGCCGACTGGCGCAAATAAGCCATCACAATTTTAACCTTCGCAGGTACAAAAGTGCGCGATGGGTAGATAAAGCTGATATTCGCTTCAAGGTTGGTCGCGAAACTATCGTATTGGGGGAAGATGTCGACCAGGCTGCCCGCATTCAAAGCGTTCTGTATTAGCCAGTCTGACAAGAGGACGATGCCGCCACCGTTAATAGCGCATGCTAACAAAGCCATACCGTTGTTGATGCACAACGGACTGGTTAGGTTGACAGGTATGATTTTATTGTTGTCTGGGTGGCGAAAGTTCCAGCAGGTATTGAATTCGGCTAATGGAAATGTAAGACAACGATGCTGAGTGAGATCCTGCGGCTTCGCAGGTGTGCCGGACTGGGCTAAATACTGCGGGCTTGCACAGACACGATAGCGAGCGGTGAGAAAGCGTTCTGCGATTAAACTTGAGTCGTCAAGCGGTCCTTGCCGAATGGCCAGATCAATATTCTCAGTCAGTAGATCTACTCTTTTATCGGTCAGGTGCAAATCCACAATCAGATCGGGATACTGGTTGGAAAACTCGCTTAATAAAGGCGCAATATAGACAGTGCCAAAGGACGGAGAAGCGGTAATACGTAATGTGCCTCTGGGTAGTTGAGCATTTTCCTGGATGGCTTCTTTGGCCAGATCAAGCTCATCGACCAATGACTCAATTCGTTCAACGTAACGTAATCCAGCTTCGGTTAATACCACATTGCGGGTGGTCCGCTGTAGTAGCCGCACGCCCAGTTCCTGCTCAATGGCGGTGATGCTTCTGGAGATTGATGAGGGTGAAACGTTGCGTTGACGCGCGACGGCTGAAAAATTCTTTTGCCGTACAACGGCGAGCAGAATTTTTAACTGGGCGATTTCCATTAGTACGGCTTCTATTAGTGCTGCTTGCGCATAAGTGAGTTCCCGCTAATTGGGTTTAATGCGGCAAAGACATGATACAAAATAGGCGAGAATATTCAATTAAAATCAATATGGGATGCCTGTTGTGAACAAGAGAGTGAACAAAAAAGTGAACAAAGATAAACAATATAAGCGGTTGGGAAAGCAATTTCTTGAATTACATCAACAGGATAGTGCATTTGTAATACCCAACCCATGGGATTCAGGTACCGCGCGACTGCTGGCTAATATGGGTTTTAAGGCGTTGGCAACCACCAGTGCAGGTTGCGCGTTTTTTAACGGCCAGCAAGATAATACCCTGGGGCGCGAGGCTATCCTGCAAAACGCCAGCGAGATTGTTGGTGCAGCGGATTTACCCGTCAGTGCAGACCTGGAAAATGGTTTTGGTGATGCCCCTGAGGAAGTGGCTAAAACGATCACAGCGGCGGTGCATATTGGCTTGGCGGGCGGATCAATAGAGGATGCAAATAACCATGCTGAATCACCAGTTTATGCCGTTGAATTGGCTGCTGAACGGATACGAGCGGCAGTTGATGCCATTGCTAACAGCGGAATCCCCTTTGTGCTGACTGCCCGGGCGGAAAATTATCTGTTCGGAAATAATGATATCGCGAATACCATTCAGCGCTTGCAGGCCTATCAGGAAGCCGGGGCTGATGTGCTGTATGCGCCTGGGGTGTGCAGTAAAGAGGATATTGCTGCCATTGTCAGTTCAGTGGATAAACCGCTTAATGTTGTCATGGGTTTGGCTGGTGGTAATTTATCGGTCGAGGAATTATCCAGGTTAGGCGTAAAACGAATTAGTGTGGGCAGTGCGCTTGCCAGGGCAGCCCTTGGTGCCTTCATTCGGGCGGCGACAGAAATGCAACAGGCGGGGAGTTTTAATTTTGCTGACGAGGCGATTAATTATACTGAGGTGAGCCGGATGTTAGACCGTTGAAGAAACCACTAGACCCAGAGTTGCTGGCTTTACCCTGGCGATTGATTTGAATTTTTATTTGAATAGTGCGTTTGAAAAGAGTATTCGAAAAAAAGTGATTGAGTCATTTTCTGGGCTAAAGTCTGGGCTTAAGTCTGAGCTAAAGTCCGAATTAATCTGCGTATTAATGGCTGCTTAAAATGGACCTTAAGCAGAAATTCTCTGGAATACACAGCGCCTTGGCGTTATGGTTGGCCGGATGAGCATAAGAATTGTGCAGCTGACAGATATTCACCTCTCCTCCAGAGAGAACCCCAGGGTCCATAGGGTAGCTACAGATGTTTCTCTGGCGCTAGTTGTGGATCAAATCAGACAGTTGCAGCAGCCGGATGGCATAATTATAACGGGTGATATTGCCGATGATGGCAGTGCACCGAGTTATGCACGTTTACGAGAAATACTGGCGGTACTTAACGTTCCTGTCTATGTATTGCCGGGTAATCATGATGACCCAGCAGTAATGCAATCCTGTTTAAATACCGATGGGTTTCACTATGTCCAGTCGACATGTATTGGTGACTGGGGGTTTGTTTTTGTTAATTCGAAGGTAGACGGGCAATCCCATGGTCACTTAAGTGCTGGTGAGTTGTCGAGCCTTGCACAAAATATAGTAGCCCTGGGTGATAGACCAATATTGGTTGCACTACATCATACCCCTCGAGCTGTGTGTCCGGCGTTGGGCTGTCAGTTACAAAATAGCGCCGAATTCACCGCCAAGATCAACCAGTTCCCAAATGTCAAAGCGGTGATAGCAGGGCATACCCACAATATCGTGGAATATGATGCGGGTGGACATACTCAATTTACCACCCCGGCTACTTTTTCTTATATCACCCATGCGCCGCTAGATGTGCCGTTGCCGACAGGTGAGCTATGGGGTCCGCATGACCTTGATGGCCAGCTGCAAAGCTTTCGAATACTGGATTTATCATCTGACGGGTCAATTGATAGTCAGGTGTGTCAGTTAAACGCGGTTGATGATTAGGGTATTGAAGTATTATTTGGGATACATTCCCTGGAGCTAAGAGAAGCTGGTGGTAAGAGAAACAGGCACTAAAGAAGGGCGTAAGGGCGCAACCTGGGATACCTGGCTGCAGGAGATCTTGGCGGGTTTGTTGTCGGCGCATTTTATAATTGCGGCAATGATTATCATATTCTGGTTTACTGCGCTTTCGGGTCAGCTGGATATTTTAAAAGAAATTCAACTTAACCTGGTGGGTAAAAATAGTGCCGATATTGATGCTGCCAAATCATTAATTGGCGAAGTCACGGATACGGCAATTATTGTCAGTGGGCTTTTCACGACGGTATTAGGCCTGGTACTGGGTCATTATTTTGGTCAGAAGGGTCAACAGGTTTCCGATAAAGCCCGTCATTATGCAGAACAAGGCCGAGCGCAATTGGCTGATAAGGTTAGTGATGAAGAAGATATGGTGGTGGAGCAGCTGGCAGGGCTGACGGAAGCGCTTGAAATGAGCAACGATGCAGTGACTCAGTTGGTGGACATATTGGATAGTGAAATTGAAGGTGGACTTGAGGGTATTGAATTGGAACCCAATTCTCCTATAATGAGGATGATCGCTGATAATGCCGATTGAGCGGGAACATCATATTCAGGCCAATTATGACATTTTGTTATTAACAAACTCGGAGTTAGAACAACATGGCAAAGTTAAATTCTAGTAAGCTGCTTAAGTTAGCCGCTTCAAAAAAAACCACCAAAGCCAAAACTGAAACCAAAGAAGTGATAACACGCGTCCGAGCTACGGCGCGCATAGCCCGTAAAAAATAACTCGTAAGAAATAGCTCGTAAGAAATAGCCCGAAAAAAATAGCCTGCAAGAAATAACTCATCCTGAATAATCGCTATTTTGGCGATCGTATCAATTTCCCTTCCTGTACATTATTCATTTGCGATTCATTTGCGATTCAATCGAGATCGCCGCAATTTTATATTTTATTTAGCTACGGGTTTTTCATAACTTGTATCTTTAATGCCGTGGCCTAAAGCGCTTAACTTTGCAATGTCGGACAGACAGTTTAAAATCCGCGCCCTTAATATTGAGCATTTCCAGCAGGTACCCTGGCGAATTCTGAACATCCGCGCGATTGTCTTCGCGTCTCGATGGTGCCGAGGTCTGAAACATGAAGAATACCAAATTGTCCTTAATAGCGACCGAGGGGGAGGCCGGTGTCTATCGCCGCCGAATCCAGTTAGTTAGTACTCACAATTCCGCCTGGGCGGAATTAGAGGATGATTTTCATCATTTTCGAATAGAATTTCAGCACGATGGTAAAAAAATATTAGCGACCGCGGGGTCGGCACCACGCCCGCCCTGGGTTACTTGTATTGGCGCTTTAACGCCGCTAAAACTTATCGAAGGTATGCCAATTGCGGAGTCTTCAGTTGCTGTGCATGGGTATACGGATGCGCGGCAGCAGTGCACGCATATATTTGATCTGGCGGGGATGTTAATTGCCCAAATTGCCCGTGGTGAAGGTCAGCGGGAATACCGATTTACCGTGCCAGACCGTATTGATGGGTGTACTTCAGCGATCGCGCAACAGGATGGCGAGCAGATTTTACGTTTCGATATCTCGGGCTTTGACATTACGGCACCTGAACTTTTCGCCGGGCAAACTCTTCAGCACGGCGGTTTTAGTCGTTGGGCAAAGCAGAAATTTGCCCCCAGTGAGACAGAATTGGCCATTGCGCTGCACAGAGTTGCCACCATCTCGTTTGGCCGGCCGCTCAAACTTGATCAATTAAAACGTGCCGCTGAATTTAAGGCTGTAGCACGCAACGCCTGCCATAGTTTTTCTGATGCCGTCATAGATAAGGCCTTAAGAGTCCATGGTAGCCAGCGTAATCACAATCAGGTTCCGACAGCCTGGCCGGTCTGGCCGGACCCGCTCAGTGAGGTTGTTGCTTCGGTTAAACAGTAGCTTGATTAACCAGCGGCGGGTGGACTATTATCGATGGTTCTTTAATAATCGCCCGTAAGCTGCTGAAATAATGTACAAAAATTGCCTGGCTTTAGTCTTTACGATGCTCTTCCTGGTTGCCTGTAGTGGCGGGAGCTCCTCCGATAACCCGCCGCCACTGCAAACTGGACGTTTTGTCGACAGCGCGGTCAATGGCTTGCACTATGAAACAGCCACCCAGTCTGGCATTACCAACGCGGCGGGCGAGTTTAACTATTTTGCGGGTGAAACTGTTCGTTTCTCCCTTGGTGGTATCGAGCTTGGCAGTGCCATCGGTGCCGCTAGCCTGTCACCGCTTACGTTGTTAAACGTCAGCAGTGTTGATGCCGCCAGGCAAGCGGGCGTTGAGGCAGAATTGCTCAACCGGCTGGTATTTCTGCAATCTCTCGATCGGGATAATAACCCTGATAATGGTATCGATCTGAGCGGTCTTGATGACAGCCTGGCAGAACAAACGCTGGATTTTTCAGTCGCCACCCGTAGCTTTGCCGCTGGCGATTATCGCCGCCTGGTGAATGAGAATAACGGTATCTATCGTTCAACTACCACCGCCCTTAATCATCTGTTGGATACTCTGGATCTGGATGTAGAAGTACGCCTGCCCACCATTGACCGGTTAGACAACGATGGCGATGGCACCATTGACCAGATAATCAATTATAGCTATAACGACAGTGGCCAATTGTTATTGATATCAGATATAGACCCAGCAACAGATACGCTTTTAAGGTCGGCAGCCTTTGAATATGATGAGCATGGCAACCTTGCCAGTATTAACGAAACGTTTGCGAGGAGAGATGATCAAGTGCTAGAGGATTTTTTTGGTCTTATCCCCCCTCGGAACATTGCAAACTTTGGGTTGCCGGATATTGGGTTCGGGGGCGAGTCTCTATCGGTTGCGCCGGGCACTTTTGATCTGGAGGCGCCTAAATTTCTTTTTAGCGATGAGCCAAACGGTGATCGAACGAAACAGCAAATATTTGATTTCGACCCAGTGCAGGGTCTGCGCCGTTACGAATTGTTAATAGATGGTAATAGTGTACTAACGACTGATTATCAATATGACGCGGTGGGTAATGTTATTTTTAGTGAGACCGAGAGGGTGGAATTGCGTGATTTTTTTGCGCGCGAACTATTTGATCCAACGGCACTATTTTTCCACCCGTTAACGTCGTTGAAGGCTTTTAGTGTTTTTGACGCAGGCACGGTGATCGGAGCCAGGCAGGACGATATTGAAGTTAATACTTCCCCGCCGCGAAGGATGGAGTTTAGCGGGTCGTCAGGTCAAACTAGGTCCGGGTTGTCCGCTGCCGGACTCAGAAGGCGGGTTTATAGCAACTTTGAATTTAGCGAATTGGCGAAGACCGTATTATTTTCCTCCAGTGTTTATGAATACAATACAGAGGGGCAACTTATACACGAATTTAAAAGAGCAGAGATGCTAAGTATTACGGAGGAAGTAACGAGAGAAACAACAGAATCTTCAACGTTTAAGTATTCTCAAGGTATTTTAACTGAAACTCTCATTGATTTTGACCTTCCAGAAGACGAATCTGGCCAGGGTGGGTTGTCATTTCAGCTTAGCTATCAGTTTGATGAGTCAGGGGTATTGAGTGCCTGTGGGGTAAATGCGAATGATCAATTTTCTCCGGCAGACCTGGGTTTGTCGCCGCCGAACGTTGCGTCGGTTATTCAGTCACCTTATGCCAGTGAAATCCTGGTGGAACAGGTGGTAGCCTTACCGCAACAAGATTGTTCTGGCGAGCGCCTGGTCGAAGTTGATGACCTGGGCCGCATCATTCGATTAACGCAGGATATCCAAAACCTGCCCTTTGGTTTTCCGGCGCCTGGGCTACCCTTGCCTGTCGCCCAGCGAGAATTTGAATACCAGAATGACCGTGTAAGTGCAATTAAAGCTGACCGCGATGGCGATGGCGAATTTGAAGATCTTTATTCCTATAGCTATTCCGATCAGGGCGATATCACAGAGGAGACCAGAACCCGGGACGGGCAGCTGATATTCAGCCGAAATCGGGACTATGAAACACGTAGATTGTCGGCGCAGCCTGAATAATTTGCCGAGTAATGTAATTTACTCAATGCGTGGCCAGGCTGTCATGCCTTAATTGAGCTGCTCGCTTAATGCATCCCTCGCTTAAAGGTGCCGAGACAGGATAGATGAACCTTAAATGTATTATTTTTGATCTTGATGGGACGCTGGTAGATAGTGAGCAGTTAGGCAGTCGCGCCTTAATTGAGTTATTGCCTGAAATAAACGAAAGCCTGGAAGTGCTTACGGATCGTTATCACGGTGGGAAACTTGCCGAAATTCTTATCGATATAGAAAGCCGGTTCCAGTGTCTAATACCGAAGGATTTTGAGGTAGTTTATCGACGGCGATTAGCGAGAATATTCGAGCAGGCGTTGCAACCCATTCCCGGCGCGATTGAAGTATTGGCGCAGCTTGAGCCGCCCCTCGTTGACAGGATATGTATCGCCTCGAATGGGCCGTTGGCAAAAATAAAAGATGCTTTACGAATAACTGGTCTTGCGGATTATTTTGCTACTAATTTATATAGCGCCTATGAAATTGGTGCCTGGAAGCCTGCGCCTGATTTATTCTTATACGCGGCTTGTCAAATGGGGGTTGGCGTTGATGAATGCATTGTTGTCGAAGATAGTCCGGCGGGCGTCGAAGCATCTAAGGCGGCGGGTATTACGGTACTACATTTTTCATCAAAGCCTGTTGAGGCAAATAGTAAAACCTATCGCGCATTTAGTGACTTGAGAGAGCTACCAAAGTTGCTTATGAAATTGCAACAAATGGACTCGCCAAATATTTCATCCTGACGCGAAACAGCCGTCGGTCCTTAGTCAGTGTTTCCCCAGGTGTTTGTTGGCAGGAGAAATTTATGAATAAATTTGAATTGGTAATATTTGATTGTGATGGTGTGCTTGTTGATAGTGAACGCATTGCAAACGAAGTTTTTGCAAAAGTGCTGAATGAGGTGTGCGGATTGTCTTTAAGTCTTGAAGATATGTTTCAGCACTTTGTGGGTCATTCGTCAAGTCAGTGCATGAAAATCGTCGAACAAATGTTAGGCGAAAAACCGCCCAGTGACCTTGAGTTGACGTATCAGAATAAAATTACAACCGCGCTAAAAAAATCACTTATGCCTGTTAATGGCATTGCCAGCGTGCTGAGCGAAATTTCAATCCCGTATTGTGTCGCCTCAAGTGGCTCTTATGAAAAAATGCAGGTCACTTTAGGCAAGACGGGTCTGCTGCAGTTTTTTGCTGGTAATATTTATAGTACCTCTGATGTTGCTTTTGGTAAGCCGTACCCCGATATTTATTTGCATGCCGCACAAAACATGGGTTTCTCAGATCCATCAAAATGTCTGGTGATTGAAGATAGCCCATTAGGCGTAGAAGGCGGCGTTGCGGCAGGAATGACCGTATTTGGTTATTCTGAGCTGATGGATGAAAACAGACTGCGCAACAGCGGTGCGCATCATACTTTTGATAACATGGCGTTGCTGTTAAGGGAAATTGAACGTTATGTCTAACGCGCCTTAAGTCTTGGCTGGAAAGCCATCGGGCGGCCTCGCGTTTACCTGCTCCCTGGCTGAGGTGCTTTGCACAGGTTTAGTGCTCGACTGCCTGAAAGTCGATTGCCTTACAATTTACTGGTGATTTCTGAAGGCGCTTTAAGGTTTAAAGCCAGCGCATGAATAGGCGTCGGCATTTCTTCAGCAAGTATTTTGTATACCAGTTTATGCCTTTGAACGGCGCGAAGTGCCTCAAAAGCCTCAGCAACGATAATAAGGCGAAAATGGGTATTATTGTTAGTGGTATCCATATGCGAAGCATGTAAGTGGCTTTCGTTGATAATCTCGAATTGTGTGGGGCTTAATGCAGTTGTTATTTTTTGTGTAATGATGTCGTGCATATTCATTGATTGGTTTCCTTCAAAATATCCAGCCAGCGATTCTTTGAATCAGGTCCATATACGCGGATGCGACTCTTTAATTAGGGATAAAATTAAGGCAAAAAAACGTCACTGAAATTCGCAGCGCTAATTCGTATAAGCGCAGCCTGTTTGCCACTCCAGACATTAAATTGCCGGCGGTCATAAGTTGCTGACAGCGCCAAGTTTAACCCATTTCTTTAGCGATGGGTGGCTTTTGGAGGCAGGCATTATAGGTCCTTTCATGCCCATTTATATCCTTTTATGTTGCTGGGTAACTACTAAATCTGGTCTATAATTGAGCTTCGAGCTGCATGGATTGCAGCTGTTTATTACAAAGGGATCGCAGTAAAAGCGCTATATGCATTATGCCATTCGTATGCCATTCGGGTCAGGGTAAAAACTCTATTGATCTGAAATTCCGCTAGACCAAATGTCAAATCACAAGTCACTTGTTTTGTTTTTTCTTAGGTCCTCTCTTCAACAACCGCTGTCTTTTTCCTGTTAGTTGTTCAACTTGTCGTTTGAATTCTCCCGTGCCTAATACAAACCCTGTGTTAACGGCATGCCGTATTTCCGCGATCACTTTCTCCTCAAGCACCAGATTAAAAAGTGCTCGATAGCACCGTTGCCTTTGCATAGGTTCACTATCTAGTCTGGTGTATTGAGCATGTGGCGACCACATATCAACTGTTTCTCCAAAGCAATGGGTACGATAACTCGACCAGACATACTCTGCCGGTTCGTTGACCATGCGCGCGCGGACTGCATTGAGTTCAATGTACCTTTGACAAAACAGGAAGTAATCATCTTGCTGTACCGAACATGCTTTAAATCTTCCCTCGAATAGCGTTCCTGTCCTGTTGTAGTGGTTATTGAAATACCGAATATATAATCTACCGAGATATTGCATTGTTAACGCCACCCCATATATCGCTGTTTTAATAGGTAAACTGTCCCCCGATAGCGCTTTGGTGTGCGGCTCAAGGAGCTGCGCAAGCAGAAGCGCTGGTCTCAAAAAGAGATGGCAGCTAAGGTGGAGATACGTTTCCAGCAACTGAACAAGTACGAGAGCGGACTTAACTTACCCCTGCGGAGATGCTGATTAAGCTCGCGGATACCCTGGCAATCACGATAGACTACCTGCTAACCGGCAACCCCATGGAAGATAACCCCCTGGCCAACAACCGATTATTTAAACGCTTCCGCGCTGTAGAACATTTTGACGATGACGACCAAGAAGCCATAATTAAACGTATCGATGCGATGATTGCCAAACAAAAAATGCAATCTGTACTCCAACCCTTTGATGACGCCGTCAGCGTCTAATTTTGAGAGGCAACCGTATGCAAGCTGCTAAACAAGACGCTTTAGACGCAATCAACCAAGTTCCCGAGAATGCCGACATGGAAGAGATCATGTACCGACTCTACATTCTCGATAAAGTACGCAAAGGGCGAGAAGCCATTGAACGCGGAGATACCCTTACCAGTCATGAGTTAAAGCGAGATATTGATTCATGGTGATTTGGACGAAGCCTGCCAGAGCTGACTTAAAATATATCCATGATTTTATTGTTGAAGACTCCAGGCACTACGCTAAAAAAGTCGCCCAGGAGATTCAAGAGAAGACTGACATCCTTAACGATGCCGCCCAATGTCGGGAAGATAGTGCCAGAAGTGGCCAAGCCTGAGATTCAAGAGCTTCACATTTATTCTTATCGGGTTATGTACGAAGTTAAAAACGGGCAATGTTATGTGCTTGCCGTGATCCATAAGCGGCGGGATTTTGCGCCAGAAGATTTGCCCTAAATCAGATACAAAGAAGCCCGGCAATTGCAGGGCTTTGAGAAGAATTTTCAAAGCTTTATAATTTTTGGATGTCCCTTTTATTGTTAGAAATCCAGGGTGTCCGCTTTTTCTCTCAACATGCCACACCCAATACCCCGGAGGATCTCACTGGATAATCTCATTATTGAGTAGTGAGTGTCCGTCTTCCCCTTCAGCGCAAAAGGTCGACATCCTCGATTGATTAACGAGGCTGATACAGCTTCACTTACGTTGCGGCCTGTAATTTCGCCTTCGCGGCGCTTACACCGCACAATTACTCATGCGATGTTTCGCAGTACTACCGAGGTGAATGAGAAATTCCTCGGACGGGACTTGAACCCGCTAGATTGATCGCCAGTCACGGTGCGCACTCTCACTCTGACCCCAAATATCTGAAGAAGCTTCAAAAATTAAACTCAAATACCACGCCACACCACCAGATTTTAACGGTCTAACATGTAAGATTATCACCCTACAAGACCGCGTTTACTCTGGCACTTTACTCCGACCCCAAAACTTTTGCGTAGAATACACTGTTGGCGTCTTTCTGGTAGTTTGCAAATGGTTCACATGTTACGAAACCAAATCTTTCGTAGAGTTTCCTCGCGGGTTCAAAAAAATGCATAGAACCGGTTTCCAAGTTAACTTTACGATAACTGCGGTTTTTAGATTCTTCCAATATATGGGAAAGGATAAATGCCCCCACACCAGCCCCTCTAAAGACAGGACTAGTTCGCATTGATTTAATCTCTCCATTTGACGCGTCTAACTCCTTGAGTGCCCCACATCCAACTAATCTTTCATCTGCATAAAAGGACCAAAATGTTATATCGGGGGATTTTAATCCTTCGAGATCTAAGGCATGTTTGCTCTCTGGTGGCGAGACCGACTTCATGTCAGAAATATGTTCCTCTAGGAATTCTGCTATCTCAGTACCAGTGAGATCATCAAGTTGAATTTGCAGTTCTATGTTACCCATCTGATGCAAAACGTCGTGATAACGGGACGACAATTGCGAAGCAGTGCTTTTGGAGTTCCCGGTGAGCGTAGCGAACGATGTTAATCACCTTGTATGCCTGTAGTTTTCTGGTACCTGTTTAATTTCATATTGGTTTCTCTGCAAGTCTTGATTATAACCAAGAAGATTGAAACCACACTTCCTAAGAACGCGAATAGAACCAAGATTATCATTTCGCGCAAACGCGCCTATGACATCCAAATTCAAACTAGTAAATCCATGCACTACAGACGCGCGGACTAGTTCGCTAGCGAATCCTTGCCCCCAATACTCCTTATGGAAAAAATACGATACTTCTGTTCCATAGCCCGCTTCAAATGGATCGATACTCAAGCCACCCCAACCTATAACATGAGCTATTGAATCAAGGCACACTGTCCAAGGAGCGAAGCCATTCTCGTTTAGTTTGTATGAATATGCTCGTAGGTAGCGCTCTGAATCATCCCTAGTCGTTGCACAAAAAGTATGTCGCATCGCCTCCGTGTCGCGTTGTATTTCAAATAGAGGATCAATGTCACTTTTGTTGAAAGCTCGTAATATCAGGCGTTCCGTTTCTATTATCTGGTTCATTTTTTAGGATACATAAGAAGGCTAACGCTTTTGGAATGGGCCGCGTTGCTGCGAAGCAGCGCTTTTAGCGGTCCCAATTGCCAAACTTGTTAAGCGCAATTTCCTCACTTTACTAAGCTAAGTGTGATCATGCGCAGTTTATTATCTTTAAATTCGTAGTGAGTAGTAAATGACCCTCGATTTGCTTTAATCCAGCGTTGGTACCATTTGTCATCCTGGTCTTCACCAGGACTATTTACAAACTCTAGACCTTCTTTTTCAAATGCACTCTTGGCAACGGCAAATGACTCATATATCGGTACGTCTATTTCGCTATGCGGTATTGGAGTGAAGCCTTCGCGAGCTACCATGTAGAGAAAAGCTACGTCCAATTTTTGAGTTTCATCGAACCTGAACTGGAAGCCGTTTTCTTGAGAAGCAGCCCAGTACACATCTTCCATTCCCTCATGTGTTCTATCAAAGTCATAAACCACATCAATATCAAAGTGCTCAAGGAGTTCCATAACCGAATCGTCCTTAAGCTGCTTTCCTAGCAATCCTGTAAACTGCATAAATTCTCCGAAGGCGCTTAACGCCGCCATAAAAGGCGCGAGTTTACGAGCGTCCAGCCCACGGCTTTTTGTGGGCGATTTTTCATGGCCTTGTATGATCCAAATAACACTATTTCAGTCAACATTAAAAAGCGATTATAGTGAAGCCCAAACCTGCTTAAATATTTTTGGTGGCAGGGCTTGTTTTTAATCACAGTCGCTTGTTAAACGGCCCTTTATAAATCATTCGCATCTTCATCTAAAGCCCAGTCTTTCATGTCAGGGATTACGCGCTTTGCTACAAATTCAAAGACATCCTCAAACACTTCGTTCACGATATTCCATGAGCGATCCGATGCACCAGTCCCAAAAACCGGATGAAAGTACAAAACTTTATCAGTTAGTTTTCCGTCAATGATTTCTATACCAGCGAAGTCATCGTTATCTTGTCGACTAGCAAAGACGAAGACTTCTCCATTGCTTACATCTTCCCGTCGGAACGCTTTGGCTGCAAACTCAAACTCTAGCGGCTCATCGATAAAGTGCCACGGAGTAAAGCTCTGAAGGTTTTGCACAAGAAACCAACGGAGAGCATTTGGCCAACCAGCCTCAATTTTTGACGAGTCCATTTATACCTCCGAGACGTTTAACGTCCGAAACACCGGACAATTTGTAGTGACGCAGGAACGTAAAATTGATCCGCGTGATTTCGTTTGTGTACGCCCAGCATGGGCATGAACTAATGAGGTGAAAGTCCTCTGTAGGAAGAACACCGTCGAAAACCGTGTTGTTAGTAGACGATA
>JAHRVQ010000064.1 GCA_019090615.1 Pseudomonadales bacterium | reverse complement strand
GGCATAACACATTTTGATAACGAGCGGGGGTATGTAAATTTATTAAAACGCTATTGTTAGCCAAAAGCCCCATATAATCAATATGTTATCGATTAAACACGCTAAACCCCTAAAATGTAAACGCCGCCCCTGCGGCGGTAAGTCATCCTAATTTGCGCGGGGGTATTCAAATCGCGCATCCAAAAATCATCAAAATTCAATGACTTACAATATTTGCGCCTTATTACCTCCGCAACGGCGGGAGAAGTCAACGGGAAGTTGCCTAAAACCCAGATACTGTATATAATTACAGTGATAAATATTGCACAAGAAGCTATAACGTCATGGATGACATACCACTAGCTATTCCTTCAACATCGAACAAATTCATCCCGCAGTTGCGTCGATTTATACGCGAACGAAATTATGCCTACGCGACAGAGAAGACCTATATAAAATGGATTTTACAGTTTATTCGATTTCATAATCTGCGACATCCCGAAGAAATGGGCCCTGCAGAAGTTGAACAGTTTTTGAGCTATTTGGCGGTTGAGCGAAATGTCAGTAAAAGCACACAATCAATTGCGCTTAACGCTTTAGTTTTTTTAAATCGCGAATTCCTTAAACGTGATGATATGGTCGGGCTTGATTTCCGATTAACCAGCAAAGCAACCAACGTGCCAGTAGTATTTTCTCACCAGGAGGCACTTAAAGTCATCGAGGCACTACGAGACCCCTATAAACTAATGGCAGAAATCATGTACGGTGCAGGCCTAAGAGTAATGGAATCTGTGCGTTTGCGAGTGAAGGATATCGACTTTGGTATGAATCAGATTATTGTACGTGATGGCAAAGGCGGAAAAGATCGGATAACAATGTTACCACAAAAGCTAACCACTCGATTAAGGCTTCAAATTCAGCGCGTAGAAAAGATTCTTGAACTTGATCGACTGGATAATATCGGCCCCGTCTGGATGCCCAATGCGTTAGCTCGAAAATACCCGACAGAGGCCAGGCGACTTTCATGGCAATTTATTTTCCCGTCAGTGAAAACAGCGATTGACCCGCGTGAAAATATCGAGCGGCGACATCATCTGCATAAATCGGTAGTAACAAAACACGTAACTGCCGCAGTCCGACGTGTAAAAATACAAAAACAAGGCTCAAGTCATACCTTCAGGCATTCGTTTGCAACGCGCTTGTTGGAAAAAGGCTATGACATACGTACGATACAAGCACTTCTCGGCCATAACGATGTTAAAACCACCGAGCGCTATACTCATGTGTTAAACAAAGGTTACCTCGGCGTGCTCAGCCCGATTGACTAGCGCCTGCTTTTACGAATTAGCTTTTATAAGTTAGCTTTTTCGATTTAAAAACCAACCGCATAATTTTGCAAATTCGGACTGACCGCCAACCTCGCTATTGGCATTAGCTTCACCGCGCTAAACAAACAACCAACCAAATACCCCATCACCACCCCCATACCACATCAATAGACTTAACCCGCCTGAACAGGGCACAATACAAGCTCGGGTATAATACCAATAGCACTGCCCATACCCAGATTTCATCCGCAAAAAATAAGGAACCAAGCATGTCCGATGCCGATAATAAGGCCACAACAACCGTAGGAAAAAAGCCAAAACGTATCTATCCAGGCGAAAGGCAAATCCTGCGTTACCTGCGCATCGAACAGGATAATAAAGCAGATGGCTCGGTAGAGGTTCGCACCCCCGTGTTGCCGGACCTGCTTGATGCAGGCGGTGCCATGCGCCTTGGCGCCATTGCACCGATGTGTGATGTGGCCGCAGGTTCCATGGCGGCATCACTGGCTCATCCAGATTGGGTGGCAACACTCGACTTTAAATTTCACCTCGGCACACCGGTGCTATCTGGCATGATTTCAGGTCATTGCCATCCCTTACGCATTGGTAAAAATACCGTTGTCTCTGAAACCCAGCTAAGCGGCCCAGACGGAGAAACCGCAGGTATGGCCATTGTCACCTTTACCCGTTTACCGCAACGAGAAGACCAGAAGGATAAATCTCCACCGCGGGTTGGCCCCTATAATTATTCGTTGGACTACGAAGAACCCAGGATCCCACTGGATCAATACCTTGGCATTCGGTTTGAATCTGATCAACATGCATTCGAACTTGATCACCATGAACGAATTTACAACAGCTTTGGCTCAATCCAGGGTGGTGCTATGGCGGCGCTACTAGAACGCGGCGCGTCTTATGCCGCCGAACGGGTATTGGCCTGCCCGGCAAGAACTGTGGACCTGCATTTTTCTTATACTGCACAGGCCAGAGTAGGCCCCTTTCGAGTGACCGCTAAAATAGTACGCAATGACACATCTGGCGTTTTATCCAGGGTCGAATTGATAGATACCGGCATGGATAATCGAGTTTCGGCCATTGGTACAGCATTGGCTGTGCCTATTGCTGACTGAGGCATTAATTGGCGTTAGTTTGATAACCACAAACAATAGTGGTTGGTATATTGAAACTGGCAGCATAATTGGCATATTCTTAAACAAGCAGTTATCCGACCAGAGCTATTAATAACATCGCTCACTAATCGCCCACAAAAGGAAAAGTATATGCGTATTGGTTTTATTGGGCTTGGCACACAGGGCAAACCGTTGGCACTTAATATTGCCGCGGCAGATTTTGAACTGACGGTTTTTGATATTCGTCAGCAACCGCTCACAGAGCTTGCCAATGCCGGCGCACAGGTTGCCGCAACACCCTCAGAGCTCGCAACCAACGCTGAGATCATCATCATTTGCGTTTTAGATGATGAGCAACTGGAGGCTGTTGTTTTGGGCCCAGAGGGCATATTTAAAAGCATCAATGCCGGCACCATTGTCGCTATTCACAGCACCGTAAACCCCGCCACCATTGACAATATTAGCGACCAGGCCAAAGCACTGGATGTCAGCATCCTGGATGCACCCGTTAGCGGCGGCGACGCAGGCGCAAAAAGAAAGGCCATGTCGTATATGGTCGGCGGCGATCTACAGGCGCTTGAAAAATGCCGTCCCGTATTTGAGGCCTCTGGCAATAAAATCACCCATACCGGTGATGCGGGCACTGGCATTCGCGCAAAATTGGCCCATCAACTGATTATTTGCATAAACATACTGGCCGCAGCAGAGGGCATGGACTTTGGCGTTAAAGCCGGTGTGGCACCTGAGGTGCTGGAAAAAATCGTCAGCGAAGGTGCAGCGCAAAGCCGTATGGCAGATCATTGGTCAAAATTGAACCTGGGCCAACATTCACAGGAAGTTTTTTATAAAGACCTGCAGGTCTGCCTGAAATATGCCCATGACCTGGGGATATCACTACCCGGCGCGGCACTAACACAACAGTTATTAAGCAAAATAGTGACTTAGGCCGGCATTGCCTAATACGCAATGCAACGTAACCCAATATTATTGGCATACAAATCAAATTAACCCTATAAACCCAATCGTTAGCAGGCAAGAAAATTAACGCTGCTAACTGATTTACCACTGCTTTAAGGAGATAACAACGTGCAAGGTCAAGCAGCCGTGGTAGGCATCGGCGAAACCGATTACTACAAACGTGGCGAATCACCAAAAACTGAATTTCAACTGGCCAGCGAAGCGATTAACAAGGCCGTAGCGGATGCCGGGCTTAAGCTCGAAGACATTGATGGCTTTACCTCCTATATGGAGTCCCGCAATGATCCAGGCCGTTTATCGGCTGCCTTAGGTATGAAAAACGTCGCCTTTGCGGCCCAGCCCTGGGGCGGCGGTGGTAATGGCGTCGCCGCCTCGGTGGCAATTGCGGATGCTGCCATTAGTGCCGGTTATGCAAAAAACATCGTGGTTTTTCGCGCCCTGGCACAAGGTCAATTTGGTCGTTTCGGTCAATCCAAAGCCAGCAACTATGCCCATGGCAACCGGGCCTATAGCGCTGTTTATGGCATGCTTTCACCGGCCCATATCTGCGCCATGCAAACCACCCGGTTTATGCATCAATATGGTGTTAGCCAGGATTCGCTGGCCGAAATCGCCCTGGCAGCCCATGCCCATGCGCAGCTTAATCCGCGTGCTATTCGGTATGGCAAACCCTTGAGCCGCGAGGAATATCACGCCTCACGCTGGATCGCCAAACCGTTCCATCTATATGATTGCTGTCCTGAAAACGACGGCGCCACAGCGATTGTGATTAGCACCAGGGAACAGGCTAAAGATCTAAAACAAACCCCCGTGCCGATTTTGGCCGCAGCCCAAGGGTTAGGCAAACGAGACGGCGCACTGATCTTTAACGAACCCAGCTTTCCGACTTCGTTTAATCGCGAAGTGGGCCAACAAATCTGGCAACGTGCCGGCATCACCCCCAAAGATGTACAGGTCGCGCAATTTTATGAGAACTTCACCGGGCCGGTGCTCATGGCTATTACCGAAATGGGCTTTTGTGAGCCTGAAGAAATCAATGAATTTGTTGCTGACGGCAATATTCAGGGGCCAGACGGCAAACTACCTATTAATACTAGCGGTGGTAACCTGGCAGAATGTTATATCCATGGTTTCGAGCTGATCAATGAAGCTGTGCGACAGGTACGCGGCCAGTCCACCTGCCAGGTAAAAGATGTGGAACATAGCCTGGTGGTTTCTGGGCCAGGGTTTTCACCCGGCAGTGCGGTGTTATTCTCCAGGGATTAAGGGACAAGGGGCAAAGGGGCAAAATCGGATAAACCCGTAATAGCACTTAAAAAGCCAGATCATAGCTAAACCGAATACTATTAACAGGGCACTGTTATGGCCAATTCAGCTTCTGCGGGCCATAACAATACGAGGAAAATCAAATGCAACGTTACATGCCAGACTGGTGGGTACTACCCGCAATTAATGACCAAAACCGAGAATTTTTTACCTCGGGTGAGATTAAAATACAACAATGTGAAGCTTGCGGACAGGTGCAACATCCGCCAGAAGAAGTCTGTCATCAATGCCAGGGCATTGTTTTTGACTGGCGTAGCTGTTCAGGTGAAGGGACTATTTTCAGCCATACGGTGGTTGAGCATCCTATTCCCAATTCGTTACAGGAACGGGTGCCCTATGCTGTCATTCTGGTCAGCCTGACTGATTATCCCGCAATCAGGATCATCGGCAACGCCACTAACATTGATGCAGACAAGGTTGCTGTGGGGCAAAAAGTGCGTGCTGTGTTTGAGGTAATTGAAGATGAGCAAGCTAAGGTGACGCTAAAAATACCACAATGGGAAGTGATCAGTTAATTAATGGTTAGCCGGTTAATGAGCGGTTAAGCAGTTGTTAATCTGTTGTTAAGCAGCGCCGGCCTAGGCCTGGCGACCTGAAGCTATCAAAAGGTATATAAAGCTGGCTACATCTGCCAGCTTTATATACGGTGAATAGCAGGCCAACGTACACAATTTACACAATGTACAAGCCTGCTCAACCGCTGCTCAGATCTATTCAGGCAGTTGCAGCACCCGTTTAGCAATGATATTCATTTGTACTTCATTAGTGCCGCCATAAATTGAGGTGGCACGATTTGCCAACCATAATTTGGTCATCACCAACTCATTTTTTTCAAACCCTGGTCCTTCCCAGCCAACACCCTGGGTACCCATCAGGCGGCCCTTAAGCGAAGATGAATCCTGTTGTATATAGGAGCCCACCAGCTTAAATATGGTGGCAGTATCACCGGCATCCATACCGGCCCGCGCTTCTTCGCCCACACGTTTGGTGGTGAGTTTAAAAGCACGATCTTTCATTACATGGCGCAATATTTCATCACGTGTTTCAGGATCTGATATTTTACCGTCTATTTCACCGATATAGGTTTTCGCCAGGCTGGCAAATTCATTCACAGGTTTGGCAGCGGCTTTTTTATCGGCCGATTTCTTTTTGCCATCACCACTGGACATACCGCCAATACTGGAACGCTCAAATTGCAACAAACGTTTGGCAACGGTCCAGCCTTTATTCAGCTCACCCACCAGATTGTCTCGTTGGGCGATAGCATCATCAAAAAATGTTTCGCAAAAGGGTGACGAACCTGATATCAGTCGAATGGGCTTAATGCTTACACCCGGCTGATGCATATCCAGAAGTACAAAACTAATGCCATCATGTTTGGATGCATCGGGGTCTGTTCTTACCAGCGCGAACATCCAGTCAGCTATTTGCGCCATGGAGGTCCAGATTTTCTGGCCATTAATCACAAACCGATCACCGTCAATAACGGCTTTGGTCTGTACCGATGCAAGATCAGATCCCGCACCTGGCTCACTATAACCCTGACACCAGACCACTTCGCCGCTAACAATTTTTGGGATATGGCGCTGTTTCTGTTCTTCGGTACCAAATTCCAGCAAGGTAGGGCCAATCATAATCATGCCCATACCACCACCCGGCGTACCGGCATTAATACGTTTTAATTCCTGACCGAGAATCGTCGCCTGAGCGTGATTTAGACCACCACCGGTATATTTTTTTGGCCAGGTGGGTGCGGTCCAGCCACGGCTTGCCATGGCATCAAGCCAGGCCTTGCCATCTTTGGTTTTATAAACCTCGTGACTGGTTTCTATACCAAACCGCACGCCACGGATGGATTGCGGGCAATTGGCCTCAAGCCATGTCCTGGTTTCGGCTCTGAACGCCTCATTATCTGTCATTTAGAACTCCTACTACCAGAAAGTAACCTGACCTTTCTGAATACTCTCGTTAATTTGGTTACGGATTTAGTCTTGGATCAAATGATGCCATACGTTGGCTTAGCAAAATTGAAAAACCAACGTATAGTGCTTTCTTATAAACTACACTGTGCTTTCTTATAAACCACACAACGTATGGAGCGTACTCATAGCTAGATTCACTTAGCTACGAGTTTTATCGCAACGAGTTTAGCAAATTTTACTCGATAGCATAACGCCAGGGTTTTTCAGGTTGTTCAGCATCCTCATCAATGGCAAACAACGGAATAGATACATTTTCATCGACATCTTTGTATATTATTTTTAGTCGGGTACCAATACCTACCTGTTTAACCAGCTCTGGCGGTGCTAATTCACCCTCAGCGGTCACCAGATTAGAAGTCATGCGGATGCCATCAAATTCGCCAGGCTGGCCCTTTTGGGTATCCAGCTCAACCAGCAGCAGCATATAAGGGGTATGTTTCCTGAATGCACCCTGGATGGCATGATGTACTTCGCCATAGGAATACAACGTACCTTTACCCTCTACCGAAGTCCAGGTTGCATCTGGGCTGGAACAAAAAGGACAGGCCGTCGTTGCAGGATAACGCAACAGGTCGCAATCGTTACATTTTTGCAAATGCAGATCATGCTTGGCGCAGTAGCTATAAAATTCTCTATTCTCATGGTCTAACTCGCCAACTTTGACGGGCATACCAAGATATTCATTGGGAAATGTCATCGTCATAATCCTCCTAGTTTTTCGCCATGATCATGGCAGAACCCTGACCTGGTGTAGCCCAGCCAAGATTGGCAGTTACTTCAACATTTTTCACCTGACGACAGCCCCCTTCACTATAATCATAGGTATGCTGGCGTTTACCATCAGCGCCAACAGGGCAGAAGTCATCCACGTCGTGGCGTAGCTGACGGACGTTTTCAATCACCATATTAATACCATGGGTATAACCTTCACAGAGATGCCCGCCACTGGTATTGTTGGGTCTGGCACCGCCTAACCGCATGGTGCCGTTTGATACATAATCGCCGCCTTCGCCCTTCTCACAAAAACCATAATCCTCTAGTTGCAGCATGGTAGTAAAGGTAAAAGCGTCGTAGGAGCCAGTCACATCAACATCTTCTGGGCCAAGACCCGCATTCGGCCAGAGAATTTGTTTACCGTAATGGCCAGCCACAGTAGAGATGGGACCGGATTGATAGTGCATATCAGCACGGGGCTTACAACAGCGGCCAACCACCGACTGGATCACCGCCGGTGGGTGTTTGCAATCTTTTGCTCGGTCAATGCTGGTAACAATAATGGCAACACCATTATCGGTTTCCACGCAGCAATCTAACAGGTGCAGAGGTTTTACGATCATACGTGAGTTGATTACATCTTCCACGCTGACACGCTTATTATAATAAGCCTTGGGATTATTGGATGCATGTTCTGAATGAATGGCTTTAACCGCAGCTACCTGCTCTGGGGTAGTACCATAATCGTACATATGGCGCATAAAGGACTGACAAAACATCTGCCCAGCACTCATCAGACCATATCCACGGGTAAAAATTGATTCACCACTTAAGGGTGCCACAGCACCTTTGCCACCGGTGCCACCAATGCGTACCTGACTATAACCGTTCATAGCGCGGTAGATAGCAACTGTCTTACACATGCCAGCTTCTATTACACCGATGGCTATGCCGATCAAGGCCTCAATACTTGAGCCACCACCATAAACATCCATATAAAAATTGGGCCGGATCCCTAGCTCACCCGCAACCGTTGGCGAAAAGGTAGAATCATTAAAACTGTAGGACAGCATGCCATCAACATCGCCGGCTTTTAAGCCTGCATCCTGCATTGCATTGCGCACGGCCTCGGTACCTAAGGCTTTGGTTGTGCGTCCAGAGCCACGCACATAGCCGGTTTCACCGACCCCCACAATCGCGTATTTACCCCTAAGATATTTATTGCTGCTAGCATCAATATCTGCCTGTTGCACCATAACATACTCCTTTTGTTAGAAATTTTTGGTTGTCTTTTGTTTTTTCAGGTTCGTCAGAGAGGATTTCATAAGGCCAAATAAAAATGGCCAGCAATAAAAAGCTGGCCATTTGTAGACTACTTAGCGACGTTTCGTGGTACGTCGCGGAAGGCACCATCAATATCTGTTCTTGGCTCCTTAGGCATTCCTAATACCCGCTCCGATATGATATTACGCTGTATCTCATCGGTACCACCGGCAATGGAATGTGCTGGTACTGAGAGCAATATCTCAGCGATCAAACCATCCATAGCGCCATCGTCAGATTTTAGCATTGCATCGGCTCCGGTAATCACCCCATGTGCCTTCGAACAGGCGCGCGCCAGGTTACTGGCGGCAAGCTTCCCCAACGACCCTTCTGGGCCTTGCGGGCGACCTAACATTTGTGCTTCTCTGGCTCGCCGAGACGTCCATTGATTGGCTTTATTAATAGTTAATGCTTTGGCAATTTCCTGGCGTACTACCGGGTTTTCAATCGCACCCGTGGCTTTTGCCCTTTCAATCAACAAATCAGCCCGACCAGCCCGTTGCGGATACCATTTATAGGGCGCCTGTACTGTTTTAACTTCCTCTGCAAGTTCGGCAAAGATACTGCCATCGCCTTTATCGCTGCTACCCTGTGGGCGCATACCATCGGCACCCCGTCGTTCATGCGCCAGAGTGGTCATTGCTACCGCCCAGCCCTGATTAAGATTACCTAACATCATATCTTTGGCAACAACTGCATCGGTCATAAACACTTCATTAAAAGAAGCATGACCATTCATTTGACGTAACGGTCTTACTTCTACCCCTGGTTGTTTAATTTCGATCACAAAAAAGGTCATGCCGCGATGTTTCGGTACGTCCCAGTCGGTGCGGGTTAGCAACAAACCATATTCAGCATGGTGCGCCGAGGTAGTCCAGACTTTTTGACCATTAATAATCCACTGGTCGTCTTTAAAATCCGCCCGCGTAGTTAATCCAGCCAGGTCAGAACCACTGCCTGGCTCACTGAAGAGTTGGCACCAGTTGTCTTCACCGGTGAGTATGCCGCGCAGGTATTTTTCCTTATGTGCTTCAGTACCGTGTTCCAGGATAGTCGCTGCGGCTAACATTCGAACGCCCGCTGTGGCAGTGCCAATAGCGCCAAAATTACGAATTTCTTCCTGTACCGCGTTAACCAGCCCCGCCGTTAGATTTTTACCAAACCATTCTTTTGGCCATGCAGGTACACCCCAGCCAGAATCAGCCAACTTGCCACGCCATTCTACTAGCGACAGGTTGTCATCCCAGTTGTCTGTCAGCCAGGCCTTTACTTCTTCTCGTATCGATTCTTCGGTTATTTCTGTCATGTTAATTTCCTCGCTCGAAGCTATATAGACTGCTGCATGAATAGTTCACGGTGAAGTTCAGCACCACCGAGCAAAACTTCAGAGCTCTTAGCGCGTTTGAAATATAAATGGGTGTCATTTTCCCAGGTAAAACCAACCCCGCCATGTATCTGGATGGTTTCGGCGGCCACATGGGCAAAGGTATCAGAGGCACAGGCTTTGGCTAGCGAGGCCACCGCGTTAAGATCTGCGCTGCCTTCGGCGGCGGCTTCAGCGGCATAATAAACCGTAGATTTGGCAGACTCGACTTCAAGCAATAGATCCGCCATTTTATGTTTCATGGACTGAAAAGAACCAATGGTGCGGCCAAACTGAACCCGAAGCTTGGCGTATTCGAGTGAGCTTTCAAATAACATCTGCGCGCCACCAATCATTTCGTTGGCCAGCACAATATAAGATAAAACCAGCGATTGTTGCAATGCAGCCGCCGCGTTACCCACTTCACCTAGCGGTTTAGCCGTAACACCTTCAAACTCAAGGGCAGATAATTTACGGGTTTCATCAATTGTTTGTAACGACCGTTTGACTAACCCGGCCGCATCCCCTTCAACCGTAAAAAACCCAATACCAGCGTCACCCTCGGTACCCGCCAGGCGTGCAACAACCACAATGAAGTCAGCGCAATGGGCATCGATCACATAATTTTTAGCCCCATTTAAAATATAATCAGTGCCACTTTCAGTCGCCGTCAAGGCAATGCTGGCAGCATCCCATTCACCGCTTGACTCAGCCAGAGCCAGTGCGGCTAATTTTTTACCCGCCGCAAGATCAGGCAATAGACGCTGTTTATCGTCTTCACTGCCAGCATTCAAAATGGCAGTGGTTGCCAGTACCGATGAACCAAAATACGGCCCGCATAATAACGACCGGCCCATCTCTTCCACTGCGATACACAGCTCTACCGGTCCAAACCCCTGCCCGCCATAGGCTTCGGGAATATGTATCCCCGCCAGCCCCAGCGATTCAGAAAGATTATTCCAGACCTCGGGATCATAACCCTGGTCGGTTTCCATTAACCTGCGAACTTCCGTTGCCGGCGAATTGGCTTCCATAAATTTTCGGACAAATTCCCGAAATTGTTGTTGTTCGTCTGTGAAACTATATCTCATAAGATTTCCTTTAATGACTGTGCCACCGGCCAATGGCGGGTTATCTAGCTTTTTACAGGCGTTAATTTATTGTTGTTTACGCGACAAATAATATATCGCAACCCTCAACGGAACAACTACCCCAATTTCGGCCCATTTTTATCCCGATTGATTTAAGTAACATTTGTGCACCAGAGGGCTTAACCAGGTTCATTGCTAACTTAATGTCCCATTTTCAACCCATTGAACAAATTCAGGGTCAAGCTTATCCATCACTTTGCGATAATGATCAATCTGCGCAGGTTGAAAAACATCGCGCCATTGGCCAATTTCGCCTTTATTGAAGAACCGTGAATTTTCTTTCCAGATACCTTTATGTGCATTCGGCGCCATAATATCTGCCTGCTGCTTCATACTGGCAAAGGAGGCGGCTTGCACCAGTTCAGGCATTAGCCCGTCAGGTACCTCAATTTGTAAAAAATCGGCTAAGCGTTGCATTTCGCCGGCCAGGTCTTGTTTCATATCGGCATAGTGTAAAAAAATAATATTCGGCAGATGCCGGTAAGCCCAGAAACTTTGCAGGTGATGTAATAAGCTGGACTTCTGCGGATCAAAGCCTTCTTCCATCGGTCCTTCAGCGGTAATCCAGGTTTCGAATTGCTGACCAATGTCGGCAGGTTTTGCAGCTGGCTTTTTTGTAGTCTGTTTTTTCGCGCTGGCCGCATTGCCTGCAGCGGCTTTTTTATTGGCGGCGTTTTTGGCTATTAATGCCAACCATTCAGGACTGGTGTTCTGTCGGTGATTATCCATCGACAGAAAAGCATCGCGGGGATCACGCCCGACAACCACATAATTGGCCTTGCTCGAGTAGGGCAAGCCATCAAGTGGCGTATGGGTTTTAATAAAACGCCGATGGGTCTGGGCTTCGTAGGTGGCCAATACCTCTTCTATGGGGATGGTTTTCGCATCAACCCAGGGCGTAAACTCACTCAAACCCTTACCTAAATCGGTTTTCTGAAATACTAACAGGGCACAGATCATTTGCGTCCAGGTCGTGCCGGCCTTTGGCGGCGTAGAAATAATAATATCCCCAGCGCGCATATTGAACCCCTGCCAGCGGCTATTGTCTACCACAAAGCTCTGATAGCTAACATTTTGCTCAGGTAATTTTTGTCCTTGCATCGACTCCTTTCCTCATTGACAGGCATTTGCTTAATAGTCCCACAGACCTGTTGAACATTGCTAGTCGAATTAAAAACCATCAAACTCATCCCTGGCATATGGGTAACCAGACTGACGGTTTAAACAGGTTATCCTAATCTTGAGCTACCCCTACCGTCTTTAGTACACTAACTGCCGAGACCTACCAGATAAAAAAGTTTACTATGATAAAACTCGCAAAATACCTGTCCATTATGCTGATAATTTTGCTTCAGGCCGCCTGCAGTGACAAACCCAGTCAGCTTGATGAAACCAGCCAGTCGCCTGCCCCATCGACGCATTCCACGAGCCCAGGGGATTCGCCCGCTGCAATGCCAGGGATTGAACTACAAATTGAATTACAAACTGTGGATAAATCTACAGCCACCTGGAAACAAAATCTCCAGCAGCCAGCAATGATGTCTTTTGATAAGGATAAAACTTACTTCTGGGATATGGTTACCAACAAGGGCAATATGTCATTCAGGTTATTTCATAAAACCGCCCCCATGCATGTCACCAGCACCATCCATTTATCAAAACTGGGTTTTTACGACGAAGTGATTTTTCATCGAGTCATACCCGGTTTTATGGCACAGGGCGGAGATCCAACGGGCACAGGCAGGGGCGGACCCGGATATAAATACGCTGGCGAATTTGCAGAGGGCATCCATCACGACAAACCAGGCCTGCTTAGCATGGCCAATGCCGGCCCAAATACAGACGGCAGTCAGTTTTTTATTACCTTTGTGCCGACGCCATTTCTTGACGGCAAACATACCATATTTGGTGAACTAGTCAGCGGCGAAGAAACCTTAAACCTGCTTGAAACAAAAGGTAGCCGTTCCGGAAAAACCAGTGAAGCGCTACAGATTCTTAATACCAGCATACGAGTCGAATAATCTTCACTACCAACATCATCATGGTTTAATCACCGGTTCTAAAAAATTGTTTCAGGCCAATAAAATAGAACCCCAGACTATAACAACCATAATCAACGTAATCGTCACGGCGGCAGAGGCCATATCTTTGGCCCGACCCGACAATTCGTGATGCTCATCGCCAATTCGATCAACCACACTTTCAATGGCTGAATTCAATAATTCAACCACCAGCACAAATAATAAACTGGTAACCAGTATCGCCTTTTGCAGCAGCGTTTCACCCACATAACAACCGATCGGCCCAAGTACCAACAGCAGCCATAACTCCTGACGAAAAGCTGCCTCATTTTGATAGGCTGACTTCATACCCTGCCAGGAATAACCCGCAGCATTGATTATTCGTCGAATACCGGTCGCTTTAGTTTTTGGCATATCTTTACTCTAATTCTATTTTTTATTTTTGTTGTTACCTCCGGCAGATCAATTGTTGGTCGCCAAACAAACTGTGCCATATTATCCTCTGTACTGAATACGACCTTACTCTATTGACGACAAATGACGATAAAAAATGCGTATTTATAATAATCCAGCGATTGCAAATTAAAATTAACCGTAAGACCTTTTGAGTCAATGCCTATGTACATCGGTGAAGCTTCCAAAAAATCAGGCGTTACTATCAAAGCAATCCGCTTTTATGAGGCCACTGGGTTAATTAAGCCACCCCAACGATCAGGCCGCTATCGCGTTTATCAGCAACAGGATATCGAACTTCTTATATTGATTAAAGAAGCAAAACAATTCGGCATAACCTTGTCACAACTCAAACCCTTTATTGAATACCAGCAGGGTCAACTCAACTGGCATAAAATCAAAATTTTCATGCTGCAAACCAGGCAACAGCTGGTCACCAGGATTGATGATCTAAAAACCAGAATTGAAAAAATTGACCAGTGCTGTAGCCAGATTAATCTTCAACCGTAACAATCTGGCCAAGCAATCACTTACTATACCAACGCACTACGCAGCTCAACGCCGGCGGGCATCCCCCATGCCACGCATCTTATCTCCGCCTAACACTTGACTCTCCCCCTTAGGGGAGACGTTACGATGCCCTGCAATATCCTTCTCAAACATCCTTCTCAAACATCCTTCTCAGGCATCATCCATGGAAAAACCGACAAAAAACAACAGCACCAAAAAAATTCTAATCCTTGCAGCCAACCCGAAAAAAGACTCTCTAATTGGTGACCTGGCGAGCGCCTATGCGGATGCGGCAACCAATCAGTTCGATATCCAGCTGATGAAGTTATCCGACATGACCTTTAACCCTGACCTTAGCAACGGTTATGACGAACCCCAGACGCTCGAAGTGGCTCTGCAACAGTTTCAGGCCGCAATTCTCTGGTGTGACCATCTGGTCATATTTTCACCCGTCTGGTGGGGTGCATTACCGGCTAAATTAAAAGGGCTATTTGACCGTACCTTGCTGCCCGGCTTTGCCTTCCAGTATGACAGTGGAAAATCCATCCCAAAAAAATTGCTTAAAGGTAAAACCGCAACAATCATCATCACCATGGACACACCTGTGTGGTATTACCGCTGGGTACAAAGCGCCCCTGCACTAAACCAGCTAAAATCAGCGACGCTCGAGTTTGTCGGCTTTAAAGGCATCAAGAGCAAACTGTTCGGCCCAGTAATGCATGCGTCTGCAGGCACCCGCAAACAATGGATGAACAGCATAAGCCAGCTGGGCAGGCAGGGTAAATGACGGCCAAAACATTAAATATACCCACCCAATAATCACTTCCTCAGCCATTGTGATATTCAATCTATATTGCGCAATCCAGCAAAAGATGGTTTATTCAACCTATCTTGTATTGTTTAGCTCAGCACCTGGCTTGACCATTTCGGTTAGCGGCGCATTCTCGGCATACAATAAACATAAAATAGATACGGAATAGACATACATTTTGCGACCTAAATTTGGCCCACCTTAACGCAAGTAACCTGAAGGGTGAAAACTACCAGAGCGCAAATCAGCAAGCAAAGCACAGGGGCATAAAATGAAACTTGGATTAGCATTAGGGTATTCTGGTCGTCAGATGAAGTTGCCTATGGAGCGCATTCTGTTAGCAGAGCAACTGGGATACGATTCAGTCTGGACAGCAGAAACCTATGGCTCTGATGCCTGGTCACCGCTGGCGTTTATTGCCGCCAAAACCCAGTATATTCGGCTCGGCACTGCCATCCAGCAGTTGGCTGGCCGGCCACCGGTTACCGCTGCCATGCAGGCAGCAACCATCGACGCATTAGCTGGCGGCGGCCGAGTGATCTGTGGTATCGGTATGTCTGGGCCGCAAATTGTTGAAGGCTGGTACGGACAGCCCTGGGGCAAACCTTATTATCAGGTAAAGGACTATGTGGCGATCATGCGCAAGGTCTTCAAACGTGAAGAACCTGTTAGCCATAACGGCAAGGCAGTACAGCTGCCTTTTGCCGGCGAAGATGCGCTGGGCATCGGCAAGCCGCTTAAATCAATCTTACATATGAATGCAGATATCCCCATCTGGCTTGGCACCGGCACAGAAACCATGGTGGGTTTAACCGGCGAAATAGCTGATGGCTGGCTACCCTTAAGGATGACCCCGGATACCTTACCTAAAGCCAAACAATGGCTACAGAAAGGCGCCGAAAAAGCCAATAAATCTATCGCGGATATTGAAATACAGTCCGCTGTGCAGGTGACTATTACAGACGATATTAAAGCCGCTATCGAGGCCCAAAAACCTAACACCGCCCTATACGTTGGCGGTATGGGACACAAGAACATGAACTTTCACAAAGACCAGATGATCAATCGCGGCTATAAAGACCAGGCCGAGCGGATTCAGGAACTTTATCTGGCAGGGCATAAAGAAGAAGCTGCCAATACAGTGCCCGATGAATATATTGACGATGCTGCGCTTATCGGGTCTAAACAGCGAATAAAGGAAAGATACCAGCCCTGGGTTGAAACAGGCTTCACCGGTTTAACAATTGGTACCGGCCAGGAAGAAGCCATCCGTTATATGGCACAGTTAGCGGGATTAAATGCGCGCTAAAAGGTGATCCAGAAGGGCCACAGCAAAATTTAAAACGCCAATAATTCAAACAACTAAATAAAGGATAGTAGTCACTATGAATACACCTATCTTGGAGCAACTGATTGAGACTGCCCATAACGTCGGCGACCGAGGAGCCCGCGAAGCCGTCACGATGGATAAAAACCGCAGACTGTCAGATGAACTACTGGCCGATATGGTCGACGGCGAATTGATCAGCATCCTGCAACCGAAACGATTTGGCGGCTTAGAATTAGGCCTGCCCGAATTTACCCGAGTGGCCCAGGTATTAGCCAGCTATAACGTATCAACCGGTTGGGTCCAATGCCTGCTCGGCTGCCATCATTGGTGGGGGGCACTAACAGAACCAGAATTTCAGGAGGAGCTTTGGGGAACTAACTCACATAGCCTGTTCGCCGATGTATTTGCCCCGATGGGGAAAGTTGAAACCGTATCTGATGGTTATGTGTTATCCGGTGAGTGGAAATTTGCCAGTGGCGTCTACTGGTCAGACTATGTTGCTTTAGGCGGCATGGCGCAACTGGAAGGTGAACCCGCACCAGTTAATATGATGTTTTTTGTGCCTAAAGGTGAATTTGAAATAATGGACGACTGGTACACCCTTGGCCTGCGTGGCACTGGCAGCTGTGGCATCCGCGTCGATAAAGCCTTAATACCTGCCTATCGCACGGTCAGAATGGACACCTTATTTGCCGGCACTAAAAGCCCCCCTGGCGCCAGTTATAACCCCGGCCCACTGTACCAACAACCATTTTCAGCGGTAATGGCACTTGCCATTGCAATCCCCAGTCTTGGTGGTGTTTGTGGCATGCTGAGTAAGTTCAGAGAACGTATCCAGACTCGCGTACCTTTATTTACTGACCAGAAACAAAATGAAATGGTTACTTCACAAGTTTTACTGGCTGAATGCAAGGTACGGGTCGATGCCATTGAACAGCTTTGTTATGCCTATGCAGACGAATTAGAAGTCATCGGTGAAAAAGCCATTAACAAAGAACCCCACGACCTGCTCGATTTCCGGATGCGAGCGACTGGTTGGCGGGTCCATTTAGGCCGTGAAGCCAGATCCGTGGCTGAATTGCTATTTGAACATTCTGGCGCTTTTGCGGTCTATGAAGGCGATGCTATGCAACGCTATTGGCGTGATCTATATACCATGGCACAGCATATAGGTATCCAGCATGAAACTGGCTTGCTTAATTATGGTCGTTATCTATCTGGCCTGGCGCCGACCAAAACTGGTATGTACTAGTCATTTTCTTAATGCGTTCTTATTACGACCTAATCGCTGTCTAAGCGGTTAATAGCAACCTACCAAACCCAAATTATCCTGAGGAATTAAAAACACGCCTCAGGATAATTTGTCGCTATTAAGTACGCTTAAAGCGACAGGGGTTCTATCAAAACCTGCTCAAGACCCCAAGTACCTGCTCAGTTTGTTCATAGGGCAACATATGCCCTGCCTCCTGAATCAAGGTGAGGTTACTATCAGCAATCGCCTGGTTAAATAACTCTCCATAATGCGGGTCAATTAATTTATCCTGCGCACCCCAGATTATTTCCGTTTTCGCCTTAATTCGATAACTTCGATCGCTCAAGCCTCGGTCAGGGATGGGAAATAGAATCTTACCTGCAGAACCCATACGTCGAGCGTTACCCACCAGAAATTCGGTTAAAAATACTGGGTCGTTAAAATCCCCACCAGCGGACATTAACTGTCCATTTTTCTCTGCATCATGAAATAACAAACCAGGTAATTCATAGGGCAACAGAGCAAACAAATCAGGTATCGGGTAATCATCCGACCAGATACCCGCTGGGCAGATCAGGGCCAACTTCTCCACCTCATTAGGTGCCACAGCCGCCATCTCTGCGGCAATCATACCACCCATCGAATGACCAACAAGCAACGGCTTAGTCAGCTTTAAATGTTCCAGAACGTCAAAACTATGCAAGGTAAAATCCAGCATATCGCGTAGATGTTCGCATTCGGAATCTTCATAACCGGGTAATAAAGGCGCACAGACCCGGTAGTGTTTCATGAGCTCTACAAGAAAAGGATCATCTTGTAACAAACCACCGGCACCATGCAGAAAAAACAAATCCGGTCCACTGCCGCCTTCATAGATACGGATATCAGCCCGATTATTTATATTAACGATTCTTGATTCCACTAGTTTGCCTCCTCAACAGTTGCTTCTGATACATGCTCGATTGGATTAATCCAAAACCGATCATCGTCAGCAAAATCTGGAAATACATTCCGTAGTTTAGGTATGACTTCTTCTGCGAACAGCTTTGCTGAACGCATACATTTATCTTTGGGCATATTACCTATATGGATCAAACAGAATATATTAGCCACATTTAAGGTGGTTGCCAGGCGGGTCATTTGTTCCACCACGGTGTCAGGAGACCCCGCAATCACATAACCCTGATCTATTAATTCCTGCCAGCTCATTTTTGAGACATTGGCATTTTGCGTCATTTGCTCAGTAACATTGGCCTGTAACGTTTTAATGGTGCGATAACCTGGAGCATCAGCAAAACCAGGATAGACATGCAGGCAACGATTATAAAAATAATCTACGTACTCTCGATATTCCTTTTCTGCCTCTTCGTCAGTCTCGGCGACGATAATCGTCTGGGCAAAACCACCCCGATAAGGCGAAGGATCCTTGCCCGCTTCCTCGACTCTTTGCCAGTAACCATCCATGAGTTTTTTCGCCCGAATAAAACCGGAAAAGCTTAAATAACAGTAAACATAGTCATTTTCGATACAAAAATCATAGGTTTCAAGTGAACCGCCACCTGGAATATAAATGGGCGGCGGGTTCTGAACGGGTTTTGGCCAGCAGTTAACATGGCGCAATTTGTTATAACGACCATTAAAGGCAAAAGGTTCTTGTTCTTTCCAGGCCTTAATAATAAGTTCATGGGCCTCTGTATATTTCTCTCTGGTTAGCGCCGGCACCTGACCATAGGCATAATTGGTATCCATAGATGTGCCAACTGGGAAACCCGCTATCAATCGGCCACCAGAGATAACATCCAGCATGGCAAATTCTTCAGCAACCCGCACCGGTGGGTTATACAGCGCAATGGAATTACCTAACACAACAACCGCCGCTTTTTTGGTATTTCTCGCAAGTGTTGCTGCCATGATATTTGGCGATGGCATCATGCCATAGGCATTGGCATGATGTTCGTTAACACCAATGCCGTCAAAGCCAACTTCTTCTGCATACTCCAAAGTATCAAGATAATCGTTATAAACGGTATGCCCCTTGACTGGGTCATACAGAGTAGAAGGAATATCTACCCAAACCGAGCGATATTTTTTGCGAAAATCATCTGGCAAATAGGGCCAGGGCATCAGATTAAAGAAAGTAAACTTCATAGACGGCTCCTTGGTAAATTAACTGTATTTCACTGCACAAATTTAACACAGCCACAAACCACCGAGTGCTACTAACTACCACTCGGTGTTGGATGCGTTTTAACGTATGCCACTACTATCAACCACAGATAATCTTAGTAGTGGCCCAAATACGTCTAAAAAATGCCCATCAAGATTTTTTGCGCACTTCTCTACCAAGCGTTTCTTCATAAACACGCATAATAGCTGTGGCATCATCACCCCCAAAACCCATGCCCTTAGCCATACGCATCAGGTTATGTACTTGCGGACTAACCTGTAATGGGACGGCCAACTCATCTGCTAGCTCAAGTGCTAAATGCATATCTTTATAAGCCAGGTCAATGGTAAAGCTCGGTGACCAGTCGCCATTCAGAGTCTTATAAGCAACCCCTCGATAACTCATACTATTACCAGAGCTGGTACGAATCACCTGGTTCAGCGCCTCAGGATCAATACCTGCCGCCGCACCCAACATCAAACCTTCTGCTGCTGCGCCCATGTTACAAAAGGCGATCATATTGTTGACAATTTTGGCAATACAGCCGCTACCTATATCGCCAAGGTGCGAGATATTTGCGCCAAATGATTCAAAAATCGGCATACATTTTTCATAGGTACTCTTGTCACCGCCAACCATAATAGCAATGGTTCGTTTTTCAGCGCCAATAGTACCACCAGAAACAGGGGCATCTATCGTGGTTATGCCTTTCTTTTCTAGTTCAACGGCTATTTTTTTCACCATAATTGGCGAGTTAGTCGAAAGGTCAATATAGATGCTGCCAGACTTTGCATTTTCTGCGATGCCACCTGGGCCGAGTGTCACTGCTTCAACATCTTTGGGCATCGGCAGAGAAGTCATAATAACATCTGAATTTGCTGCTAGTTCTGCCATTGAGGCGCTGGCTATACCGCCGACATCAACACAGGCCTGCACCGCCTCAGGGTTTAAATCAAAAACAGAAACCTCAAAGCCGCTATGTTTAATGATATTACGGCACATTGGGCCACCCATATGACCAATACCAATAAAGCCAATTTTCATAATAATTCTCCTTCGTTATCACATTCCAGCGACCCTGCACCCGGCAAACTCACACAAACTGCATTACGGCCCGTGCTACATGGATCACACCACATAGACCACGCTTTAAACAGCAGGGTACAAGTTCGCTATCCGACAGCGTACTACTGGATTCAATTAAACTGTTTTCTATTAAGTAGGTTTTTTATCAAATCGTATCGTTATCAAATCGTTTTTTTTCAAACCATTGACATTTAAAAAGCTACAAACCGGCCGGTTCTATGCCCTCCAGCGCTTTACAATTATCCGCCCAATCATAGCCGGCAAGAATATGTTTAGTGCGTCGTTCGATCAGGTAGCGCAAACTAGGATCAGTAAAAATATACGGTTGATCTTCCTGAATGGCTTCCAGTACCAGATGACCCACCACATCAGGGTTTAGGCCTTTAGCCAACATTTCGGCACTGGTATCTTTTTCGTTGGGTTGTACTGGACCACCATAATTCTCCGCGCGATTACGCGCTGAGTTACCGATATTGGTGGCAACAATACCTGGACACAATACAGAAACCCCCAGATTGTCTCGGCTATGCTCTGCCATCATGGTTTCGGAAATACCCACCACGGCAAATTTAGTCGCGTTATAAGGGCCTGCACCCCGCAAACCATACATACCTGCCATAGATGCAGTATTCACTACATGGCCACCCTCACCATGCTCCGTAATTAAAGGTACAAAGGCCTGTAAGCCATGCACAACGCCCCATAGATTAACATCCATCACCCATTCCCAATTACGCATACTGGCTTTTTCACTCTGGCCACCGACACCAATACCGGCATTATTACAAATCACATGCACCTTACCGAACTTTTCAATGGTTGCCGCCGCAGCCGCCTGCACCGATTCCAGTTTGGTCACGTCCGTCTGTATACCAGCTGCATCCCCACCTACTTCATTAAGTTCTGCAACCGCTCGATCCATAGGCGCCTGTTCGATATCGCCAATCATTACTTTCATACCAGCCGCAGTAAAAGCCCGCGCCATACCCAGCCCCATGCCACTGGCACCGCCAGTGATAAATGCCACCTTACCTTGTACGTCTTTCATGTCAGTATCTCCTTTGCTGTTGATTGTGCTGCCGCCTATTTACCTCGACAGATTACCTCGATAGATCGTTTACTCGGATAGATGATCTACCTCGATATATGATCTATCTGGAGGTATGGCCGCCGTCAATTGGCAGGAATATGCCAGTCACAAAATTTGCTTCGTCAGAGGCTAAATACAGCGCACCATATCCCACATCCCAACCACTACCCATTTTTTTTCGTAACGGCACTAGTCGGTCACGACCATCACGCACCGCTTCTCTAGATATACCTTTTGCGCTGGCATTACCTTCAATAGCCATCGGCGTATCCATTAAACCTGGCATAATGGCATTACAACGAATGCCATATTTGGCATTGCCCATGGCAATGGATGTGCTGAGCTTATTGACCCCTGCTTTGGCAATCTCATAAGCCGTAATACCGCCCGAAGATACCGCTGCGGCGGAAGAAATATTAATAATTGAACCTGCCTGTTGTTCGCGCATAACAGGAATAACCTGTTTACAGGTCAACCACATGGCTTTGAGATTAACCAGCATAATATTGTCATAAGACTCTTCGGTCAGTCGATGGGGTTGTGCATCACCAAAACCAATGCCGACGTTATTATGCAAAATATCAATTCTACCCAGCTTGTCTAGCGCTGTTTTAACCAGCTCAACATTAGCTGCTTCTGTGACAATATTGCATTCATAGGCAAAAGCTTTACCGCCCTCCTTTTCTATTAAATCCACTGTGTCCTGCGCTGAAGCCAGTCTTTTATCGACACACATTACTTCGGCACCCTCGCGGGCAAACAATATCGCAGTGGCGCGACCATTACCAATGGTCTCTCCAGGGGTTTGACCTGCACCCACAACAATCGCTTTTTTACCTTCTAATCGCATTTCAAACTCCTTGCCTGATTTGCTGTGGGCACCGCTGGCCCATATTTATAAAGTGCTATCAATTTTATAAAAAACAATCAATTTTATAAAAAGCCCTAAAAGCCTTTAACGCCGTCATCCAGCTGAACCCCAAAGCTATTCAACGCCATGGATACCATGTTGTATTGACCAACAGCATAGACAACATCCATCAGCTGGTGCTTATTGTATTTTTCAGCGAGCGCCGCCCAGGTAGCGTCAGAGATAAAAGCATCAGCGTGTAATTCATCCGTCGCGCGTAATAAGGTTGCATCAAAGGCATCCCAGCCTGCAGCATCAGGGCCTTCTTTGATGCGCGCAATTTCTTCGTCGGTCAAGCCGGCTTCCTTACCGATAACAGCATGCTGACCCCATTCATATTCTGCCTGACATAACCAGCCAATACGTAATATCAATATTTCTCGTTCCCGCGGGTCGAGCGTTGAAGTTTTACCCAGTACATGATTGCCCCATACACCAAACTTCTTATGCGCCTCCCAATGATTGGCCAGCGTGCCTATTACGTTATAAACGGCCCCGGAGCCAAAATCATGATCCTTGCTTTTAAACCGCTTAAGCAGCTTCGCTTCATCCTCGGTCCATTCAGATTCAGCCAATGGTTCGATACGTGGTTTTGATGTTTTCACTGTGCGCCCCTTTTTGATTTCATTAACAAAGATATTTTTTAGTGCATATTTCTAGTAGATATTTCTCTAACAGTCAGCGGTATTTTTCTAGCCGCTTTTCTTCACCCGCATTGTAGCCAGGCCTGCCGCCACCCAAATTTGAATAAAACTGTGCTAGAAAGTAATTCTATGCGCTGAAGTGTGCACTATTTATTCTCTTTCTACAAAAAGCAGCCCACTCACTTTTCTAGACACAGATTATTCGCATTTTAAAAGACAATGGTCAGACAGACTCAGCAACAGGCTTTCAGCATCCGCTCGGCATTCCTTCAAATAGCTAAAAATTATTTTTTTGCTTCGAATAGCAAACCGGATTGTTCCAGTTCCTTTACCTGCGCGACACTCAAACCTAGCCAGGATTGCAGCACATTCAGATTGTCGGCACCCAGCTGCGACACAAACGGTTTAGGCGCGGCCTCGCTATTCATTAAACGCAATGGTGTGGTAGGTATCCTATAAGATTCAGCGCCATCTTTGATTTCCACCACGCCTTGCCGAGACTCAGCCTGTTCATCCTGCATGGACTCCCAGACTTCTCTATAGCGTGAGCACGGACAACCACCAGCGCGTATGATCGCCTCACATTCAACCGCACTACGTTTTAGCGTCCATTTCTCCAACGCCTGCATTAACAACGCCCAGTTTTTTAAACGATCCGCCGTATTCAGCGGAAACTGCTCCAACCATTCGGGATGGCCAACTGCATTCGCCAGGTCAGAAAAGTTTTTCGGTGAAATTGGATTAACTATCAGATAACCATCGTTAGTGCGGACCGGCCCATAATTTGGCCGTTGCCGTACCGCCTCAAACTGCTGCTCGTGAATTTCATAGGCCAATATATTTTGCATGACCTCCATCATAGAAATATCAATTTCTTCACCTGCACCCGTTTTTTCTTTTTTAAGTAAAGCGGCAGTAATTGCCCCCATAGCGAGCGATGCTGCGAGGTAATCCGCAGTTGCATTGGCCCCATTAAGCGGTTTATCCTGATTATCCTGATACGATAGTACGGCCAGATCATAGCCGCTGGCGGCATGAATAATAGGCGCATAAGCAGCCAGACCGGACGACGGCCCATGCTGGCCATAGCCCGAAACACTGGCATAAATGATGTCCGGTCGATGCTTAACCAGGTCTTCATAGCCAAGACCAAAACCGCGCATCACACCCGGTCGAAAATTCTGGATAACAACATCTGTCTCAGCCACCAGTTTCAGTATCAAATCAATTGCCTGGGGGTTTTTCAAATCGACCGATATACTTTTTTTACCGCAATTTATCTGACCAAAATACGGGCTTGCTTTACCCGCGCCAATACGCGGCGGCGCACCGCGCAATAAATCGCCACTCGGCGGTTCAACCTTCACCACCTCGGCACCCAAATCCGCCATTAGCCGAGTACCAAATGGGCCTGCCACAACACCCGTAAAATCGAGCACTCTTACGCCTGCCAATGCACCTGCTGCTTTTTTCATATTATCTCCAACTCTTTTAACCGGTTTGCAACAAACAGGTTCGTAATGTTGATTTATTAGCTATTTATCACTGATTGTAAAACAGATTACAGAGGCCGGAGGATCAAAGCCATCGCTAGACTATTTATGATTGCCCATGACTGCCCCAGGTTGTTCACATTAGCTAACGATGCATGGTGACTATTCGTCTTCGCTGCGAACTATCAATTCAATTTCACCACCGAAGTCGACGCTGAGACTAAAACAAATAGGCCGACAACAAACCGAACAATCTTCAATATACGATTGTTCGGCTTCTGAATGATCCAGCAGCACCTCAATCAGCTCCCCACAATAGGGGCAATGTACTCTTTTCTGTTGCAGATCAGACATTATTTTGTTCGCGTTAATAATTCATACTGATAAATAGCTACCAATACAAATCAATATTAAAAGCTAGCTTCGTTGATAAACGCCAACTAGTCGATTCATACCAATCAAACTCGGCTCAACCCGACGGAGCAGATCCATGATCGAGAGACCCGCTTCCAGTTCCAACGCTTCACTCAACGCCAATACCCAAAAATAATACTGATGCTTGCCATGTCCCGGTGGTGGCATCGGCCCGCCATAACCTGGTTTACCAAAATCACTGGTGCCGCTGGTATAGGCACCGGTCGCTTCTTCCAGACCATTAACATCAGCCGGTATGTTATATAGTGCCCAATGCCCGAAACCATAGGTGCCAACAGGGCTGACCAACGGCGCATCAGGATCATGGCAAATAACAGCAAAAGCCTTTGTACCCTCTGGCGCATCAGCCCAGGACAATGGCGGCGAAACATCAGCGCCTTCACCGGTATATTTTTCAGGTATGTCACCGCCCTGCTCAAAAGCCGAACTGCTCAAACTCATTGCTGATAATGCGAATCCCATTTTATGCTCCTTATTCTTTAAATATCTGACTGTATCTGTAACTGTACTGGTTATGATTTGTCAACAATAGCCTGCCATTAATCAGCTGCTTAACTATCACTATCACGCCGTACCCAACGACTGGTACTGGCATAATCTTCAATCGTTTCTTCCGCCTTTTTCCAACCGCCAAAACCTTCTTCGACATGGGCAACATTGGTAAAACCCATATCTGTTAAGGCCAGCGTGGCGAATACACTTCTGCCACCGCCGGCGCAAAATAGAATAGTACGCTTATCGGGCTGAAAATAGTCTCGGTAATAAGGGCTGTTGGGGCTCGCCCAAAATTCCAGCATCCCTCTGGCACAATGAACTGCCCCAGGTATAGTACCAAGGTCAACCAACTCCTGAATTTCCCTGATATCAAGCAGTAGTAGATCTGGGTCATTAGCCAGTTCCTGCTTCAAGTCTTCTATGGATAAATTCTGAATATTCTTTTTTAACGCATCTACTTCTTTAAAAATGTCTTTAATAGGCATAATTTATCCTTCTAATTTGGGACTAACTGATAACGATTGAGCTCTGTATCTGGTGAACATACCGGCATGATACATCGCTATTAAAACACGCCTCTAGTAACACAGCCCTATAAACAATTGGCAGCGCCGCCATCAACCTGGACAATTTCGCCGGTCATATAAGAAGCATGTTTCGACGCCAGAAACAGCGCCACAGCGGATACCTCTTCTGGTTCGGCAGGCCGCTTTAGAGGAATATTCTTCACCATTGCCGCCTCTACTTGCTGTGGATCAGCATCACGCTGACTGGCAATCGCTGATACCATACCATCCCACCGCGGGGTATGAACAGGGCCTGGATTAACTGCGTTAACAAGAATGTTCTTGCTCGCGCCCTGCTCCGCAACCCCTTTGGTTATTGCCATCAAACCTGCATTTGCACCCGCGCCAGCCAAATATCCAGCGCGCGGCATGCGGCCTCCATTACCAATAATATTGACTATTCGACCGCCCCCCTGGCGCTCCATTTCTGGAAAGGTTGTTCGCATCATACGAATATAACCAAATAATTTTAGCTGCCAGTCTTCAAGCCAGTCCGCATCAGGTTTATCCAACAAACCACCGCCACGAATCGCCCCGGCATTGTTGATAAGTATGTCGATTTGGCCAAAACGCGCAAGGGTGGCAGCAATACAGTCGTCCACGCCCTGTTGACTTGCCAAATCCACCACAACCGGCAGCACCTCAACTTCATGGGCTTCAGTCAGTTGTTTTGCCTGGGCTAGCAGCAAGTCTTCACTGCGGGCACAGAGTACTAATTTTGCGCCCTCTTCGGCAAAAATTTCAGCGACTGCCTTGCCAATACCTTTACTTGCACCTGTCACAATAACCACCTTGTTGGTTATTCCCATATCCATAACAACCTCCTGTGTAATTTTTTTACGTTTAATACGCCCGTTGAGCTGGTGTCTATTTCTGTCAGCCACACAGCAGAACGCTACAACTATTTATCTCGACTCCACTATATAACATAATGCTAAGAAATCTACCGTGCCAAATTTACAATCCTGCCCCCATATTTATCCACGTCCAGGACGTTTTATTTCCCACGCCTAATACCGTTTCTAACTGAACAAATTAGTCGCTAGCCGGGCAGATCTTTAAGCTTAATTTGATCCCATTGATTTTTTAGTGCGTAATGAGTCGCGATATAACAATAATTAACACTCGGCTTACTATTATTGGCATCCCTGATATAGACCTTAATAGAAACTGGGTAAAAGCTAAGCAGGAGCTAAAATGGAAAACGTGAAAGGCAAGGTTGCGTTTATTACAGGTGGCGCAAGTGGTATGGGTTTTGGTATGGCCAAAGCATTTTGCAATGCTGGCATGAAAGTCATGATTGGAGATATTGAACAGCAGCCGATGGACCGAGCTGTCGCCGAGCTCCAAAAAGCAGGTGCCGAGGCAGCTTGCGTTAAGGTTGACGTCAGCAACCGCGATGAAGTATTTGCCGCGGCTGAGGCAACCATTGAAACCTTTGGCAAGGTGCATGTGTTATGCAACAACGCCGGTGTACTGGTCGATGGACGCTCAGAAAAAGTTGATGTCGATAACTGGAACTGGGTAGTAGATGTAAACCTCTGGGGTGTTGTTAACGGCCTACAGGCTTTTTTGCCACTCATCCGTTCACATGGCGAAGAAGGCCATGTGGTGAGCACGTCATCCATGGCAGGCATGGTAAATTTTCGTGGCTCTGGTCCCTACAACGCAACCAAATTTGCAGTAGTTGCGCTGTCTGAAACCCTGATGGAAGAACATAAAAAAGATAACCTGGGTGTGTCGGTATTATGTCCTGGCGCAGTGAATACAAAAATCGCCGAATCTGGCAGAAACCGTCAGGGGCAATATGGCGGCACAGATGACAATATTAATGCGCCGATGGCGGCCCTGCTGCCTGATGCCCTGGACCCAGATATTGTTGGCCGCCAGGTATTAGAGGCCATTCTTGACGACCAGCCGTATATTTTTACCGACCCCAGTTTACGGCGCCATGTTAGCGAACGTTTTCGCCGCCTTAACGAAGGCTTTGACTGGGCCGATAATTGCGAGGCGCTCAAATAAGGCGCTCAAAAAAATAGCTGCCCGTCATGCAACAATAGAAAAAATGAAAATTAGAAAAAATCAACAAAGTAAAATCATCCACCCTAGCTATTGAAGGATAGAACAATGAATTTTGAAAATAAACGCGTTATCGTCACTGGAGCTGGCTCAGGTTTCGGCGCCGCCACAGCAAAACTGCTGGCTGCTAACGGCGCTAAAGTCATCGCCTCTGATATTAATCTTGCCGGCGCAGAAGACACGGTTGGTATTATTCAGCAAGCCGGTGGTACAGCAAAGCCCATTCGCACTGATGTGCGCGAAGCATCTGATATGGAAGCCATGGTGAACCTCGCCATTAGTGAATTTGGCGGGCTGGATATAGTGATCAATAACGCCGGTCTCGGGCATAAAGCCGTGCCTATGCACGAATTATCCGAAGCTGACTATGATCTGGTTTTTAATACCAATACCAAGAGCATTTTCTGGTCGGTCAAATACTCAGTGCCTGAACTCATTAAATCAGGCGGCGGAGTTATTGTTAACGTTGCGTCTATTGGCGCCAAAAGACCGCGCCCGCTTGGCGTTGCTTACAATGGTTCAAAAGGTGCAGTTGCCACCATGACCCGCGCCCTGGCGTCTGAACTAGCACGACACAAAATTCGGGTGAATGCAGTGTGTCCGCTGGCCTCTGAAACCGGATTCTTTAAGACCACCGGGGTCGACAAACTGTCAGACAAACTACGTGATCATATGATCAAAGAAGTGCCTCTCAGACGTCTAACAGATCCTTCTGATGTCGCCAATTCAATCGCTTTTCTGGCCTCAGAACAGGCGACCTTTTTAACCGGCATCTTATTGGATGTTGATGGTGGCAAAGGGATTTAAGCCAGCGCTGACTAAACATCGCATTGGTGCTAATCGGTATTTGTTTAAAAAGGGGCCTTAACTAAAGGCACCCTAATTCAAATTGGTTCAAATTGGTGCAAATTGCCTTCAAAGACAGGCCATTAAGACGAGTATTGGAACACGCGTCTTAATGGGGTGTTTACAAACGATAGAATCTACAAACGATAGAAAGCCTTGGCGTTATCGCAGGTAATCTGTTGTATCTCAGCGGCTGTCAGGTTGGCAAACTGATCCTCGATGAATTTGGTTGACTCAGGCCAAACGCCATCACCATGGGGATAGTCAGAACCCCACATCAGTGACTCAATACCCATATCGTCAATCAATTTACAGCCAATTTTATCGTATTGAAATGTCCCTCGGCACTGCCGACGCCAATACTCACTGGGCTTCATCTTTAAGCCCAAATCCTGAAACCGATCTTCCCATTCAAAATCCATACGGTCCAGCACGTAGGGAATCCAGCCAATACCGCTTTCACCAAACACCACTCGATAATTAGGATACCGCTCAAACACATTGGCTGACATCAAGGCACCAATAATATCAACAAGATGCAGTTGAAACCCTGATACGATAGTGAAGAAAACTGATCGTCGCCGTTCAGGTGGCGCGCTTTTAATGATATCCGGCGCTACATTTGGAAAAGTATGAAAATGAATTGGCAAATCAACCTCATTCACCGCCTGCCAAAGTGGTTCCCAACAGGTATGCCACATGGGCTGCATATCCCACGAACAGGAAAGCTCAACCCCCTTTAAGCCCATCTTGGCGGCCCGATATACTTCTGCCACTGCTGCATCAATATCACCATACGGTAAACAAGCCAGGCCAATATGACGATCGGGATAATGAGAACAAAAATTCACCAGCCAGTCATTATAGATCCGAAACATTTCATTGGCCGCTTCATGGTCCCCAAGACGCCCAGCGATACCCAGGATACCGTAGATAACTTCTGCATCAACGCCATCTCGCTCCATATCCTTAATCCGTAAATCAGGATCGGCAATACGGCTTATGCCCTGCTGGCCGTCGGAATACAAATTAGTTGCCGCCATCGCATCAACCCGAGCATGTTGCCCTGGCACATACGCTGCACCACTTGGGCCAACGCCATTTTTCAAGCCAAGATTACCGCCGTTTTTGCAGGTCCAGTACAACCCACGTTTATCTTCTGTGACATAAGGCATACGTTCTTTTAACGATCCCTTTGCCTCACTGGTAAATAAATCTCCCGGCAGCCAACATAAGTCAATATGACAATCGGCCGATATTCGCTTGTAATCCATACTCAACACCCCTGGCCATCAACAGCCTTTTGGTCGCTCGCGGCCTTCAAATTTGTAATTATCCGGCAATCGCTGAGCAGCTAATATTCATTTCATTCGTCACCATCATAATAAAAATACCGGTGGGATCACAACACCATAACCCGCATAGCCTACCCATACACCTACAAAACCAACCCTCTCTTGGATAAATAGTTAGTCACTCCGCGCAGTCTCCATACTCAATAGTATTCCCCGATAATTATTATCCCGTTACGATATCAATGTTACACTCATCCCTCCAACAACAAATTCAGAGTGGACAAACCATGACCAAGGGCACCCATGAAGCGCGCAGACAGAGAGGGTTAGATGTTCTAAGAACCTTAAGCGGATCAGACAACGTTGAAGCACAGGCACAGCGGCTGGAAGATACTAACGGCCCGCTCGGTTCATTTATTGTAGATTTTGCACTAGGTGATATCTGGAGCCGGCCCGGACTGAGCAGGCGAGACCGGAGCCTGGTGGTTATTTCAGTACTGGCGGCATTAAATCAAACTCGGCAACTCAAAGCGCATGTACGTGGCGCAATTAATCACGGCATGACGGCTGTTGAAGTGCGCGAAGTTATGACTCATATGTGTGGTTACGCTGGGTTCCCACGGGCCATTGATGCCATGCAAGTGGCCAACGAGGTACTTAGCGATATGGGCCATGCCCCCAAAGGCGGTGCTCTACAACCTGCCGAACGACTAAGCGACGAAGAACGTTGGACCCGCGGCGCCGAGGGCTTAAGCGCAATAACCGGCGCTAGCATTCCTGCCACACGACCTGCTGATACCGGTAATGGACCAGTCGGTCTTGGCCCACTGGGCGGTATTGCCGTGGATTTTTGCTTTGGTGATATCTGGTCTCGCACCGAACTTATCCACCGCGACCGAAGCGTACTGGTGGTATCCGTATTAGCTGCTCTGGGTCGAACCGACGAATTAAAAATTCATATTCCAGCCGCTATCAAAAACGGCGTTACAGTAGACGAACTGGAAGAAATGATCGTCACCTACGCCGCTTATGCAGGCTTCCCATTTGCAGTTGAATGCCGCAATGTTCTGAGCAAACATCTGAAAAGTACCAGCAAAGACCTAAGTGGCGATAAAACACCCAAAAACTAAAAGAAGTCGCCTATGAGTAGTTCGTTCGCCATCACCTGTATTGCCTTGCTGGGTTTGCTCAGTATAAGCCTGGCCATTGTGGTAACCGTTGCCCGGGGGAAGTTTAATGTCTTATCGGGCAGTTCTACTGACCCTGAAGATACGCTATTTAAACTCGTCAGGGCACATGGCAACTCGGTGGAATTTGTACCCATTTTAATGATATTTATCTATCTATTAAACCAGCAGCCTCAATCAGAATGGGTGGCCTGGTTAGTCGGCATAGTCACTTTCTGCCGTTTTCTAATTACCCTGGGTATCATCTTGCCAAAAACTCTGGCAAAACCCAATCCAATGCGGTTTGTTGGCGCCTTAGGTACTTATGTTTGCGGCCTGGGAATGGGCATAACATTACTGCTACAGGCATTGGAAGGGAGTGGGTAAACAGCCTTGAGCTAATAAACAGCCTTGAGCTAATAAACAGCCCTGAGCTAATAAACAGCCCTGAGCAAAAAAACCAACCCTGTCAGCTCGTATCTAATGTTCACTCAATACAAGCTGACAGGTGCATAACCGCATCAACGACAACGCTTGGAGTGTTTAAACCGCTTCGGCCAGATCAGCCATTAAAGGTTTACCTGGCAAGGCTTTAACCTGCGGCATCACTTCTTTGGCAAACAAACGCATGCTTTTTTCCACCATATCGTAAGGCATTCCCGCGTAGCTAAAGACAGCATTATAAGCACCTGCACCGGTTCGTTCAGTAAAGTTCTTAATACGGCCATAACATTGTTCTGGCGTTCCCCAGACCTGAATGCTCATAAAAAACTCAATCATGCGTTGCACGTCGGCGTTGGCAGCTTCCTGCATCGCAACGTAGGCTTCATAACCTTTGGTATCCTTAAAATGACTACCCTGCATTTCATAATGCTGCACCACTGTCATATAGTAACCACCAATATATTTCAGGGCCATTTCTTCTGCATAAGCAGCATCTTCGTGACAATAGGTCCAACCACCCAAAATAGGCGCCGGTGCCTCTTCAGCATGCACTTCACGATAGATACTACGATAATCAGCCAGTTCTTTTTCAACATGGTCCCAGGGTTTTTGCGGAATAATCAAAATACCCACACCTAGCTGCGCCATGATTTTAGACGACTCCGGAGATACCGCTGCGGCATAGGTGCGACCTTTAAAGCTTTTGATCGGTGCCGGACGAATATCCCTTGGCGCCTGTTTAATTAGCCTGCCATCAAACTCACAGGTGCCTGTTTCAAGCCCCTGCAAGATCATTTGCGCAGATTCAGTGAAGTACTCGCGACTATCATTCATATCGCGATTAAAACCTTCAAACTCAACCCGCCCGAGGCCACGCCCAACACCCAAAATCACTCTGCCATTGGACATATTGTCTAGCATGGAAACTTCCTCTGCTACCCGCATCGGATCATGCCAGGGCAATACCACAACCATAGAACCCAACAACATAGTTTCACTCTTGGCCGCGAAATAAGTCAGAAATTGCATCACATCAGGACACATCGTATAGTCTGTAAAGTGATGTTCCACGCCCCAAATAGACTGAAACCCCAACTCCTCAGCCATCATGCCAAGGCGGATATCATTATCATATACATACTTATCAGTCATCGAAGGGTCAGAACCCTGAAAAATCAATGCCAGTCCGACATCCATATTTATTCTCCTGTTTGATTATTATCTCTACGCATGGTGCGACGCATCACGCTGCAATACAATGCAATTATAGCTTTGCAAATTCAATCTCAATTTGATTGAAATTATGACCTCATTAGTCAGTCGAATGCCACTCTGATTGACATCCACCCCGGTCCGTTGCCTGCAGCACTTCACATTTACGGAAGAATACCTCAGTATGGAGCGCTAGCTGGCGAGACCGTTAGTGAAATAGTCCCTTAGCCTAACATGGTAGTTTCAGATATTCATCGCACTCGTCGAAACAAGAAATACAGATTAAGACAAAAATTCAAACATTAGCGCAATTTTAAACTATGAGTCAGGAGGCAAGACATGCTCGATTATCTAATTAAAGGTGGCACCTTGGTAGACGGTACTGGCGCACCGAGAAAGGTGGGCAATATCGGTATTAAAGATGGACGCATTAGCGCCATTGGTGAGGTTGACGAAGCCGCCAAAGAAACCATCGATGCAACCGGCAAAATAGTCTCACCCGGTTTTGTTGATGTCCATACTCACTATGATGCTCAGGTTTTCTGGGATCCAAACATAAGCCCCTCTTCGTACCACGGTGTAACGTCGTGTTTCGCAGGCAATTGTGGCTTTTCGGTAGCGCCACTAACACCTGACAGCGGCGATTATATAATGCGCATGTTAGCCAAGGTAGAAGGTATGCCGTTGGAAGCACTGCAAACAGGCGTACCGTGGGACTGGGATTCGTTTGATAGCTATTTGAACAAAATAGAAGGTACTACTGCCATTAACATTGGCTTTCTTGTTGGCCATTCAGCCATTCGCCGTATCGTTATGGGCAAAGATACCGATAAGCCAGCCACGCAGGAACAAATTGAAGCCATGAAGGTTCTGCTTAAAAAATCTATGGCAGAAGGCGGCATGGGCTTTTCTTCTTCACAGGCAGCCACCCACAACGACGGTGACGGCGAACCCGTGCCTTCTCGTGCCGCAACCCCAGAAGAACTGATTGAGTTAGCAGGCTGTTTAAAAGACTACCCAGGCACTTTATTGGAGTTTATCCCACCCATTGGCGTTTCAGGCGAAGACCGTGCCAAGCTAATGACTGATATGTCGCTAGCAGCACAAAGGTCGCTTAACTGGAATGTACTCATTGTCTCCAGGGGCGGCAAAAAGATGATCGATGCCCAGTTAATGGCGAGTGACTATGCGGAAGAGCGAGGTGCGGTTATTAAAGCACTGACTTTTGCCCAACCAGTTTCGTTACGCGTCAACCTTATGACAGGTTTTGCTATGGATTCTTTTCCAGGCTGGGCGCCAATACTGGCACTACCACTGGAAGAAAAGAAAAATGCCTTTATGGACCCAGAGATCAGGAAAACCCTGGTTGAAGGCGCCAATCATCCAAAAATCCCAGCGCCATTGCGTGCCACCGGTAATTTCGAAAGAATGCTGGTAGAACAAACCTATAGCGAAACCAATGCCAGTTACGAGGGCCGTATGGTCAGTGACATCGCCAAAGAACTCGGCAAAAAGGCCAGCGACGTATTTTTCGATATTGCCGTAGCCGACGACCTGAAAACAACTTTTTTGCCTTCGCTTGGCGGCCATGATGATGAAAGCTGGGCACTTCGCGGAGAAGTATTCAAAGACCCAAGGACCCTGGTTGGCGCCTCTGATGCCGGCGCGCATCTGGATATGATTGACACCTTTGCGTTTAGTACAACCTTGTTATCCGAAGGCGTGCGACAACATAAACTATTAAGCCTCGAAGAAGGTATCTACGAAATCACCGAGAAACCAGCGCGCTATCTTGGTCTTAAGCAGCGCGGCCGGCTTGAACAGGGCTGGTTTGCTGACATCGTTGTATTTGATGAGGCCACTGTTGGTAAGGGTCCAATCCATACCCGGAACGATTTGCCTGAAGGTGCGGGGCGGTTATATTGCGAAGCTCTAGGTATCCAGAATGTCATTGTTAATGGCAAAGAAGTGGTCCGTGACAATGAACTAACAGGCACCAAAGCCGGCATTGTAATGCGCTCTGGTCGCGATACTGAAACAGTTTTGATTCCCGCGGCGATGTAACTTAGGCCAAAATGTAACTTAGGCCAATTAGGTGCATCAAAACAGTTTTATGCTCATCAGGGCCGGTATAACAGGCCCTGACATGAGTCATAAATTAGTCTGATACTAGACTGACTAAAACCGGGCTCTGGCATATCCCGGTTTTTTTTATTCACACATGTACTTTCTATCATCAAACGTGCCGTCACTCATCAGGAGTATCCATATGGACAGGGTCGCAGGAAAAATAGCAATAATAACAGGCGGTGCAAGGGGCCTGGGTGCCGCATCGGCAAAACGACTGGCCGAGGAAGGCGCCGCAGTCATGCTCACAGATCTACGTGAAGAATTAGGTCAGCAAACTGTCGCCGCCATCAATGAAGCCGGCGGTAAAGCCGCCTTTATGAAACACGATACCGCCAAAGAAGATCAATGGATTGAGGTTTTACAGGCAACTCAGACACAATTTGGCGGCGTTGATATCTTGCTAAATAATGCTGGCATCGGCACCGGTGGCCGCATCGACAAGATGAAACTATCTGACTGGCAACACCTGATGTCGATCAATATGGACGGGGTATTTTTAGGCATGAAGCACTGCATTCCTGCCATGCGTGAACGCGCGTCTAAATGGGAAGGTGGCGGCACGATTATTAATATATCTTCAATTATGGGGTTTATTGGTGCAGTAGGCTCGACTTCCTATTGCGCGTCCAAGGGCGGAGTACGCATAGCCACTAAAGCAGCTGCACTGGAATGCGCAAAACTCGGTTTTAATATTCGTGTTAACTCCATTCATCCAGGTTATATGGAAACTGAAGGACTTCAAAGCGCTATGCGGGCAATCGCAAAAACCAGCGGTGATGAAGCCAAGGAAGCAGCCCGACAGGATATGATCAATTCCACACCCATTGGCCGCCTTGGCAAACCAAAGGATATTGCCAACGGGGTATTATTTCTTGCTTCTGACGATGCCTCGTTTGTAACTGGCACTGAATTAGTTATCGACGGTGGGGTTTTAGCGCAATAGTAATTTAGGCCATATAAGCGCCAACAGCATTAAGTGCCAACAGCCAGAAAAAGGAGTGAAAACCAATGAAGTTTGGTTTTTGGCCGCAGGCCACCCAGTCATTTACCGCCATCCAGGGTTTGGCCCAGCATATTGCCCACTCTGACTGGCACGGCCTCTGGCTGGCCGATCATTTTATGCCTAATGCAAGCGACACTCGCGCCCCAACCGCTGAAGTCTGGACCACCTTGGCAGCGCTTGCGGCCACGGTTGAACGCTTACGTCTTGGCGCATTAGTTAGTGGCAATACCTACCGACACCCAGCCATTTTGGCAAAAATGGCCAGTACTATAGACCATATATCAGATGGCCGACTGGTACTTGGGTTAGGTTCGGCGTGGCAAAAAAACGAACACGATAAATATGGTATTCCATTCTATACCGTCAATGGCCGGTTACGCCGGCTAGAAGAAGCCTGCCAGGTCATTAAGGCCCTTTTCACTGAGGACCAGGCCAACTTTCAGGGAGAATTTTATCAACTAACTGACGCGCCACTGGTGCCCAAACCCAGACAAAAAAATCTGCCGCTACTCATTGGTGGTGGTGGCGAAAAGGTAACGTTAAAAATTGCCGCCCAATATGCGGACGAATGGAATGTCTGGGGCACCCCAGAACTCTTGCACCACAAGATGCATATTCTCGATCAACATTGTAATAATGTTAATCGAGATCCGACCGCTATAAAACGCAGCGCTGTCAGTCTGGTATTTATTTCTGACGATGCAAGGGCAATTAAGAAAATGCAATCACGCATACCTGGCCGACCGTTAATGACTGGCAGCCTGTCCCAGATACAGGATACCGTGGCTCAATACCAGGAAATTGGCCTGCATGAGCTCATTATCCCAGATTTTAATATGGGCCACGGAAACTCTGCACAAAAACGTGACCGGATCGATGAGTTCATAGCAGCGGTTGCCAATTTATAAAGCCCTGTCAGGTTGCAATACTATCGGCCTGAACCCCTTATGGTTGTAGTTACAAGTTTTCCTGCACGATGGCTTCAGGTAGTGTAATCTGACTTGACCAATAAGTTGGAGACGGGGATGAAAGTAGGCTTGCTGCAGTTTTTCTCATGGACAGGTCGAGTGCCAGTAACGACGGTTTATGACCGCGCGATGGACCGTGTGGAACGCATGGAGGACAGTGAATTCGACTGCATCTGGTTAGCTGAGCATCATTTTACCGGCTATAGTGTCTGCCCATCGGTCACCCTGATGGGCACCCATATTGCTGGTCGAACCAAACGCCTGCGAATAGGTACCGCTGTTACATTAAATGCCTACTATCATCCATTACGGCTGGCCGAAGAACTGAGCATGCTGGATGTATTTTCTAACGGCCGGCTTAACTGGGGGTCGGGCCGAGGGTTTGATCCTACTGAATTTAAACTGTTTGATGTAACCCCTGAAAATGTCTATGACCGATTTCGTGAGACTGCCGACATTGTCCAGAAAGCCTGGTCCAATGAACGCTTTAGTCATCATGGGGAGTACTATGACTACGATGATGTAATGGTCCTGCCAAGACCGCTACAACAACCCCATCCACCGGTATATATGGCCGCAAGTTCACCCGATTCCATTCGCAAGGCAGGTGCTGAAGGCTATACGATCATGTTAGACCCACATGCTTCAAACGAATCCATCCAGTATAAACGCGGTTTGTATCAGCAGGTGATGGAGTCTAACGGCCACCTCGTGGGTGATCGAGATATACCTATCGTACGTTATGTAGCGCTCGGCAAAACCCGCGCCGAAGCTGAGGCCGTTGCCCGCAGTAGTTCCGGCTGGACTGTAGGCGCTTATGCAAACCCGGACAAATCAGCGGGGCTTAGACCCCAGGGCGCTGAACAGCAAAAACAGACGTCAGCTAACGCTAAACCAAAAATAGACCCAGTTGAAAGATACCTTAATGATGTTGCAATCGTCGGCACAGTACCTGAAGTCATTGATCGCCTACAAACATTGGAGTCTGAAATACCCATGAATTACCTGATGCTTGCACCTATGAGCCAGGAGACTTTTTTAACCTTCACCAAAGAAGTCCTGCCAAAAATCACCTGATCGATTTGCGCCGTCTTTCACCCACCTGGTTAATTTTATGCCGCCAGTTTACGTGGCGGCGTTGCGGCGATGGATAAAATAATGGCAATCGCGACCAGCAAGATTAAGGCCATAAATGGCCAGTCGTAAGTTCCTGTCGCATCCGCTATATAACCGGCACATACTGGCACCATCGCAGAAAACACAACTTGCAACGGCAAAATAAAACCATTGATAGAAGCGAATGAATCCTTGCCAAAATAATTACCCACCATAGTTGGCAACATAACAATATTCCCCCCCATCGCAACACCAAAAAGCGGCGCCATAATCAACAGCCAGGTTAAACTTGGCGCTTGCCAAATAACCACCAGCGCCAATACAGAAATACTATTGAGTATGGTCATTATATATCTGGGCTCAATTCGGTCACCCAACCAGCCCACTGGGAAGCGGGCAAACGCACTGCCGGCAACCATAAAGCTCAACACACTGGCCGCATCCAGACGACTGAAATTCAAATCAGTAAAATGCAACGAACCATGCACCATAAGCAAATACAATGGCATTACCTGGGCCATATAAATAATAATAATTAACCACAACACTCGACTTCTTATGGCTTCAGTCAGACTCCAGTTAACGGATGTTTTATAAGTTTTCGAAACCAGTGGGTTATTATTTGGCAGACTGTCTTGTTCTGCGACCGGCTCTCCGTCCACTCGCTGACCCACATCTTCGGGTTTATTAATTAACCAAAATGTCCCTATTAGCGCCAACACTGCAAAAATACCGGCGCAAAGCCAGCTGGTCTGCCAACTGTTGGTGGTTTCAATTATCCAGGCATAAAAAGGTTGAGCGATGAAACCGCCTAACCCCGATGCGGTCATTGCAATACCCAGCGCCATCGAACGTTTCGCATCGAACCATTGTAAGATAGTCGTCTGGACCGGAATAACGCCACCGAAAGCAAAACCCAGACCCATCACAACCCCCCATACAAGGTTCCACTGCCATAATTCGTTAGTAACCGTACCCAGCAACAAACAGCCTAACGCCAGCAAACTGATGCCGACCGACATGGTTCGTCGAGCACCAAACTTATTGATCGCAAGTGCCACAAAAGGCGCTGAAAAGCCGATTAACAGCCCCCGCAAGGTTTGGCCCCAGGCGGCATCACCTCGACTCCAACCCATGGATTTTACCATTTCAGGAAAAATGACATTAAAGCCATAATAAATAAATCCCATGCCCAGCATATAAACGACAAACAATACCCCCAGATTACGCCATCCAGAAAAGACCTGTATTGATCCAGGCTGCACTTCATTTTCCTGCGTCCGACCAGGATCGATCTGGGCACCATTAGTTTTTTGAGGTACTTTAACTTCGGTGTTAGTCTCTGAGTTCATATTTAAAAACCGTATTTCACATCAATGGCGGCCAACAAAAACCTGACCCAGCGGTACCACCAAAACATTAGTTGGGCACCCATAACAGGGTTCAATCAGCCAATATTTATTTACTACGAGCCAACAATTTTTAGCAGGCTAAGCAAAAAGCCAGGGATCGTCATAGCAGAAATCTAAATCGTTGTTATCCGATAAGCCGTTGCTGCGGTATTATGAAACAAATCCTTTTTCTCATCTGCCGAATAACCTTTAGCGATACGTTTGAAAGCATTCCACAATACAACATAACCCGCACCACGCTTATCCACCGGAAAATTCGACTCAAACATGCAACGATCAGGCCCGAATATTTCTATCACAGCCTGAATAGGCCCAGCCCAGGGCGCAGCCAACGCTTCGGATGTTGGCGGCAAAGCCTGCTTATCCCAGCGAAAGCCCATCATTGGCATACCAATCCCACCTAGTTTCAAAAACGTATTTGGGCATTCTGCCAACAACTTCATGGCCTCAAGCCACTGACCGAGAATTTCCTCACGCTTATCTTTATAAGGACCAGTACCAAGGAAACCACCCAAATGATTAATTACAATCGGAGTATCCGGACAAGCTTTTGCCACATCAGCTAGTGCCGGTAGTTGCGGGTGATAGACCATCGCATCATAGGTATAACCCATTGCACCTAATTTTCTGACCCCATCCAGATAGTTAAAATCGGTCATTTTAGCGTCAACCCCCATTGCTAATGGCGGATGATCATCAGTCGCCATGATATAACGCACGCCGCGAAACAAACCTTGCCCAGCATCCTCATGAGCATTTAAAACTTCTTCAACCGCGTCTCCGAGGGTCACATCTGCGTTACCCATAATCGCTGCAATTTCGGCCTTCCCAGAAGCTCTACTTTGCTCCGCTAGTTGCACAATAAATTCTGTTTCACCAACTGGTGCCATATGCTTAGGCCCCTGCTTTCGATACTCCGCATGACATTCCAGAAATACGGTGCGCACTATATTATGCCCCGTGTCAGTATCGGCATGAAGATCCTGCAATGTATAAGGCCAACCCGTATGGCCGCGATCTAACCATAAATGATGGTGCGCATCACAGATAGGCAAGTCTGGCTCTAAGGCTTTTTCTGCTACTTGTGCGATCCAGGCCGCATGGTCTTCTCCAGATTTAGCTGGCGGCATAACAATTATCCTTTCCGAATTTGATCTAAAGAATAAACCACGTTTTTTTCAACGACACAAGTATTACTAACGCTGGCTATACAACAGAGCCCTTAGCTAATGAAGAACCCTTAGCTACCAATAAAGAGCCTTCAGCCAATAAAGAGCCTTCAGCGAATAAAGAGCCTTCAGCGAATAAAGAGCCTTCAGCGAATAAAGAGCCTTCAGCGAAGCTACACATTTCAAAAAAATAATATCAATGGCATTTTATTCGTTCAGGCGACAGGATAGCGCTGACAAGTTTCAAGTTAAGACCCTAGTACAGTTAAAGTGTACAGCAAAATTGTACGGCTAAAGTGTACAGCTAAAGCGCACACCTTAAGCGTCAGGCCCAACAATGTAATAAAGGCAGCAATATGAACCCTGACAATCTCTTACACCCTATTTTTGACATATTTTTTTAAAATTAATTTATAGCCGCCCAACCAACTCAAATTAGCCAGATTTCTAAACAGAGTACAAATCCTTGACCCAAAGAACGCCAGACAAAGCACAAAAACCAGACCCCAGACAGGACAGCTTCTTAAGGCAACGGCTCAACTCATTCGGTTATGCCTTTAACGGCATAATACAGCTGGCACGATATGAAACCCATATACAAATTCACCTCTTCAATACCATTGCCGCCCTCGGCATCTTTTACCTGCTGGATATCTCTGCTACCGAATGGATGTTTATCAGCATCAGTATTACGTTAGTTTTTATTGCCGAAGGACTCAATACAGCCATTGAAAAACTGGCCGATGCGGTGACCGAAGAATTTTCAGAGAAGATTAAAATAGTTAAAGATATTGCTGCCGGCGCATCCATTATCGCCTCGTTTAATGCCGTATTTGTTGGCCTAATCATCGTCTTAAATAACCTCAAGGCACCATTCTAACCAGCGGTACTATGCAAACTGTCAGACTTAATCAATTGCTGAATGGGTCCACTTATGTTGCAATAGCGAATATGCTTACTAACAACCCCTGAAGGAGCCCCCATGTTCAAACCAATCATTTCATCGGATTCCCATGTCTGCGAACCACCGGATCTTTTTATTGACCGTATCGACAAGAAATTTCTCGACGATGCACCACGCGTGGTTCATGACCCAAAACGGGGCGATGTATATCAGATTAAGGGCCTTAAAAAAGCAATTCCACTGAGCCTGGTATCTGCCGCAGGACAGCCACCTGAAAACCTGTCGGCCAAAGGCGCAAGGTTTGAAAACCTGCATAAAGGCGGCTGGGACACTGCTGCACGTCTACTCGATCAGGATAAAGACGGCATCTATGCCGAAGTTATCTACCCTTCTGTGGGCATGGAAATTTGCAACCTGGCTGATCACGCTTATAAAAAGGCCTGCATGGATGCTTATAATTTGTGGATGGCTGAATTTTGCGACCCCGCCCAGGGACGCCTCATTGGTTTAGGCCAGACACCCATTCGCAGCATTGATGAAGCAATAGCAGACCTGCAAAAAATAAAGGACCTTGGTTTAAAAGGCGTCATGCTACCGGGTATGCCAGCAATCCCTGATGTAGATTATGACCACGTTATGTTCGACCCATTCTGGCAAGCAGCAATCGACCTGGATTTACCTTTGAGCTTCCACATATTGACTTCTGGCGAAATGAAATCCATGAGTTTCCGTGGCACTAGCATCAATTCTGGCTACGCTATCATTCGTGCCAACCAGGACATTATGAGCATGTTTGTGAATTCTGGGGTCTTTATGCGCAACCCTAAACTGAAGATCGTCTGTGTTGAAGCCGATGCTGGCTGGGTACCGCATTTTGTTTATCGCCTGGACCATACCTACAACCGGCACCGTTTTCGCCTACGAGGCGCTGAACTGGATAAAATGCCAAGCGAATACTTTCTGGAAAATATCTATCTGACGTTCCAGGATGATATTGTCGCCTTCACTATGATGGACAAGATGAACCCAGCACGTATTATGTGGGCAAATGACTTCCCGCATAGCGACTCCACCTGGCCCTGGTCACAGGACCTGTTGCAAAAATATGTCGCTCCACTACCACAAAAACAGCAGGATATGCTGTTACATGATAATGTCGCTGAGCTTTATAATCTGGATATCGCACTCTAACGAAAAAGGTTCAAACAGCGCAGGTGGTGAAAGGTTTAGTCAAGACCAGACCACGATGTGGAATTTTACTGAGCCCAAATCTAGTCTAAAGGCACATTAAACCTGCGTTAGCTTACATCAGTTGATGGTCAATACATTCAAATATCGACCATCAACTGCACCCGACTTTAAGTCGCCTTCCATCACAGCCCACTAAAAGTTATTTTCTACATACGATAAGTTAGCTCTAAACCAATAACTCGACCTTTCTTAATCGGTGCAAAAGCTGACACCGACCCAGGCAATGTAAACTGTGTCACTCGGTAAACCTGATCGAGCAAATTCTTACCATAAAGGCTAACTTTCCAATGCTCATCACTGGTGGTAAATGATACCCCAGCAGCCAGTTCATCGTGCGATGCTAGATCGTCGATATTTGAGTCACTAAAAAATCCTGCGGTACGATGGCTATAACTCAAGCGCATGGTAATCAGCCCCGCATTAATCGGAATATCAAAATTACCGCCAATTGAGCCGGTCCAGTCGGACAATCTTGGCAACGTAAGGTTTTTGTCATTGCCGTCAACCACCTTATCTCGATTAAGGTCACCAATGACTTTCCTATATTCATCATTCAGGTAACCGACGTTTGCGTATATCAACAGGTTATCATTGGCCAACCAACTAACATCCAGCTCAACGCCTGATACGTCTGCATCAGCCGTATTGCGAATCTGCTGAACGGTATTGAAATTCTCATCGTTAAAAATGGTTTCACGAATTAGATCTTCAATTTGATTAAGGAACAAAGCCACATTAACACGGAGTTTTCCATCTAATACTTCAGACTTTAACCCTACCTCATAGGAATTCTGGCTTTCTTCATCCCAGGGACCAGGGATCTGAGTATTTGAGGTGTTCCTTAAATTATAACCGCCGCTGCGAAACCCTCTACTAAAACTCGCGTAAACATGGGAGGTATCATTATAGTAATACTGCATCGCAATTCTTGGGGTCAGATTAGTCCAGTCATCAGAACCTATAAAGTCTGCGCCACAGACCAACGGTTTAAAGGTACAGCCTGACAAGCCAACATTACCGTTAAACCCCGGCAGGTCACCCAATGTAGACAGGTTGGCAATAGCGACCTCGGCGCTCTTTTCTTCAAATGTATAGCGTAACCCAAGCGTCACTGTGAGCGCTTCAGTAAAGTGCCGGTCCAAATTAACAAAGAAGCCAAACGTTTCATGGTCCTGGGTGCCGCCATAGGTAAACCGTGGCAGATCTAATGCAGGGTTCAGAATACTAAAATCCAGCTGCCGGTAAGCTGCTATGCCCAGGTCCTGTTCGAAATAATAACCACCTAAGGTGATATCTAAACGATCGTCGAAAAAAGAACCTGAATACCGCAATTCATGACTGGTCTGTTCCTGATCGACTATGGCGCCGGTATGGAATTCAAAACCTTCGAGATTGGTCCCATCCAGATCACCATCGTTATCTGAATATAACTCTCGCCAGCTATAAATATGAGTAATACTACCGTCGCCAAATTCAACATCTAATACCGATGTGAGAATGGCATGCTGCCATTCCTGATCGTTATAATTTCCCACTGGCGCATCTGAATCTTGATGTATTGCGACCTTAAAATCCCCCGGCCGGACATTTGGCACATTCGGATTTTTGGAATCAAAGGGCGTATAGGGCACCGCCGAATCACCATCACTGGTACCATCTTCGTAAGTGAGCGTAGTACTGAAATTATCGGTGGGTGTCCAGGTTAAACCACCACGAAAAATGTAGGTATCATTTTCACCGAAATTGTCATTGCCAGATACAATATCTTCAAAATATCCGCCGTCATTTCTTGCATAAAGGGATAACTTACCCGCCAGCATATCGGGCACCAGGGACCCAGTTACTGAGAACGCGTAAGTATTATCTGCGTCATCGGTGGTACCCACTTTAGCATTTATACTAAATTCATGACTGGGCTGACGGGTCCTTACGACTACCGCACCACCAGTGACATTTCGACCAAATAGCAATCCCTGGGGGCCACGCAGCACCTCTATTGATTCAAGGTCAAAAGTATCAAAAACCACACCCCAACTAAGACCCAGATACATACCATCAATAAATACGCCTACGGTCGGGTCAACAGATGGGATTGAACTATTAATACCCTGGCCGCGAACTGAAAAATTCGCAGTACCCCGCACAGTACCAACACTATCCAGTTGCACATTAGGCAAACTGAATGACAGGCTTTCAATATTTCTCACCTGCAAGGCTTCTAGCTGATCGCCATTGTATGCCGACATGGCAACCGGTATATCCTGTACACGTTCATCAGCGCTCTTTTTACGGGTACCGGTTACCACAACTTCTTCCATTAATCGGGCCGCAGAACCCCTCATTTTAGTGGATGCGCCGTCTGCAGATAGCGCTCCACTGGCAAAAACAGTACCTGACACAAATAGTGCTATTGCCGAGAAAGATCTCAACTTTATCTCAATCGGTTTCAGCAGTAGCAATCGCTTTTTATAGCGCAACATAGACATAGGACAATCCTCTGATTTGGATGCATAAATATTTTCAATTAATAAATATTTGGACTCACTGATTGGTTTGTTACTAATTAGTTCAACGCAGGCTCTGGTATTCTGAATACCGACTTATAGTCACTTTAACGTCAAAAATTTTATCTAAAGCAGCTATCTCTAAAGCAACAAGAGTTATAACAACGCATCCGTTGCGCTGGCCAAACTTCTGACTACGAAATCACAGCCCTTTATTTAGTGTTAAAACAACAAATTACACCCCGGAATACTAGGCCAATAAAATATGCAACCATCATGTTTTATATCGATCAGCATATATTCATAAAAGGCTAGTTCAGCTTTATAAATTTACCAATACAACTGAGAAATAGCCTCACAAAAACTAAATGCGGACGACATTGGCACACCGAAAAACTGATACCCGCGACAAGATGAAGCTCACCCGTGGCGGCAAGAACTCGCCCAGGAGACCAGGTTGATTAGCGAAGGAGAAAGACGTGGTAAAAACAAACTTACAGACAAGCGTTGAGCAGGCGAACATCTTCGTCGTAACAGGCGATTCGCATCTGACACCGCCATAACGGCAATAGCTCCGTTGAACTGCTTAGATTTAAATACATCCGGCCAAACGCAAAAACCCGCACTCGTTGCCGAGTGCGGGTTTTTGCGACGCCGTTTCCTAATCCAGTCTCGGCAAATTAGCTAAAAACTTTCAGCGAAACCAGGCTACAACGCTTCTCGCTCGATATGCACCGAAGCACGCCAAAAATGGAACCCTGCCCAGAGCGGCGCAATCGTACCCAATATAATCAGCGAGTAGCGCAACGAATCAATACCATAACTTGGCTCTAGCAGATCACTTAACATACCAATACCCAGAGGACCTAAACCCATACCGATGATATTCAGCATAAACAGCAATATTGCCGATGTCAGGGCACGCATACGCAACCCTACCAGGCTATGGGCCGCTGCCAGACTCGCGCCTATATAAGTATAATATAAAAGCGTCGGGAAAATTTTGACAATCAATGCCTGCTGCGGATTCGGTATCATATACACAGATATCATCATCGGCATGGCAATCAGACCTGCGATACAGGGCACTAACAGATACCAACGCCTATTCTTCCTCCCCATACGGTCTGCCAGAATGCCTCCAAATATAGTACCTACAATGCCAGAGCCACCTTGCACAAATGCCATCCAGGTACCTATTTCGGCGACCGACATATCGTGTGAGCGAATGAAAAACGAAGGTGTCCAGGTACCTGCACCGTAGCCGGTAAATGCCTGCAAACCACAGGCCAAAGAAAGATGTACAAAGGTAAGTTTGCCCCACAGGTGCTTCATCGTTGCTTTGATACTCGGCGCATCCCCAGTATCAACAATATCCTCAGACATACCCCGCTTTGGCTCAACAACGGTAAATCGCAGCAATAACGCAACCGCAATACCTGGTAACCCAACCGCTAAAAATGCCATTCGCCAACCAAAAACAGCCTGTATCCAGGCGCCTAACAAAAACCCTATGAGCACCCCAACATTTACCCCCGTAGAATAAAATGCTAACGCAGTTGCGCGCTGCTCCGGCGGATACATGTCGGAGATCATAGAGTGCGCTGGCGGACTGCCGCCAGATTCACCAATGCCCACGCCAATTCGCGCTAGTAAAAGCTGGGTGTAATTTTGCGCCAAGCCCGATATCGCGGTCATACCACTCCAGATAGTAATAGCAATGGTAATAATATTTCGTCGCGAAGAACTTTCGGCCCAGCGTGCCACAGGGATACCACAAACCACATAAAAAATAGCAAAAGCAAAACCTGTCAATAAACCCAATTGCGTATCTGATAGACCAAGCTCTGCCTTGATCGGCTCCTGCAGAATAACCAGAATCTGACGATCTATATAATTAAACGCATAAACCAGCGTTAATACGACCATCACATAGGTTTTATAGCCACTCCGGCGATAATCAAATAAAGGTATTTTATCCGTTCCAACCGATTCGGATTCCGGCTCAGCAGATGCTTTATCCGGTTTTTGGGGCGACTCAACTTGACTCATCTTTACTCCAAAGATTTATTTTTATAACGCCTCACGGTATGACCTGCCTGAAATAAATGTAATTTGTCAGACCTAATCGAATCACAACGTAAAAAACAAGGCCGTACAATAAAACATCTTTAGTCGTAACGATAGAAATCCGCGACGTCCATCCCGCGAGGTTGCGACAAATAAAACATCTAAAATCAACACTGTCAACAGAGCAGCCCAACGAAGTCTCTCCAGGGTACTGCCTTAATTATCTGCCGACTCTCGGCGCTTCACTTACTACAAACAAAACAGGCATATTTATTCGTTCAGGCATAGGTCATTTATTTGTTCTGACAAATGTCAATTTGCATCTAATCTCGGTATTATTTTGCTCGGCAAGCATAAAATAACGAGCGGGATACCCGATTAAGTTCTGCATCCAGCGGTGCCTAACGTCATCACTGCAACAAACATGCTGCTTAGTCTGAATTTCCACAACCTAAAGAGGTGAACATATGAGTATTAGTTTCGAAGGTAAAGTAGCAATTGTAACCGGCGCAGGCAACGGCCTGGGTCGAAGCCACGCACTTGAACTGGCGTCCCGCGGAGCCAAAGTTGTCGTCAATGATTTCGGCGGATCGGTCGATGGCCAAGGGGCCTCCGCCTCACCGGCAGACAAGGTTGTGGCAGAAATTGAAGCCAATGGCGGCGAAGCAATGGCCAATCCAGCCAGCGTTTCCGATGCAGCAGCGGTCCAACAGATGGTTAAAGACACGGTGGATCGTTGGGGCCGAATCGATATTTTGATCAACAACGCAGGCATACTGCGTGACAAAACCTTTACCAAGGTTAGCCTTGATGACTTTAACGCCGTTGTCGACGTACACCTGAATGGGTCAATTATATGCAGCAAGGCTGTATGGGATCAAATGATCAGCCAAAACTTTGGTCGCATTGTAATGACCACGTCTGCGGCCGGTTTATATGGCAACTTTGGCCAGTCAAACTACTCCGCAGCGAAACTTGGCGCAGTCGGCTTAATGAATGCACTTCGACTTGAAGGCCGAAAATATAACGTCAAAGTAAATACCATTGCACCCATGGCATTTTCCCGCATGACTAAAGACTTAATGGCCCCAGGTGTTGCAGAGTCCTGTAAACCAGAACTTGTCAGCTCGGCAGTTGTATTTCTTTGTAGTGACGATGCACCTACAGGCGAAATCATTTCAGCCGGCGCAGGCGCTTATACACGGGTGCAATATATCGAAGCAGAACCTGTCTACATCGGCCCTGACGCCTCAGCTGATGATGTCTCTGCGGCCTGGGAAAATATCAGCGACATGTCCAACGCCAAGGTTGTAACCGATGTTGGCACCTCAATGAAGAATGTGCTGAGTAAATTACCACGCAAATAGCGCAATTGATCGCACCACTAAAATGCACCACTATATGGCACAGCGGGTTCAACTTGTATTCCCTGTGCCATTATCATATCAACTCGACCTAAGCAGCCAATTCTGCGACTCAGCTACCACGGCCTGATATTTATCCCGTGGTGATGGTATGGTTAGGCCGTAGCTGATTTTCAGCATAGATTGAGTGATAAATCGATTGGGAAATTGTCATTAAATAAAAACGATCCAGAAGCACCGGTATTACATCGCTTCGATTTAATTACCCATACCAAATATGTTGTAGAAATATATACAACTAACAAATATCACCAATTAGCTGACTAACATTTAACACCGTATAAGACCAATCAAGTAATAACAAAAGGATCCACTATGACTGACATTCAATTTGGCACTGGAATCAGGTCATTAACTGACGTCGCTGCATCTGCCCGGTATATCGAAGAGCTTGGTTTTGACGTACTTAGCGCGGGCGAACACGTCAGTTTTCACGGCCCAATTGGTAATACTTATATCACCTTGAGTGTTGCCGCAGGCGCGACTGAAAAGATCAAGTTGATGAGTGCAATTGTACTACTACCACTTTATCCTGCTGCGCTGGCAGCAAAAATGGGCGCTGCACTGGATAATGCCTCAGGCGGCCGATATTTATTTGGCGTTGGCGTTGGTGGCGAAAACCCTAAAGAATTTGAAGCCTGCGGCGTACCGGTAACCGAACGCGGTGCCAGGGCTACCGAAGCACTGCAAGTCATCCGCCAGTTATGGACTCAGGAGAGCGTCACTTTTGAAGGCAAATTTAATACTTTAAACGGCGTTGGCATTAATCCTCGCCCGATCCAGCAACCTGGCCCACCTATATGGGTTGCAGGCAGACAAAAAGCCGCCATGCGCCGCGCCGCAATACACGGCGATGGTTGGTTACCCTATATGTACACCCCCGATATGCTACGAGAAAGTCTCACCACGATTAGCGAAATACGTGCCGAAAAACAACTCCCAATGGATAATTTTCACCAGGGTGTTTTTATCTTTACCTGTGTACATAAAGATCGTGATAAGGCCAAAGAAATGGCAGCTATTCAACTGGGTAAAACCTACGCTCAGAACTTCGAAAGTCTGGTCTCCAAATACACATTAATAGGTACACCAGAAGATTGTCGACAACGACTACGCGAATATATTGATGCTGGTAGCAAATTATTCATGCTGACGTCAGCTTGCCCCGAGCATTATATGGACGAAAATATTCGCCTCATCGCAGAAGAAGTCATGCCGGAGTTTCGCTAGAACTCACACCAGTAGAATTAAACAGACGATCAATAAAACAACATTAGGCACACGTTGGACAGCGTCACATTAAGCAATCACACTAAATCACATAAGGTGAACGAAGATGAAAATAGGGATTAATTCAGGCGCTGCTTCTGGCCCAGAAACCACCTTTGCAGGGCTGGTAGAACGCGCTCAGCAAATGGAAGCACATGGCTTCGATTGTTTCTGGATGGCTAATATGTTTGGTCTGGATGCCATGACGGCTTTGGCTGTTGTTGGCCAGCAAACCAAGACCATCCAGCTAGGCACCGCGGTAGTGCCAAGCTATCCACGACACCCGCTCACTATGGCGCAACAGGCAGCGACCACTAACGCTGCTTCTAATGGCCGTTTCCACTTGGGCATTGGGCTTTCACACCGGCCTATCATTGAAGGTATGCTTGGTATGTCTTATGACAAACCCGCCAAACATATGCGTGAATATCTATCGATTTTAAATCCTGCTGCAAAAAACGAAAAAGTTAATTTCTCTGGCGATCAATATACTGCCCGCGGCAGAATCACAGTCACCGATTCTAAACCGGTACCAGTACTTGTGGCTGCGCTGGGCGATGTAATGATCAAACTTGCCGCCACCATGGCCGACGGCACCATCACCTGGATGACCGGACTAAAAACCCTTGAAGACCATATTATTCCCAAGATCCGTAAAGCCGCTGCCGATGCAGGCCGACCCGAACCGAGAATTGTGGCCGGTGTACCCACCGCGATTATCCCAGCGGGTGATAAAGAAGCCTCCATCACAAGAATCGAAAAGGGCATGAAAATGTATGGTCAACTCGACTCTTATCGCTCCATGCTGGACAAGGAAGGCGTAGCTGGGCCTTCCGGGGTTGCCAATATTGGCGATGAAACCGAGCTGCGAAAATACATCCAGCGTCTACGCGATATCGGCGTAACCGATTTAAACTGTGCGATCCTGGGTGTCGGCGATCACGATACCACGGTTGAATTCCTCGCCAGCGAACTCTAGCAGACAGCTAGATCAAATCATTGCCCAAGCTTGCCCAGCTGACACAAGATCAATACGCAGCTGGGCATTCTGCGCTTGTATTCAACAATTAGGTAAACCAATATAAGCGGCAGTTAAATATTAAAAATCGATACAATACATTCGATTCAAAAGATTCGATGCAACAAATTCGATGCAATAGACGGTATGCAATAAACGGTATGCAATAGATAGTATGCAATAGATAGTATGCGTACATGCATACCTGAAAAGCTTATATAAATAATGCCTACGCACTATAACTTCTAACTATAACTTCTAACTATGACTGCTAATGAGCGATACGCTTTAAACCCTGGAAGGTTAAGCAGAATCAGGAGAAAAAAATGTCCTACGATATAATCATTAAAAACGGCACCATCATTGATGGTACCGGTGCCAACCGTTTTGCGGCCGATATTGGCATTAACAACGGCAAGATAGAATCCATAGGCGCACTCGGCGACGCTGAAGCAAAAGAAGTTATCGACGCCAGCGGGCAGATTGTTTCCCCTGGTTTTATTGATGGTCATACCCATATGGATGCGCAGGTTTCCTGGGACCCGCTTGGCACCTGCTCTGTCTGGCACGGCATCACAACCGTCGTGATGGGTAATTGCGGTTTTACGCTGGCACCCTGTGCGCCTGAAGACAAATTAATGGTAATGCGTAACCTTGAGCGAGCAGAAGATATTTCACCTGAAGCAATGGAAGCAGGTATCGACTGGACCTGGACCACCTTTCCAGAATATCTTGATCATATCGACAATCTCCCCAAGGGCATCAACTATAGCGGCTATATAGGCCATTCAGCATTACGCACCTATGCCATGGGCGAACGGGCCTTTAGCGAAGAACCCAATACCGAAGAAATGAAAACCATGAAAGATGAATTAGCTGATTCTATTCGTGCTGGCGCGATGGGCTTTTCCACCTCCAGAACGCGAAACCACCAACAACCTGACGGTTCGCCAGTGGCCAGCCGAGTTGCCAAATGGGACGAAGTCAGAGAACTTGTCGGTGTTATGGGCGAACTGGGTGCGGGTATATTTGAAATTGCAGCGGAAGATACCGGGCGTAATCCCGATGCCCAAAAAGAATACCAGGGCAGATTAAAAGACCTGGTATTAGATACCGGCGTACCAATGACCTGGGGCATATTCAGTGCACGACGCGCCCCCGAGGTTTGGCCACCCTACTTTGACCTGCTCGATGAAGTAGCCGACGCTGGCGGCAAAATGTTTGCCCAGGTGCACAGCCGAGCACTCAATGCACTCATGTCCTTTGAAACCAGGATGCCTTTCGATAATTTCCCCATATGGAAAGAACTGCGCGCAAAACCCTTAGCAGAACAGGCAACCCTGATGCGCGATCCCGCAATCCGTGCTCAGCTTATTGAAGCCGCCAACGGCGACAACCCCAATCAACGCAAGGCCGTAGGCGCCGAACTGCGCAAACCGAACTATGAATGGCTAATGATCATGGACACTGTCCAGGGACCGCATAAATCAGTGGCCGATGTTGCCAACGAACGAGATATTGATCCTGTTGCGGTAATTATTGACGTTGCGCTTGAAAACGATTTAAAGGTATTTTTCCGTCAACCGCTCTTTAACGAAAACCAGGATCATGTGCTAGAAATGATGAAACACCCACGCTCCGTGGTTACTTTCTCGGATTCTGGCGCGCATGTTTCACAGATAATGGACTCTTCGTTACAAACCCATGTGCTGGCTCACTGGGTGCGAGAAGAAGGCGCACTTAGTCTTGAAACCGCCGTAAATATGTTGACCCAACAACCGGCTCAAGCCTGGGGCTTTGAAGACCGTGGCCTGTTAAAAGAAGGCCTTGCGGCGGACATTATAATTTTTAATCCCGACCAGGTAACACCGCTAATGCCTGAAGTGAAACACGACCTGCCTGCTGGCGCGACGCGACTAGTGCAGAAAGCAGCCGGAATTAGCATAACAATTGTCAACGGCGAAGTTCTAATGCGTGCTGGCGAACACACAGGTAACTACCCAGGCAAACTACTACGTGGACCATTGGCGCAAACAGCGGCTGGCTAGATCGGTTTTAGCGATACAACATAGTAGTAAAAAAACCATACCAGGGCAGCCAGATTTTATCTGGCTGCCTTTTTTGTATCTATACCTGACTACGGGGTTTTACCCCACCCTAATAAATGCCAAGGAGATAAAATGATCAATGAAATCCGAAATTATCACTACAACCCCGAAAAATTAGGCCTTTACCGTGAATGGGCGGTCAATGAGGCAGTACCCTTTTTGAAAAAGCATCTTGATGTGGTCGGTTTCTGGATCGATAGTGGCGCTACCCCAGAAATTTCTGGACAGCAAAAAATGCAATTGCCCTTAGGCTCAGCCAATGTTACCTGGATTATTCGCTGGCAGGATATGGCGGCAAGAAAAGCAGGCCATAAACGCGTCTTTGGCGGCGACGGCTGGAAAGCAGTATTTGCCAAACACCCTGATGCAAACGGCTATTTTCAGATCGAAGCAAAATTCGCCGAAGCCGTCTAATTTGATAAGCCGCTTTGAAAGTCCACTATTAATTGCCCATTGCGCTTCCCTGCTTGCAGCTAACAGGCTTGCCAGGACAGGCTGCAATATGTTTTATGATAGCCCAGACAGGATCTTTGCTTAAAACATTAAAAGATCAATAAAAATGAATGAATATTTACCAGCAATCATATTGGCCTACCGGATTGCCGCATTGGTCTATCGTTTATGGTCCACCGTTTATGGTCCACCGTGTATCACAACTACAATATATCGACCCATTAGCCTGACCTTTAAGGAAATAAATTAATGACCAAAAAAGTCGTCCTCATCCCCGGCGAAGATGCTGCACCAGAAGCATTTCATCCTACCGTGGAGCTTATCAATCAACTTCAGCTGGATATAGACTGGTTACGCCCGCCAGTGGGCGAAGCCGGTATTCGCACCATGGAAAACCCATTCCCACCAGAAGCAAAAGAAGCCATTGATAATTCCGATGCCACCCTGTTCGGCTCCACCAATGGTACCAGTGGACGGGCCATGCGATATTTGCGCTGGGGCCTTAAAACCTATGCCAATGTACGCCCAGCGCGTTGGTTCCCAGGCTGCAACAGCCCGCTAAAAAACCCGCAGGACGTAGATATGGTCATTGTCCGTGAAAACATGGAGGATACCTACGTTGGGGTTGAGGGCGATTTAGAAGACTTGTCCGCAATCAATTTTGTCAGTCGCTTACATCGTCAACCGGTTGCTGACATGGGCAAGGGCAAATACGCCATGAAGGTAATCACTGAAGCCTGTACCCAGGATATTACCCGCTTTGCCTGCGAACTGGCCTTAACCCGCTCAGCAGAGAGCGGTCGAGCACCCCATGTCACCAGCGGCACCAAACATAATATTTCACCTGTTGCGGATGGCTATTTTCGTGAAATCGCTATGGAAACTGCGAAAGAATATCCCGACGTTAAATTTGACACCCTGTTAGCCGACGATATGGTGCATAAAATCATCGTTAACCCGCAGGCCTTTAACGTGATTTTACTACCAAATTTATATGGTGACCTGTTCTCTGATGCTGCCGGTGGCGTTATTGGCGGCCTGGGGCTTGCTCCCAGTGGTTGTTACGGCAAGGACTATGCCTATTTCGAATCAGCACACGGTTCCGCACCCGACATTATGGGGCAGGATATTATTAACCCCACCGCCACCATTTTTTCTGCGGCAATGATGCTTGAATACCTTGGATATCTTAACCAGGCCAAACAACTGGTGGCGGCTGTGGAACAAGTTTATGCCGCCGGCAAATCTCTAACACCTGATCAGGGGGGCAAAGCCAGCACCACCGAGTTCTGCGAGGCTGTCGCAAAATACTTGCGCTAACCAAAGTTTTAATACCCATTAAAAATAGCTCAAAAACTATCAAAAATTATCAAAAACTATCAAAAACTAAAAGAAACGTAACTTATAAATTTGGAGAATAATTATGAAATTTGGTATTTCGTTTGCCACCGCTGGCCCCTACGCAAACCCCGAATTATTTGAAACCCTGGTTTTAACGGCCGAAGAAGTTGGCATCGAGTCTATCTGGGCCGTTGAACACGTTGTATTACCCGTTGGATTTGAATCAAAGTACCCTTATAGCAAAGACGGCAACTTTCCTGGCGGCGAAGCGGCTTCCTTCCCTGACCCGTTAGTAGCCCTCTCTTACGCTGCGGCCATGACAAAAAACCTTCGCCTTGCCACCGGCATTATGATCCTGCCACAACGCAACCCCCTTTATGTCGCTAAAGAATGGGCTTCTCTGGATGTCCTGTCTCGCGGCCGAGCACTAATGGGTATTGGCATCGGCTGGCTCAAAGAAGAAATGGAGGTAGTGGGGATTCCCTTTAACGAGCGCGCCGCAAGAACTGAAGAAGCAGCCATGGCATTACGTTCGCTATGGAAAGAAGAAGCGGAGCCCTTTGACGGCAAATATTATAACTGGCCTGCTATCCAGTCCAACCCCAGCCCGGTCCAGCAACCTGGCGTACCTATAATTGTTGGCGGCAATGTTGAAGGCGCAGCACGCCGCGCTGCAAGAATCGGCGACGGCTTTTATCCGGCTTCGGGTAGCCTTAAAACACTGCCAGTGCTACTCGACGCCATGCGAGATGAATGTGCAAAAATCGGCAGAAACCCGGAAGAAATTGAATTGACCGTAGCTGCCGGTAAGCTCGATCCCGGTAAAGTAGCGCGTTACGAGGAAATTGGCACTTCCAGGATGTTAATTTCACCACCCGCCTATGATGCTGATGGACTAAAACGCGCATTGAATGAATTTGCAGAAAATGTCATTAGCAAAACTTAAAACTAATTTGAACGACGCAAAACCAATTACCCAGGAGAATAATTTATGTTTCATCCAAGCCTGAAAACCCCCCTCTGCGAACAACTCGGGATCGAATATCCGGTCTTACAGGCCGGCATGGGATTTGTTGCCATTGGTGACCTGGTAGGTGCCGTTTCTGAAGCAGGGGGCCTTGGTACCCTTGGTGCGGCCACCATGAATGCGGCTAAATTAAGAGAAGAAATAGCCACCGTCAGACGGGTTACCGACAAACCCTTTGCGGTTGATCTGTTATTTGCCAAAGGCGGCAGCTCAGAGGCTCAGCCCTTTACTGACGACGTGGCTGAATCCATCGAAGTAGTATTTGAAGAGAAGGTTCCCATTCTGGTGAGCGGACTTGGCGACCCTGGCCCTATTGTAGAGCGATGCCATAACGCCAATATGAAAGTGCTCAGCTTAACCGGCAATACCAAAAATGCCAGGCGACTACAGGATAGCGGGGTTGATGCAGTCATAGCACAGGGCTACGACGGCGGCGGCCATACTGGCAGAGTAGGCGGCATGGCTCTATTACCCGCAGTACTGGATGCACTGGATATCCCTGTTGTCTACGCTGGCGGCGTTGGCGATGGTCGCGGCCTGGCTGCAACATTCGTTATGGGCGGCCAGGGTGTGTGGTGTGGCACTCGATTTATTGCCACCTATGAAGCCTGGGGCCATGACAATTATAAAAACGCCATTGTTGAAATTGGCGATGAAGGTACAATCCGTACCAAGTGTTTTTCTGGCAAGCCCTGCCGTATGTATGCTAATGGCACCACCAGCGCCTGGGAAAATGCTGAATTGCAGGCAACTATCGAACCTTTTCCATTACAAATGCGGAATGTCAGTAAGTGGTTAGGTAAAGACCCTTATATGGCAGGTCGTCGAGATGGAGAAATGGAAATTGGCGCCTGTGCCATGGGCCAGAGCGCAGCGGTCATAAAAGCAGTTAAACCTGCGGGTGATGTGGTACTTGAAATTATGGAAGAAGCTACCAAAGCACTCGAACGGGTACAGCCCATCAAGTAAATGGCAAATTAGCAATCGTCTGGATTGAATCAGTTTCAGGGAGCTATCTACGCGCCCCCTGAAACTGTTTTACAAGATTTCAAGCTACTTCAGCTTCAACGTCTGTAAAAAGGCGCCTTTAGCTTTCGTATCGATTACTCGCCCTTAAACACAGCAGGTCGTTTTTCCATAAAAGCCAAAGGTCCTTCTCGGGCATCTTTGGTACGCATTACTCGACCAGCAACTTCGCTTTCTATTTTGAATGCTTCTTCCATCGCCAGGCCACTGGTTCTGATCACAGCTTCTTTACAGGCAGCAACAGCTAATGGGCCATTTTCTGCCACTCGCTGACCCAATTCTTCAGCGCGCTGCAGCAACTTGTCGGCAGGCACTATTTCGTTGATGAGACCAATTCGCAAAGCTTCTTCAGCATTCATCCGATCACCCACCAATAATATTTCCATCGCTTTACAGTAGGGAATCTGTCGCGCCAGACGAACCAGCGAACCACCAGCCGGGATAATGCCACGCATAACTTCTGACAAACCGAACTCACCTGTTGGGGCTGAGATGCGTAGATCAGTAGCCTGCAATATTTCAGTACCGCCAGCCAGGGCAAATCCATTCACCGCGGCAATAACAGGCTTATAAAGTTCAAAATCTCTGAGCAGGGCAGTTTGCATCAAGCTACGATCTTTCAGCAGTGCTTCATCATATTCATTCTCTGGTTCGCGCCCGCGCGACATCAGCGGAATAAGCAGACCAAGATCAGCGCCAGCACAAAATGCCTTATCGCCGGCCCCAGTTAACACCGCTACTCGAGCGTCTTTATCCTCGCGAAAATCATTCCAGGCATTGGCCATTTCAACAATCATCTGTGGGCTTAATGCATTTCTTCGCTCAGGGCGGTTCATCGTCAAGTAGGCGATGCCATCACGTTTTTCATAGATCAAATGAGACATTTTTAACCTCGGTAATTTTTAAAAAGGATCTGTATTACGCCGTGAAAATACAGCTCACGGTATCAGCACTGATAAGCACCAATATGGGGAATGCATTCTTTGTACGGCTCGAATTATTTATCTTTATACATTCACAGCTACACATTTAACGAAACCTTCATCTACGAATTCAACGAAGCAAACAATCAACGCACAGCAGCAAATGTTATGGGTTATACGATACACGATAGTAAGTTAGCTTACATTAGCCAATTGTAGATCCCGGCTGAGGATTGATCTAAACCATCAATCAGCGAACATATTTGTGTATGGGCCAACCCTAAGCTGCGGTATCAACGCTATTTAAGATCAATATAACCTTGGGGCTATGCAATTTAACGAGGCAGATGTAGTATATGCTTACTCTATGGCAATAAAATCCTGAATTCCCAGTTAGGCGACTTAAATTGATTGGAGTGAGGTTCACTCAGCCGAATCAAACCTTAAGTTATGTCCTGTGATGGCAAAAATTTGGGCGGTACTTAAAGGTGATATATGAGGCAATCAATCGACTATAACGAGCTAGTCCGGCCAGACGCCGTACATGGTTCCGTTTATACTGATCCTGAAATTTTCCAGGATGAACTACAACGCATCTATGCCCGCGGCTGGGTGTATGTTGGACACATCAGCGAAGTACCCAATAAGGGCGATTATAAACGCTCAACGATTGGCACCCAGCCAATCATTCTTTGCCGTGACAAAACTGATAAAATTCAGGTGTTATTTAACCGTTGCCGCCACCGGGCCGCAACGGTCTGCCAGGAGCCCTGTGGCAATGCGACTAAGTTTCGCTGCGAATACCATGGTTGGACCTATGATTTAAGCGGTGATCTCACTGGTATACCCTATGAAGACGCTTATGAAAACCTCGACAAGACTCAATTAGGCCTAACCAAACCAAATGCCCTTGATACTTATCGAGGTTTTGTATTTGCGAGCATGCACAAACCAAAAATCAGCCTGCTTGAAAGCCTCGGTGCGCCCACAATGGAACAGATAGACTACTTTTGTGACCTGTCGCCAGAAGGCGAAATTTTAGTCCAGGCGGGTGCCGCTAAACTACTCTACAAGGGCAGCTGGAAACTACAGATGGAAAACTCCATCGATGGTTATCACCCCAACTTCACCCATCAGTCCTTTTTCAAAACCATCACCCGAATGACTGGCGTTAAGGTTGATACATTTAACGGTAGCTCTATTGCTAGTGTACGCGCGCTGGGCCAGGGCAATACCCATATTGACTCCGCTGCCTACAATTCAGTTCCACAAAGAAAAGACAGCCGATTAGCTGGATTAAAAAGTACCAGCTGGGGCAAAAAATATTACGACGATATGGTAGAAGCTTACGGTAAAGAACGTGCCGAGGATGTCATTACTGTTGGCGGCACCCATATGAACGTATTCCCCAATCTAGTCGTGCTGGGTCAACAGGTTCGCACTATTCGCCCGATTACTTTCAATCAGACCGAAGTTGAATTGGCGCCGACCCTGCTCAAGGGTGTTCCTGACGAACTAAATACCACGCGAATAAGACAATTCGAACAATTCTATAGCCCTCATGGCGGTGGTATTCATGACGACATAGAAATGTTCAACCGGGTCCAGGAAGGCGTGGCTTGTACTATGGATCCCTGGCTAATCTTTCAACGGGGCCTACACCGCGAAGAACAACTGCCTGATGGTACGGTTAGAGGACAGGTTACTGACGAGACATCCCAGCGTGCGATGTGGTCACATTGGTTAGAGGTGATGCAACAAAATGACGACTAATAACAATTTTGAACTCGTGCAACAGGTGCAGGCCTTTTTATTTAAAGAAGCCCGACTCATGGATACTAATAGCTATCAGCCCTGGCTGGATTTATGGCATAAGGAAAAGTGTACCTACTGGATTCCTGCTAACGACGAAAATTCCGATCCTAGCAAACATGTTTCTATTTTGTACTACGACCGTGGCATGCTTGATAATCACATCATCAGGTTGATCGAAGGCAAGGCTTTTGCACAAAACCCTAAATCAAAAACTCTGCGCTCAGTCACCAATGTTGAGGCCACACAGGACGGCGACATCGTCACAGCCAATGCAAATTTCCTGGTGACAGAACTACGTGGTCATGTACAGAGTCTTTTTGCTGGCAGGTCAGAATATACCTTACAGGAAAATACAGACAGCTATATCATCAAAACTAAAAAGGTGATTCTCCTAAAACTCGACGAACCACAGGATAACGTAACTTTTCTGCTTTGACTTGCCTATGAGAATGTCATTTTGGCGCTAATTTTTATTAGCGCCAATTTTTTGTATCAAAGCTGTCGTATCAAAGCTCTGGTATCAATATTGTCTTATCAATATTGTCTTATCAAAATTGCTTTAAGGTATGCTGTCGTTATACGCTTAAACACAGCTTTATAGTTAGTTATAGCAATATTCAGCTGAATCACATATAGATCCTCCGCTTTTTGATTACGGGCCTGTTTTTGAATCCAGACGTTAAATTCCAGGCGATAATTGCAAATAAATAAGAGTAGGTGTTAGCTGCTAATTGCCAGCGATATTGTAATGTAGTATACAGTATCACGATATTAGACAATTGATTCAAAAGGAGCAGCCAGCCCAATGCCATTACGACCCAACAAGCAATGGTCAACTCTTGACCAGCAAACTGTCGATAAATTAAAAGGTGAACTGGGTGTTTACCAATTGGCTAACCAGGATAAAGAAGTGGTCTATGTTGGCTTCGCTGGTTCGCAAAGTTTATTTGGCCTGCGCGGAGAATTACAACAACAGGTAGAAAAGGCCGCATTCTTTCGCACCGAAATCACCTCCTCCTATCGAACCCGATACCAGGAGCTGTTAATGATTCATCACGCTGATTTTGGTAATTATCCCCTACTCAACAGCGACGCTGATACTGCAAAACTTGGCCGACTATCCCCTTCTTAGACCCAGCTTAGGAAACACAATATGCACCTGCAACTAACAGAAGAACAAGATCTAATTATAGGTATGGTTCGCAAATTTGTACTAGAGGAAATCATTCCTCTAGAAATGAATCTTGACGCCGATGCTGATGAAATTGAAACCAAAGACTACGACAGGCTCGTCGGCAAGGTAAAAGAAATGGGCCTGTATGGCCTTGATATTCCGGTAGAGTTTGGTGGCCCAGAGATCGATATGGTCACTCGGACATTAATTGCTATCGAAATGTCAAAACACCGAGCGGGGCTTTATGCTCCCTGTTATGGCGTATTTGGCGGTGCCGGCCTGGCCCAGCTATATGAAGCCAATGATGACCAGAAAGAACGTTACCTGTTCCCTGTTCTACGCGGCGAAAAGAAAAGTTTTTTTGGCCTGACTGAACCCTCAGGTGGCTCTGACCCTGCCCGAGCGATCCAGACCAAAGCCGTCCGGGATGGCGATGACTGGATTATTGACGGTTCCAAAATATTTATTTCAGGGGCCGATAAAGCAGATTTTGGTTTGCTTTTTGCCCGGACTTCACCTGACAAAGGCCGCGGCGGGGTTACCTGCTTTCTAGTGGACACAGACACACCCGGCTTCCATGTAAGACGAATCGTACACACTTTACGGTCGGCTAAATACGCAACTGAGCTTCAGTTTGAGAATATGCGGGTACCCAACGCCAACGTATTAGGTGAAGTGAATAAAGGTTTTGCCATTGCCAGTGATAGACTCAGCCGGCAGCGTATTCCTTATTCTGCAGGTTGCATTGGTGTCGCTGTTAAAGCCCATGAAATGGCGCTGGAATATTCACAAATTCGCGAAACCTTTGGTGCCCCGCTGTCCTCCAGGCAATCCATCCAATGGATGCTGGTAGATAATGAAATCGACATCAAACAGGCAACCTGGATTACTCTGGAAGCGGCTGACCGCGTTGACCAGGGTATTTCTTTCCGCAAAGAAGCCGCCATGTCAAAACTTGTCGGCTCTGAAGCTGCTAGCAGGGTTGTTGACCGCTCACTCCAGATCCACGGTGGCTACGGCGTTACCAAAGACTTTCCGTTTGAGCGCTGGTACCGCGAAATGAGAATCAGAAGAATCGGCGAAGGCCCCAGTGAAGTACAACGCCACATAATAGCCAGAGACCTGCTTGGCAGCAGTTTGCTTTAAGCCTTTAGCGGCTTTATATAAAAAGCCCTTAGCGGTTCTTATAAAAAGCCCTTAGCGGTTCTATATAAAAAGCCCTTAGCGGTTCTATATAAAAAGCCCTTAGCGGTTCTATATAAAAAGCCCTTAGCGGTTCTTTATTAAAAACCAGGCAATATAAACCGGTCTTTAGTTGATGCCCACCCCTTCAACTAAAGGCCCACAGGACGGATATATTACCACCAGGTAACCAGCAAACTTTAATCTAGTTAGGTGAAGAAAGTGGGCTTAGCCCTTCGCTACAAAACTGTCTACTCTAGTGAACTCGAAGGTTTCCTACCAAATCAACGCGTTTTTATCCCAGGATTTAGAGGCTAAAAATCAACCCAATAAATATCAAACTCAGCACACAACGACTTCAGCATGGCGATGCTACGCCTCAATATCAGCTGCATTTGCCTGTTAGGGGCTTCTTTGACCATGAACGATAAAGAAGTAAAAAGTACCCCGCCCCATTTAGGACCAAAACTTGGGTTCCTGCTCAACGATCTCTCAAAGATGGTTACCCAAACGTGGGATTCACGCATGAAGCATGTGGACTTAACGCGCTCTCAATGGCGCGCTATCGGGCACGTTTCAAGATCACCCGGCATCACTCAAATTGACCTGGCGGACGCCCTGGGTGTGGGACGTATGGCAGTCACTGGTATCGTCGACCGACTGGAAAAGAAAAAATTACTCACCCGCAAACTGGATAATGCTGACCGGCGAGTTAAGAAAGTTTTCTGTACCGCAAAAGCCAAAAGCCTATTGCCATCGATGCAGGACGTAGGTGATGAAGTCTTAAAAGAAATGACCGAAAACCTGACCCCGCATCAGTTACAACAACTCATCAACAGCCTCACTAAAATGCACCAAAACGGATTAAAACTGCTGGAACCTGAGAACCGAAATAAATAGAACCATCAATATTGAACAGCAAAAATCACATTGATACACACTATAAACTAACAAACTGACTGCGAAAATATGATATTACAAGACAAGGTACAATTTGGTTTCATTGGCGGATTCCCCACCCCAGCCGAAGCAAAAGCCACTGTCGAACTAGCAGAGCAGCTAGGTTACGATTCTATATGGGTAGGCGATCATGTGGCCTTCCCGGTGCCGATTTTAGATTCACTGATGCAACTGGCGCTTGCCGCCGCTTATTCAACCAAACTTATTCTTGGTACTTGCGTATATCTGCTACCATTACGCCATCCTACGTTAGTCGCCAAACAGGTCGCGACACTGGACAAAATGACCGGCGGTAACAAGGTTATATTTGGCGTGGGCGTGGGCGGCGAATTCCCCAACGAATATGCCGCCTGCGGCGTTAACGTAAAAGAGCGAGGGGCACGATTAAGCGCTGCAATACCCTCCCTGAAAACGTTATGGAAAAATGAAGAAGTATCCTATTCAAGTAAATTTTATGAATTTGACAAGGTCCGAATGTTACCCGCCCCGCCGACTAAAGGAGGACCTCCTATTTGGTGTGGCGGGCGTTCAAAAGCCGCTTTAAACCGCGCAGCGCGCATAGCCGACGGCTATGTTTCATACGCAATTGATGCGGATATGTTTGCCGACTCTCTGAAGCATATAGAGGCAGAATTTGACCGCAATCACAATGCCGAAGACCGACCCTTTGGCTCAGCACACCTGCTATTTATTCGAATCGATGATGATTTCGAGTCTGCGCATAAGATCGCCACCGAACATCTAAGCAAACGTTATGCAATGGACTTTAGCAAACCCGCCAGACGTTATAGCGCCCTGGGCAAACCTGCCGATGTAGCTGAAGTACTATCAGGATATTATGCAGCTGGGGTCAGGCATTTCGTCCTCGACCTGGTTGGACCGCTTGCTGATCGACAAGATCAACTCAATCGTTTCGCTAAAGAGGTTCAACCACTGCTGTCTTTTGCAGTATAAAATCACCTAAAACTCTGTCAGGAGGAATAATGAGCAATAAAGATATAGACGCATTCAAGCAAATGCTTGCCAGTCGAGACCAGAATGCAACGCCCAGTCTTGAAGAACAACGTGCCGGCTATGAAGCCATGGGTGGCGCATTCCCTCTGGGGGATGATTGTCAGATTGAGGCAGTCGATGCCAATGGCGTCAGTTGCGCCTGGACATCAGCCGGTGATGAAGTAGGCGATAAAGTTATTCTGTATCTCCACGGCGGTGGATATGTTATCGGCTCCTTGACTACCCACAGACCCCTGGCAGCAGATATTTCCCGCGCAACAAAACGCCGCGTATTTTCCGTAGATTATCGCCTGGCACCGGAAAACCCGTTCCCAGCTGCGGTTGATGATGCCGTTACCGCTTTTCAATGGTTACTATCGCAGGGCCACGAAGCGAACAATATCATTATTGCCGGTGACAGCGCCGGCGGCGGATTAACCATTGCAATGATGCTAAAACTCAAAACTGACGGCATAAACTTACCGGAAGCTGGCGTTTGCTTAAGTCCCTGGGTAGATATGGAAGCGTTAGGCGAAACCATGGTAACCAAAGCTGCTGCAGACCCTATGGTACAAAAAGATATGTTATTAGTCATGGCAGCAACCTATTTGGGGGGCGCTAACCCACGCGACCCGCTGGCAGCGCCCATGTATGGCGACCTAAAGGGTTTACCACCGCTGTTAATCCAGGTAGGCACCGCAGAAACACTACTAGATGATGCCCGACGTCTGGCGAGCCTTGCTGTGCAGGCTGGTGTCAATGTCACCTATGAGGAATGGCCCGATATGGTGCATGTTTTCCAACAATTCGCGCCACTCATTGCCGATGGTTATAAAGCCATTAACCGGATAGGTAGATTCGTTGCCGAACTTGAAGCATAAACACTATGATACTATTCAGCCAGACTAGGTCCCGTCTAGACAGAGAAGTCTGAAACTGAAAACTGTGCGCTTTAATAATAACAATAGAATTTGAACACTGATTTATGAACTGAGGAATCCCTGCTTAAGGCCAATATGGCGCTTAATCAGCACTTCCCAAACTGGTTGCTCTTAGCCGAGCAACCGCTAACAATAATTGGACAACAATTGGAAAGGAGAAATATGAATTTTTCAAACAAAACGGCCATCGTCGGTGTTGCCGAAACAGAATATGTGAAAGGCACCGAGAGGACGGCGGTTGACATGATGTTAGCTGCCGCCAGAGATGCTATCAGAGAAGCGGGGCTTAAGCCTGAAGATGTCGACGGTCTCTGCCCACCACCCGTCTATACAACTTCTGAAGAAATTGCCGCCAACCTGGGTATTCCGGTGCTGCGTTATGCGTCTACCGTACATATGGGTGGCGCAAGTCCCACTACGGCCATCCAGAATGCTGCCACTGCAATCGCCTCAGGGGTTGCAGAAACCATTGTTGTAGTACTAGGCTGGAATGGTTATTCAGCACTGCGGCCGAAACCTGGTAGACCGCCTTCACGAAAAATGGGTATGACAACGCTGGCCAACACCATGAAGGACTTTTATATTCCGTATGGCGTTATGTTACCAGTACAGATGTATGCCTGGCTGGCCACACGGCATAAAGAAATGTATAACGTCCCTGATGAAGCAATGGCTGAAATTGCCATAGCCTGTCGCCATCATGCAAGCATGAACGAGAAGGCCTTCTTCAAGGATCGGCCGCTGGATATGCAAGGTTATATGGATGCCCGCTATATTTCAGAGCCTTTCCGACTCAATGATTGCTGTCTTGAAACGGACGGTGCCTGCGCAGTTGTTATCACCTCCGCAGAAAGAGCCAAAGACCTGCCAAATAAGCCGGTTTATATCATGGGCGCAGCAGAAGGTCATCCCTACCCCGCTGATGATATTGCATCAAGAGAGGACCCATTCAAAATTGGTTTATCCTACGCTGCGGAACGCGCTTTTGGCATGGCTGGCATCAAACCCACTGATGTCGATTTTCTGGAGGTATATGACTGCTTTACCTATGTTGTTTTACTGCAACTTGAAGCAATGGGTTTTGCTGAGCGAGGTGCGGTTTATGACTTCGTAAAAGATGGCAATATTCAACTTGGCGGCAAGTACCCGCTGAATACCCACGGCGGCCTGTTAGCTGAAGCACACTGCTGGGGCCTTAACCATGTTGTCGAAGCTACCCGCCAGTTAAGAGGCGAATGCGGCGAACGGCAAGTACCAAACGCAGAACTTTGTGCAGTTACCGGCTGGGGAGACCTGGGTGACGGCAGCATAGCTATTTTGAGGAACTAGAAGATGAATAATTTACCACCACCCAAGCCCGTTGATCCGATTAATGCTGAGTTTTGGCAGAGCTGTCAGGACAGCGTGTTACGATTTCAACGTTGTACTGAATGTGATACCTTCCGTCATTTACCCCGTTATATGTGCTATAAATGCGGCTCCTTTGACTACGAATGGGCACCTGTTAGCGGTAAGGGCACCATCTATTCCTGGACCGCAACCCATCAGGTATTCCATCCTTCTTTTGATGTACCTTCACTTTCTATTATCGTGGATTTCCCCGAAGGTATTCGTATGGTTAGTGTGATGCCTGGTGTTAAAGCTGAGCAAATAGAACTAGGGACAGAGGTGCAAGTCACCTTCAAACCACTAAATGATGAGTTTGTCCTGCCGGTATTTGAGTTAGCGCAATAGCCAACTAAAGCCTGACCGGAAATAAAAAAAGCCTGCCAATTATTAGACTATTGGCAGGCTTTTTACTTTTTTGGGCTTCAGAGCTTTTGGTTATTTTTTGGTTATTGTTTAACTATATAGTATTTAACCAATCATGCTGTAGCCGCCACTGACACTTAATACCTGTCCGGTAACATGGCCCGCCACTGCTTTGGATGACAAAAACAACACTGCATTGGCCAGATCTTTGGGCCGACCTAATTTCTTTAGCGGTAAAGAAGCAGCAATTTTTTCAAACTGGTCTTCAGTAAACATGGCGCCGCGATCAGCCCACATACTACCATCACTCACTTCTTCGGTTTCTTCAGGTACGGTCACACCCGGACAAACAACATTACAACGTACACCATAGCGGCCATTCTCTTTGGCGATGGTTTTCATAAAGCTGTTGATGCCTGCTTTCATACCCCCATAGACGGCTTCTCGTGGTTCACCCTGACGACTGGCATCGGAGCTAATAGACACAATAGCACCACTGGACTTAGCAATATGTTCGAGTACCGTATAGGTACAATTCAACATACCAACAAAATTGATCTGGATTATTTTTTGCCAGAACTCCGGCGTTGTTTGGCTAAAAAACATTAGATCATCCCAGCCAACATTATTAACCAGCACATCAACACCGCCGTAATTATCCACCGCTTTAGCAACCATAGATTGCACCTGTGCCATGTCAGTGATATCTGTTTGCGCCACCTGAACTTCGGCAGCACCTAGTTCTCGCGCTTCGGCAGCGACTTTCTCTGCCTGCTCAAGGTCAAGTTCAGCGATGGTTATTTTCGCCCCTTCACGGGCAAAACCAAGGGTGATTGCCCGACCGATATTTGATGCACCACCGGTAACGATGACGGATTTTCCTGCAAGCTCTAGATCCATGTTTTTTACTCCTAATTATTTTCGGTGGAAACAGTCGCCTCCACATTAAATTGCATACTTCAAATTGTATACTTCGGCTAATCTGGTTTTAAGCTTAATAATCGTTTAGCTAAGCTTATAACTAAGCTTTTAACGAAGCGCCTAATAAGGCACAGCCACGCGACCGATCTTTTCTCGGGCGATAATCATCTTCTGAATCTGCTGCGTACCGTCGCCTATCTGCAGGCCCAATACATCGCGCAAGCGCTGCTGATGAGGTAATTCACGACTATAGCCATAATGGCCGTGTACCAGCAAGGCATTATGGATCGCGTCAAAGGCAACCCGAGGCGCCCACCATTTACACATGGCGGCCTCAGATGTATGTGGCTCTCCCTGATCACGCAACCAAAGCGTCTTATAACAAAGCAGCTTGGCGGCATATAACAATGTTTCTGCTTCGGCTAGCGGCTCTGTAACTCCCTGAAAGCGAGCAATGGGGCCACCAAAGGCCTGTCTTTCTTTAACATATTCCCAGGCCTCAGCAATGGAAGCTTCTGCACAGGCGATACACTGCAAACCAATCAATGCTCGGCTGTAATCAAAACCTTGCATAACAACGCGAAAACCCTGATTTTCTGGCCCTATTAACGCCTCCGCTGAAACAACGACATCATCAAAAAAGACGGATCCTCGACCGACAGCACCTGAACCTAAATCATCAAACCGAGTCGTCGAGACGCCTTTAGCATTCATTGGCACTAAAAAGGCCGATATACCTCCGGCTCCTGCTGAATCTCCAGAACGACCAAAAACAACTATTTCAGAAGCCTGATCGGCGAGTGAAATCGACGTTTTTTCGCCGTTTAGTAAATAATTGTCACCTTGCTTATCCGCCTTGAGGCTCAGATGGGCAGCATCAGACCCCCCGCCCGGTTCAGTGAGCCCGAGCGCGACAATGGTTTTACCCGCGCAAATGCCATCAATTACACGCTTGGCAACTTCCGGCGCGGCATGTTGAGCAATCAGCGCACCCATCAATGAGCCAATCAATTGTATATAGGAAACGTTAAAATCGGCCCTTGCTACTTCCTCCATAGCAATCCCTGCGGTAACACTATCAAGACCCAGGCCACCAAATTTCTCCGGTAATTCTGGCGCAATCATACCCAGCGCGCCCATTTCCAGACAAATCTCACTTTCAATGGCGCCTTCGGTTTCTCTCTGCTGGTAACGCGGCGCTAATTTGTCCTCGCCGAAGCGGCGGATAGTTTGCTGGAATATTAGTTGTTCAGATGTAAATGAAAAATCCATACTAGTTCCCTATTAAGCCATTATTAGATTGGCCTTATTCATTAAAACCCGGTGGTTATTCTTCCGCCAGCGTACATAGGCCGCAATGATACGGTGACCTCGCAACAAATTGAAGCGGCATATTATTTGCACATTCGGTAGCCATTGCAACCGCATTAATTACCCACCTGGCAATACGCCAAAAAACCCTGGCTGGTAGTCTAAAGTTTACTTTCTCAGGGATTCAAAATCACTTTATTACCAGCTAGCCCAGGCTAATTAGTCCGCATCCTTTAAACTATATTGGGCAGCTAGAACCAAAGCAGACCAATTAACAAACCCTGTTATATCAACAAACACCGCTGGACAAATTCATGTATTCAATGGTAGGGAGATAAATATTGCAATATTTTGTCAACCTCGATAGATTAAGCGGCTAATAATTACCAGCAAATTGAAATTCAGTTTGCCTGCCCGACAGCGCTTCGTATTTATTATCGCAACCAATGATCGCAGCCAAAAAATTGAACAAATTCAACCAGGCGCCACATACAGTACTCTGGATCTCACGCGCATTAAATGGCCGTAATACGCCTGTCCATGCAGGCGCTGCAGAACCTGGCGATTATTGACCATAAAAATATGAATTTTAGCTGTCCAAGCACCTGGTTTTAATACTTTACGATAAAGTTGGCCGACACCCTCTGAACGCCTGACTTGCAATTTTGATCACATAGCGAGATATATATGACCGACCCCAAACAAGACGCAGCTGCAACAGCTGATAATACCATCCAGCAATATGATGCCATTGTCATTGGTGCAGGTATGGCTGGCATGTACCAGATATACAAATTTCAGGAAGCCGGCCTGTCTGTGCGTGCCTTCGAAACAGGTTCTGGCGTTGGCGGTACCTGGTACTGGAACCGCTACCCTGGCTGTAAGTTCGATTCTGAGAGTTATTCATATGGCTATTCTTTCTCTGAAGAACTTTTACAGGAATGGAACTGGAAAGAACATTTTTCTCGCCAACCAGATACTGAGCGTTATCTCAACCTGGTGGCAGACAAGTTTGATATTCGTAAAAACATCGAGTTTAACAGCAGGATTAAATCGGCAAAGTTCGATGAAAGTCAAAATCGCTGGTTAATTGAAACCGACGCGGGCATCAAAGCATCGGCTAAATACCTGGTCACCGGCGTCGGCCCGTTATCCGCTCACACCATGCCAAATTATAAGGGCATGGATAACTTCAAAGGCGGCTCATGGCATACCGCTAGATGGCCTAAAGAGAAAGTCGATTTCACCGGTAAACGTGTTGCTGTAATCGGCACAGGCGCAACTGGAGTACAGGTAATTCAGGAAATGGTCAATATGGCCGAACATCTCACGGTTTATCAACGCAACCCTAACTGGTGCGCGCCATTAAATAATGGCCTTATCACGGACCAAGAACAAACAGACATTAAAGCCAGCTATCCTGAAATATTCGACAAATGCAAACAGACTCACGGCGGCTTTATTCATTCCCCCGATATGCGCAGCGTTTTTGATGTCACCCCAGAAGAACGTGACGCGCTCTATGAAAAACTCTATGCAGAAAAAGGTTTTGGTATCTGGGTAGGTAGTTTCTATGATACCCAGATGACGGAAGAAGCTAACCAGTCCAGAACTGATTTTATCGCCAACAAAATCCGCGGTCGGATCAACGACCCTGCACTGGCAGAAAAGTTAATCCCTAAAGATCATGGTTTCGGTACCAAACGTGTGCCGCTTGAAACCAATTATTATGAAGCCTATAACCAGGACAATGTTGATCTGGTTGATCTACGAGAAACCCCTATAGAAGAAGTAACTGCTAAGGGTATTAAAACCAAAGCAGGTGAGCTTGAGTTTGACTATATCATTTATGCCACAGGGTTTGATCCTGTCACTGGCGCACTAAATCGTATCGACATTACGGGTCGCAACGATCTTAAGCTGAAAGATAAATGGTCCGACGGCCCACTGACATACCTTGGCCTACAAAGCGTCGGCTTCCCAAACTTCTTTACTCTGGTCGGCCCACATAATGCAGCCACATTATGCAATATACCGCGGTGTATTGAGCAAAACGTTGAATGGGTCACCGACCTGGTTGGACATATGGAAAAGAACGACCTTAAGGTCGTAGAACCTAAACCTGAGTCTGAAAAAAGCTGGACCGAAGAGGTATTGGCGGCAGGAGAAGTTTCTCCTTTTATGAAGGTTAATTCATGGCTATCAGGTATTAACTCCAATGTACCGGGCAAACAGGAACGTTCGTTTCAGGTTTACGCTGGTGGCGCACCAAAGTACCGCGAGTATTGCGATACTGAATCCGGCAAAAACTACGATGGTTTTTCCATCAGCTAGCACTCTAACAGTTAGTCATCACCAGACAGACTGGTGATGGCTAACTAATTTTTCAAGTAACGCAGCATCACTTCTTTTTGTTCTCCTCAACATCTTCTCTCTAAACGTTCTTCCTGGCGCCACTCTACGCCCCACCACAAAGACCTTTATAACATCTATAACATCAAAGTATTCAGTCGCGTTTATCATCAGAGCACTCCGACATCACAATGAATCAGCACAAACCACCCAGGAACTGATCATTTATTAACCAATTCTGGCGCACCCCTCTATTAAGCAGATGGAAATCACTTAATAACCACCTATTCTTGCAGTTTTTCTGATAACCCAAACCGTTTTTACCATTCATCGGGTATAGTTGACATCCAACGTATATACCCCGTCGTAGTAAATAGACAGGCTATCAGACCAGAATGAAATCTAAAGGAATAGAAATGCCAACAATAAAACTCAAATATCTTCTACCCTTAGCTGCGGCAACGCTGCTTGCTGCCTGTAGCGGCGGCGGTAGCAGTTCATCCGCGCCATCGGGCAGCGAAATTAGCGTGTCGGGTTTTGCTACTCAAGGCATCGTTAAATTTGCCCAGGTTGAAATTAAGGACGCCAACGATGCAGACAACGTATTAGCCAGCGGTAAAACTGATGAAACCGGCTTTTATGATTTCACTATCCCAGCATCGGCAGGATTTAGTGAAGGTTTCCTATTGGTAGAAGTTTCTAATGCAAACGATGGCGCAACTCGAATGACCTGTGATGCACCCCCACCCACCGGTTGTGGCGATGTCCCTTTTGGCGAGGAGGTTACTGTAACCGATGAATTTGGCCTTCAGGCGATAATGGAAGTATCAGAGGATAACAATGCCAGCCTGGAAGTAAACCTGAACCCATTTACTGATCTGGCCGCTGCATTGGTCGCAGAGAGTAATGTGGTTGATCGTGGCAACCTGAACAGCGCTGCAGGCCTGGTACGTCAACTATTTGAATTAGAATCCACACCCTTAACCAATATTCCTTCGGTAGATATTACCAGGCCCGACGAAGTCGCCAGGGCAGTGGGCAAAAAAGGCGCCATTCGGGCAGCATTACTCAGTGGTGGACTATTAGCCAGCGCCTATAATAGAGCTGCACTTGACCAGGCAGGCGCCACCGCAGAAAACCGGTTACAACGGTTCCGCGAACGATTTGCCCAGCAGGGCCAGCTTTTGCTCAACAAAGCAGAGGACGATGATAACGACGATACAATTAGTCTGGGTGAAATCCTGGATAATTCAGTGACTTTAATTAGCAGAATCTCAGCTGATTCCGATATCCCATTAGCTGTCTCCGCCCCGCTTCGCGCCGACCTGGCAGAAGTGAAACGTGCACCTGCCGGCGCCCTGACCAATGTTGTTAGCAGCCCAAGTAGCGGCGCAACGGATGCCGAACAGGCGCGGGCCTTTGTGTCCGATATCGATTTGTTACTTACCGCACTTGATCAACAAAGTGTTGAAGCCGACCGCATCGCCTTTGAAGATAGCCTGGAATTATCTGAAGATCTTATATCTGTCGAGTTTGAATTATTAATCGCAGACCTGAGCCTCATAGCCAGTACCTTTGAAGCAGCTTTTGAGGCCTTTAAGCTAGACCCCAGCATTATAACTTTCACCCCAGACTCAGCTGACGCATTACCGGTGAGTATTTCAACCGATGATGCTGGCGAGACTACATTTAGTACCGTTTTCTCAGACGCTGACCGCGACATTGATATCAGTGCAGCATTGCTTGATGTTGATGACATTACTGGCAACAGAGAATCACCCGACACCACAGGCCTGGAAGACGGCGAATCAGCTACCGTCAATACAAATGGCAGTGCCACGCTATCAATCCTGGGCACTATCAGCCGCACAAACGGCACCGATACCGTCAGCATGAACATCAAACAGGGACTGGCGGAAATTAGCGAACTGGATGTTAGCGAAACTTTCACAGTCGACACCAATGATTCCTTCCCACTAGAAAGTGGCAACGGCCAATTTAATCGATTCAATTTTGAACTGGAAGTTGCACTGGTGGTTGAATCCACTCAAACGCTAACCTTTGATGGCCTGATTGAGTTTTCTTTTGATGAATTTCGCTCCGACTTTGATGAGTCAACCGGCGAATTTGACGAGAGCGTGGGTGGCGATATCTTTTTTACTGAAAGTAATAGTGCCAATGTGGACTTCTCCAATGTGGTATTGGCCGGCACCTTAACATCGTTAGCAGATGATATCAGCCGATCCGTGGGTTTCACCTTAAGCGTCGCGCTGGATACTCGAAACCTGACCTTTGGTACTTTGCCGCTTGGGTCAACCAGGGTTAGCACAGTCGACACTTCTGTTAACGAACAATCAGCCACGTTTATACGGGTTGATGGGTTTACATCCATTCTAGAACTAATCAGCTATGAAGAGTTTATCCAGGTGACCGGGCTGGAAGACGGTTTTACCGGATTCGATTCTTCAAATGGCGCTGATTTTGTGCGGATAGCAAATACAGAAGACAGCATTTTGACAATTGCACAAGGGAGTAACCTTCAGGAAGCGCAAAACCCTAACTTTAGGAGGTTGCTCTCTACCAGCATTGCACATGAAAGCCAACGAAGTCTTATTCCAGCGCCAGAAAGTGTATTGCAGACGCTCAATATTTCAGATTTCCTTAACCAGGCTTTAAATTTTGAATTAACCCTATATATCAGCGTAGATGGAGAAGGCCTTTACGCCGGAGAACGGGATATTGTCGAGCCCGATGGGATAACAGAATCAATTTACACGCTCGTCTGTACCGGTTTTTGTTTTAACCCAACTTCACAGGGTTTTGCCGAATCAGAAGACCAGCTTCTTGGCGATACTGGCCTTGCCAAAGGCAGCGCATCCATCAGCCTGTCTACCAACATTATTGGCATTGATGTGGCTGACCCCACAGTAACCTTCACGGTTAATTTTGGCCAGCAGTCACAGGATGTAGGCAATTTTGATATCAGCATCGATTTTGCTGGCAGAACCTTTGAAACTACAACAATTAGCCTTGACCTGTCAGACAGCCTATCACTGGATGAGACTAACGAAGTTATTCTGACCAATCAGGATGGTATAGCTTTGACCCTCAATCGCGATGAAAGCGATATAGTCACGGGCAGCCTGGTTAAGGATGGCGTAGAACTCGCCACCATTACCGAAGAAGATGGCGCGCTACTGGTTAGATTCCTGGATGATGAATCACCTAACCTTGTGACCCTCGGTTTCTAAGCCGTACCACTACAGCGCAAGGATAAGGACCCGGCCAGAACTAACACCCTGGCCTTGTTCATTTTGTAGTCACTCACTAACCCATCAAAATAGCCAGCCAAAATGATCATTTATTAATCAGCTTTTCAAATCCCCTTGCACCAAAAGTTATTCCACCTTTAGCCCACGTATTTTTCCATTATTTCTTTATAATCAGCACCTTTCTTTGCGCCCTAGCGCCATTCATCGGGTATAGTTGGCATCCAATTTATATGCCCTGTCGTAATAACCAGTCTTATTCAATAAACAGGTTATCAGACTAGAATGAAACCCAAAGGACGTTCAATGCCAACAAAAAAACTCAAATATCTTCTGCCCTTAGCCGCGGCAGCGCTGCTTGCTGCCTGTAACGGCGGTGGCGGTAGCAGTTCATCCGCGCCATCCGGCAGCGAAATTAGCGTCTCGGGTTTTGCCACACAAGGCATCGTTAAATTTGCCCAGGTTGAAATTAAGGACGCCAACGATGCAGACAACGTATTAGCCAGCGGTAAAACTGATGACAGCGGCTTTTATGATTTCACCATCCCCGCATCGGCTGGTTTTAGTGAAGGTTTCCTGTTGGTAGAAGTTTCTAACGCCGCCGACGGCGCAACTCGAATGATCTGTGATGCACCCACCGATTGTGGCGGTGTACTCTTTGGCGATGAAGTTACAGTAACCGATGAGTTTGGTATTCAGGCCATAAAGGAAGTATCAGAAGATAACAATGCCACCCTGGAAGTAAACCTGAACCCATTTACTGATCTGGCCGCCGCAGTGGTAGCAGAGAATAACGCCGTTGATCGTGACAATCTAAACAGCGCCGCAAGCCTGGTACGTCAACTATTTGAATTAGAATCCACGCCGTTGACGGATATCCCTTCTTTGGATGTTAGCAATCCCGAACTGGTCAAAAACGCTAACAAAGGTACCATTCGCGCCGCACTCCTGAGTGGCGGTTTATTGGCCAGCGCCTATGATAGCGCAGCGCTTGATCAGGCTGGTGCCACACCTGAAAACCGCTTGCAACGGTTTCGTGAACGGTTTGCCCAGCAGGGGCAGCTGTTACTCAACAATAAAACACAGGATGATGATAACGACGAAACATTCAGCCTGAATAACATTCTGCAGAATTCACTCTTGTTGAACAACAAGATTGCTGCCGATGCAGACATTCCGTTAGATATCGCGGCCACCCTCAGAGCCGATTTAGCTGAAGTAAAACGCGCACCTGCAGGCGCGCTGTCCAATGTTGTTAGTAGCCCAAGTAGTGGCGCGACAGATGCAGCACAAGCACGGGCCTTTGTGTCGGATATTGATTTATTACTTACCGCACTTGATCAACAAAGTGTTGAAGCCGACCGCATCGCCTTTGAAGATAGCCTGGAAATATCGGAAGATCTTATTTCCGTCGAGTTTGGATTATTAATCGCAGACCTGAGCATCGTCGCGAGCGCCTTTGACGCCGCTTTTGAGGCCTTTAAGCTGGACCCCAGCATTGTAATATTTACCCCTAATGCTGGCACAACAGAAGAAACATTGCCGGTGAATATTACTACCAATGAAGCCGGCGATCCCAGCTTCAATACCACTGTTTCAAATGATGAAGGCAATATTGACATCACTGCCGCAGTTGTTGACGGCATTACCGATAACGATATAACACCCGACACCACCGGCCTGGGAGATGGCGAATCTGCTACCGTTAATACCCTTCAGGGCAACGCCACGCTATCAATAGCAGGCACAATCAGCCGTACTAACGGCACCGATACTGTCAGCATGAGTATCAGGCAGGGACTGATTGAAATTAGCGGGCTGGATGTTAACGAAACACTGACCATCGACAGCAACGCTTCTTTCCCATTAGAAAGTGATAACAGCCAATTTAATCGATTCAATTTTGAGCTGGACGTTGCACTGGTGGTAGAATCCACCCAAACCCTGACCTTTGATGGCCTAATTGAATTTTCATTCGATGAATTTCGCTCCGACTTTGATGAATCTATTGGTGAATTTGACGATAGTGTGGATGGCGATATCTTTTTCAGTGAAAGCAATAGTACCAATCTAGACTTCTCCAACGTTGTATTAGCGGGCACCTTAACTTCTCTAACAAATGATATCAGCAGATCCGCGGGCTTTACTTTCAGCGTCGCACTTGATAGCCGAAACTTAACCTTTGGCACCTTGCCGCTGGGATCAATTGCTACGGTCGAGACCTATGAAATTTCTGAAGATGGCCGTACGGCTATTTTTACGTCTGAAATTCGCGTTTCTCGCATCGAACTAATTAGCCATGCAGACTTCACAGATCGGTTAGGACTACCCAATGACTTTACTGGCCAGGCACCTATAGACGAATTTACCTTTGTCGACATTGGCAACATAGAAGATAGCATTCTGGGTGTTTTTTTAACAAATACAGCCACCCCAAATCTTTACTTTTCAGGCGCTGGATTAGCCAATCTAACCGCGATTGAGGAAATACCCACAGACCTGCTTCAATCCCTGGATATTGTTGAATTCTATAACCGAAGTTTCGATTTCGGACTCATAGGTTATTACGCGCTCGCAGGCCAGGGCATTTACGAAAGTCCCAGGGCCATACTCGCCAGCGAAGGAGGCGAGAGGCTCGGCAACCTTATCTGTACTGGTTTTTGCTTCACTCCACAGGGCAATCTCGCTGAATCAGAAGACCAGATCATTGGTAACGCCAGCTTTGTCAAAGGCAGTGTATCCATCAGCTTATCCACCAACATCATTGGCATTGACGTGGCTGACCCCTCCGTAACCTTCACGGTTAATCTTGGTCAACAGGCACAGGATGTCGGCAACTTTGATATCAGCATTGATTTTGCTGGTAGAACCTTTGAAACCACAACAATTAGCCTTGACCTGTCAGACAGCCTGTCGCTCGATGATACTAACGAGGTTATTCTAACCAATCAGGATGGCATTGCACTGACACTCAATCGAGATGAAAGCGATATAGTTAGCGGCAGCCTGGTTAAGGATGGTGTAGAACTCGCTTCCATTACCGAAGAAGATGGCGCGCTACTGGTTAGATTCCTGGATGATGAATCACCCAATCTTGTTACACTGGGATTTTAATTAAACCTTATGCACCAATTTATAACCCCACTACGGGACCTGCAAGAAAATTGCAGGTCTAATCATCAACCAGCCAGGGTTTTCTCCCTGGCTACATTGATTTTAACCACTGTGTTGAATAGCCAACTCATTCAGGCAGCAGAACACGAATGGGCGGTTTTTTTCCAGTCCGATACCTTTGGCTACTCGGAACCCACTGCTATTTATGCACTGGCCAATAATTTTGACGGATCATTTGAAAGCGGCGGTAATGACGCTTTCATCCATACATTCGTTGAAACAGGCGCCCACTACGGCCCCTTCACTATTTCGATTTTTAGTCGCTATGACTACTATACCGAATTCACCAGCGATACCGCGCTATTCGCCTTCCAAACGGAAAATGACCTGCCAATTACTGCTCGGGACTACGACCTCGACCTGGAAGTTAATCATATCCGCGCTCAGGGGTTTCGCTTTGGCTATACTTTTTCGCCCATAGACACACTTACCGTCGGGATCTTCGCCAGTTATCTACAGGCGGACTATTTCCTGGATGGCGATGTTATCGCTGATATTAATATCAACGCCACAGACGACATCACAGGAAATTCCGCAGTTAATTATGTCTATACAGAAGACGTGTTGTTTTCAAGGCCCGTCTCGGAACCCGACGGCAAGGGCTACACTATAGATCTGAATATTGCCTGGCAGGCAACAGACAAGCTGGCATTGCAACTGCAACTACGCGACCTGATCAATGAAATTAGCTGGGACGATGCGCCATTCACACGTGGCGTAATCGATACCTCAAAAAGTAGCGTAACGGAGGCTGGACAGCTAGTCGTTAAGCCACTTTTATCAGCCTTCGAGAGTTTCAAGGACCACAAGCAACGTTTACCTTTAAATGCCACCGGCAATATAGACTACCAGCTAAACTCGGATATTCAGCTCTCTACGTCTATTCACTATGCCAACGGTGTCATTTTACCCATGCTCTCGCTAGGTTATCAGCTAAATACAGACACTCAAATCCAGTTCTCTTTTGCCACCAAACAACGCGGCGTAGGCCTCGGGGTTATCTGGAAAGATTTGCATATATTTTATCTTGCAGATGACCTGGACTATGAAAAAGCGCAGATATTTAATTTGAACTTATATTATCAATGGGTTTTCTAGGCGTTTCAGTACGAACAACATTTATACGAACAACATTTAACAGCAGCTGTGAACAAAAACCCGCCAAAAAGCGGGTTTTTAATATGCATGAGGATTAATCCGGTACCATCATGGGGTTTCATCAAGAAAGGTTTTCAAATGGTCCGAACGAGTCGGATGACGTAACTTACGTAATGCTTTGGCCTCAATTTGCCGGATTCGCTCACGGGTGACATCAAACTGCTTACCCACTTCTTCTAAGGTATGATCAGTATTCATATCAATACCAAAACGCATTCTAAGCACCTTGGCTTCACGTGCTGTTAAGCCAGAGAGAATACCCTTAGTCGCTTCAATCAGCCCTTCACCAGTTGCGGTATCTACCGGCGAACCGACCACACCACTATCACTTAGATTATTTTTAGAATCAAGAAAGTCACCAAGATGTGAATCGTCATCATCACCAATCGGGGTTTCCATAGAAATAGGTTCTTTGGCAATTTTTAATACCCGCCGCACCTTATCCTCAGGCATTTCCATGCGTTCGCCTAACTCTTCCGGCGTTGGTTCTCTACCCATTTCCTGTAACATCTGCCGAGAAACTCGCGACAGCTTATTAATAGTTTCAATCATATGCACAGGGATACGAATCGTGCGTGCCTGGTCTGCAATCGAACGGGTAATGGCCTGTCGAATCCACCAGGTGGCATAGGTGGAAAATTTGTAGCCGCGCCGATATTCAAATTTATCTACAGCCTTCATCAGGCCAATATTACCCTCCTGAATCAAATCCAGGAACTGCAAACCCCGATTGGTGTACTTCTTCGCGATAGAAATAACCAGTCGTAAATTAGCTTCAACCATATCTTTCTTGGCACGCCGGGCCTTTGCTTCACCAATCGACATACGTCGATTAATGTCCTTGATCTCGTTGGAAGTCAGACCCACTCTTTTTGATGTCTGATTTATTTTTTTATGATTACGTACGATTTCATCTTTGAAGGGAATTAACTTGTCATAACCCGCCTTTATCTGCTCATTAACCCAGTCAATATCGGTCTCTGAACCGTGAAAAGTTTCAATAAATACTTTGCGTGGCATTTTTGCATGGCGGACACTGGCGTTGACAATCAAGCGTTCCGATTTACGGATTTGACCATGTACCAGGCGAGATATCTGAACTATTTTATCGTAGTGTTTAGGCACTAGTTTAAAAAACTGGAATGCATCACCTAATGCCGCCAGCTCTTCTTTACCCAGCTCTGAATCACGGCCATGCTTTTTTACAATGCGCTCGGTTTTCTTTATTTGCTTACGTAGTTTGGTAAAACGTTCTGCGGCCAATACAGGGTCAGGGCCTTTGTTTTCTTCTTCATCGTCCTTGGTTTCTTTCTTTTCGCCGGGTACTACCTGGGCAGCCGGAGTAACAAATTCAGCCGGATCAAGAAACCCAATCAATATATCTAGCAATTTGCCGTCTTCTTCCTGGGATGCATCATAGTCAGCCAATATGACGTCAGGTATGCCCGGGAAATGGCCCAACGCATGCAAGACATCACGAATGCCTTCTTCAATACGTTTGGCAATAACTATTTCACCTTCGCGAGTAAGTAATTCAACCGTACCCATCTCCCGCATATACATACGAACCGGGTCGGTTGTGCGGCCAGCCTCATTTTCTACGGCCACCAGCACCGCTGCCGCTTCCTCTGCCGCCAGTTCATCCGTTGAATCCCCTTCAACCATTAAATCATCGGGCTCTGGCGCTGTCTCATGCACAGCAATACCCATATCGTTAATCATGCCAATGATATCTTCTATTTGTTCCGGGTCAGATATTTCGTCTGGCAGATGGTCGTTCACCTCCGCATAGGTTAGATAACCTTGTTCCCGTCCGCGGCTGATGAGCACCTTCAAACGAGATTGCTGCGTTGCTAATCCACTGGTCATAGATATCCTTCGAAAGTAATTGAGGCAAAGGGGGCCAGTTATTATATCGATTTTTACGCAGGTTTCCACTTCAAGCTACTGATTTAGCGTAGGAATTTCGGCACGGAACGTGCTTGCGGCATCGCAACAAGATCCGCCAGGGCAGCTATTCAACCTCTTTTATTAACAATAAGTTCCCTCAGCTGCTGTTTTTCATCCTCGCTCAGCTCACTAAAAGGTTTAGCCAGCAAGACTCGCCTTAACTCGGCTCTACTGGCCCTGGCAGCACGCTGCTGGATTTTCTCGATAACGTTGCTGTATTCCAGCGGCAAGTCAGCCACCCCCAAAAGTTGCTCCTGTTCAGCCAACTGTTTCAGCGCTGTAAACTCGATCCTATCCTGATAATTTGCCAACAATAAAACCGGCGACCTTATGTCCTCAACCAGAATCGTCCTGACAACTTCCAGCAATGTATTACATCCTTTGACTGCTTCTAACGACTGATACACGGGTTCCGCTATCATCGCCACTAACTCGGGCTGCCGCAAGAGCAACGCCAGGGCCTTATTAGCCAAATCAGAGGACTGATCTGCAGGATAATCCATTGAATCATCGATGACCTCTTCATCAATTGCATACTCAGGCCAGGGTTGTTCGTCTGGCAGCACATCTTTAAAAACGGTCTCTGAAGCAGCGCCGGCCAGCGGCTCCGCGGCGGCATAATCTCGCCGAGATGGTTTTTTCGCTCGGGCAACAGACGTGCCTGCTAACGTTTGTAATTTCTCAATCGAAAGATTGGTCAGCTCTGCCAATCGCCCGAGCATAAGCTCTCTGAAAACCCCATTCGGTATCTGCATAATCAACGGCATGGCTAATTGACTAAGGTGCGCCTTGCCATCAAGGGAGTCAAAGTCTACTTCTGCCTGCAACTTTTCAAAGAAAAAATCTGGCAAATGTTGTGCTTGGTCCATCCGCCACTCAAATTTACTCTGGCCTTCCTGGCGAATCAGCGAATCAGGGTCCTCACCATCGGGGACGAACAAAAATCTGGCACTACGGCCATCCGTCATATGCCCCAACGCTACCAGCAATGCCTTCCAGGCAGCATTTCTGCCCGCCTGGTCGCCGTCAAAACAGAATATAACTTTCGCCACCATGCGAAACAGGCGTTCAAGATGCTCCTCAGTGGTCGCTGTGCCCAGGGTGGCTACGGCGCAATTAACACCATGCTGCGCTAGCGCAACCACATCCATATACCCCTCAACCACGACCAACTGGGTGAGTTTACGATTCCTTTTGCGCGCCTCGTATAATCCGTATAGCTCTCGTCCCTTATGGAATACAGGCGTCTCAGGGGAATTTAAATATTTGGGTTTGGCATCACCAAGAATACGGCCACCGAACGCTATAGCCCGACCCCGTAAATCCCTGATTGGGAACATAACTCGGTCTCGAAAACGATCATAGGTGCGGTTTTTCTGCGCTTGCTGCTCGTTAGGGCTGGCTTTTTGGACAGCATCGACCTGATTGTTGGTTTTTTCGATAACCATTCCTGCATCAAGCAACAACTGGTGTTCGTGATTTGTCTTGGCCAGACTTGAATACAAATTATCCCAACCAGGCGGCGCATAACCCAAACCAAAATCACGCGCTATCTCACCTGACAAACCCCGGCCTTTCAGATAAGTCACTGCCAGATGCTGCTCACTATGTGAACGAAGTTGCTGTTGGTAAAACACCATCGATTGATCAAGAATCTGATAGATTGATTTCCGCTTCTGCTGTTTTTCTGTGGACGCCAAAGTATTTGACCTTGGGACAACCAAACCTACCCTTGCCGCCAGATTTTCAACCGTTTCAACAAACCCTGCTCGGTCAAATTCCATGACGAACTTAATGGCACTGCCGGATGCCTGGCAGCCAAAGCAATAATAAAACTGTTTTTCTCGATTAACAGTGAACGAGGGGCTTTTTTCGGTATGAAAAGGACACAGACCAGAATAATTCTGACCAGTTTTTTTTAGCCCTACACGGGCTTCAACGATCTCTACAAGATCGGTGCGGGAGAGTACTTCATCGATGAAATCAGGCGGAATCACGTAGGGTAATCATCTGGCGGCTATTTGTCGAAGGATGGCACCAGTGCCTGCCAATAACAAGTAAACCAGACTAGAGCAGCTTTTGTTTTACCTTTTTACTGACCAATGCCATATCAGCCCGGCCCTGTAGCTGTGGCTTTAGTATCGCCATCAACTGACCCATTTGTTTCATTGAAGTTGCGCTAGTCGCAGTTATAGCCTGATCAATTAGCTGATCAATACTCGCATCATCCAGCGCGGCGGGCAAAAACTCCTTTAGCAACTCAACTTCAAATGCTTCCTGGTCAGCAAGATCATCCCGCCCAGCAGCTTTAAATTGAGTAAATGAGTCCTTGCGCTGTTTTCCCATTTTGTCGAGTATGGCAATAACCCGATCGTCTTCCAGGTCAATTCTCTCGTCCACTTCAACTTTCTTAAATTCGGACATGATAAGCCGCAACACTCCCAGGCGTTGCTTGTCTCTGGCGCGCATAGCATCTTTAACAGCTGCTGCGATGCTAGATTTTATTTTCGAATCGGCCATATCAATCAGTGGACGCCTGGTTAAAAACTAGTAGAGACGTTCCATTTTTCTGGATTCACGCTGCACTTTCTTGGCGTGCCGTTTAACAGCGGCAGCGGCTTTACGCTTTCGAACAGAGGTAGGTTTTTCATAGTACTCACGACGTCTAACTTCAGCCAGGATGCCGGCTTTTTCACAAGATCTTTTAAAACGTCGCAGAGCCACATCAAAAGGCTCATTTTCTTTAACTTTTACGTATGGCATGTATTCAATTTACTCCTTCGCGAGGGTTGCGCATTCTAGCGGTATAGCCAGTCAATTGCAAAGCTCAATGCAAGCAGTATAGATGAGCTATCAACAAACACGCATTGCCTGATCTACAGCCAAATATTCAGGATCTTTGGTCACTAAATCAGTAAAATACCCACATCTCAGACCAGCTGGGTAATACCCATCAACCTAATCTATGCGTGTGCTCGGAATAGAGACTTCCTGCGACGAAACCGGTGTCGCTATATACGATCAAGATCACGGCCTTGTGGCCGACCTTTTATACAGTCAAGTTGAATTGCATAAAGCTTATGGCGGCGTGGTACCGGAACTCGCTTCACGTGACCATATCAGAAAAACGCTGCCTATGATCCAGCAAGCGTTGACCGAAAGTGCAACACTTGCAGACCAGCTCGACGCCATCGCCTATACAGCCGGGCCAGGCCTGGTTGGCGCGCTAATGGTCGGTGCCAGCATTGCTAAATCTCTTGCGCTGGCCTGGAATATCCCAGCCATCGGCGTGCATCATATGGAAGGCCATTTATTGGCCCCCATGTTATCCGACAACAAACCTGAATATCCTTTTTTAGCCTTACTGGTATCAGGCGGTCATACGCAAATGTTATCCTGCGAGGCGCTCGGCCAATACACTTTACTGGGCGAATCAGTTGATGATGCTGCAGGAGAAGCCTTTGATAAGGTGGCAAAAATGCTGGGCCTTGGGTATCCAGGCGGCCCTGAAGTTGCGAGGCTTGCTGAGCAAGGAGAGCCAGACGCTTATCGCTTCCCGCGGCCAATGACAAACCGCCCCGGTCTGGATTTCAGTTTTAGCGGTTTAAAAACTTTTACCATGAACACCCTGGCAAACATTAGTTCACCTACTTTGCAGGACAAAGCTAACATTGCTTTGGCGTTTCAAACGGCAGTGATTGATACCATTCGCATTAAATGCAACCGGGCTTTCAAACTTACCAACCATCCGTCATTGGTAATTGCCGGCGGCGTCAGTGCCAATATAGCGCTAAGACAAATGTTTGACCGAATCGCAGCAACTGATAACCGCAACGTTTATTACCCCGAATTTAAATTATGCACCGACAACGGCGCAATGATCGCTTACGCGGGGCTGCAACGACTATTAATGGGGCAGGTTGAAGACCTGGCGATATCTGTGCGCCCACGCTGGCCAATGACGGAATTGAACTCAGATGGATAAAGTCTATATTTCTGGATTAAAAGTAGATACGGTCATAGGCGTCTATGAATGGGAACAAAATACCGTCCAAATGGTAGTTATTGATATCGAATTATTTTGTGATACCGCCGAGGCAGCTAAAACCGACGATGTAAACTACGCACTCGACTACGCGGAAATCGCGTCCGAAGTCACCAGTTTCATAAGTAACAATCGTTTTAAGCTACTGGAAACGCTAGCGGCACAAACCGCTGATCTTATTCAGGCCAAATTTTCTGTCCAGCGCCTAAAGCTACAGGTAGCAAAACCATCAGCGGTCGCCAATGCTGACAGCGTTGGCGTATCTATCGAACGCGGCTGAAACTAACCCAACACCCTATTACCTTATACAAGTACAGATCGCTATTGGGTTAATTTCACAACACGGTGTTAACTTCTCAACAACAGCACCTAGTCTGCCTGATCTCCATTATCAGCATTATCCACATAGGGTTCTACTGCTGACAGGATAGGTCCGAGGCTATTACCAAACCGAACCGCAGCCATTTCTGACGTCGACTCTAGCTCAAGGTCTATTTTATAGAGCGGAAACCGCTCATAACTACCCCTGTCGGACCGAAGCATAATCATAGAATAAACATTACCTTCGTCATCATAGGCAAACTGCTGATCTTCAGGTAACAGCAAGCCTTGCGGGTTTTCGTCATAGTTCTTTAAGTTCTGGAAGGCAACTTCATCAATCTCGGCCGCATCTTCATCTTCATCCCGTTGTGAGGCCGCTGTCGATCGCGAACTGGAAGCAGCGGCAGTTTGACCTGCATTACCTGTGGTATTAATCGCGATCACCAGATTACCACTGGCTTCAATTTGCGCCTCAAGACTTAAGCTATCCGGGCCTAACGCAGCACCAATCTGATTATCAACACCCGCTAGTACGACAGACAAAAAGCTTTCATCACCAGTGGTGGCAATACTACTGGGGGCAGTAGTCAAAACTCGGCTGGCACCAATATCGTCCGAAAAGAACTGTCCGTTAGCCAGACCGTAGAAAATACCATCGGCTGCATCCTGGACAAAGCTCTGGCCCACATCTGCACCGCCAACATTTGCCAGATTAGAAATAAATGCAATCGAACCGTTATTACTCTGCACATCTGCTGGCGATACATTATCACCAAAGCTAATGGCATCATTGACCCGTGCAAAACTCAATGTCACACCGGTTTGTTTATCCGGCTCACTGATCACCAGCACAACATCTTCGTCGGCCTCCACGGACGCAATATTCATCCCCTGTTGGCTAAAGATAGTAAGGTCTCCACCAGATTTAATGATGGTATCCTTAGCCTGGTCAAAACCGATCGGATCGAAACCCTCTTCAAAGGCTGATTGCGATACAGCAACAAATGAACCGCCTGTGGTCACGTTATCAGTAAAATTTAGCCGGCCATCAACTGTAATAATCGAAGCTGAGCCACCAACGTCCAATGCCGACAGGTTAATATTATCACCGGCTAACAGCTCAAGGTTAAAGCCCTGCTGTTCTGTACCGGTCGAGATCGACGCAGCATCTATCGCGCCTTCTGTACTCGTCAGCTTGACCAGGCCAGCTGCCGCAACATTGGAGCCAAGAATAATCTGGCCCACGGCATTGACGGTTAACGCACCGCCAAGATCCATGACTGTTTCAGTGTTGGTGACAAATGTACCTGCGGTAGTAACAATATTCGAACCACCGTCCAACACCGTCGTATTTCCCAAAAATGCAACATCTCCTGCACTGATAATATTCAAACCATCACGCGCCAAAAGGTCCCCATTCGCAATAAATGTGCCCGCTTCACTTTCAAAAGTTAACGAACCAGCATTAGCTGTGACACGCTTACCAAGCAAGATATTACCGCCACTTGTGTTAAGCCTTATATCACCGTCGGTATCTTCGATAATACCAACGGCGGTTATATTACCTTTTGTTGTAATTTCAACCGTGTTACCGGCGACAAATACATCATTGAGTAAAAGTTCATTAGCGCTGCTAACAGTTAGTGAGTTAAGTCTACTAACTGGGTCAAAATTACCAAGGGTAATATTTGCATCGCCAGCATCAAGCGTAAGCGTTGCCTGACCTGCCGCTGCCTGCCTGCCAATTAGACGATCATTTTCGGCCAATAACAGGAGTTCTGCGCCCTGATTCGGCGTCTCTATATCAGTAGTGTCGAGGACTACATCACCCGCCAACTGAACAGTACCGTTACTTGCATTCGCTGCCAGCGCACTATCGATGCCTGACAAGGTTAATATCTGACCCGCAGTCCGAATACTAACAGGCACCCCGGGTTGTGCTTCCGTACCAATAAGTATGTTGTTAGCTAAAATTTCAAATGCGCCTCGATTTAAGGCATTTTCACCTGCAATTAGACTAGCCTGGATATTTACCGTGCCATTTTCTATATCTGTCGCCTTAATATTCAAGCTACCAAATTCATTAATGCTGTCAACAGAAAAGGTTACATTATTAGCCTGTAAATTAGCACTCGCGGCGACCTTTAATGTACCTAACCCTTCAACTGTTAAATCGCCTGAATTATTGGTGTCGACAAACAGTGTATCCGCCTCAATGCGAGATATCGTACTATCGCCCAACAAACTAAGGTTTAGTTCCGCAGCCTGCATATCGATCGCACCAAAACTTGCCCTTAGATCAATATTCTGATCATTGCTGCCTGAATTATCTCCCACTGTAATAGTCGCCCTGTTTGCAACGCGGAAATCATCAGCAATCGCATTCAGTGCATTCGAAACACCGCCAGCCAGTACAGCGAGGGTAAAGTCATTAGTGATATCCAGGCCAGCAAGTACGACGCTAGTACTTGCTGAATCGGTAATCGTGGCATTTTCAGCAATAATATTCAGCGCACCTATATTAGATACACCACTTGCACCCAGGGTAACGTTACCCCGTCCACTTTCAGTGCCCACAACAATAATATTTCTGGTATCAAATGTTGCAGTACCACTGACATTAATATTTGCGTTGATCACATTGGAAACATCAAAACCATTTGACTTAACGGTCAAGTTACGTGCGTCTACATTCTGCAGGTTAACAATGCCTTCCTGCTCAACCGTCACATCAAACCCCACCAGTGAAAGATCGCCAAGCCCGCCATTTGCAACAAAATTGATCACACCCTGGTTATCATCAACGGTGAGGTTCACATCACCTGTCTGCACCGTTATCACCGCATCAGCGTTTGAATCTATATTGCCATTTCTAGACTCCAACGTTAGATCGCCAACTGCACTTAAACCTTCAATTACAATGGATTCACTTGATTGCACCAGGGATATGGTCTCTGCCTGAAAATCTATCGAGCCAATACTCACCCTGTCATCCAGGGCATTACCAACAGCGTTACCTAATTCAATATCAGCTGCGTTATTAGCAGTGAACCCTGCTAATGTAAGAATTTCTATTTCACCCGCGCCATCTGTTATCGCTCCACCGGCCATTAAATCCAACGCATTAACATCAACTCGGTTTAACTCAACAGCTTCACTACTAATAATTCTGACGACCCCGCCCTGAACAGCAAGGCGACTAATTTCATTACTAGAGTTTTCAATATTGATTTGGCTAGCATTGCCTGCCACGAAGCTGGTATCCATAGCGACAACAATAGCACCACTTGAATTAATACTGCCGCTTGAAGTAAACAGCAGGTTTTGCGCGTTGGTACTCTGAATATTGGCGTCATTGGTTTGAATCACTTCAACCCTGTCACCGACAAGACTAACTGCCGCCAAATTTACCGTATTCCCTGTAAGTGTTATATTTTCTGTGGTTTCAAAGGCCGCGAGACCCTCCACGTTAATTGTGCCATTAGACGTATCCGCAATGCTCCCGCCAGTAGATTGCAACCTGATACCAGCAGCTTCCAGGCCGTCTAGCAAGATAGCGCCGCTGGCGGTCAAATTCACCTGCTGGCCGTCAAGCGTCAACTCTCCATCAAAAGTATTATCCGCACCGTCCAGGGTAATATTACCTACGGCAACAAATTTAGAATCACCAGATATATCAATACCACCTTCATTTAGTATATTACCGCCCGAATTTAATTCGAAGTCGTTTGTTACCAACAAAGACGTCAATATGGTAGCTGTATTATCAGTCAATCTGACGGCGCCTGCGGTACTTTTGACACTGATGCGATTAAAACTATGACTGCCTTCGTCCAGGTTTATATCCTCAACAGCTTCCAGTGTGAGCAATTGCGATACATTGATTTCCGCAGACGACTCTTCTGATATCGTACTTCCAGCGCCGTTAGCTTTTATGGTTGCGTTGCCAGTAGCATTCAATTTCCTGATGAAAGTACTGCCGCTGTCAATAAAGGTAATATTATTGCCGTCTAAAGAAATCGCACCAAAGCTAACGTCATTATTTTGTGCCGCACCGAGGGTTATATCTCCATCATCAGTAGACAAGCTAGCCAATCCACTGATAGCAATTTGTGCACCGCTTTCGCTAATAAAATCTCCCTGACTGGTGCTAAGAACGAGCGATTCACCCGACAAATCATCTAGCTGCACCGAACCCGTTATATTTACAATCAAGTCAGATCCGCTAAGTTTAAGCGTTTCAAAACTATTTCCGGAATTGGTTAAATTGACATTGGCACCTGCTGAAAAATTTGCCAGGCCGCTCACCGCAATAACTTCGTCGCCATCGATACCACCCAAAGAAACAACATCTAACAATGTCGCAGCGACCTTACCCAGACTTGTTGCTGCTGCTTCGTTAATCTTCACATTACCGCCGGTAAGGGTTAACAAACCAAATTTATTAGTGTCTTCACTGCGAAGAGTAATAGCATTATCCCCCGCATTAAAACTCGCTTCCAGCATGACATCGATACCAGTATCCGCCTTCTGGGTTATTGCCCCGCCGGATATTAAAGCGAAAGCATTAACATCAACCTTGCCAAGATTAGTCGCATTAATTTCATTAATACTTACATTACCACCTACTTCTATACCAACCGAATCAATATCACCCGCTTTAATTTCAAGACTACCAAACTGATTACCTGTAGCAGTAAGTTCAATGTCACCCAGCACGGTCAAATCGAACAATTCCTCTACATTAACTATTGTCGCATCTTCCGCCTGAGTGAGCGTTCCACCTACATCTAACTCAAACGCTCTAACGGTAACTTGATGCAACGTCAAATCCCCTAAACTATTCAACCTAACATCCTGCGCCGTCTGAATCGTCAAGTCGCCTATACTATTAGACGCGGAAATCAGAGTAATATCTCCGTCATTATTCGCGGTAAAGCTGGCCGACCCACCGACAACAATTGCGCCCCCAGTAATGCCACCCTCAGCCACTGCTTCAAAATCGGACGCGGCATTCACCTCGGATAATCTTAGGGACTCGCTTTCGGTAATAAATATACTATTACCCGTTAAACTAACATCACCAAAAGTATTGTTAGAAAGAGATATATCAACATTCCCGACACCAGCATCAAATTGAGTCTCATTTGCGACAGAAATATCAACATCAATTTCCGATATAATATTATCGCTAGCAACAATATCAAGTGACCTTACCTGTAATTCACCAAGTACTAGCCCATCTTCACTTGACTCGACAATTGTCACATTAGCATTGGCGCCATTTACACGAAGCTTACCAGCCAGGAACTCACTTGCCGCCAAAACGCCAAGTGTTAAATCGCCATCTATTTCGAAATCCGCCAGCCCAGCCACATTAAACAAAGCACCTTCAACTTGCTTAACATCTCCTGCTGAAGAAACCAGGGTAAATGATTCTCCGATGACTCCGGTTAAAATAGTACCTTCGGCGTCAGTGGAATCTATTCCTTCTGTAATTGAAATACTGCCAGTCGTTTCCAGGTTCAAACTACCAAACAGGTTACTGGATGTTTCGAGCGTAATGTCACCAGCGTTGCTGATAAAGCTCGCGAGCCCACCCACCTCAAGAGCATTACTGTTTTTTATCTCTCCTGTCGTGGCAATCAGTGACAGGTTACCGCCAACAAAACCTTCTAAACTAGCAGTTACGCTATTCCGGATCACAACGTCGTTTGCAATATCTAATATAACATCCCCACCTAACGTGATCGTCCCACCTAAGGAACTACCATCAGCGTCAAGAATCAGGCTTTGAGCTTTAAACTTGGACGTTCCTGCAACGGTCAACTCGCGCGCCAGGCCTTCTTCATTAGGCAAGGTATTAAAGCTGATCGCGCCACTCGAAGTAAGATCAAGGTTGCCGGCTACCGTACCCGAGACGACAAAAGATTCCTGAAAATCGAATGTTGCATTACCCGTCGCGGTTAGTTCTAGCGCACCCGCACTGAACCTGCCAAATTCCAGAGTCCGGCCTACAATTGTCGCCAGACTGCCGCTTCTAATCTCTGTATTATCTCTTTGACTAATTTCACTTTCGCTTACGACAAATAGCTCGCCAGATATATCTACTTCTGAAAATAAAATGGAGCCAGAACTGGTTATGCTCAAATCAGTTAAACCCGTAACATTACCAATACCGATACCAAATTCGCCATTTATACTACCAGCACCGCCATCACCTTCTCGGCCAAATATTACCGCACCTCCACCTGCGTTAATCTCAAGTGATTCACTGGCCTCACTACTTAATATATTACCTTTAATAAAGCCTGAGGCAGTAAAATCACCACCGACCACAGAGTCCTGACCAGCGAGCACATCAATACCCACTGTGTCGATCACTACATTCTTACCCTCTGCTATCGTCAAATTACCGTTGATGTCCACAGCAGCTGATTCAGTTGTCAGATTAACCGCCAGGGTAACGTTGCCTATTTCATTTATTGCGCTAAATCCGCCTTTTGCAATGATTTCCCCCGTAGAGAAAACCACATCAGTCGCGTCCACTGTCAGTACTTCATTAATTTCCAGGCCGTTGTTAACACTGATATCCTCACCCACCAACGTTACATTATCTACAGTGATGTTATCCTGAAAGATAATATCACCACCGAGCAGGCTGTCATTACTGGCATCAACTATCAAGGTTTCAACTTCACCTTCACTACCTGACACAAGACCATTAAAAGTGACAGTGCCTCCGGCTGACACTATCGAAATGGTCTTCGCATCGACCACAGTTAAAGCCTGAAATACCAGATCATCACCATCAGTTGTGATGCTGCCGTCTACTACAACTGTGGAACCAAATGTCGCACCCCCATTAAATGCAATTTGATCTTTATCATCATCGCCGAGAAACACCTTGCCAGAATTATTAAATGTTACAAGTTCACTAATTTGGTTACTGGTACCATTAAATACCACCTCGAAATTTTCTTCACTGGTACTAAAAGTGGTCAAACGTGTGGAGCGATTAAAGAACACCGAATCAGTAGTGTCGGTAATAGTAATAGCGCCCTCCACCTGCTGACCGACCCTGCCATCAAAAGTCACAGTATTGCTATCAACAACCGTCAACGTTGAAACCCCATTAATATCACCAGATACCAGAATATTACCATCGTCTCCTGCCGCAAGGTTCAAGTTTTCATCGCTACCCGTGATGTTATTCAAGGTGATATTGCCAGCCGTCACAGCGGAAGTATTAATACTGGCGGTATCTTCCAACTGGATGTTATCAAATATGACATTGCCATTATCACCGCTTGTCATCACCGTGCCTGCCAGGGTTGTTAAACCATTGGTATAAGTGACGCCATTCACAAAATTAATTGTGTCATCAACCGCATCACCTAGTAATAAGCCGCCATTTTGGAGAAATACCGTAGCACTTAAAATTTCATTTACAGCACCCAATAAGGAGATTGAATAGTCTGTCGCCTGGGTGATAATTTCTGTAAACCTGGTTGCACCGTTAAATACAAATGTATCGTCAGCATTAACATTAATGAGTGAAATTTCGCCTGGGTCAAGGGTGCCAATTGCTCCATTAAATGTAGCGCCGCCTGCTATAACATTAAAACTAGTCAAATTGTCTATGGCTCCAGTAATCCTCAATGCAGCGGCACCCGAGTTCAAATCAAGCTGATGACTATTGCCTGCAATACTTTTGATGTTTAACGCCGCACCGTTGGTTACAATACTTGACGCGCCTGCTAACGCTACATCCCCTATTTGCAGGGTATTACCAAGCGATTCAAGTGCACCAAATATCTGCACCGAACTACTCGACAACGTGCTAGACAAGCCCCCGTTAAATGACAACATATCGCTCGCTTCATCACCTAAAACAATCCCTACCCCGGCTGGATTATTAAAAAACTGCACGTCGTTCTGCACAGTTGTCTCTGCACCGACAAAACTTACGGTATATTCATTGGCTTGAGTGTTTAGCTGAAATATATCCGTTATGCCCGTAAAAGTGATAGAACCTGATTCACTGTTAAGATTAATGATATTGGCGTCAACATCACCCAAAAACTCAACCGCACCCGTAGTCGCTGACTGCAGACTGACAATATTGGCATCTACGCTTGCGTTAATAGCAACATTGCCAGCTTTCTGAACCGTTAGACTACCAGAACCTGTTCCATTTCGATCAAAGGATGCTAATTCAACATCTGACGCCGCACTAATAAATAACGTCGCTTGCTCGCTAACAACATCCGCTATCTCAACCCTGCCCAATACGGCCGTCAGCGTATTATTGCCTCCTGCACCCTTAAGAACCAGCTGACCAATATTATCAGTCAGAGTAATGCTACTCCCTTCCAGATTTGTGCTCTCACCCAAAGTAATCGAACTAAAATTTTCAATTTTCAACTCGCCAGTACTAGTAATATCAGCATTAACAGATAGCTGATCCTGCTCTGGCGTATCTGCATTGGTGGAATGCAACAAAATGTTCCCGTCAGAGGTAATCAAACCATTAATAGTCAGGTTACTTTCGGCAGTGCTATCAACATCTACCAATAACTCGATATCACCTGCACTACCTTCAGTAGTTACAATCGACCCAGAAGACTCAACGATTAAGTTCGTCGACGAAGCCAGTGTTATTTTTCCACCTGCATTCAACACACCAGCGACAACAATATCTTCGCTACTGGAGACAGTGGTACTGCCAGCAATATTTATTACCCCCAAATTAATCTGCTCTGCCGATGCTACGTTTAACGACCCGGAGCTCAAAGCCACATCAAGCGATAGCCCACCGTTGCCAAGCGAGTCAAGCTGCGCTGTACCTGAAGCAATAATATCTGCGGTATCGAGATCTACCTGAAAACTATCTAGCGCCCCAAAAGACGTGCCGTCGACCACGTTAAGTTTTGCCGCCTGTATATCAACCTCAGCGTCAGCAACAGAATTTTCTATCGTGCCAGCTGCCTGCAGGGATATATCAAAATCTGCAATCAGGCTATTTAACATTATCGCGCCGCTAATGGTATTCATACTTATGTCGCCAGCGGCGTTTACAGCATTGGTCGAAGTTAAATTCCCAGCCGAGGTAACAGCTATATCTACACCTGAAACCAGACCCGCTAACGTAATCTCGCCGCCAGTGGAATTGATATTGATATCGCCTGAAGCGCTTACACTATTGGTCGAAATTAAATTTCCCACCGATGTTACGGCAAGGTCAACCCCTGAAACCAGACCCGCCAACGTAATAGCAGCACCGGTGGAATTCAAATTAACATTACCAATTGCTGATACACTAGTAGCCGAAGTTAAATTTCCAGCTGATTCAACCAATATGTCAGCACCTGAAATCAGACCGTCTAACGTAATCTCGCCGCCAGTGGAATTCAGCTCAATATTGCCAGAGGCATCCAGCCCCGTAGCTGATATTAAATTTACTGCATCTATATCGATAAAACCGCTTGCAACTACAACGGAGTTCAACAACAGGTCTTCACCTGCACCGGTTACAGTAATGTCGCCAAGGATAGTCGACGTAAGGTCTAACGCGACTATGCCTGTACTTCCCACCGCATCCACACCGACATCCCCTTTCGATGTAATATTTATATTGGCTACATCTACATCTATTCGGTTCGTGGTTTCACCAAATCTGCTGGAATTTTCCACTATAAGGCCAGCAGCCACAATATCAACCCGGCTATCATTTGCCACGTTTGCTATTTGGTCAGCGCTATCGAGAACAACTATACCCGCGCCTGCAGCAGATAGTGTATCGAGAGAAATACTGCCAAAAGACTCAGTCTTTATATTGATACCATCATCACTAGCGCCTCCACCTGCTGATACCCTTAAGGCCGCAATATCGGCACCAATGCCTACCACAGATATTTGCCCGCTAAAAGTTGATACATCATCAAGCTTTAGATCTTGTGTACCCATGATATCGATTGAACCGGCGCCACGTGTTTTGACGCTAAGTGCAACACTATCTGAACCTACTGCATTAACTTTTACCGACGAAGCAATCTCTATAATGGCCGCCGAAGTCACATCTAGGTCCAGAAACTCAGTTGCGCCAAAAGTAGCCCCCCTGGATACCATCAGATTAGTTGCCAGTATGTCCGTAACACCCTCATCCACGGTGAGATTTTCTATTTCGGCATCCGCCGAAAGAAAGATATCAGTGTTGGTTGCCAATCGGCCAATTTGAATACCATCAGTGAGCGAATCTATATTGATATTGCCATTATTGGCTACAACCTCAATTGCAACGATCGCAGCATTAGCATCCACATCCACAAGACCACTATTCGTCCTAATCGATGTAAGCGTTAACGGTTCAGTAGTGCTAAATACTGTAATATCGCCGACTTGCGTCGATTCAGCCGTGAGGCTCAAACCACCGCCGCCCACAGCATCCAGACCAACAATACCTGCGACCAATATTTCAGCGCTCGAAGCATTTAAATCAATCTTGTCCAGGGTTGTACCGAACTGTACAGCATTAGTTACCGTCAACATATCAGTACTAATTTCCACATTAGCGCTGTCTGTTATGTTTAAAATTTCTCCTGCGGATGCTAACGAAACATCGCCGTTCAAGCCCGTTATTAACTGACCCAAATTTATATTACCGGAAATAATTGTTGTCAGCGCTATATCATCAGCATCTGTCGTGCCGTTAGCCTGCACCCTAACTGCATCTATCTTGGCACTTGTAGCAGTGACTGATATGGCACCAGAAGCAGTTGCGATACTGGTCAAAGTCAGATCTTCATTAGCTGCAATAACAATATCACCAGCAACGTTGGAATTGGCTGTTAGCATCAATCCACCCGTACCAACCGCATCCAGTGCAATAACCCCATCTACTGAAATGTTAGCTGTCGTGACGTCTAGCTCTAACAAATCACCGGTTTCACCAAATTGAGTCGCATCCGTAACTTGAAGTATTTCAGTGACCAGGTCGTCATCGGTAGAACCGCCATCCTTAATTAGGCCAGCAACGGAATCAAGAGTAATCTTCGCACCTGTACCTACGGCCTGGATACTGGAAATTTCGATATCGCCATTTGCATTAACGACCACATCCCCTAAAGTGGAATTCACTACTGCGCCATCTGACATCATGATAGCGCCGTCGCCCGACTGCATAGTGACATTACCTGCAGCGGTCTGGATGGAATCGTTGATTACAATATCACCACTGGTTGCGGTAAGTTGAATCGCATTTGAACTTGTGGTTTGCACGATCACTGTATCACTGGCGAAAGATACATTGTCTACCGTTAGATTACCCGTTACAGTTGATATATCAATGTCGCCCGTACCTGCCTGATTGGCTTTGGCAATCGTAACAGAGGCACTATTTCTCACGTTAATTGCGCCACTGGCAGCATTGTCGAGGTTAATAATATCAACACTGGTCTCCAGAACATTACTATCACCAATGCCGTTGGTTGCATCAACAGTTAATTTATTGGCCTGGATATCCACCCCAATACTTGCGCTACCTAGCAAACCCGCACCAACAATCAAATTAACATCGCCAGACGTTGCAATAATTTGGTCTGTCAACGTAAGGTTTCCGGTCACAGTTGTTAGGCTCACGTCACCGGTGTTGGCCTTAACGCCACTAGTACTTTCTATCAAGGCAATGGACAAGGCATTCGCGTTAGTATAAATCAGACTACCTGTGTCGCCAGCAAGCGCCGAAACATTGTTACCCGTTTGAGCCAAATTATACGCTGTAGCCTGACCATTCAAGAACAACTGACCGGCACTCAGTACACCCGCAGATTGATTTACGCCAAGACCTCCCGTTAACGTGATCTGCCCTCCAGCAGTCAAATTTTGACCAAGGGTTAATGTACTGTTGTCATCAACCTCGAGATCGAGATCTACCCCAACCGAAATATCTCCCGTTGTTACCACAGTTCCAGAAGAAGCTATCAACAAATTGTTGACTGCCCCCTCATCTTCGATAGCAGTCAACCTTATATCATTTCCCTGCCCAGTGGTGCTCAACGCTATGTCAGCACCGTCAAGAACAATTTTTGCTATACTATCATCCAGGCTTAAAGTCCCATCCACCGCGCTAAGAGAAGCGCCATCTAGCTGCAGTCTATTCGCACTCTCGATACTAATGCCAGCGACACCACTGGTAGTAATTGCAGAATTTATATCGATTACATCGTCACCGGCTGAGGAACCTTCAAAATTGAGCGAACTAATATTGTCGATCTCACCGTCTGACGACAGGGTTACAGCCACAAGGTTATTGTTAACATCAAAGCTAACATCCAGACGACCTTTCGTGCTTGAAGCATTCAGGTCGACCCCGTTAAGTTGTACGGCGCCTTCTGCAGAGATAGCTAAACTGGCAGAATCTACAACTAAAGTAGTAGCACCTCCGCTACCGAAGGCCGATCGAACCGGCGCCAGATTAACATCCCCATCCAGCTCAGCGGTTAATGAAACCAGACTATTACCACTATCTAAAACGATCTCTGTCGCATCAGACAGATCCAGATTACCACCAACGGCTGAAATTGCCCTTGCCGCAGAGGCGTCAATTAATATTTGATTTACCTCACCAACGGTGAGCAGTCCGCCTGCAGTAATGTCTGCATTAATATCAATAATATCAGTATTCCGAACTGCAGTTGCGCTAAGCGTAACATTGTTCACATTATCTATTTCACCACCAATAGTAAGAAGCCCTGTATCACCAGCATCATCACTATCAACATGCAGGCTTACATCTCCATCGTTGGCGGCATTATTAAGATCAATGGTAGACGTTGTAATACTGCCATCAGCAACCACAGACAGGTCTGTGCGTTGACCGTCTACTAGCTTGGTAATACCCGCTAACAATACATCGCCAGCACCCGCCTGAGTGATCAGCACTTGACCAAGCCCTTCCAGACTTATGCCGCCAATATTGGTATTTAGATCAACAGAGCCAGCCTGCGCCAGAATATTTTTGCCCGCCTTAATTCTAATAGTGCCCAGCTGACTGATCGCCAGGCCATTAGTGACAGAGATATTATCGCTAATTTCTACTCTATCGTTAGGAGTGCCGGACAGACCCGCTGAAATTACTAGCTCACGCGCAGTCAAAGCGTCACGGAAAAATAGATCCTCCACCCCATCAATGTCAGTATCGATCTGAATTTCTAATGCCGTGCCTATTTCCAATGCCGTGGCTGGGCCAAGACTAAGCCCGCCAGTCAGATCAATAGAACCTGAAGACAACAGGCTTACGGTATTATTATCTCCTTCGACGGATATCGCACCCAGGGAAATATCGTTATCGGTATCAATGGTTTGAATCACAACTGTAGAATCCGAACCAACCACAGAGGTATCTGAAACGTCAGCGCTTAGATTAATATCCCCGCCCACGCTGGCCACTGTAATACCGGTCTTTAAGCGCAAATCTGCGACCTGCCGCACCTGAATGCCACCATTCAACGCCGTTAAATTGCCCTCAATATTTAGTATATTATTGTCGTCGGTGCCGGATATAACAATACTCCTGGCTGTTGCAGCACCGTCAATTGTAAGTATTTCTTCAGTAGTAACGCCAACTAGCGCAATCGATAAATCGCCATCAACGTCAATATTCTTGACAAAGATACTACCTTCAGCATTGAGAACTAGACCGGTTGTATTTCCATTATTCGATACATCGGCAAGCATTATGGACGCAGCATTTGAACTCTGAGCAATGGTTACATCCCCAGCACCATCCAGCGTAATGTTAGCAACGCCTTCGACAATACTAACGCCACCGATTGCTGCCAGGGTAGCGCCTGCTGTCGCTGAAATATTAACATTATCTGCATTCTTGATAATTAGATCACCAAACGTTTCTACAGCAACATTGACATCCACCGCCGACATAACATCCAGCGTCAGCGTGCCAAACAGGGATACGTTATTGTTGTTAATCTGAATTGTGCTTTCACCAAAAGTACTCATCAGGTCAACGTCACCATTTACGAATATGCCAGCATCAATGACAAAATTATCCGCTTCAATAGCAATAGAGCCAGCAGTGAGCAAACCATTAGACTGAAAACCCGTCAGCGCATTGGTTGTTGCAAAATCCCCGGAAACATTTAACGCATTGAACGTAACATTGTCTCCGTTTGTGATCGTCACCGTGGTCAAACCGGTAGCATCAACCACACCTCCTGCGCCTGATACTGCGCCTAAAAGGCTTATATTGCTAGCACCCGCATCCAACGTTAACGATTCTGCACCAAAACCAGTGATACCGTTAACTGTTCCGGAAACCTCTATGCTGCCCGATCCGCTAGATAACGTTAAGGCACTGTCTTGTGCCAACACTACATCTGCATTCAGGTTAATTCCGTTTGTGGTAGTAATATTGGAGTTTAGGGTCAGATTTGAGTCAGCATTGATGGTGACACTAGAAGGATTACTACCTCCACCGCCAACTTGAAACAAATTGATTACTGAACCTGTTATCGTTAGATCATTTGCCCCAGTAATAATATTTGCACCATCAAAGGTGATATTTGCTTTGGCCCCAGCTAAATCAGCGATCAACTGCACATCAGAACCCAATATAATTGGACCGATGGCCGTATAATCCTGAGCTGTCTCGGTTTGAATAACCCCGTTCAGGGTAAGGGTTCCGCCACTTACAAGCTGCAGGGTCTGTACATCAGTACCAGCCAGGGTTATACCGCTACTAGTGTCGCCATTCAAAGTCAGAGTATTTGCGCCTGTTACTGGCGCCAACAGGATAGCCGCATTACTACCCGTGGTGTTATTTATAGTCACATCATCAACTAGCGCAATGCCGCCTGCACCGCTTAGGTTAACCTCACCAGCAACGATTAAATCGTTGTTGAGCGAAACATTACCGCCCGTCACCGCCAGCGTTCCAACATTCACTTCATTGAACGTTATCACACTGTCATTATCGCCTTTAAGACTTAAATCGAATGCACCGTTGATTGATTCCAGAAATATCTTTTTATTATTCCCCTGCGTATTATCAATCTCGACATTCGCATTAAGGCTAGTCAATAGAACGCCCTCAAAATCAACCGCCCCTGCCACCGTAATATTGCTATTCAGCGCCAAAGTGGTCGCGTCCACCGCCAGGCCGTTAGTAACATCACCTATATTCACATCAAACAGGCTTACGTTTAATCCATCCAGGCCTAAACCCCTGACACCGGTTATG
>JAHRVQ010000063.1 GCA_019090615.1 Pseudomonadales bacterium | reverse complement strand
CGGGTCTTGGTGTTATTGATTTGCTCGGCACTCAAACGCTCAATTTAGCAACCCCATTTGATATTAGTGCATCCAGCACCTTGTTGGATTTTGGCGGCACTATTACCGTTAATGGTGCATTACTAAGTGTTTTAGCCGGTGGGCAGTTAATTCTGACGGCTGATACAGTAAATGCAGATCTGGATAACCAGGGCAATGTATTTGTTGAGGAAAATGCTTCTTCACTTAATAGTACAAATTTCACAAACATAGGCCAGCTATTTATCCAGGGTACTGTTTCGACAGGTTCGGTGACCCTGAATGTTGCTAACGGTTTTACCAATGCTGGGATTATTACGCTGGATAATTTACATACTGCATCACGTACCGAGACTCTGAATATTCTAAGTGGAGCTTTGACCAATACTGGTACTATTTTTACTGCTAATACTGGCGGCGGTGGCGGAGCAATTAATATCAATGGTGATTTTGCTAATGCTGGGCTATTTGACATAGACCAATCTGTAACAATTAATTCTGCTCTGTTTGATAATACATTTGGGTCGATTGATGTGTTAAGTGGTCAGATACTGACTATTAATTCATCCAGTAGCACCTTTGGTGCAAGTACCAGCCTGTTGGGGCTGGGTATTGTTGATCTAATCGGCACTCAAACCTTAAACCTGATAAGTCCGTTTGATATTTCTGCTTCCGCAGCTCAGCTTAAGTTTGGTGGTACCGTCACTGTGGATGGTTCGTTGCTCACTATATTTTCCGGCGCGCAACTTACATTAACCGGTGATACGATTAATGCCGACCTGGATAATCAGGGCGATGTATTTGTACAGGAAAACGCCACCTCAATTAACAGTGGCACGCTTACCAATACTGGCCAGCTGGCGATTGAAGGCACCAGTCCAGCAGGTTCTGTGACCTTAAATCTGTCTGCTGGTTTTACCAATATGGGCCAGATCAGGCTGGATAATCTGCATACAGCATCACGTACCGAGACCCTGAATATTCTGAGTGGTACCTTGTTTAATGGTGGTACTATTTTAACCACTAATAGCGGTGGCGGTGGTGGCCAGATTACAATCAACGGCAGTATTACCAGTACCGGTGTGATTGACATTGAACAGTCAGCGACATTATCTGGTGCAGGTGCTGTAGTAGATACCACCCTTGGCAGCATCGTGGTGGACCCTGGTAATACCCTGACAATTGTTTCGGATCTGGTAATAGGTACCAGTTCAGCCTTCCTTGGAGGTGGTGTGGTTGACCTGGCAGGTTCGCTGGTAACTGTTGCTAGCGCATTTACCGTGTTGGCTTCCATGCCCACCTTTGACCTGAGCGGTATTGTTACTATTAATGGTGGCGTGGCATTTACTGTAGACAGTGGTGCCCAGTTCACGCTGACCGGTGATACGGCCAATGTAGAAATTGATAACCAGGGTACCTTGACCATTCAGGAAGATACCACGGTCATCAATAGTTCAGTTTTTACTAATACTGGGTTGTTATCTATCGAGGGATCTAGTCCAGCGAGTTCAGTAACTCTAATGCTGACTAACGCCTTTGCTAATGATGGTACCATCGTGCTGGATAATATACATACGGCGTCAAGAAACGTAAGTTTAAGTATGGGACTAAGCCAGCTTTTTACGAATAACGGTACTATTACTACCGCAAATAGTGGCGGTGGTGGTGGTGTAAATACCATCGGCGGTGATATATCCAATATTGGTACGATCAACGTCGTGGAAAACCTGGTGTTATCGGCCATATCAAGTACTAACCAGAGCTCTGGTTTGATTATTGTTTCTGATACTAAAACACTTACTATAAGCGGGGGTGTTTTTAATAATGACGGTAATATTAATTTACTGGGCGGTAGTGCTTCTACCACGCTAGACCTAAACGGTTTGACAACCTTTAATAATAATACCCTGGGTTCCATTACCGGTACTGGAACTGTGCTTAATAGCGCAATTATTACTGGTGCGGGTACATTTACTGTGGCGCCAGGTGCATCGCCGGGTACGTTGTTATTTGAGGGTGACCTGAATACCAATATTAATCTGGAGTCTGAACTAGAAGGCGAAGTTGCTGGTCTTGAATATGACCAGGTGCTGGTTACCGGCACCGCTAACCTCGGCGGTCATATGAATGTTGCCTTGCTCAACGGTTATATGCCGACCCTGGCTGCAGTCTATGTGGTTTTAAGTGCCGGCGAGCTATTAGGGTCGTTTGATTATGTCACGGGCCTGGATGTTTCTGACGCTGTGGTGCTGGATATTGTATACAGAAATAATAATGTCGAACTGGTGGGTGTAGATACAACGATTGTTGGTGACAGCCAGGCTGAAGAAATTGTCGGTACGGCAACTCAGGATGTAGTTGTTGCTGGAGAAGGCGATGACCAGATAACAACTTTTGATGGCGGCGATATCGTATTTGGGCAGGCAGGTGATGACAATATTAGTGTCGCCAGTGATTTCAAACGAGTTGATGGTGGCGATGGCATTGATACTCTGAAAATCATAGCAATTGATGGCCAGGAAAGTTTTGCTTATCAGCAATTTGCGGGTAGTAGAATTGATTTTATAGAGGTTATTTCTCTTGATAATCAATTGGTTGATGAAATTAGTCTTGATGCGGAAGCGATTAAAAATATTGTTGACGGTGAAAATGCACTCACCGGCGTTGAAAATAGTCTGGTTATCGTTGGTGAAACAGGCGACAGGGTTCGGCTTGAGGGCGCATTTACTCAAGTGGATGATTTGCAGTTTGATGCTGGGCGTGGCGAAGAGTTATTTCAGTCTTTTACAGATGGCGAGGCGACCTTGTTTGTTAGCCAGGAAATATTGCTGAGCGTCGATTTTGCTATTGGCTTATCGCAGCTCGCTTTTTCGTCCGAATCTCTCGAAGCTGAGCCAATTCCTGATACGCAAGGTGAATTGTTCATTGATGCTGAACTGGGTTTGGCTAGTTTGCTGGCAGAAGCAGAAGTTGGCTTGAACCTGCCAACTATATTGCCTGCTCAGTTCGAATCGGCGAGTAGCACATTACTTGATCAACGAGTGACGCTTATGGATGTTTTTGTTGATCCAGAAAGTGTTGATCAAACAGGATTACAGACAGATACGTCTGAATCGGCATCTAGTGTACCTTCTAGTTTGTCGTCAGGAATGTCCCTGGAGGCATTGCTGGATAACCTGTCTAAGGACGTACAGACTGCGCCAACAACAGAAACTACTTTACCGTTGATTGTTGATAACGTTCAAGTGGCAGTTAAGGCGGGTCCGTCCATGAGTACATTGTTGGCCGATGATTCAATTGACGCGAATATGTTTTTGTAAACGTCAAAATAGCTTGCTCGCCAATGTGTCAGGCTAACCAAGCTTATTTCTTTTACTTCTGCGGCTGAAGCGCCTGCCGCACCCGCCTTCGGAATGCTTATTGGACCCATCGAATGATGCTGTCCGTCGGTAAGCCAGGGGGGTAAGCCAGGGGGTATGCCAATGCGAACAACCTTCTTTGGTAGCAGGCAGACTATACTGTTATCAGGAAAGTGCTAATCAAGCGTCAATAGGACGCTTTTGTTTTGCTTAAAACGGCAGCCTTCTGCGGTGGGTTGGTTTAAAGGCAGGCAAAGAAGGCACTGAGGTTTATGCGTGTTGCGGATCGGCGGTGCCAGATAGCTTATGAGATTTATTTTTTTAGTATTGATGATTTTTCAGATTACGCCGGTTGTTGCTGCGCTCTCTGCTGATGAGATGAAGTTATTGGCCGACAAGGGCAGTGCATCTGCTCAATTTTATCTTGGCTTGATGTACCAGAATGCGGATAACGTTGTGCTAGATTATGCGAAAGCCGAGCAATGGTATCGAAAATCAGCAGACCAGGGTTATATCGATGCACAATATAATCTGGGCTTGATGTATCAAAAAGGTATGGGTGTGGAGCAGGATGCGGTCGCGGCGGTTGCCTGGTATCGTCTAGCAGCCGTGCAAAATGATGCCCGCGCCCAGACTAACCTTGGTTTAATGTATCAGAATGGAGATGGCGTTGATGGCGATTTTGCGCAGGCTGTAGTCTGGTATGCTAAAGCTGCGGAGCAGGGTTTGGCGTCGGCTCAGACGAATCTTGCGCTGATGTATTATTATGGTACGGGTGTAGAGAAGGATTTTGATCAAGCGGTGGCATTATACCGGCGGGCGGCGAAACAGGGTTATGATCGAGCCCAGGCAAATTTGGGATTGATGTATCAGCGCGGCGAAGGTGTAGCGCAAAATTTTAAAAAGGCCGCCAAGTGGTATCGCCGTGCTGCTAAGCAGGGTCTGGTGTCTGCCCAGGCCAACCTTGGTTTGATGCATCATTATGGTCAGGGTGTTAAACGGGATTATAAAAAGGCAGTTAAATGGTATCGCCGGGCTGCGCTTCAGGGGCTGGCTTCTGCGCAAAATAATCTGGGTATCATGTATCGAGAAGGCCAGGGTGTTGCTCAGGCAGATAAGCTGGCACATATGTGGTTCAGTCTTGCCATACTGAGCGGCAGCGAGCAGGCCGTTAACAACCAGGTAAAAATTGAAGCTACAATGGCGCCCAGCGAAATTCTGGCAGCTCAGTTACTTGCTAAAGAATGGCTTGCTGAATAGCGTCGCTAGCTATATGGAGCCGCTAACCATCTGGAATTGATAACTACAATAATACGTCTTTAACCACCAGACCCTGCTGCGCGCTGTCTGTGCATCTCCTGGTCTTCTTTTTCTATTTCAGCTGCATGATCCGGGTAAAGTTTGAACATACAGGGTGGGCAGATACCATGGCTGAACTCCAGTTCTGAATGCTCAGCAAAGTAACACTCCAATCCGGCCCAGTAACCCTGGTCGTTGCGGATTGATTTGCAGGAAGCACAGATCGGTAATAGGCCGCTGAGTGCTTTAACTTCCTCAAGCGATTCTTCCAGCCTGGCCGATACACTGTAATTTTGCCTGGCAATCCTTTCGATGACATAAGCACCATAGGTAAATATTACAAAAACTGGTGGTAGGAAGATGCAATGGACAATAAATTGCATCTGGCTAACCGGTGAAAATACGCCGGTTATAATTAGAAATAGCCCCAGACTGATGGCCATAGCCCAGACGCTGCTAATAAAACCAATGCCGGGCAGTATTAAAATGCCGCCTATGGAGAAAAATATACCAAGAAAATAGGGGTTTATATCGGTGGGGCTTTTAAGGCTGGTGAGAAATATAGAAAACAGGCAGATTATGGATATAAAGATCGCCGAACTTAATAAGAGTAATGGCCGCAATTTGGGTATGAATGTAGCGCTCAACATTGTTGCTGAAATTAGAATAATAAACAGCCGGAGTCCCAGAATAGTTTTGTAATCTGCAGGAAATAAGGTCGAATCCAGAAGTGCAAAGCCTGTCATTGCAAGCAGGAATAAAGTCCAGGCAAAACGGCAAAAATTGGTGGTCAGTTCAACAATATGTTTTCGGTAGCTCAGTTCTGTTTCAGGATTAAGAAAATTTAAGGTGAGTCGATGTCTAAGGTATTTGTCTTGCATTAGAATTCCAAAAGACGAATTTCGGTGCTTGTCTCTATAGGTGAAGAATCTTTATAAGTGATTATCATGAAGTATTATTATTGTCTACCCCTGGTGGATTGCTCCGCGGGCTTTTCGAGAGGACCTTTGATTAAACTTTGATACGGTTTCGCTGTTATGAAAGTAAATCTTAATTAGTTTTATAGTATAGCGATGGCCTGCAATTGGATGCTAAATAGAATGCAAAAATTCTGACAGGATGGCGTTAAATGCCGCTGGCTGGACAATTTTTGCTGTACTTTTTATTTACTGTACTAATATCTGATGCCATATTTTTTGCAAGCGCAGACCTGCCCTTTGTTAATTCCCTCGACCAGCATTGGGCTCGATACAAGGCTAATTTCGCGGTAAAAACCACTATCTATTTAATAACTATACGGTTGCTCAGAACCTCAAGTCCGTCGACATAACCCTCAATTAAATCCCCTGGTTCAACGGCGGCAACACCAGCGGGGGTGCCAGTAAAAATAAGATCGCCTGCTTTTAACTCAAATAAGCAGGATAATTCGGCAATAAGCTTAGGTATTGACCAGATAAGATCGCCAATATCTGCTTGTTGACGTATCTCATTATTGACCTTAAGCCAGATGGCCCCTGTTCGTATATGGCCCACCTGAGTTGCTGGAAAAATTTTACTGATGGGTGCCGAGCAATCGAATGCTTTGCTCGTTTCCCATGGCTGGCGAAGCTGTTTGGCCTTGGCCTGTAGATCTCTGCGGGTCAAATCGTTACCCACTGCATAACCATAGATATATTGTTCGGCAGTATTGGGATTGATATTATAACCTGCTTTACCAATAGCAACGACCAGTTCAATTTCGTGGTGCAGATTTTTTGTGCGTGGGGGATATACGATGTCAGCGCCGTTTGCTACTACGGCATCTGCCGGTTTGGAGAAAAAAAACGGTGCTTCATGGGCCGGATCGACGCCCATTTCTTTGGCATGGGCTGCATAGTTTCTGCCTACACAATAAATTCTTCTTACTGGAAATCCTGCCTGGCTGGCATGGATTGCTATCAAAGTGTTAGGTTGCGGAATAAAAACAGGCTGCATCAGTATTTTAACTTGGGATAAGAGTGTATATATTGCCTAGTTTTCATACAGTTTGTTCCGCATAATAGATGTCTCGAAGGTGGTGTAGATTTATCTTTCCAGGCTGCGGCTTTAGCGTTAATTAGCTGGACTCTCGATATTCGCCTAAAATAGTACATAATAAGCTCTAAAAAAAGTATACCAAATTGGGATTGGAATCCGACTATCACTAGTTTCATCGAAATTTTACTATTAGCCCTGGTTAGTTGCATTGCTTTTCGGGCCTTAAGGGCTGGTTCTCAAAGCTATATACTTGCCGCCGCTGTGGTATTTTTTATTGCTATTGCGTTAGACCTGTCTGAGCGGCTATTTATTTTTGGTTTGCCGGCCTGGGTAATGTGGTTATTTTTACTTGTCGCCATTGTTTTGTTGCTCGTTGCAAGCTTTGCTCGCAAGGAGGTCGATGATAACCGTGTTGAATATTATAACAAGCTGCTTAAAGCCATGAATGGCTCCCATTTGGTTATTGCCAGGCAAAGGATTATTGCAGTAAGCAATGCATTTATTAAATTCCCGGGTGCGCCAGAGCAATTGTTAGGTTGTCATGTATGGAATCTCTGGGGTGATAGTGTCCTGCAAGGTTATCCTTATCAAAAATTACTGGAAAGGCTAAGGTTAGATCCACAGCTGAGCCAGAGCTTTGATTATGACGGCCAGGTAAACGCGGGTTTAAAAATTGACCTGACTATATCGGTGATTGATTATGAAAGAGAAGAGTTTCTGCTAGCATTGTCGGATGCAGGCCCTCGGGTAGAATCTTTACGGCGTATTGAGGAGGACACCTTGCTTTTGCGCAGGGCTAAAGAAATTGCCAACCTTGGGTACTGGAACATCAACGTTAATGACCCCAATGCTACATTTAATGCTACCGGCATTGAAGAAATGTTTGGTACTCGCAGCGTCGAATTAGATGCCTGGTGGCAGCTTATACACCCAAATGACGCGAGCAAGATTCGTCAGTTGATCGCTAATGCCAGTGATCATGGCGTAGAGCCTGAAGAATATACCTTTCGGATTATTCGTACTGACGGAGAGATTCGTCACCTGCGGGCTAAAATTGGAATTCTCAAATCAGATGAGGGTCAGGTTTTGCGTTTGGTTGGGGTCATTCAGGATGTTACAGACATAATAAGGAGTGAAGAACGCTTACGTCATGCGCAGAAAATGGAAGCGGTGGGAGAGCTAACAGGTGGGCTGTCCCATGACTTTAACAATCTATTGCATGTGGTTTTGGGTAATGTTGACCTGATAGAAAGTGAAACAGAAGAAGATCTTGAATCCATACGGGCAATTCGTCGCGCTGCAGAGCGTGGTTCGGAACTAACCCAGCGATTGTTGGCCTTTTCGCGGCGACAAATACTTGATCCAAAGGTGGTAAATGCCAATGACTGTGTGGCGCATATGTTACCTTTGCTACGCCGAACATTAGACGAAAGTATTAATGTTGAGTCGAAGTTGGCCACAAGTTTACATAATTGTAATATTGATTCTGGGCAGCTGGAAAATTCTATCCTTAATTTGGCTATTAATGCCCAGCATTCAATGCCAGCTGGGGGCAAGCTCACCATAGAGACAAAAAATACTTATCTTGACGAGGCATATGTTCTGCGTCAGGAAGATGTTTGTGCGGGGTCTTATGTGCAGGTCTCGATTAAGGATACTGGCAGTGGTATGTCGGAAAAAATCCTTGGTCGGGTTTTTGAGCCTTTTTTTACCACAAAAGATGTAGGCAAAGGGTCTGGCCTTGGGTTGTCGATGGTTTATGGTTTTATTAAACAGTCAGGTGGCCATGTTGATATTGAAAGTGAAATAGACTGCGGAACCACAGTAAATTTGTTTTTGCCTTTTTGTAAAGATGGATTGTTAGTTCAGGCTGGGCCGGAACATGTGGACAATACGCGTTTTTTTGGCAAGGTACTGTTGGTAGAAGACGATGAAGAGGTGGCGCACCTTACCAGGAAGCTTCTAAAGTCTGTTGGTTATACTGTTTTTTCAGCCAGGGAAGCAGGTGAAGCTATTGAAATTTTAAGTGACCATAGCGACTTTGTGCTGTTGCTGAGCGACGTGGTTTTACCAGGGGCGATTAATGGCCCTGATCTAGCCAGGCAGGTGGCTGATGTTCTGCCGGAAATAAAGGTCTTATTTATGTCTGGTTATGCTGAGGATGCTATTGCGCATCATGGTGTAGTAGATGAAGGCATCGTTCTGTTGCAAAAACCTTTTCGTAAATCCGAAATGGTGCAAAAGTTACAACAGGTGTTTGCTCATTAGCCGTGCAGGGGCAATATGGCCGGTTAAATATTGAATGTTCTGTGGCGCCCGGGTTAATGGGGTCGAACACTCTGACTTTTAGTTAGTAGCCCCTGCCTAAGCGCCTTAGGTATTAGCGCTTAGACAGGAATAAGTTTAACAATCCAGCTTAAAGACCTCGCCGTCCTTAACAATATGCCCGGCTGTAGGCTCCGAAAAATGCGTGCCAATCACTAGTACGGGTTTATTCGCATAACGGTTATAAAAATCCCAACGGGTTTCAATTGCCATGGCTGGGTCAGAATCTGCAAAGCAGGACCATTCTGGCCTGGCAAGTTGACAGGGGTGATGCGTCATGTCGCCAGTGATTACAGCGTCGGTATTTTGTGATGAAATACGGACGCTAATATGACCGGCAGTATGCCCCGGTGTCGGTTCAAGAAATACTTCGTCGTTGATGCGATGGTCCCATTCAACCAGGTCTGCCAGGCCCGCGTCTACAATCGGCTGAACTGAATCGGCCAGTACGGGGCCAAAATGCTCTGAGTCGCCCTCTTGTTGCCAGGCCTCCCATTCAACCCGGCCAAACAGATACCGAGCGTTAGGAAAAGTTGGTATCCATTCGTTGTTCACCAGCATTGTGTTCCAGCCCACATGATCCACATGTAAATGGGTACATATAACATAATCAATACTTTCTCTTGGATGTCCAGCGGCTGCCAGATCTTCAAGGAACGGGCCATTACGCATCGCCCAGGCTTTGTTGGGTCGTTCTTTGTCGTTACCGAGGCAGGTATCTACCAGTATTTTTTTGCCCTTTGATTCAATGATCAGGGCATGGATACTCATTTTTAGCCAGCCTTTTTCAGTGACAAAGTTTGGCGCTAGCCAGGGTATTTCTGCGAGTTTTTCAGCCGTGGCATCTGGCAATACAAATTTGCCAGGTACGGGGCTGTCATCTTCAATAATCTTGGTGATTTTTACCTCACCAATTTGCCAATCAGCCATTTTCTATCTCCTTAAAGCGTTTGTTGTACTCCAGTGCGGGTATCATGGTCCGTCGCTAACCTAAGCATTGCGAATCATCTGTCCGCCATCCACAGGCATGATGATGCCGGTCATATAACTTGAGGCAGGCAACGCGAAATTCAATGTGGCATGAGCGACTTCTTCGGGATCGCCGTAGCGCAATAGCGCGACGCGTCGTTTGGCGAATTTCTCTTTTGCAGTATCCGGTATGGCTTCAGTAAGCCCGGTATTTATCGGCCCCGGGCAGATGCAGTTCGAGGTGATGCCACGTCGACCAAGGTCTACTGCTAATGCTTTGGTCAAACCAACCACGCCGTGTTTAGCCACGGTATAGGCGCTTGCGCCTTTGCTCGCACCGATGCCTTCAGTTGAGGCTATATTGATGATCCTGCCATGTTCAGACGCTGTTAACATGGTAAGTGACGCGCGTACCAGGCGTTGCGGGCCGGTAATTAATACATCCATTCCAAGTTGCCAACGGGCTTCATATTTATCGCTATCAAGGCGCGCCGAAACGCCAATGCCTGCATTATTGACCAGGATGTCCAGGCCGCCAAATTCATCGCCTATCTCGTTAGTGACCTGTATTATTTGCTCAGCATCGGCAACGTTGAGCGCCCAGGCTTTCGCAATACCGCCGGCTGCGCGAATTTCTTCGGCTACCGCTTCCGCTCCCGCTGCATTGAGATCAGTCACCGCAACGCTGGCGCCTTCGTCGGCAAATAGATAGGCGGTTGCGCGGCCCATGCCACTGGCTGCGCCAGTAATATGAACGACCTTGCCTGCCACGGAGCGGTCTAGTTTACTTAATCTAGGCATAATATTTTTTCACCTGTTATGAATTGAAAAATAACAGCATTGCTGGTTTCGACTGTTAAAGTTTCTAATTTGATTTTTATTTCAAGCGTTGTAGTGCGGGAATATTTCGACAATAGGGTAGCTTAGAATAAACCATATTTACCAGAGCAAGGCAAATCTGATGGGTCCTGTGATGAAAAATAGAGCGGTGCAGGGGGGCATATAAGACAAGATGGTGGGTCGGAAGACCGAGTTGTTGCTAAACCGTGTGCGGGGGCGATGGATTGGGCTTGAGGGCTGTTGCTTTGAAATTGCAATTTGGTGAGTGTGAATTAAAAACGGCGATGCCTTAAAGGCATCGCCGCATTATTACTTAACTAAAGTTATTACTTAATTAAAGTTATATCTGAACTCAAGACCAATTCTTCGGCCCTTACCCAGTGCAGATAATGTAGTTATCGGATTACCTAAAGGCGTGTCCTGCAGTAGGTTTGGGTGGTTTGTCAGGTTTTTACCATAAAGAGATAATTCCCAACTCGCGTTGTTAGGATATAAAGTCATATTTATATCAAACTCATCGCGCGCATTGCGTAAACCCTGGTTCTTCGTGCCAGTAACTGAATCACGATGGCTGTAAGTTATTTGCGAGGATAATAGGCCGAAATCGCCAATATTTTGATCATAAAGCACGCTAAATGAGTTGGTCATTTCAGGCACTGAGGGCAAATCAAGATCCTCATCAATATCATTTAAGACGCCATCAGCATTGAGGTCAAAAAGCACATCAGTATATTCTGCATGCAGATAACCAATGGTTGCTAGCAAACTTAGCTGGTCGGTAATGAATATTCGGCTATCTAACTCAATGCCATAAATATCAGCGTCAGCAGTATTGGCTATTTCTTGAAAAATTAGCACTGGGTCAACGATGAGTTCCCGTTGTAGGTCTTTACCTACTGAGTAAAAGGAGGTCACATTTAGTCTGATGTCATCAGTTAAATCCATTTTTGCACCAATTTCTAGCTGGTCAATCTGTTCTTCATCAAAAGGCTCTTTATCAGTATCAACACTTGCACGGCGTAAGTTATATCCGCCGGCACGGTAACTACGGGATATATGACCGTAGATCATTGATGAGTCTGTGATGCCAAAGGTAAAACCTGCTTTATACGAAAAGTTGTACCAGGAGTCGCTGTCGTCAACGATATCGTTAATACAGGGGACAGGTCCGAACAGTGCGCCGCAAGCTTCCGTTGTATTGTTTCTCAATGCTGCACTGGTGGCTTCTTTCTCTTCATCGGTATAACGCATACCAAGTGACAAGGTAAGCCGATCCGTAACGTCGTAATCAGTATTAACAAACACGCCAAAGGTTTTTGCGTCTTGCACACCAGAGTTGTTTTGCAGTAGTGGCGGCAGGCCTCTGTCGGCAAAGATAGTTTCTGCAATAGTGCGATTGCCCTGGTTGATTATTTCTGATTTAAGGAAGTAGAGCCCTGTGGTTACATTAAAATCACCAAATGTACCAAAGTAACGCAATTCATTACTAAAGGAATCTACCTGGCTACCGCCGAGGCTATTAAAATGAGAAATATCTAACGCGTCTATATCCAACAATGTTCTGTTTTCGAATGCGCGCCAACCAGTAATATTGGTTATGGTGCCATCACCAAAATTGACGTCGATATTGGTGGTAAAAATTACCTGGTCCCACTCTGCGCGTTGAAAACTATCCAGGTCAGACGTGACTTTAAAATCATCTCGATCAAACAAACCGGGTCTGCCGTCGTTTCTATTATCATGAGATTGATTTGGTTGGCCATCTCCATCCTGGTCGCCATTTTCGTAGCTCAGCAGAAAACTGGTTGAATCGCCAAGGTCCCAGGCGAGTGCGGCTCGAATCAGCGTGGTTTCATTGGCGTCAAACTGCTGGCCATTAAATTCGTTTTTAAACCAACCTTCATCCTTGTTATGGTAAACGGCTATTTTACCGCGCAAGTTATCGGTAAGCGGCCCAGTTACGATGCCGGAATAGCTCATGTTTTCGCCGGTACCACGAAACCCTGATTCGCCTTTAACTCTTAATTGCGCTTCAAATTCGTCGGTTGGTTTTTTGGTATTAATCAATACCACACCGCCAACCACGTTTCTGCCGAATAATACACCCTGAGGGCCGCGCAGTACTTCAATGCTTTCCAGGTCAAAGGTATCGTATACCACGCCAACATTTGATGGCAGGTATAGGCCATCAACAATGGTGCCTACTGTTGGGTCTATGGAGACAATTGAGCTGGTAGGTGCCCAACCCCGAATTGAAAATCGAGCGGTTCCGCGAGAGGTGCCGACTGGCGATAGATCCACGTTTGGTACGCGTAGACTAATATCCGAAATATCCTGTATTTTTAGCGCGTCTAATTGACTTTCGCCAAAGGCGCTTATTGCTATTGCTACGTCCTGTACATTCTCGACGGTATTCTTTTTGGTAGCCGTGACTACCACTTCTTCCATTAGTCTATCTCTTGCTGATTCTGCTATTGACCCTGTGGCAAAAACAGCCAGTAGTGATCCAACAACAATATGAGTTTTAGCGTTGAACGCTAATTTGTGGTTCATCTTTTTCCCCTATACATCTACATCTACATCTACATCTACATCTACATCTACATCCTGTCTCTTAT
>JAHRVQ010000062.1 GCA_019090615.1 Pseudomonadales bacterium | reverse complement strand
GGTTATATCTGGAATATGAGTGACGCAGATAATGCTGGTTATATCTGGAATATGAATGACGCAGATAATGCCGGTTATATCTGGAATATGAGTACCCCAACGATTAATGAGTGGGTACTACAGGAATAGGTTGGGTGATTGATTGCTTTTAGTTGTTACCCCGGCTAATTAGTCGGGGTATGATTGTAAAAAATGCAGTCATTGATTGATTGCCTTCTGGAAGCGAGAATAAATTGCTAAATGTTGTAAGTTATATTTTGCTGATGCTGACAATAGTGGTTTCCTTCGCAGTTGTAGGGGAAGTACGTTTGAGTGATCAGCGTAACCTTATTTTTGACCGTTTAGGGACCAGAGAAGGGTTGTCCCAGGCAGTTGTAACTGCAGTGACTCAAGACAAAAATGGTTTTATCTGGATCGGTACTCAGGAGGGCCTGAATCGTTTTGATGGCTATAGTTTTGAGACGTTTTTGCATCAACCTGATAATGCGGGTTCAATTTCGCATCATTTTATCCGCACAGTAATGGCTGCCGAAGATGGTACCTTGTGGGTGGGTACTGATTCTGGGCTGAACAGGTTTGATGAAGCCAGTACCCGCTTTGATGTTTTTTATTTGAACCCAGACTTTGAAGGTGGTGGGCCTGGCAATGCTGTTTATTGTCTATTTGAAGATTCTAAACATCGATTATGGGTCGGTACAGAATTGGGTCTGAGTGTGAAAACCTCGGCCAGCACATTTAAGTCGCTTTCCGGTCTGGTAGATATAAGTGCTGGTAGCATTCGTGTGGTTTTCGAAGATAGTCGTGGTGTTATCTGGATAGGATCGGAAAAAGGCGCGCTATTCAAGCTAGATGAAGCGACACAAATTTTTCAACCTGTGTATGTTCCTGGACAGGGTAATAATGCTGTTAGTGGTATAGTGGAAGATGATCGTGGGCAGCTGTGGGTATCAACCAGTAACGGAAAAATCACATTGATAGATACCCGTTCAGGTGAAATTGCGGCGTTAAAGGTGGCCGACAATGAAGCGCTGTCCGGAAGTAGAATATATCAAATTTTCAAGGATAAAAGCGGTGATATTTGGGTCGGTACTAACGATGGTTTGAATTTATGGCATCCTGAATACAACAGGTTTAGCCGTTATAAGCACGATCCCACTGATATGCAGAGTATTAGTGATAATGATGTTTTTGAAATTTTCCAGGATGCGGGTGGTGTTATATGGCTGGGAACATTCAACGGTGTCAGTAAGTGGAACGCGCAAATTGGCACATTTCCCCATTTTAAAAGTCATGCTGATATTGCAGGCAGTATTGATAGTAATTCAATAGCCTCATTTGCTCAGTCGAATGCGAGTAATGATGTATGGATCGGTACTTTCTCTGGGCTGAATAAATGGGATGCCGAAAAAGGTGTATTCGAACATTTTACGCATAATGCTCCGCCGCTGACAGATAACCGCATAATGTCGCTGGCCGTTCAGGATGATATTTTATGGGTAGGTACGATGTCAGGCGGCGTTAACCTGGTTAAAAACAATCGGGTGATTAAAGTTCATATGTGGGACGAAAAAGACCCTCAGTCCATTAGTTCAAATGCTATCAGTAGTATTTTTGAAGATTCAAAAGGTAATATCTGGCTTTCAACTTATGGTGGCGGGGTCAATCTTTATATTGGAGATGGCAAGTTTAAGCGTTATCCCGAAGCGGGAAATCGTCTGGGTGAATTTTCTGATTTGCGAACCTTACAAATCATAGAGGCACATGATGGTAAATTGTGGATAGCAACTGATGGTGGTGGTGTCATAGTTCTTGATCCTGAGACTGGCCACACGCAGATTTATAAACATAATCGAACAAACATGAACAGTTTAAGCAGTAATAATGTTATTTCATTGCTAAGGGCCAATAATACTATTTGGGTTGGTACCCGAGACCACGGAATGAATCGATTTGATCAAGGCAGGGATGAATTTGAGCGAATAACCAAGTCAGAGGGTTTGGCCAGTGATTTTGTGTATCGAATGTTGGCTGACGATGCGGGTCGATTATGGATTAGCGGGGCTAAGGGCCTAACGGTTTATAATCCTGTGAATGCTCAGTTTACGCTGTATAACGTTAGCCATGGTTTGCAAAGCGATGACTTTAATAGTGGTGCATCGTTGCAGTTGTCAGATGGTAGCTTATTGTTTGGTGGTAATAATGGTTTTAATGCCTTCAATCCATCTGCGATTCAGGGTAATACTTATTCTCCGGTGGTGAAAATCACCCGCTTTTCAAAATTTAATGAAACCGTAAAATTGCCCAGGCCAATCCATCAAAGTGATTTGATAGAACTTGAGTATAATGATTTTGTGATCGGTTTTGATTTCGCTGCAATGGACTTTACTGCGCCCCTGCATAATCAGTTCAGGTATCAACTTAAAGGCTTTGATCGCGATTGGGTTGAGGCGAAAGGTTCCCATCAGGTGACCTATACAAACCTGGATGCTGGAGAATATACATTTGAAGTGTTGGGTTCGAATAATGACTCTGTGTGGTCGGCGCAAGCAACTTCCATAAAAGTTGTGGTTAACCCGCCTGTTTGGGCCACCTGGTGGGCATATCTGGTTTATCTGTTGGTAGGGCTGGGTATTTTGTTTCAATTTCAGGGGGCGAATAGAGTCCGGCTTGAACGAGAAGCAGCAAAACGCTACAGCGAACGGTTGCAACTATATATAGGTTCGCTCGAAGAGGCGAGTGACTGTGTGTTAATTGCTGATGCCAACAAACATTTGATGTATGCCAATGTGGCCATAAATTCTATTTTTGGTATTACCCCGTCGAAGGCGATTGGGTGTTCGGTTTTTTCTTTGATATTTTCAGATCCAGCCGCTGCAACCAGGGCCAGAGAAGGGTTGTTAGAGGCAGGTCGTTGGCATGGTGAAGTGAGCTCAAATAGAGGGATGGATTTTGTGACCACTGAAGTTACTATTGCAGCTGTACGTGATGATAATGACAATGAAACGGCCTATGTGAGTATAGTGCGGGATGTAACTGATAGAAAGAATACCGAGTCGGAACTAGAAAAACATCGATTGAATTTACAGTCTATGATTGATGAAAAAACCGAAGCTTTAACCTATGAGATCCGTGAAAATAAACAGGTGCAACGGGAATTAGCTGAATCTCTGAAAGAAAAAGAGCTATTGTTGAAGGAGGTTCACCACCGAGTTAAAAATAATATGCAGGTAATATCCAGCCTGTTGAATATTCAGGCTGAGACCGTTGGTGATGAAATATTTGCTAGCCTGTTGGGTGAAAGTCAGCAGCGTATCAAATCAATGTCTCTGATCCATGAGAACCTGTATCAGTCAGTGGACCTTACCGCAATAGACTTTAATGACTATATAAATATGTTGGCTAACAGCCTGCAAAGGTTCTATGCGGTCAAGGGGAGCGTTGTGCGACTTGATATACAGGTTGATCATGTACTGCTTGATATCGAAACAGCAGTGCCCTGTGGGCTCATTATTAATGAGCTAATTTCAAATTCGTTAAAACATGCTTTTGAAGGCGTTGAGACCTACGGCCTCATCAATGTTAATTTCAATTTACACGAAAATTATTACGTATTAGTGATAAGCGATAATGGCATTGGCCTGCCCGACGGTTTTAAACTGGATTCTCTGAATTCTATGGGGATGGAGATTGTTTCTATCCTAACTCAGCAATTAGATGGAAAATTAAAGTACATTAGCGACCATGGTACTCGCTTCGAAATTTCGTTTCCCAGGAAGGAAAAAATATCAACCAGGTAATTTTTATCAATAGTCGTATTGGTGACTGGTTAGCGGTTGAGGTTGGTAGGGTGTATCCTTAAATGTGGTCTGCCCTGAGTATCAACCTGACCCTATACCTTTAACTTTCGACTATTCTTACCGAGTCACTGAGGACGATTGTCTCGCTACAGCAAAGTAATGGGCCGTTTGTTACCGCTATGAATATGGATGTGTTTATGAATGCGGGGTTTAGATATTTGGCCTGGGTCTCGAGCCTAGATATTGAGAAAGTGAATATAAGGTTTGCTGGCAGTCGCTGTTGATTTTCAGGCTAAGAAACTCATCGGCACGGGTTTTTCCCTGATTGATTGCCGCAACTGGAATCGATTGTTTGTAGGCCTGACGACAAAACCTGAAGCTGGAGAAGACCGTCAAAGAAGAGCCTACTACTAAAATTGCATCCGCAGAATTAATACTCTCAGAAATTAATTGGCTGGTGTGCTTTTTTACCGCGCCGCCGTAGAAAACCACATCGGGTTTTAATATTCCGCCACAAAAATGGCATTCAGGAATATCAATGAGTTGAGTTAGGCTATCTTCGAGTTCATTGCTGGGGTCGGTTTCTGAATGTTGCCATTTATGGCTTAGCCCAGCATTCATGGATAAAAGTTGTTGCTGGATCAGGTGCCGGTCGGCATTTCTATTACAGCTCAGGCAAACAATTTTATCTAATCTCCCGTGGAGGTCGATGACATTTTGATGGCCAGCATGTTGGTGTAAACGATCAACATTTTGTGTAACAAGCAGTTGGCAGTAGCCCAGCTTCTCAAGACTCGCCAGGGCGTAGTGAGCGGCGGTGGGTCGTGCTGCATATATCGTAGGCCAATTGAACAGGCTGCGTGCCCAGTAGCGTTTGCGACTTTGTAGTTGGCTAATAAACTCCTGATGCTGAATAGCTGCGCTGCGCTGCCAATGGCCGTCGTAATCCCGATAAGCTGGTATGCCAGAGGCTACGCTACATCCTGCACCGGTGATGATTATTAACCTCGGGTGTTGAAGGATAAATTGGTAAAGCTGTTCTACCGCGTCAGGTTTCAAATTGTTCTCATATTCTTAATGTAGGGCGGGAATGACTGTCTAGAACGAATGACTGTCTAGAGCGAATGACTGTCTAGAACGAATTACTGTCTAGAGCGAATTACGGTCCAGATTGTTCGATAGTCGAGCGCGAACTATTGGTGGTGAAAACAGGCATGTTGATAATTCTCGGCAGATAATAGCCTAAAGAAGCTGCGCGGGACAAAAAGTAAATATGCAATGATAGCCAGAGACCATGATTGTCCCAGCTGGCGTGTAAAAAATACCAGCTGCAGAGAAATGCCAGTAGAGAGAATAGCATGGCATTGCGCATTTCACGGGTGCAGGTTGCGCCGATGAATATGCCATCCAGCAAGTAACAACAAAATGATATTGGCGGGGCGATTATGGCCCAGATTAGATATTGTTGTGCAGTTTGTTGTACCAGCTCAATATTTGTCATCAGGTGAATAATAGGGTTGCCGAGGAGCCAAAACAGCATTGAAAGCACTAAAGAGGTGCCGGCTGCTAGTTCAAAACAGTATCGAATAGAGCGGATTAACTGATTTTTGTCAGCCGCCCCTACTGCTTGCCCTACCAGGGATTCGCCGGCAAGGGCAAAGCCGTCGAGGAAAAATGCTGCAAATGATACTAGCTGCATTAACAACGCATTTGCTGATAAGACAAGGTCCCCTGCCTGGGCACCCTGATTGGTAAACCAGGCAAAGGCGAATAAAAGGCAAAGCGTTCGAATCATAATGTCTCTATTTACAATGAGCATATGTTTTAGTGCGGCGGTATTGAGTAAGGTAAACCAGGGAATGGATAGCTGTTTGTAGCTATAGCCGATACTGCCCATTACGATAACAATGCCTACGATTATAGCGATGACCTCTGATATTATCGTGGCAACTGCAACACCGGTAATTTCCCAGCCTAACCCCACTACAAAAACAAGATCGAGAATGATATTTGTACCATTTAAGATGAGTTGAATGAATAATAAAGAGCGGGAATCCTGTTTTGCCAGTAAGAAACCCATGATGGCAAGATGAGCAAGGCTGACTGGCGCGGCCCATATGCGAATTTCGAAATATTTTAAAGCTGCGGTTTCGACTTCTGGGCTACCGCTAACCAGATTAAAGGCCAGGTGGCTGATGGGGTTCTGCAGTACTACTAGAGCCAGTCCAATCAAAACACCCAGGCCAATAGCTCGATACAGAGCAGCCTTTACTTCGTTCTGATTATTGGCGCCAATGGCCTGAGCGACAAGTCCAGTGGTGCCCATTCTCAGAAAACCAAAACCCCAGTAGATAAAACTGAAAATCATTGCGCCGATTGCTATTGCGCCGATATATGCAGTGTTGCCCAGATTGCCTATTACCGCAGTGTCCACAATGCCAAGAAGCGGTGTTGAAAGATTGGAAAGAATAATTGGCCATGCTATGTGGAGTACATGTCGACGACTGATTGGCTGCAAAGGGTTTTCCTAATGTATTCAGGCGAAAGGTTGACAGTTTGGCCAAAGTTTTGATGCTACAATGAATGTGTTAACGTAGGTTGACGGCTTTAATTTGCCAACTGATCTCCATTTTAACATTAGCGCTATATATTTAGCTATGCTCCATGGTTATTGGTTTATGCTAGGCATAACCGGCAGGAATTGCAGTTTAGGTGATAGTTTCCTGCATTAGCGACGGTGTTTTTTTTGATTGGAGCCCAAAGAGATCTGTTTTTATGCGGTTTCGGTATCAAAATGAAATTATATAAGTGCTGTTGATTTGATGTTGTATAAAAAATATTAGTTATTTTGTCGAATATTCAGGATGACTGCATTTTTTTCCTTTATAATGCCGGCGTCATTTTGAGACATGTTATTAATATTATAGGAGAACACCTATGGCAGAAGCCGAACAGGTTAAATTTGTATTGCGTCTACCGCCTAGTTTGCACAAGAAAATCAAACGAAGTGCAAAATCAAACAATACATCTATGAACAAAGAAATCAGCAACATTCTGACCGAGTCTTTCAGTAAGTCCTCTACTGATAAGACTTTATTAGATTTGGTTCAACGGCTTGAAAAGAAAAAGGTCATCTGATGTTAAATTGTGAGGGCTATCGCTCTCACAATCCTTTCCCGGTTAGCCCTTTCTCTGTTTATATTGTCGCCTGACAGAGTATCAATACCAGTATCGTTTTGTTTTTCTGATTGTTCAAACTGACTTGATTCTTAATATGAATTGAAGTTCAACTTTTTGTGGGTGCATGTTTTGGCTGGTTTGTCGACGGGTTAACGATAGCGTTAACCCACTGGTCTATTAGCTGTCCAGGATTGCTGTAGGGGGAGTCAAATTTTATGCGCTGCTCAAATGAATCCTGGAATGTCATTCAGCATTTGCTTGTCCCATGCAACCTGTGGTGCCGTTGAGCGCAGTGCTACTAAATGCAGTGCTACTAAATGCAGTGCTACTAATTAAGACTTTGACAATTAAGAGTTTGGTCAGTAAATATGTGGCCAATAGTCATTTGTAACCTAATATTCGTAAAGAATAGTCAGTAAAAATGACTTGAAAAGAATTGATCGTAAATAAATAATCTAGCTTAGAGTTGGAGGAAAGATGAAAGGGATAATAATTGCATTCCTACTTGGTTATTCTTCGATGGCATTAAGCCTGGAAGTCGGTGATATAGCGCCGGGTTTTTCATTGCCGGGTACTGATGGGCAGGTCCATCGGCTTTCTGATCACCGTGGAACTAGTATAGTTATACTAGCCTGGTTTCCCAGAGCCTATACCAACGGTTGTACTATCGAATGTAAATCGTTGGTGGAAAATGGTCACATTCTAAAACAGTATCCTATTTCCTATTATATGCTTAGTGTCGACCCCATTGAGCATAATATTGGTTTTGCTGAGCAACAAAAGGCTGACTTCCCGCTTTTGAGTGATATCTCAAAACAGACTGCCAGGGCCTATGATGTATTGAGTGATCAGGGTTACGCTATGCGGCATACCTTCTATATTGGTCTTGATGGGCGGGTATTGTTTATCGACCGGAATGTAAAGCCGGCTACATCCGCAGCTGACATGGTGATAAAACTCAGGCAGCTGGGTCTGAATAAAAGAGTGGAAAAAATGTCTAGCGCTGTCATCACCAATGATATTTTGGGTTGGTAGGTTGTTTGATCGTTTGGCTGACTCAGAGTGTCGTTAGATGTTGAGGTTAATGCTTTGCCGTATTAAATGTCAAAGCTAATGCTTTGCCGTAGCTGGTTGCGCTCTATTGTGGCGTCTCCTAATTCTATTCGCATCCTCGGTGTTCAGTTGCAGGTTGGAAATTATTTCTTCGATTCGTTCTGGCTCTTTAGTTGTCCATATATACGCAATAGATCTGAGTGCATTGTTTTTGGCGGGCCCATTTTCAATATCAACGAGCATATTAACTGCGGCGTCAGGATCTTTTTGCGCTACCAGACCTGAGGTCGCTGCAATAGCATTGGATTTTGTGCTGCCGGCTGGCAGGGCTTCTAGCCAGTTTAGCGCTTCGATGGGGTTTTTCTGATACCAGTTCTGAGCCACCCGTCCAGCAATTGCCTGCAGTCCGTTTTGACCTGAATGGGCTTCGATTTGTTTTGCTGCAGTCGCGGGGTCACGTCTAGACCAGGTTGTTATAATGCTTTGCAGTGCAGCTTTGTAGCCCGGTTCAGCCTCGTATTCAGCCAACCAGTCCAGTGCCAGGTTGGGGTCTAGTTGCGCTTTGTGACGAGCAATGCTGGTGATCAAACGTTCGCGCAATTTTGTTGGCTCTACTACCCTTACAACACTTTCTGCTGCGGCAATATTGTTTGAGTTGATGTTTTGCAGGGCGGAAAATTTGATGTTCTGATATTGAGCATCGAGACCAAGGACCCAGTTAAAAGCTTCAGTTGGGTGGCTGTTCAGATAGCTGAAAGCTAAGTGTTGGTAGATCTGGTGTTTTTGTTGGTCAGCTATATTTGTAGCATAGTCTAGTGCGCTGGTAGGGTCTTTCTGTACCCAGTGGGCCAAAATGTTGCTGAGAATCCTATGATTACCCGTCCTGGTGATATAACTTTCTACCAACGGTATGGCTAAATCAATATCGTATTTGGCATACCCAGATAAGACTTGCTGTTCTAGATTGTTGTTCTCTGGATGGTTGGCGAGTACGTAGGATAGCGCGGCCTCAGGGTCGTATTGAAGATATTGGCTGATTGCAACCTGTAGCAGTTTTTGTCGTTCCTGGGTGTTTTCTAGCAGGGTAATTTTGGTTAAGACAGCTGCAGGGTCATTGGCAGTCCAGCGTTTGATGCTGCTTACGAGTTGCTGCATTCGGAGTCTGCCGGTTTTCGTAAGGGCTTCTTCAAAGGCCCTGGCAGGGGTAAGTTGGGCAATCCGAGTTTGTTCTGCCATGCGGCCAGAGTGAGCGCCAAGGATCGATTGGAGTTCCTCGCGTAGCGCTACTATTTTGCGCGTAGGATCGGCTAAAAGACGCTTGCCCAGGACTATTTTTAAAGGTTCATTGCTGATGCTGCGAAGGTAAAGCATAGCTGACATTGGGTCATGTCTGATCCAGCTGGTAACGATATGAGCTATCGATTGATGTTGATCTAAGGTTGAGTTTGATACGTACTTAATGGCCCTGTTGGGGTCAAGTGCTGTATAGCGTTCAAGGAAAATATTGGTTAAATTAAAACTGTATAATGGGTCTTTTGACTGAATCGACTTTTCAAGCAAACTTTCCAGTTGGTTAATATCCGCCTGGGCTGCCAAATGATAAGCGGAATATAGTTGCTCAAATACACTGGCCTGGTTTTCGATTTGAGCGAAATCTGTTGGCGCTATTTTATTGGCAGGGCTACTGCTGGGAAAGACATTTTCTCCGGGTGTAAACGCATCCTGTCTAAGTTCTTCATATTTAAGTTCCGTATATCTAAGTATTGGGAGGCCGTCTGGCGTGGAATAATGTCGCACGAGGAGATAACCGCTAAAGAAACCACACAATAAAGAGGCAATAATGATGGCTATATACTTCATAATGTTTTCCTGCTTTGGTGAGCTCTCTCGGGTTTTTTATAAAATGGCTGGTTCTGCAACGTTTGTTCTACTAAGACTGGTCTGGTCTGATTTGGTTAGAACAGGGTGGTTGATTAAGTGGGTTGGTCGATGATTTATGTTCATCAAAGCCTGGTCTGGGTTGAAATTCGGTTGCGGCGTATTGCTTTGGTGCCGACGATAAAAAATAATAATGCTAGTCCAAGCAACATCATAATGTTTCGGTTTATGCCCTGAATCAATACCGCTGAGGCGGGTTGAGTCGGGTCGAAATAAGCGACCTGAACTGAGCCAACGTTATATTTTTGGAGTAGTATTTCGGCTTCTGACAAGCGCAATAATGGTAAGTCTGTATGATTGATTTTTGTGCCTAAGTATTTTTCCCCGTCGATATTATATCGATAACCAATATCGATTTTATATAACCCCTGGGTTTTGTCGGTTGGGCTACTGGCGGAATACTGAGACTTTGAAAGATAAATAATAGCCGGTGTGGTGTTCCATTGGTAAGTCTGTAACCCGAGAATGACCGCGTTAAAAAGCCAAACCGTCAAAGCGCCACCGATGACAACTAACAAGTAGCCAACTACAAGCTGATAGTCAACTTTTCGACGCTTTGTATTTGCTGAAGAGCGGTTCATGTTTTGCTTACGCCTTTTGGTTAACCGTGACAAATTTGCGTTTTAGTATGAAGTTGATTCTATGGTTTTTTGCTGTGGTCTGCACTAGTGCTATTGAACGCAGGGTTGGAGGCAAAACGGGGGATTTCCCCTGCACAGTATAATGTGCAGGTGATTATTTGCGACGTCTGGTATAGACAGGCAGACTGTGGTGACAAGATTGGTTGAAAGAACAAGTTAAAGGTTGAGTGTGGAAGGTTCGAAGCTAAAAAAAGAGTTCATTCTTCTTATTAGGTTGGCGTTGCCATTGATGGCCGCGCAGCTTGCACAAATGGGCATGGGCGTTGTTGATACTGTGATGGCAGGGCGTTTTAGTGCCGTTGATTTGGCGGGGGTGGCCATAGGTGGTGCTGTTCTGTGGCCGTGTATGATGCTGATGATGGGGTTTTTGCAGGCTGTGACCCCCACTGTTGCTCAGTTGAAAGGTTCGGGGCGAGAGGCAGAGGTGGGAGAAGTGATTCGGCAGGCGCTATGGATCGCGGCTTTGGCGTCAATATTGATCGTCTGGCTGTTAAAGAATGCAAATTATTATTATGCCGCGATGCAGGTTGATCCAGAAGCAGTGACGATAGCCCTGGCTTATCTTCAGGCGGCGGCCTGGGGTATTCCTGCGATCATGGGGTATTTTGTATTGCGCTTTTTAGCGGAAGGTATGGGTTTTACTAAGCCTGCGATGCTTATCGCCTCATTGGCGCTGTTATTAAAAATACCCCTGAATACGATTTTTGTTTATGGTCACTTCGGTTTGCCTGTGATGGGTGGCGTGGGTTGCGGTTTTGCGACAGCGATTGTGATGTGGTTTCAACTAATTTTGATGATCTGTATCGTCAGTCGGCGTCGTTTTCAGAATGTCGGTTGGTATAGTCATTTTAGTTGGCCTAAATTGCCGTTGATCAAAAAGCTACTCATTATTGGTATTCCAATTGGTGCGACATTATTTTTTGAAATTGGGCTTTTTACCTTCATAACCGTGCTGCTGGGTCGATATGGCGCTGATGTGGTGGCCTCCCATAGCATTGCGATGAGCATAGGTGGTATTTCCTTTATGTTGCCGTTGGCTATTGGTATCGCCGCATCCATAAGAATTGGTCTCAACGTAGGTGCCGAGCGATATACGGATGCACGGCTTTCAGCGAAGGTGGCTATGGTGAGTACCCTGGTAGTGGCGTTGGCATCAATTGCTGTTGTGGTTCTGGGGCGTAAGTGGTTAGCGGGGCTATACACTGCAGAGACTGAGGTGCTGAATTTGGCGGCCACCCTTATGCTTTTTGTGGCAGTATTTCAGTTGTTTGATAATTGCCAGGCCACTGCAATTGGGGTTTTGCGAGGGTATAAAGATACCCGGGTGCCGATGATTTTTACCCTGGTTGGGTATTGGGTTTTTGGTCTGCCAATAGCGTTGTGTCTTGGGTTTGGTTGGTTAGGGCAACCGCTGGGTGTATATGGCTTCTGGATTGGGCTAATTCTTGCTTTGGTGTTTGTGGCAATATTTTCTGTGGCCAGGTTGTACTGGCTTTCGAATAATATTAATCATATTCAATTGTTAGCGAAGTATTAATACACTTTGCTTTTGGCTCTTGAGTCCATGCTCTTGAGTCCATGCTCTAGAGTGGATGCTCTAGAGTCAATATAGGCAGGTTGGCTGGTAAATTTTGTCAGGGCCAAAGTTAATTTCCGGTTGTTGTAAACGCTTGCTACTAAGGTTTCAGCTAAGGTTTCAGCTGGAGATTTAATGGCAACGCCTTTAACCGTATTAGGCGCAATGTTCTGCAAATTCTTGTCGAGTACTCATATTTTCGCGTAATCTTAATCGCGCTCGACAGATCACACGATCATAACTATTAACCGGTAATAACAGGGCGGCGCAAATTTCTGGTTTACTCTGACCGTGGATATAGTGCCTGGACAAGATCTCTCGATCTCGGGTGACGCGCATTTTATTGATGGAGAGATGTAGAAATTTTTCCCGTTGGTGGTCGATATGAAAATTTTCTGCGTTGGCCGCGGTGGAGGGAATATCATTGAATTGTTCTCGGAGCTCAATTTGATTTTCTAGTTTTCTTAGCCAGCCGAAATAACAATATTTAGCGGTCTGATGGACAAAGCCGGTTAGTTTTTTTGGTTCTCTGATCTCGTCATTGCGAATTTTTTGCAAAACAATGATCAGTGTTTCCTGGGTTATATCTTCAGCTCGAGCGCGGTCTTGGGTCATTCCAATGAGCTTTGTGAGTATGCTGGGTCGATAGATATTAACAAATTGTTCTTCAGTTTCGGGGCAACCGTCGGATATTGCCTTAACGAGGGATATTGAAGTTTCGGAATCGATTTTATTGTTCATTTTATGTCCGCCCAATGGTTGTTATTGGGAGAATACAACTCAAGGAATATGCCAGTTTATAAATGTTAGTTAAAACAAAGACTTAGGGTTTTTCTTGCGCTGCCAGTTGTGCTGGAGTGACCAATCAAAAAGACACTGTCCAGGATATTGGACAGTTATAATTATTGGCTCAGGGGGTATAAATGCGCTTTTTTTCAGCGGCGTATACATCAGAGCAGCAAGTTTTGAAGGGCATCTGCTCGGCTGATGTTTTACAAAAGACCTGAACTGGATGGTTTTAACTAGGCTTTTCAATCAGGCTTTTTTAGCCATGCTTCTTTAAGAAGCCCGCTCCAATAAGTCTTTATCCAATAAATTTAGATGATCGGCAGTGGCACCTGCATGATTAGGAGAGTGCTCCTGGCGCGTTAATCCTTCCAGTGAATTATTTAAAATTATTTGCTGGTACGTACCAGTTGAAAGGAATTAATTAAATTGTGGACATGAGACCTTGATAGTCCGAGTTCTTTGGCGGTTTGACTGACATTCCAGTCGGTTGCGTGTAATTTATCTTTCAGAAATTGTTGTTGGAATTGTAAGGTTGCTTTCTGGAAGTCTTTTTCGGTTAGCGAATTGCCAGCTGGCGTGGTAGTGAGATTTAATTCCAGGTGTTTATTGTAAATTGTCGCGCTGCCATCCAGACGGGTTTTGATGCAAGCTCGTTGTACTGTGTTCTGCAGTTCGCGCACATTGCCGGGCCACTGGCTGGTTTGCAACATGGTGATTACTTCTGGACTGGCTACAATGGCCGGGAAATTGTTTTTTTGACAACATTCTGCAATGAATTGCTCGACTAATAATGGAATATCGACATGTCTTTCGCGCAGTGGTGGGACAGTGATTTCGAAGAAGTTAATTCTATAATAAAGATCCTGACGAAAGGCACCTGCTTCCATCTGCTTTGGCAGGTGCCTGTTGGTGGCAAAAATAAGCCTCACGTCTGACGAGTGCATTTTAGATGAGCCCAGCGGGTAGTAATTGCCTGACTCAATGAACTGCAGCAGTTTTGCTTGTGAGTCGAGCGGCAAGTCGCCTATTTCATCAAGAAAAAGCGTGCCACCGTCCGCCGCAGTTATTTTGCCGGTAATGGTTTTGGTGGCGCTAGAATGTCCGCCAGGTACAGCGCCAAAAAGTTCGTTTTCAATCAATGTATCGGGTAGTGCGCCGCAGTTGATTTCTACAAAGGGTGCATCTTTGCGATTGCTGTGTTGATGAATAAGCTTGGCTAGTTGATTTTTACCTGTGCCGGTTTCGCCGAGTAATAATGTGGTTACCTCAAGCGGGGCGACCATCATGGCGGACTTTAGTGTTTCCACCAATACCGGACTTTGACCGATGACGTCCTGTAACTGATAGTTTTTACGTAGACTGTGAATGGGTTTTTTATCGGCCAGGTGCTCTTGTTCGAATAGTAGCTGGTCAAGCAATGGTGATACATGCAGGGCGAATAGTTCGCTATCGAGTTTGATTTTCTCTGCATTTGATTTGAAACCGCGATCACCTTGCAAATATAGGACGCCACGGGTTTGCAGACCAAAAAACGGTACACATAAAACAGCTTCAATATTCATCATCTGCACGCTTTTGAGGCTATTAAACCGTTCGTCCAGCAGTGCGGAAGAAACTAGAATGATCTGCCGAGTTTTGATCGCCTCGGCAATAATACCGCTTGAGATGGTCGTCTGAAGGTTTTTAACCTCATCATCAGTAATGCTGAAAGACTGGTAGATACAACTGTCGTCTTCATCGCGTATTTCCAGGTAGCCCTGCTCGGCGTCAGAGATTGTGGCGATCAGCTTGAGGGCGTCTTTGAGAATGATTTTTAGGTCTTTTTTGCGGCTGCTCATCTGGAGCAATAAATGATAAAAATCTCGCTGAAACTGGGTGCGTGCGTTTTCCATTTGGGTGCTTTCTGCACACCTTGTAGGTTAAAAATTAGGCATTTACAGTAACAGAACTCGTGTACGGTTTCATCTTACGAGGGGCTTCCATGGTCATTTTTTGGTGGTTTTTCTGGAGATATACTTGATATTAGTAATTCCTTCATTGACTGATAAATTGCAAGGTTTGCAGAGGACAATTTGTCATACGAATGCCCCGGATAATCAATTGTCGGTGCGTTTTTTAATGCTTGTCAGCCTAATCCAATAGTGCTGGGCTGGGTTGACAATTGTTTGTTTATCCCTGACTATTCGAGTTGGGCGCAGTGTCGCAGGGGCAAAGCAGGGGGCAAATTGACAAGCAGTTTCGATCTCACGGCTTATCTTCAGAGAGTCAAGCACGAAGTAAATGAAGAGATTAGGCGGATGTTACCTGAGACTCGGCATGCGGGCGGTCTGTATGACCTGGTCATGGAATACCCATTACGTCACGGTAAGGGGTTACGGCCTGGATTATGTCTGGCTACCTGTCGGGCTTTTGGTGGGTCTGCCAATGATGCACTACCTACAGCGGCGGTGCTTGAGTTATACCATAATGCTTTTTTGATTCATGATGATGTAGAGGATGGGTCCGAGCAACGAAGAAATGAAACCACGCTGCATATGAAATATGGCGTGCCAATAGCTGTCAATGTTGGCGATGGTATTCTCGCGCTGTGCATGCAGCCTTTATTGAATAATATGCAACGCATTGGTCTTGGCCGGGCGATTCGAATTCTTGATGTAATTAGCCGTATGACAAGGGAGTCAGCAGAGGGACAAAATCTGGAGCTTGACTGGATTTTTCGCCAACAAGAATTCCCTACGCGTAAGGACTACATCAGAATCGTCTATAAAAAAACCTGTTGGTACTCATTTATTGCCCCCATAGAAACTGGCGCTATAGCTGCGGGAGCAGATACTGCCTGCTTATCGATACTACGGCGGTTTGCATTGCATCTGGGAGTCGCCTTTCAGATCAAAGATGATGTGCTTAATATAGATGCTAATGAGGCGGCTTATGGTAAAGAGGCCAATGGTGATTTATGGGAAGGCAAATATAGTTTGATGTTGATTCATGCATTGTCCTGCGCAAGCGCTGAAGAAAGAGTGCGGGCGCGAGCTATATTGCATAAATACCGCCCACAAAATAACGCCGCCGCAGAGCTTGTGATTGCCTCATTGGTGGCCGCAAATCTGCTTGATAAAGCCGACTCAAATAAGGCGTTGCGGGTATTACAGCAGCAACAGGATAAGCAATTTAAGACTGCGGCAGATGTGTTGTTTTTAAGACAGTTGATAGAAAACTATTCAGCTATAGCCTATGCCAATGCTGTTGCTGCGCGGCATCTGCGCAGAGCCTGGCAATATTGGCATTCGGCCGGTAAATTTTTACCTGACTCAACACATAAAGATTTTCTTGAAACACTATTGCATTATACGATTGAACGCGAGCGATAATTATGGACTTAGTAGACCCCCTCAAAGTATTAATGGCGGTAAATAGTGGCTCGTTAGAGGCCTTGTTAAAAGGTGATGCAGAGCCGCAGAATTCAGGCCAGTCAAAGCTAGGGGGTATGCTGGACGGGGTATCCAGTGCGCCATCAACAGATGCTGGTTTGCCTGATTTAAAGCAATTAAAAAACCGTCTAACGGAACTGGAAGGCATTATTTCTCAGCAACATCTAGCGGTTGAGGATAATACCCGGCGGGAGCGATGGACAGCAGATGAACAACAGGCACAGGCCCTTGAATGGTCGCCCTTGCAACAAGAGGTTCGTTTGCTGGCGATGGACCGAGCAACCGGTGGTAAGTTTATTGCCGTCAATGATAAACAGGCACCCCTCGACGTGCATTTTGAAATACAACCGCCGTTTAAAAAAATTGGCGTAGATTGGTCCGCCGATGTTAACCTAATCCCCTCAACGCTGGCATTGCAACCAGGTGAATCTTCTGTGGTACATATTCGCTTTGAACCAGGGTCGAGTTTTATTCGACCGCAAACGCTAGAGTTTTGTGTTGATATGCGCGACCAGGCTAATCAGCTGGTGAGTAAGCTTTGGGTGCATATTGATTTTGCTAGCATTGATTGATGATCCTGGTAAATGAAAAGGCGGCTAAGAGTGATTGTTGGTTCGAGTCGAGTAATTGTTAGGCTGATCAGGTACAGCCAAATGCCTTTGCGCCAAAGCCATGCTAAGGAATCTGTCAGTAGTGATAAGGAGTCATAAATCAGTATTAAAGATACCATAAATATGGAAGGCATTCCGGCTATTGGGATCAATAGTGAGGCCATGCAGCTGGATAATATCCTTGCTGAAATCAGACAGGTGATTCTAAAGCACCCTGTGGCCGCGCAGGCGGCATATAGTAGTCTGTTGGCCGAGGGTAAAAGGTTTGCTGCAACTGAGGCGGGTAAAGTAGCTGTGCCACGAGTGAAAAATTCTGAACTTGCCAACCGGTTACGGTTAGTCTGGGAGTTATCCAGTGGCTGGATGCTGGATGAAAAACCACAGGGGCCTTTGCCATCTAGCTTTATTGATGCCATTTTTCTGGCAGCAAACGAAAATAATATTGATGAGTTACTGAAAAAACTATATTCAAATACCGTACCAGGGGATTGATCGCCATGAAAGATCTCACGCCAAAACGAGCAGCAAATAATTCGCTTATCGATGCGTTATTTGGTTTAAAGGTTAAGCTAGATAAAATCGATCAATGTCTGGAAATGACCGCTGTTGAAGGCGCAGAATTGCAGCAAAATGACGAAATCGTATGGGTGGTACTGGGGGTGCTATCACTACAGAAAAAAACCAGTCGTTGGTTAGCTGGTATCGGCGCAGAACTACCGTCTAATCATCCGTCTAAGTCTTTTTCTAATGATGATAAGACGCCGCTAAAAATGCCAGCGAATCTATTCCGTTGATGTCGCGAACTGATTCTGACTCTGACTCTCGGTATGCCAATGTCAATGCTAAAGCCTCGGTCTTAACTTCTGGTTCTATAGTTTCAAAAGTTTCAAATTCGTCAGAAAAAGTATTTTCCAATGCTGTGAGGTCGAATTATGTGCGCGCCTCAGCAGCAGCTACAGCTAAGGAATGGTTTCACTTTCTGATTTTTTCAGATGAGGCGCACATACTCATTAATTTTAGCCTGATGAATCAAAATGCAAGGGGGTTAGCTCAACAAACGCTACGACTCACTATATTGATCAACCAGGGCGATGGCTGGCAAGGTGAGGTGATTGAGTTGCCGGGGCCAGAAGTAGTCCCTGGGGAGCTGCGGCTAGGTAATCAACAAAGCTATTTTGACTACCGTGATGGGTATTATCAAGTGCGATTTCAGGGCTCGCAGGGCATAATTAATCTTGATTTGGTGCCGGCGGTAGACGGGGTGTTTGCTAATACAGTGTCGCTTGATCATTCAGCGCACCTTAAGTGGATTGGTGTTCCGAGGCTTGTGGCCAACGGCCAGATCAGTTGGCAGGGTAGGCAGTTTACGATTAGTCAGGCGGCGGCTTATCACGATCATAATTGGGGCGAGTTTTTATGGGGCAGGGATTTCGGCTGGGTATGGGCGATTATCGTTCCAGACAGGACACAACGGTATGCAGCCGTTTATACTCGCTTAACCGATTGTGCCGCACATACGACCTTGTCCGAAGCTTTAATGGTGTGGCAGGATGGAACTTATCTTTGTACCTTTAGAGACGATGAGGTGCAAACACAAATAGACTTCGTTGATACAATGAACAACCCGTTCCGAATCCCTGGTGTCATGAAGTTGGCGGTGGCTGGTGCGCATGCGGATATCCCGCTGGTTAACATCCAGGCAACTAATCGTATCTATTGCGCTGATATTAGCATCCGCTGTGTTTCGTTAGCACAAATTGGTGTGCCAAGTGATGGCGATATCCTGTCGGTTTCTGTGCTCAATGAATCTATTGGGGAGGCAGAATTCAGGTTGGCAAGTGATACCCAAACTGCCGTGCAGGCAAGTGTTGCTTTTGTTGAGCAGGTCCAGGTAATTCGCTCGTTATGAGTTTTAGCCAATTGTTAGCGGATACACTGGCGCTACTTGCGGATAATGCCCACCCATTTTATCGGTCTCTCGCAACTAAGCTCGATGGCCGTATCGTGGTATTCGAAATAGACATCAATCCGGTTGTGTTGCGCTTTGAAAATGGCGCGCATTTTATCGATGATGAAGTTCCCCTTAGTATTGATTTAGCGCTGTCAACGGATCGTGCAACTATTGTTGAATTGGTAGACGGTGATGCGTTATTAATAGATTTAGTCATTAATGATAAGTTGAAGCTAACAGGTGCACCAGATTCGCTGGCCATTTTTCATGAAGCAATGCTAATCTATGTGAATGCTTTAACGCGCGAAAAAGCTGCCCCTGCAATGTATCAAAAATTTACTGGCCATTAGAATATTGGAAAGGATTTAAGTTATGTCGGTTGGAAAGAAAATAACCAATGAATTAAGGAATCCATTAGCTGCGCCTTTGGTTACTGTATTTGGTGCCGGCCCTGCCGGGTTGACCGCTGCTCACGAACTTATCGAACGTGGCTTTAAGGTCCAGGTGGTTGAGCCGCGCCAAAGTCTGTTTGCTGAGTATGGTTGTGAAGTCGGTGGGCTGGCAGCGAGTCAGTATTCTCGGGTGAGGTGCCGAATGCGCATGCATCCCTATTTTTATGATAAAGAAGAAATCCACTATGAAGAATGGGATTTATGGGATAGAGCGCCTAAAAAGCTGCAGCGTACAGATGCCCCAACAGTGGAGTGGGTTAGTATCATGGAACGTGGTGAAGCATTTAGAAATTCTGCTCAGTTGGAATATAACAGAGAAATTATTCAACGCTTGCATAGAGCATTGATGATGCCGGTGCAAAAAATCTATCCTTTTACTGAAACCTTGATGGTTCAATATGGCAAAGTTCTTCCAGAAGCAGAAGATCACCTGGGTAATGCCAATGCGGCTAAGCTCGATAGTATCAGTACTCAATTGGTGGCAGCCATAGCGACTTATTACCAGGATTTGAAAAGAGATCTTGATAAAATAGATGCTCATTTGACGCAAGACTTAAAGTCAATGTTGGATGCAGATCGAGATAGTCGCTTCAATCACAGCGGAAAACACCTTGTTCATGCGCTGCATCCTGAGGTGAGACTACGGGAAACGCTCTTGCTTGAAGTACAGGGTTGTTACAGTTCTGGCACTCGGCAAGATGCCTGGGCTGAAGCGTCAACGACCAAACAACAGATAGTCAGTAAAATCGAAGCGGTCTTTGTCGAGTTTTCTCGTAAACCGCCTACGGGCGATGCCGTCGAAGCCGCAAAAGCGCGTATCAAAGCGGAATTTTATTTTGTCAGGAATAGCCTTGAAGACGTCGTACTGGCAAATTTGGCGACCTTGAAGGAAATTGGTTTTTTTCAGGATAATATTCCTCCGAACGAAATTCCGGAGCTTCAAGTAGATCAAAAAATAGCAAATTATATGGTGCTGCAGGTCAGCCAGACTTTGGAGCGGCGTAAACAAAAGCGTCAGGGTGGTAGCGCCCAACGCGTCAGATTTAATGTGGTTGAACATGTTGTTCCAGGTGAACATGGATATCGTTATTTTCCGTCATTTTATAAACATCTTTTCGATACAATGAAAAGAACCCCTATAGAAAGTTCGTCGGGCAAGGATACCCGAGAAACTACCTACAATAATTTGGTGACGCCACCACCAACGCCGATTGCTTTTAAGAGTAGAAGTGACGAACAGGCTAACTGGATTGAATTACCGCGTCGTCAACCAGAATCACTTGAAGAAATGCAGCAGTGGATTAAGAAAACCACATTGGCGTTTGGCGGGGATTATCGTGATTCAATTCGGTTTACTAATAGACTGCTAAAATTTATGACTTCTTGCCAGCAGCGAAGGAAGCTGTATGAAGATATGTCCTGGCTCGAGTTTATAGATGGTGGCGATGAGTCCGATAAACCAGCGCCTGCTGCTGCAGCAGAAAGGAAAACGCGTTATTCCAAAAAAGCGGAGGCTATATTCCGTACCATGCCGCAGGCGTTGGTGGGTATGAAGGCGGTGGAATGTGATGCGCGAACTTATGGTGCGGCATCGGTTCAGAATGTGAAAGATTTTATGTCAACCGGCGAAGACAATGACCGATTATTAAATGCGCCAACATCAGTGGCATGGCTACGGCCCTGGAAGCGCTATCTGAAGAGTCAGGGCGTTAAGTTTTTTGTTGGCCATGTCGCCGGATTAAAACAGGTCTGTGCGCAGTGTCTTGATGAACACCCAGGACCTGCAACTGCGCTTGACCCATGTCCAGGTCATGGACCTGGACATGGTGGTGAAAAAGAATTGATCCCTATTGTGCATGGTCCTTATGACCCGGTAGGGAAAGGAGCCGCTGTTGCGACGGGCGAGAAAACCTATGGCCAGCCACGTCCAGAACGACAAAGAACCACGTTTCTGCAGGGCCGTGATGTGGATTTTTACGTGCTGGCATTACCGCTTGAGCGCCTTGCCAATATCATATGCGATCAAAGCCAGGAAGTTGATCAATTCGATCTTGACTCCGATCTGTTCAGTTTGAAAAAATTTGTTACAGCCAATTGGGGTGGCGATACTACTGACGGTCAGCATGATGCGGAATCAATAAAACGGGATCGAAGTACCGGCCAACCTTTGCCACGATTTAGTCAGCCCCTGAGAGATTTTACTGGTATTCAATACTTCTTTGATAAATATGTCAGGATGGGCGCTGGGCATGTTTATTATCCGGATGCCAAATGGGGAATAACCTCTATTGCGCAGGCCTATATGTGGCAACAACGACCTTCCGCTTCGCTTGGCTACCTGGGCGAACTATCGGTTGATATAGGCGCCATGTATACCCAGTACGAACCTGTCGAAGGGCAAGGGAAGATGGCCTGGAACTCAACTGAAACGGAGTTTGCTATTTATTCCTGGTCACAGATGCGAGAGACCCTGACCGATGACTTGAAAGACCAGGTGCCACATCCACATTTTTATCATATTGATCAGGCGCTGGAGTTTTCAGATGATGGCATAGTGCTTAATCGAACCCCGTTTCTGGTGACCCTGCCCGGCCAGTTTCGTCAACGACCAGGTACTTATAGTAAAGCGGATAAAAGTAGTGATTATTGGCTTCAGGGTGCATTTTCGTATGTTACAGAATTGACTAACGATGATTATGAGACCATTAAATTTGGTGTGTCGCATAATCGTTGGGTGTTAGCGGGTTCTTTTATGCCGACTTATACTCGGTTGAATACCATGGAAGCGGCGAATGAAACCGGTCGTCACGCAGTAAATGCAATTTTACGGGCACTGCACCAGGACCGAGATGCAAGCAATAACACTGCTTCAGCCGATAGCATACAGCCGAAATATGCGGGTTCTGGGGAGCCAATGGGTATGCCGGTTGATGTGCGTATGATGGAACGGGACGAGCTGCCTGACCTTGACTATCTAAAACGGATAGATCGAGATTTGATGCAACAGGGTTTGCCGCATGTGCTTGATATTCTGGAAACTATGGAGGCTATAGACGATCTGCCGGAGGTGCCGACAGAAATGTCCAAGGCAGAAAAGATAGCAGCGGTAGTCAAAAGTTCAATTCGGGTTAAAGATGACGCTGCCAGTATGCCCGCAAAAAGCGCACTTCGCATTGCAGAAAAGAGTATTAAACAATATTCGAATCTTGCAAAAGAGGTGGGGAGTTGGCTTGATCTAGTGGATAAACGCTGACTCCAGGCAGATATATTCTCAAAAATGCACCGGCGTTAACCACGCCGTGTAGTTTTAGTCTTTCAATTGTTCGAGACAGGGTGCGGTGGTCAGGGGTTCCATAGGAGATCTCCGCCAGCCGATATTCCGCTGCTAATGCATGAAGGTGCATGTTATTTTGCGCTAAGCCGGCAATGGCGCGTTTCAATAAGCGTCGCGACTTTTTCAGGTTGTTTTGATAGATGGCAAGTTCAGCGCGCAAAAAACACGCCAGCGAAGTAGCGTAAGCGATTTTATACCCTTCCAGAGTTGAAATAAGCGCTTCGGCTTTTTTTGCCAGCACGGGGGACTGCTCAAGTTTACATAGAGAAATTAATGTGACGCAGGCGACGGTGCGTAATATTACCCCGAAATACGTCATAGACAATAAGCCGCTTTTTTCAAAACTAGACCAGGCGTTATCAATATAGTCGGCGGCAGCTCTAATATCGCCCTGATATAGAGATAGCCAAACTCGGGCAATTACCACGTCGAATCTATGAACGCCATATCTACCCTGTTCGATATTCGGTGCCAGTTCGAGAATGGCAGACTGGATCTCATTGGTACGATCCGCTGCAAACCATGCAAGACTTGTGACGCCAAGATGGCATGTAGCAATGGATGAATGGTCATTGCGCCGTCTGGCATCATCCACCAGTGCTGGCAACCTTGAGATCAGCTCCTGCAGCTCACCCATCATACTTAAGCTGGTAAACAGGTAGGTCCTAACGATAGTAAGAGGGCGTCGTTGGGTGGGGTGTTCGGTCACCATTATTGGTTCGATGGAAGCAAGGCGATCAGCGCACTTTCTCCAGCGGCCTTCGTTGTAATAAATTGTCGCCCACCAGTTGGCGACTCTGGCCTTGTCGAAGGAATCGTGGCTGTCTGATAACCAGCGTTCACAACGGTGCATAAAGCGATGACTGGCGCGACGAAATGGCCAACCAAGAAAACTTAACATAGTGGCTTCGGTACCCATGGCGTAACCTGCTTCAAGTCGGTCGCCTGATTTGAGGGCATGTTTAAGCCAAAAAAGCCCGAGTTGTAGATACATTCGATGATCAACAATCGATGCACCTCGAGCAAGGTTCCATAGCAGATTGCTCCGTTCGGTGAGATTAGAGTCGGTGTAGCGCTCATCAATGCTTGGCGTTATAAAGATAAACCGTAAGCGACGAAAAATGGCTACCCAGTGTTTGCCCTGTAGCGGTGTGAAACCAAGTAATTTAGCCGCCTGTAAAAATGACTGCTTGGCACCAGGGTCGCCACCATAGAGAGAATAAAGTGCTTTATTGACGGCCAGGTGCAATCGTTCATTTTCCAGTTCTGAGTTATCTCCGATGCAGTTCTCGGCTTTTAGAAATGTCGCCGCGGCTTCCAGCGCATGGCCGCCACTAGCCAGGGCTTCAGCCTGACGTTTTAATATCCACCAATCCTGGTTTCGATTACCACGCAAATGCCAGGCTTCGGCAAATAGATCGCCGGCACGATCAAACCCTAATGCATGGTGGGCAGATTCAGCCGCATCAAGGGCAAACCTTGCGGCAAGATCCGTTTGGCCTGCCTTTTGATAGTGCATAACCAGGTCGGCTGGGCTGGTTGAGGGGTTGCTGCGGGTTGCGTTGGCAATATCCAGGTGTAGTTGTTGTTGTTTTTTCTTATCCACTGCGTTAACAATGATTTCGCCAATCCAGTGGTGATAAATATCATAACCTGCTGATTTCTGGTGAAAACTGACCTTGAGTAATTTATCTTCGCAGAGCGCTTCAAGGTTAGGTAATACTGTAGGGTACAGGGTACGAATAACTTCAGTACTTAAAGGGTGCCCAGCTACTGCGATGGTATCGAGTAGTTGACGCATGTTGGGTTCGAGCCGCAATAATCGAGAATTGATCCAGGAGCTTGTAGAGTTGTTTTTCGCCGAGTTGTTATCTGCGGCAAACTGGGTTAGAAAAAGCGGGTTGCCACGACAAAAATTTAATGTGTTTTCGATCTGTTGTATATTAGGAGCATGCAATTGAGTGGCTGAAAGGGTATTTAATAGCGCTCTGGATTCCTCATCTGATAAGGCCTGAAGTTCAATAGTCTCTGGTTGGATCTGTGTTTTAGTAATCAGCTTGTCCAGTAATAGCTGATAATGGCTTTCACTAGGCTCACTGTTTGTCGGATCCTCGCGAAAAGAAAAAATCACCAGCATATTGGGCGGATCAGGAGGTGAAAGTATCTGTTGCAAGATATTCAGACTATCGGAGTCGGCCCATTGAATATCATCGATCCAGATAATGGTGGTATATTTATTGGATACTCGGGTGAGTAGTTCGCGTAACGCCAGAGAGGCATTGGTGGCAAGCTCAGCGACATCCTCTGCGCCGGTGGTTGGGTCATGGGCAAATTCAAATATTCGGCCGAAAACTGGAAATAATCTCAGCAGGGCTTCGCAATGGTCGGGCCTAAACAGGTCGCGTTCAGTTTTTGAGCAGGTTGCAAGATACCGAGTAAGGTCGTCTACCAGTCCATCTAGGCTACGAAAGTGAATGTCTTCATGTAAATGGCAGGACCCTTTTAAGGTCAGCGTGGTAATACCTGAGCGTTCGGACTGGGTCAGAAATGTTTCGATCAGTGAAGATTTGCCAATGCCTGATGGGCCGAGAATCTTAACTAATCTGGGTGTTTGTTGGCGTAATACTGCTTTTAAGGCAACTTGTAGTTTATCTAACTCAGGCTCCCGGGCAACGAATATGCGATTGGTTTTTTTGCTGCCAGGACAAAAACTGGTTGAAGATTCTGTCTTGATATTTGCCAGCCAGGTGCGAATTTCTCGACCGTTAAATCTTTCCTCAGGGTTGCTTTTAGTTAAGCCGTTGACCAGTTCACGCAAGCCTAATGGTGGCGTTAAGAATTTTTCGGTTAATTCAAAAAACATCCGCCTTAACATAACGCCGACAGAGTACCAGTCTGATCTGGCATCTGCCTGGCCTTCCATATGTTCGGGAGACATAAAAACCGGCGTGCCGGCAAAATCCTGGGTTTTTAGCATCACTGGTGCGTCACGTAAGGCATAACCAAAATCAAGCAGGATTACTCGCCCACCTCGAAGTACCATTACATTGGCGGGTTTGATGTCGCGGTGGACGATGCCGTGGTCATGCACAGTTTCGATCGCATCCACAAGCTGACTAAGGCTTGCGGCGAGTCTTGGGACGATGTCGTCGTCAAATCGGTAAGAAACCGAACCTTTATTGGAGAAGCCTAAAACGTAATTGTCATAGTGCCAGCCGCGTAAAAAGTCCATGGTGAAAAAGGATTGAGTTCCGTCGCATACCAAATCATATAATTTGATTAAATTTGGATGTGAAAGCGGCTTGAGGGTTCTAAATTCGCGTTTTATCCGGTAAAGCGAGTTAGCATCAGGCAACTGTAGACGCTTTAGCGCTACATCATGGCCCCGTCTGCGATCAAAAACCTGAAAAACAGTACCAGAACCGCCTTCTTCAAGCCGATTTCGGAATTCATATCGGTCGGTAAAGAATCTTTGACCATTATTCACTTTGGGTGCCTAGTTTAAAATAAAAGGCATGTTCTCATATGGGGTGAGTAAATTCCCACGTCTTCTGGTTAGTGGCTGCCAATTACTGGCAGGTTTAATTCGTTTGCCAAATTTATAGAGGATATCGGACAGCAATATCTTGATTTCTGCATAACCAATGTGCTGGCCTGGGCAAAATCGCGGTGCGATACCAAAAGGCAGGAACATGGTAGGGTCGGGTCTTTTTATCTGTTCGAATCGATCAAACTGGAATTCGCCTGCCTGATCGCCCCAAACTTCTTTGTTATGGTGGATTAGATACATTGATGGGCAAACAATTTGCCCGGCATCGACGTCGAACTCACCCACTTTGACTGGACAGGTAGCCATTCTTTGAATAGCGATTAAAGGTGAATGTAGTCGCAGGGTTTCACGAATCAAAGCATCCAGGTGATGGGTGTTATTCAATTTTTCCTGAGTCAGCTGATCAGATTCAGCTATATAGGTGACGTCTTGCATAATATATTCAAGCGCTGCCGGGTCGCTGGCGATGTGGTACAACGCCCAGGCGGTGGTGACTGATGCACCTTCGTGGCCGAGCACCACAAGTGTGAGGATGTTGTCATGAATATCTTCTGCTGTTACCCAGGTTTCTGGTGCCTGGATTAATCGAGACAGGACATCATCACCAGGGGTGGCCCGTTTGGCGGCGATATTGCTATACAACATCTTGTCGATGATGGCTAATTTTGCCTTATGGTGGATCAACCAACTCTGCGGTGTGATGGCTGTTTCCAGTAGTTCAGCAAGCTCGTTAGCCATGATTTTCATCGGCTCACCCTGCATACCAAGCACCACTTTGCACATCAGTTGGGTTGCCAGGGTGCGCATTTCGCTATATAGCTCCATGGGTTGTCCGGGTTGCCAGGTCGCTAAATGTTCGTTAACGTCAACTCTGGCTGCATTCAGGGCGGGTAGAACTTTTTCGAGTTCAAGGGCATCTTTTATCCAGTCGCGGCGTTTTTCATGTTCATCCCCATCGAGTACAACGGTTGATTTTTTACCAAATACGGAATCAAAACCGCCGAGTTTTGCATTGCCTTCACCTGTCTGAAAGTTACTATGCTGGCCGACAATACTTTTGATATAACGGGGATGTGCCAGGAAATCGATAGCCTGCGATGCTATGGGGTGAAACGAATAGGCATCGCCATATTGTTGGTACCATTCAAAGGCACTATCTACCGGTGTGAACCAAAATTTTAAACTTTGTTTTAGTCTTGGTTCTTCAACTACTACGGGACGTTTTTTGGTCTGTTGACTGCCCTTATCGTTAGGATGCTGGGCATTCGTATTACTAGCGGTTTCGTTGAGCGGCTTGTCCTGCATTGATAGTTTGCTGCCTTCTGATGTGTTGTCTTGCTCCATGCCACTTCACCCTTTAGATAATTCGAGAAATAAGATAACAGTGATGCTGGTTAAAAGGGTAGTGGATGTTAGCAGTAATTGGCAAAAGGTTGCTTTATTTGCCGTGCGGCAATTTTTCGGTGGCAATAAAATGCCTGCCAGCATTTAAGTGATTCAAAACTAGCGATTTTAATTCAAGCTATGGTTTTGTGACAGCTGAGGCGGGTAGGAGATACTCGATGACAAGATCAAAACCCAAACAATAGAAAAAAATAGGTATGGGTAAGCCTATTAATGTGCCCGTTAGGTAGTGACGGAATTTCAGCCCAGACAAAGCCAGAGTATAGTTGAGTATGGGTGCGGTCTGAAAAATAATTCTTAACATGATAATGCTTGATATCGGCGCTTGGTCAATACGAGAAAATATTTTTAGTGCAATTGGGTTTTGCACGGCTCGCAACGTATTGTGGCCGACTAGACCGACAATGGCATAGGTCACCAGACAGGAGCTAACAGCTGCGACATAGGTAATTATTCCGCCCTGAATTTTACCCAGTGTAAGTACTGCCGCGGCAAGAAAAATCAGGCCAGGAACCTGTATCAGGTTGGCCAGTGAAAACATCCCAATAAAAATTATGGCGCCCAACACAAGATTATCTTCAATAATCATTTTGAGCGCGTTCAGGCTGAAATTTTGTCGTAATCCGCTGATTTCAAATACGGCGGTTAAAGCCAGAATAAACAGGATGAAGCCGAAAATTTTGAGTCGTGGACTGGAATTCAAAACTTTACTCTTAGTTAAAGTATGGTTGGCATTATAGATACGGGTCTAGTTTGTGACAAACCAAAGTGGTTTAAGCGGTTGTTTTAGGTGAATGCTTATATGTATCGATATGCATCGATTGATGGCATGTGATAAGAAATTTTAGTCCTGGTCAGGCTGAGTTTCTATTGCTTCGTTCGCAGGAAAGTTATCAAGATAGTGTTTCCTGGCCCTGTTCATTTGATCGCACATTTGCTCAGCGCCGTCCAGTATCCTGGGCGTATGGCGCTGCAACAGGTCAGGTGGAATAAAATAGAGCTGGCTGTTTTTGACCGCATTGATGGTGGGCCATTGTTGCCAGTGGTCTAACCACTCGGGTCGGGCCTGGTCCATACCGCTAGCAATAATGACCTGGGGGTTATGCTTAAGTACGCTTTCAATACTAATTTTAGGTGCAATGGGTATCGCATCAGCGAAGATATTTTTACCGCCGCAGAGACTGATTACCCGAGAAATCAGGTGTTGGCCGTTAATGGTTAGCAGCGGATCATTCCATACTTCATAAAACACAGACATTTTTGGTCTTTTGTGTTGGTTCTGAAGCAGGCTTGCATAGCGTAATAAAAATTGACTGGCGGCTTGATTAGCAGTTTTTTCAAAACCCGTTAATAGTCCATATTGGCGAATGGTCTCGGCGATATCCTCAAACTGGTCGGGGTTGTTAACATGGACTCGAAATCCAAGAGATTTCAGCCGACTAATCGTCTCCATACTATTACCGCCGCTCCAGGCCAGGATTAGATCTGGCTTAACGGCTGCGATTTGTTCCAGGCTGACTTTATTAAAACTACCTATTTGTCTGATTGACTGAGCCTGTGGTGGATAATCGCTGTAGGCAACGACGCCAACAAGTTGCGCGCCAGCACCTGCTGCATATACAAGTTCAGTAATATGGGGTGTCAGACTGATAATTCTGCGGGCAGGTATGGTATATGAAAATTCGTTGCCGATAGCATCAATGACGGTGTTGCCAGCGGCAGAAGAATTAGCATTTACTGATAGCAGCATGCATAGAAAGGCAAATAATATAACCCGCTGGTAAGATAATATCTTCATATTAGTATGGTAGGTAAGCCGGTTTCAGGGTGCTTAAATACCTCAGTTTTTATGCCGAATACTTGAGCAATAGTTGCTTCTGTCAGTACCTGATGTGGTGTTCCCGTTGCCTGGACTGTGCCTTGATTGAGTAACACAATGTTGTCTACAATTCTGGCTGCCAGATTTAAATCGTGCACTACCATCAGCACTGTTACCTTGTGGCTGACAATTTCCTTGATAATACTGTTGAGTAGCTGTTGGTGAGCCAGATCAAAAGCAGCCGAGGGTTCATCGAGGATTAATAAACGCGGTCCAACTGGGGTTGTTTGCCAAACCTGTGCCAGTACTCTGGCTAGATTGACGCGTTGTTTTTCTCCGCCCGATAAATGGGGATAATAGCGTTGCGCCAGCTGCCCAGCATCAACCAGGTTCAGTGCTGTGGTAACAATATCCTGGTCAATAATACGGCCACTATTATGTGGGCTTCGCCCCAGGGTCACAACCTCGGTCACAGTGAAATTAAACTCCAGTACATTTTCTTGTGCCAGCACCGCCATCATTTGGGCCTTTTCGATGGCGCGCCAGTCCTGTAAATTTTTATTGTTAAATATTATTTCGCCTTGATGCGCTTTAAGCTGACCGCTAAATATTTTTAACAGGGTGCTTTTGCCGGCGCCATTTGGTCCCATTAGTGCGGTACTTGATCCAGCCTCGATTGATAAGTTGATATTGTCTAAAAGGACATTTTTGTCCCGCTGCCAGCTATAACCAAAGCTTATGTTTTTTGCTTCAATCATAGCTGTTGCCGTTGTTGAAGCAGTAGCCAAATAAAGAAGGGCGCACCAAGGACAGCCGTGATAATGCCTGCCGGTATTTCAGCGGGGGGAATAAGTATCCGTGCCAGGGTGTCGGCCAGAACCAGTAAAATGGCCCCGCCTATGGCGCTTGCGGGTAGTAAATAGCGATGATCAGGTCCAATAAGTAAGCGTATCAGGTGAGGAATGACTATCCCCAGAAAAGCAATAGTGCCTGCCATGGCAATGGCAACGCCGACTCCGAGGGCGGTTAAAATTATCAGCCGGCGTTTCATCTTTTCTACGTCAAATCCCAGGTGGCGAGCTTCTGATTCACCGAGTAATATGGCATTTAGTGCACGGCCTTCTTTAGGCAGCAGCAATATTAATAGTAGTACAGCAAAAAAGCACAGCATTACCCGCTCCCAGGTCGCATTGTCAAGGTTGCCCATGCGCCAAAGGCTGAGTCGGCGCAGCATTTCATTGTCAGCAAAAAAATTTAACAGACTGTTGATTGCCCCTGCCAGGGCACTAATTGCTATGCCCGCTAATAACATGGTGGCGACCGATGTCCCCTGTGAGTTAGTGGCAAGTTTATACACCAGGATCGATGTGATTAAACCACCGATAAATGCCCCAAATGCAGTAACAGGTAAGGTGTTCGATAAGAACTGAGAAGTTAGGCTGAATTCACCCAATACCTGGCTGCTGCCGAATACAATGGCCAGGCTGGCACCGGCGGATGCGCCGGCAGAAACCCCGATTAATGTAGGGTCGGCCAGTGGGTTTCTGAAAAGGCCTTGCAACACTGCGCCACAACTTGCGAGTAACATGCCGATTAGCGCAGCCAGGCAGACCCTGGGTAGACGAATAGACTCGACGATAAGTACATTTTGATTGAAGTTGTTTTGATCTGAGTTGTTGCTGCCAAAATGCAGCATGATATTAATGACTTCAACGGCGGGAATGATCAGGGGCCCGGATATCATGCCGAAAATCATTGTCGCGGGTAACAGAAATAGTAATATCGTCATCAGCTGATGGGGTTTTAAAATCCGCATTAAGGTCTGATTATGTTAGTGCTGGTATCATGTTGCATCGCCGTTCCGCCGTTTCGTGTCCAGCGATGGAAATTCCAGAACTGTTGTAGTCTTTGGCGGCTAATAATCAACACCCTGACGGGCCTTAATGCCGACGTTATATGCATGTTTGATATCTTTGACTTCGGCAACTGTATCAGCAATTTCCTGTAGTTCGTTGCCACCGCCGCGACCGGTTATGATTACACTCTGGTTAGCTGGACGGTTTGCAATGGCATCAATAATGCTTTGCGTGGGCAGATATTTATAGCCGATCATATAGGTCAGCTCATCCAGCACCACCAGTTGATAGCTCGGATCTTTAAGCAGCGGCTCAACTTGCTGCCAGGTTTTTTCTGCTGCAATAATATCAGCAGCACGGTCCTGAGTCTCCCAGGTAAAGCCTGTGCCCATTTGATAGAAATAAACCTCTGGGCACTGGTTTTTCAGGTATAGCTCTTCGCCGGAAAGCTGCTGGCCTTTAATAAACTGAATCACAGCCACTTTATGGTGATAACCAAGCGCCCGCATCACCATACCAAAGGCCGAGCTGGTTTTGCCTTTGCCGTTACCGGTAAGCAATATGCAGACACCGCGATCTTCTGTGGCCTGCTGGATATGCTGGTCCACTATGGCTTTTTGTTTTTGCATGATTTTTTTATGTTTTATCGCGCCAGCTTCAGTCCCAACCTCATTGTGGACTGATACTGTTTTGTCGCCAGCTGTTTTCTCGTCAGCTGTTTTTTCGTCAGCAGAATGTTTGCTGGAATCGTCATCACTCGTTTTGTTGGTCATAATAGTTCAGTGCCGAGTTAGTTAGGCTAGGTCGAGAATTGTTTTAGCAACAGTTTTAAGTGAGGGGGATAGCAATGGTTAATTGTCACTTATTCAGCGCTGGTTTGTTACCCGTAATTCTTAAAAACCATAGCTAAAGCCTACATAAGTGGTCGCGCGGGCTGTATTAAATCCTCTGATTTCTTCATAGTTTACATTGCCGAGGTTTTCAATGCGGGCAAAAACCCTTAGCCTGGCCTGGGGCCGATAGATAATGTTCAGGTCAAATACTTCATGATTATCCAGCTTTTGGCCGGTAATTATGCTGTCAGCATCGTGGGCCAGGCGAATATTGGTGACGATCGTCAGCTGGTCGTTATTCGAACTAAATTCTAATCCCAGATTAGCCAGTTTTTTAGGGCTTCGGGGTCTGATATTACCATCAGTTAATTCAGCCTTATTCAATGTGTGGTTGGCGATCAGCGTCCAGTTGCTGTTAAAAGCGTAGTCTAACGACAATTCTATACCTTTGGAGGTGCTGTCTCCATTGGCCTGGAGATAGCCTGAAAAGCTGAATGAGTCAAAAAATATTTCATCTTCTATTTGCTGATTAAAATAAACCAGTTTAAGGCTCAAATTGTTGTCGTTAAGATATTCAATGCCGATATCATAACCACGGCTGGACTCTTCTTTTAAATTAACTCCCTGAGCCGGAGGGGCGGCGAAAAAACTATTATTATAAGCGGCCTCAAATGGGCTGGGTGCTCTAAATCCTGTGCCATAGGAAAGGCGGTATTTCAAAGAAAACCCAGCTTGAAAATCTTGCAAAAAAGCGCCGGAGACACGATAACTGGTATGTTCGCCGAAATCTTCGTTATCGTCATGGCGTGCGCCTGCGGTTATATACAGGTTCTCGACCAATTCGTCCTGATACTCGATATATAAACCAAATTGATCCCGCCGAGTGCGCTCGGTATCGGTATCGATAGTTTCTCTTTTGCGTTCAAGACCATAGCTGAGGCTAGTATTCTGGTCGACAAGATAGCTGCCGGTATATTCTAGCTTTTCGATCTCGCCACTGATTTTGAAGCCGCTGATGCCTGCGGCCAGGCTATCGTTGTCGATTTCAGAGACTGCGTAGGCAAAATGGTGATTGAGCTGTTCGCCTTTAAAGTCTGTGCTGAGTTTAGTGATGGTTTGGTCAAAACTCGCCTCACAGTCATGAATAACAGAAAAGGATAAGGAAAAGCAGTTGTCAAACTCTGAGTCGCCATTAACATCACGCACCACCAGTTGGACTCTGGCGGTTGGGGTGATATTGAATCCTGCCCGTAGGTGCAGGGTAGTATTATCATAGCCGTCGCTGTCTGTAAGTAGAGTGTCGTTGGTGCGAGCATTAAAGCCATCGGTTTGTTGGTCTGAAACAGAGAAGAATATATCTCCCAGATCATTGCTAGCGGTCAGATAACCGTGGATGTTCTGGCTGTTATATCGTCCGGCTTCAAGGCTGATTTCTCCAGCAAAGCCGTGTTGTGCCTGTTTAGTCAGGATGCTGACCACGCCACCTGCGTCTGCACCATAAGAAAATGCCTGCGGGCCACGTAGTATTTCGATTCGCTCGATATCGCTACCGGTCATTAAATGTTCGATACGAGTACTGACCTGCGGACCTGTGGGGTCAGATATTTCAATGCCATCAATCAAAAATAATGTTCGGAAGCCGCTTTCGCCGCGAATTTGAAGCGAGCTGATCTTGCCAGCGCCGCCACTATCTCTAACCGAAATTCCTGGTTGAGTGCGCAGTAGATCCTTGACGGTAGCGTACCCTTTAAGCCGAATTTGTTCAGCGTCAAGGACCGATACTGAAGTGGCGATTTGTCGTTGTGGGGTGGGAATACGATTGGCCAATACCACAATTTCATCTATAGGTCGTTGGTCATCCTGTTTAACAGACTGATCCTGAGATGGGTCCTGGGATGGGTCTGGAGTTGCCGCGATGGTGCCAGGGGCGCCGATCAGACTGAGACTTATGCCGCAGCCGATAATAAGGTTTTTGAATTTGAACATGGTAAATCCTCAATTGCATATAAAATCACATTGCTACTGAGGGAGGGTCTAGGAAAGGTGAGGTAGCTTAAAAAAACGGGCGACCATCAACTGCCTGGGATAAAGCCCTCCGCTTCATCAACGCATCGTCTGTTGTAGGCCGGTTTCGGGCTTTCAACTGGTTTAATAGCTGATTACCGTTGCGGGGGCAGCGGTGGACTGGTTATGGCAAACCTGAAAACTTGCCATAACGCACCACACTTCCCGTTTAACCTGTTCAATTATTATCAGGTAAGTAATAATAACAGGCACCTTTCACAGGCGGGGGATAATAGTCTTCTTGATGCTTAAGTCAAGTTGTGATCGCCTGGATGTATGCTTGCTTCTGTATCAAGGCTTGCTTCGTGGTAACAGGCAGGCTGAAATATGTCTGCTAGGCTATGGGTTGAGGCGTATTAAACAGGTGAGTCCGTGCAAAAGACATCGGCCATGACTAAGGGCCAGAGGATGCTGTTGTTGGGAAAAATTCCCTTTTTCCGAGAATTTGCCGATCTTGAAAAAGAACAGCTGCTCAAACATGCGTCTTTCTATGTGGCCAAGGAAAACGAAAAAATTATCGAACAAAGCACCCTTGATCATGATTTTTACATATTGTTATCGGGTAACGCTGTGGTTCAACTCGAGGGCGTACCCGGTGATGTAGCCAAGGTTGGCCCAGGTGATTTTTTTGGTGAAATGTCTTTTATTCTTAATACCCCTCGTTCCTCACACATTGTTGCTAAGGGTTTGTGTATTGTGTTGCAGGTTAGTCGACGCCTGTTGGGTCAATTGGGGGCGCCAATCCGAGAAAAATTCAAAGATCAAATTATTCTTAAACTAGCACGCTTAGTGGTAGAGGCGAATAAGCGTGATGCGGCTTAGGCTAGCATCTGAATGAATGCTGTTTCAGTTGATGCTGTTTCAGTTGAGAGTGGGGTTATAGTTTCAACCGTGCCGTGCGATATTTTGTAGGCCAATATTTCGCAGGCCTATACTTCAAAGTCCAATACTTCAAAGTCCAATACTTCAAAGTCCAATATTCCTGAACTCTATTCTGAAAGACGGTTTGTCAGATAAATATTTCAATTGTCCAATTAATTCTGCTGGCTTTTTTATACTGCATTTGTTCCCGCCATTTTTGTTTATACTGCGTACGTTTTTGCTGTCAATAATACGTTGCGCCAAGTGCGCCAATTTGGTTTTTATCTGACTTATTTGCAATTCACTCATTTGCATGATCCCATTAGCTATGGGGCTCATAAGCAGGGACCCATAAGCACGGCAATAGACGCAAAACATAAATTAAGGGAGTAGGCATGGGTTCGTTTGATATGAAAGACAAGGTGGTGGTGATTACAGGCGCATCGTCAGGTTTTGGACATCATTTTGCGGGATTGTTGGCAGACGCCGGTGCCGCGGTAGTGCTGGGGGCCAGGAGAACCGATAAAATTCAGGCCAGAGTCAATGAAATTGTAGCTGGCGGCGGCAAAGCCATTGGCCTGCAATTGGATGTTAACGACGTTGCAAGCGCCACTGCCTTTCTTGACGCCGCCGAGGCGGAGTTTGGGTCTGTTGACGTGCTGATAAATAACGCTGGTGTTGAAGCCGGTGCCAAGACCTTTACCATGATCGATGAAGATGACTGGGATCACGTATTTAATACTAACTTGAAGTCAGTATGGCGGCTTTCAAAAATGTTCACCGAACGGGTCGATAAGGATAAATCGCGGCAGGGAAATATTGTCAATATTGCCTCTATTACTGCCTATCGTACGATTAAAGGTCAGTTTCCCTATGCGGTTTCCAAGGCGGCATTGGTGAAAGCGACTGAAATTATGGCCTTGGAAGGGGCGCGATCCGGGGTTCGAGTTAATGCGCTGGCACCGGGATATATTTTAACAGATGTTAGTCGTATTCTGTTGGAGAGCGAGCGATCTGATACTTTTGTTAAGGGTATTCCTATGCGTCGCTATGGTGAATTTGATGACCTGGATGGGCCGCTACTGTTGTTGGCATCGGATGCTTCCTGTTATATGACCGGCTCCACGGTAGTGGTTGATGGTGGGCATATTTGTGCCGAGCTTTAGTTGGCGGTTTAGTTGGTGGTTTAGTTGCTAAGCAGTGTTTTATTCAAATACGTGGATAACTAATATCGGTGCTTAATAGTATCTGCAAATTTTTCAATCGGTGCCTGGTGTGACACAAATACAGAATAAGCAACAAACAGGTCTGCAGCGGATTATCTGTGTTGATTGCCATATCCCAGGCAAAATTATGCAACTGCGGGTCAATGATCATGCCAACCTAAGCGGCACTAATGGGGCTGGCAAAACCACGCTGTTAAAGCTAGTGCCTTTTTTTTATGGTGCCAGCCCCGGTCAAATTGTTCCCCGGGTCGGCAAACGGAAAAGTTTTGTGGATTATTATTTGCCGCGTTCAACCAGTCTGCTGGTATTTGAATATACTACCCAACGAGGAAATATGTGTGCCGTTAGTTACCGCCATAGTAGTGGTAATAAACCAGCTTATCGATTCCTCGGGGAAGGGTTTGAGGCTGGTTATTTTAGCCAGACGGATGCTGCCGGCGGGCTGTTTGTTGAAGGCATGCAGCTAGGTAGTCACTGGACCCTGCTGCATCTTGAACATAGCAAGCAATTAGAACGTGTTACTGACTACCGAGCAGTTATTCAGGCTGATCGTAGTTTGATTCATCGTTCTACCCAGAGTCGTGAATTATCAGGTCTGGTGGGGATGTTTTCGCTGGCGGGTAAGCCTGGGCAGATGAAACATATGGATAAAATGGCGGCTGCGGTGCTTGGTAGAAGTGGCGATATGGATCGTATCAAGGAAATGCTGGCAGATATTATGCAGGAAGAGGGGGTCGCCTTGCCGACCATTCAATTGCATAAAAATATTCGCGAAACGCTGGCAGAGCTTAATATTTTGCGCGACCTTGATGATTGTCTGCCGTTGTTTCGACGCACCATTTCAGAAGGCCTGGCCTATGTAGAAAACCAGTCCCAGCTCACTAGCCTGTATGCGGAACTGGGGTTATATATGCAGCAGCAGACAAAGCATATAGAGGCGATAGAAGCGGATCTGGCGCAGGTTCGGGGAGAGCGAAGTGTGCTTGAAAGCAACTGGCAGACCCAGCAACCGGTATTTGAAGAGGCAATTAGTGAAGCTCGAATGGCGCATAATACTGCTGATCGTGAGTTAAATGATCTATTTGCTGAGATGCGATCCTGGGAGAATAAGGATGTTGCGCAACAGACCATTCAATATCAGCAACTGGATAGTTTTCGGCATAACCTTGAGCAGGCACAAGCGCGGTTGGCCAGCCTGGAATCAACGGTTAAAGATATTAGTCAGGATTTTAAACAGAAGAATATAGCCGCCGCTGAATTTCATCAGCAACAATGTGCTGACCTGGCAGGCAAGCGACAGTTGGCGATGGATCAAGGACATCAGGTTAAACATAACCTTGATGAGAAAAAAATTAGCCTGCTGAAAGCGCAGTCTCAACAAAAAGATAGTATTGTCGATCAGCATCGTGCCGCTGAGGCGGAATTGCAGGCACAGATACATGAGCAAATACGTCTGGCTGGGCAGGGCCAAAGCAATGATACCGAGAAGCTGCAACTGGCGGTAGCGGAGCAGGCGCTGACAGTGGCCGATCAACAGCTGGAATATCAACAGCGGCATAAAAACCAGGTTGAAGAACAGTTAGCTGTGCTCAAGGATAGTCGGGACACGAGTCAGTTGAAAATGCAGCAGGCGCTGCGCGTTGTGGATCATGCAACGGCTGAGACGGCAACGGTGCAGCGTTTATGTCAACCAGAGACCAGTAGCCTGTTGGCTGAGTTGCGGGCTAAACAGCCTCTGTGGTTTGAGTCGTTAGGACGGATTATACGCCCTGAGTTGCTTGAAAGTAATAACCTGTCACCCAGTTATCATGCGGCGCTTGATGCCGAAAAGCCCATACATGGCAAAATGCACGGCGATATGGGTCTCGATATGGATGTCGATGCTGCAACCCGTATTTTTGCCTGGCAGTTAGATTATCTGAAGATTCCTAAACCTGAATGGGCCAGTAGCCTGTCTGATCAGCAGGCGAATTTGCTGCTGAAAGAAGAATCTCAGCGACTGGCCGAGGCAGATAAGAATAGCTGCGAGCTGAACGCTGTGGCGGATCTGAAAGCCTGGCAAGCGATGCATATGGAAAAGGAATCCATTCTGCGCAAATTGAAAAATGCCGTACGAGATAAGCAGGCGGCAGCTGAGGCATTGATGGTGATAAAACAGTCCAGTCAGGATGCGCTTGCCAGTCGTAAAGCCAGAGCACTGGCAGAGCAGAGTAGACTTGAAAATCAACGCGACACGCTAAAAGCAACGCAACAGCACGAGCTCGTGCTATCTGATGAGCGCTATCAGGCGCAGATTGATGAACAAATGGGTCTTGCCCACACGGAAATAAGCCGCCTGGAGGTGGTGGCGCGAGGCTTTGCCGAGGCTATTGAGCAAGCACAGGTGCAATATGACCAACTACAAAAAACGTTCCAGGCTGATTATAAGGCGCTGTGTTCTGAACAGGGCGTTGATGAGGCCCTGATAGACTCGGCGCACCAGGAACTGCAACGAACAAAGCAAATATTTGACCAGGTGCGCGGCTATCAGGCCTCGGTTGAAGACTATGCGCGTTGGTTAGCTAATCGTTGGGCAGTGAAACATCAACTTACTCAGGCAGTATCGAGTAGCCAGGCCAAATTGCAACAGGTGGAGCAGACGCTGCAGGAATCCAGAAGTGGTTATCAGAATCAACGCAAGGTCAGCCAGGCTGCGTTTGACGTTCTGGCTATGAGTCGTGATGCGGCGGCGAAAAATAAACAGCAAGCCAAAGATTGCCGTTTGCAAATAAATCGGCCAGCGACAGCCATTGAGTTAACTATATCCCGCCCCCTTGATATGATGTTGGCCAGTTGTAATGGCTTGTTAGAATCACAACGGCAATTGCGCCAGGCAATTAATGAAGGTGTTGGTAAGGCAGATAGCATTATTAGCCGGGCAGGTGAAGATAACCAGATCGCGGCGGCATGGACCTATTTGCGTAATGAGCAGAAGAAGAAAATGGTTGATGCTGATAACACCGATGCGCTGAATGTGAATTTAACCCTTGCGCTGGAAACATTGCTGGACAAACAATTGCCGCAAAAACGTGAGGCCCTGTCTGCTTTTGTTGAAAACGTCGGTGGTCAACTGGCGGATTTTTATCAGGGTTTGAAGCAGGTTTCCGATGCAATCGCACGTCAATCACGACGCATATCAGATTCGATTTCATCCACCATGCATTTTGATGCTATTAGCGATATACGCGTGGCGCTAATCAGTCGTATCGATACTCAGGAATATTGGCCACGACTGGCAGAGTTTTATCAGGCATGGCTCGCCTGGAAGGCAGAGGCTAGCCTGGATTTACCGCCAAAGACGTTAGACGCGCACCTGGTTACAACTACAGAAATCCTGCACCATTCGACTATTAGCACTGGCATTGCTTCGGTTTTTGATCTTGAAATATCGCTACGAGAAAATGATCGGCCCGAGACTGTAACCCGTACAGCCGATCTTGAAAACGTATCTTCCACTGGTTTAAGTTATCTTATTCTATGTACTATTTTTGCAGGTATCACAAGGATGTTATGTCCGGATCGTTCGATTAATCTGCACTGGCCAATGGACGAGCTAGGGACCCTGGCGGCAGAAAATATTTCCCGTTTATTTGTAATGTTGAAGCAACACAATATATTGATGCTGGGCGGCTTTCCCACTACTGATCCATTGCTATTACAACATTTTGTACATCATCATGAAGTGAAGAAAGATGTTGGTATCATTGAGTTATCCCTTGCCAGTGATGCGCTCAGCAAGCTTTTGCGGCGCCGAGACAAAACCACTCAGCCAAGTTTTTCAGCGCCGTATTTGGCCTCGCCATCGAAAGCGCCATCTAATAAAATAAGGAATTCGCTGGATGATTGATCAAAGTCATGAATTCAGGCGAATTGTCGAGCTGTTGTTGGCGCAGGAATTTATTTGTGAATATGCTGATAAGCCTGCCTTTGAATATCTAACAAATAACGTATACCGAGAAAATGTTGATAATTTTTTACGTAAGATTGGCCGTTGTTTGCGTCAAACAGAGGATATGAGCACTTATTATTGTGCCTATGCGCAGACCAGTTCAGATGCCACGCGGATACAACTTAGACAGCAATTTCGGGATACTATTAATGCCCTGGAGCCGCTGGTGCGCTGGTTGTCGCTGGTGATGTCTGCGACGCAGCAGGATGCGCCCCTTGCGCCAGGTGATATTATTCGTCAGGGCGAATTATTGTCGGTTGTGGAGGTCACCCCGGCACTGGTTGAAGATCTGGCCCAGATAACCCGTGCTGGTTTGTTTGCGTCAAAAAGCGCGGCAGCTAAAGACCAGTTAAGTCAGGTGCTGTCGGTACTCTGCAATACCGGCTATTTGCTACGCTCTAGTCCAACTAGCAGCTTATATACTGCCGCCGGTAAATGGTCCTATCTGTTTGAAGTGCTGGAGTTTATTCATACCCATGAAGAATTGTCGGCCAGTGAAGCGCAGGATGAGCAACAGCAGTTGGGCCTATGAGCGTACATGCGGCAGGCAAAAAAGTACTTAAGGCATTGGCCAGACATGCTGATATTATTATGGCGGCTTACGAGTCGGCTGGTTATGTGTTGCAGGAAACTGCCGGCAATGAAACTGCAATAGCTGACCTGGTGCGGCTGAAAATCGCTGTGCGAGAAGAACAGCCAGGTATCGTTCGACTTAACTCTAGTACTAGAGTGTTGTTGGACCAAAGCCTTAAAACTAGTCGGCTGAAGATGGTGAATGCCGACGTCGGTATGGCAATTGACGATATTTTCTGGTTGGCGGGGGAGTATAGACGGGTTAAACAGGTCGGTCATGAGCGTGATCGACTGCGATATTTATCCGAATTACAGGCAAATGTAAGTGAGTTATGCGATAGTCTGACCACCCAGGGTAGAGAAATCTGGCGTCAAATCGACAGTGATTTTGGCGCTATTAGTCTACTTCAGGGCAAGATGGCATTGAATAAAAATGCCCTGTTGCAGGTTGAGCGAATACTCAAGTCCCTCAACCTGATTGATCAGGATGAACTGTACCGCCTTGCCAGCATTGATCGGGAATTACGCCAGTTGTTGCATATCCAGTTGCCGAGGGCAATTGCACGTTGTCGTGAAGATTTGAGCGATGCAATTTATCGTCTAAATAAGATGATGTTCAAATTAAATCAATTGGCCGCAAGAGCCCGATTAGTGAATCAGTTTCGTGATCACTGGAATCAACAACCGGGTTATATGCCCGAGGATTATACCGATCATATTGATATTCCGCAGGTGTTCAATTTGCATACGCCAATGCAGTTATCCGCGTCAGCGGATATTCATCAGTCAGCATCTGAGCTGGATTTTACGGCGTTGTTAAAAGGCTTGCGCAGAGCGCCAGTAACTCAGGAAAATTTATGCGATGTGCGTATTTCCACCGAATTGGTAACTCTGCCGGCAGAACAAGTGCATATTTCCGCATTTAAAACCGCCATACGCAGTGTTTTTTTTGATTGCCTGGATCAAAACCAGACCATCAGTGGGCTCGATAGTTTTAGCCGAGCGCCTGCGGGTATTAACGCTGAAATCTGGTTGTTTGCTTTGATGGCGGAATTTAATGCCATGGATGCTAGCTCCAGGCGTAATTTCAGTCTGTCTTTTAGTGGCCAATATGATGCGGTTTTTACCGCAAATTTTGCCGCAGAGGATGTGCTGATATGCCCCGTTTGACCCGTCAGGAAGTGCAATGGATTAGCCATGCGTTACAGCAGCGTAAAGATAAAATCAGGTTGACGGTCGGCTGGCAAAAAATATATCAAAAATTTCCTTGTGGCAGACAAGATTCGGGCTGGTTATACCTTAATCTGGCCGATCGCGATCTATTGCGGGAAATAACCCGTTCGGATACTGGCGTTGACCCGTTGGAGAAAACCAGGCTGGGTAATCGTACTGCGCTGGCAGACCAATTGGTTGATGAAAAATGGAGTCACGAATCTGTTCAGGCGCAACGCATTTATTGTCATAGCTATCTCGCGCCTCTGGTGGTTAAGGGGGAATCCATTACCTTACCGGGGGGGAGTAGTTTATGGCTCGATTATGCAGACCTTATGCTATCAGCCTATCAGGCCGTGGTGCTGGTGGAAAACCTGGAGGCTTTTATTTATTGGCACGACTTTAATTTGCCCGCTGAACTTGGGCCTTCACTAGTGGTTTATCGAGGCCACGATGGCAGCGCCACCGCTGCGAAACAGTTTTTTGCTAGCCTGCCAGAGAATCTGCAACGGGTAGTTTTTACCGACCCTGATCCGGCTGGGGTCGCGATTATGTTGGCTGTAGCTGGCGCGACCCATGGTTTAGTGGTGGCGGATGTAATGGCCCTGAAAGCTGTCACTCATCAACAGCGGTTTGCTCAACAGCTCGACAAATACAGCCGGTTAGGAGAACAAACCCGGCGCGGCTCGAAATCCCTGCAAGGGTATTGGCAAGCGATTTTTAGTGCTGGAATTGCCACTAGCCAGGAGCGGCTATGTAAAGGCGGGCTACCGTTGCAGTTGATCAATTTGTTGGCTTGAAGATTGTACCGGCTCACTTTGTTTGGGTGGTCTGGTTGAGACACAGATGCCAGCGCTTCAAACCAAGGAATGATAATACTTCTCATATAGGTTACTATGAGGATCTAATCGCTGTTGGAAGAAGTAAATGACTTTAGCCGAAATAGGTGTGGCCAGTCAGTGTCGGGTGGTTTCCGCTGCCGAGGGTCACGATGAGCTGCAAAGCAGATTGTATGCTTTGGGTATGTATCCTGGGGTTGAACTGGATGTGCTGAGGTTTGCACCCACAGGTGACCCGATTCAAATTAAAATTGGCGCTACCCTGATGAGTATCCGCAAGCAGGAAGCCGCACTGGTTTGTGTTGAGGAATAAGCATGGCTGCTGTTTTTACCGTTGCCCTGATTGGCAATCCAAATTGTGGCAAGACTACGTTATTTAATGACCTGACAGGTGCACACCAAAAGGTAGGTAACTGGCCGGGTGTGACGGTGGAACAGAAGATTGGTCAATTCTTTCTTAATAGTGCCAGTGTTGATGAGCAAGTTGATGAGCAAGCTGATGAACAAATAGAAATAAAATTAGTCGATTTACCCGGCATCTATTCGCTGGAGCAGGAATACCTTGGCTTAGACGAACGGATTGCGCGGGATTTTTTACTCAGTGAAGAAGTAGATCTAGTGGTCAATATAATTGACGCGGGTAATCTGGAACGAAACCTTATCCTCACGCAGCAATTATTAGAACGAAAGCAGTCCCTTGTGCTGGCATTGAATATGCTGGATGTAGCAGAACAACAGGGTATTAGTGTTGATGCAGAAAGACTTGCTGCGCAGCTCGGGTTAGATGTTGCACCGATTATAGCGTCCACTGGCAAGGGCCTTGAGCGTTTGAAGTTATTACTAAGCAAGCACTTATTAGCCATGCCGGCGCCACATCTGATCGATACTGCCAGCAATTCAAAAACGACTAGCGATTCAAAAACCACCCGTGTAACAACTATCAGCGAGTCTGATGTTGCTGCTTTGGTATTGCCCACACCTGTCAAGGTGGTTGAAGCCACCGATACTACGCCAGAAAAATTAATGAAACGTTATCACCATTCGCGTCAGTTGCTGAACGGCGTGATTGAAGTTTCTGCGGTGGAACATAATTTGACCGAGCGTATCGATCGCTGGGTATTAAATAAATGGCTTGGCATCCCGTTTTTCCTGTTGATGATGTATTTGATGTTTACTGTGGCGGTAAATGTTGGTGCAGTCTTTATTGATTTTTTCGATATTTTATTTGCCGCAGTATTTGTTGATGGCTTTAAGTGGTTGATGAGCGAAATGTCTTTCCCGCACTGGGCGATCGTATTATTAGGTGATGGCCTTGGTGGCGGGATACAACTGGTGGCGACGTTTATTCCCGTGATTGGTTTGCTGTTTTTGTGTTTATCTATCCTCGAAGACTCTGGCTATATGTCGCGTGCGGGTTTTGTGGTTGACAGTTTGATGAACCGGCTCGGTCTGCCCGGTAGTGCCTTCGTGCCGCTTATTGTTGGTTTTGGTTGTAATGTTCCTTCTGTGATGGCAGCGCGTTCGTTGGGCCGGGACAGTGATCGATTATTAACAATTGCCATGGCGCCGTTTATGTCCTGTGGGGCAAGGTTGACGGTTTATGCGCTATTTGCAGCGGCGTTCTTCGAAACTAATGGTCAAAACGTGGTTTTTTTCCTTTACCTGTTGGGTATTGTGATGGCGGTATTGACCGGTTTTATTTTTCGAAAACAGATATTTGATAAGGAAACCACGCCTTCATTTCAGGAAATGCCGGCCTATCATATACCTGTAGTGCGGAATATATTAATTACCACCTGGTTTCGGCTGCGCAGTTTTGTATTTCGGGCCGGCAAAACAATTATCCTGGTGGTGATTGGCTTAAGTTTTCTTAACTCATTAAGTTTCGATGGTTCCTTCGGCAATGAAGATACTGAATCATCGGCACTATCCGCAATTGGAAAATCAATAACGCCACTCTTTGCCCCCATAGGTATTCGCGAGGATAACTGGCCAGCTACGGTGGGTTTATTTACCGGGTTGTTTGCTAAAGAAGCGGTGGTTGGCACCCTGGATTCGCTTTATAGTGCTAAGCAGGAAGGCCCCGAGGGTACGCCAGATATCATCGCATCGGCAATTGAGGCGGTTCAGTCAATTGTCGATAATGGGCTTGGTCTGGTGGATTCTTTGGCAGATCCACTGGGTATCTCCATTGGTGAGGTTGACGATATGGATCAGATGGCAGAGTCCCAGGGGGTAGAAAGCAGTACCTTAACGAATATGGCGGTGTTGTTTGGCGATCAGTTTTCGGCTTTTTGTTATCTGGTATTTATTCTTCTATACGCGCCCTGCGTTGCAGTGATGGGGGCTATTGCAAAAGAAGCTGGGGTTCGTTGGATGGTGCTGATCTTTACCTGGACTACTGTACTGGCGTACGCGACATCGAGTTGTTTGTATCAGCTTGGTACCTTTGCCGAGCATCCGTTATTTTCCGCTTGCTGGTTACTTGGCAGTGGTGCAGTGATGACATTATTTATATACAAATTAAAGCAAATCGGGCGAGTTGCCTTGCCGGAATTAATACCGACAGTGCAGGTAAGCTGAGGTATAGAAGAGGTATAGAAGAGCCTGCTCAGGGCTGTTGCTGTTTAAAAGAAATTGAAGAACCGCTCAGGGCTGTTTATAAAAGTCTGCTCAGGGCTGTTTATAAGAACCGCTCAGGGCTGTTTATAAGAACCGCTCAGGGCTGTTGGTGCGGTTTTTTCAGGAACAGGATCATGCCGGCGCTGATCAGGTTGGCGGTTCCGACCAGCAGAATCGCGCCATCATAGTTGCCCACTGCATCATAATAAACGGATGTAGCCAAAGGTGCCGCTGCGGTTAATAGAATGGTAAAAGGCAGTGCCGCAGACCTGACGGCGCCCAGATATCTACGGCCAAAGAAAGATGCCCAGATAACCTCCTGGAGTGGAATCATGCCGCCCCAGCCAAGGCCCATCAGGCCAAAGCCAAAAATCAGGCCAGCCATTGAGCCAATATTCGCCATAAAAACAATGACAAAGAGTGAGCTGCCGGTGATGCATGCACTTATTGCAGCCAGTGGTTTGGCTTGTAAGCCGTCAATTAACCAGCCCCAGACTGGTTTTGATAGCAGTGCCGGAATAGAGCAAACAGTAATCATTAGCGCGGCAGTGGTTCTGTCGTATCCTGCATCGGTCATAAAGGGTACGGTTTGTAACAACATCACCTGGATGGTGATGGCAAACATGCCAAAAGCGAATACCAGCCAATAAAAGGTTAAGCTACTCATGGCTTGCCGACGGGTCATGGATTGATTGAAATCATCAATAGCCCGTTGGGTTAGACCGCTTGATACTTCTTCCTCAGTTCTGCCGTCAGGATGCAGGCCGTAGTCTTCAGGTGTGCGCCGCATTGCTAATGCCGCTGGGATAATGAGTACCAGCGCGCCAAAGGACAGGATTTGCCAGGCCTCGCGCCAACCGTAGGTATCGATAGCCCAGGTAGCAAAAGGGGTGAGTAGAACTCCGCCAAAGGAGATACCCATTGCGGCAAAAGCAATTGCCCGGCCCCGAAATTCTACAAACCATTTTGCCAGGGTGACATTAACTACTAGATTGCCCACAAAAGCAGCGCCTATGGTGAGGATAATTCCATTCAGAATGACCCAGTGCCAGAGACTTGTAATATAGGACAGGCAATATAGTGAAATGGTAAGGATTACTGTGCCAGCCAGCATAAACCCCCGCGCGCCCTTGCGGTCAACCAGCCCGCCAATAAAAAAACCAGTAAAAGCCAATACCACCTGGCCGATTGAGCGGGGTAAGGTGAACTCTGCCCGAGTCCAGCCGAGGTCATCAATCATGGGGGTCATAAAAGGCCCAATGACGTAACTTTGCGCCCCGATGGATACGAATTGAGTAACGAATGCAGCCAGAATCAACCAGTAGCCGTAGTATATTTGCCGCAATGAATAGTCCCTCAAGGTGATCCTAATGGCACCGCTAAACGAAGCCTGTAGGCACCGTAGCAGCATTTCTAGCGCTGCCATGCTAGCAGTTTACAGTGTCAAGAAAATAGCATTCAGCGGGCTTATCCATCGTTATTCTCCCGGCGAAACTTACACCGGTTGGTGCAAAAGTGTGCAAAAAATGCCAAGATTGCAGCTCGATTTTTTGAGCGCTACATTCATTTGGATATTCGGACAAAACTGGCGTTGATTCTTGTCTTCGTTTCACTGATTAGCATGACTCTGTTGGGCGCATTCGCCTATTTGACTTCGTCAGAGCTACTAAGAGAGATTTCAATTCGTCAATTAGACGCTCTGGCTGAGAGTAAATCACAAGATTTATCCAAGGTGTATCAAAGTTGGCAGGACCAGGCCAGGTTGATCAGGGGTGCGATCGAACTGGAATCTCTATTTACCGACGATTCTGCCGGCGATATTAAGGTTGGTGCGCGCCTGGAACACCTGGTGGGGCACGCCATGGATGCGGTCAAAAGTGTTCAATATATTAAGATTGTTCTGGATGATGGTGAGATTTTGTCCTGGGGTGAAAAAGCCGATCATAGTGAGGTCCTGCCGCCTGAGGATCAGGAAGAAGTGCGCTTTGGTGGCGTGTTTCTTGGCGATGATGGTCGGCCCAGGGTCGTGTTTACCACGCTATTGACGGTAGACAGGCATTTAGAGCCTGCCAGGAGCCCCTCAATTATTGGTGATACCCGCAATATTCGGCGGCTTGGTTTCCTTGAATTTGTTTTTGATGCCAGTGAACTTGAAACAGTGACAAGTAATTATACCGGCCTGGGTGAAACGGGCGAGGCATTGCTAGTCACTTCAAAAGATGGCGAGGGCATTATGGTGTTGAACGAACTTAGGCACCAGACCACTATGCCGGTGCTTGAATCTTTAAGTAAATCCCGTGTTATACAGCAGGTGCTGGAAGGTGAATCAGGCATTATTGTTGAAGACGTCGATTATCGTGGTGAAAACGTTTTGGCTGCAATCCGTTATCTTGATGATTTTGAATGGGGTCTGGTGGTTAAAGTTGACGCGACAGAGGAAAGTTATCGCGCCGATACTTTGCTTGATGCGATGTTTGATATTGGTCTTGCCTTGTCGGCCTTTGCAATAATTGGCGGTACACTGCTAGGTTTTTATCTGGCTAAACCGATCCACGAGTTAGCGGTATTAGTAGGTCGGGTGAGACATGGCGAGATGACCCTGCGAGCTAAATTTGACGGCGATGATGAAATTGCCTATCTGGCTGAATCGTTGAACGAACTACTCGATCATCTACCACCTACCGCCGTTGAAGATAAAAAACAGGATGTATGAAGCGCTTGATTTTTTAAAGCTATTCGGTGGCTTTGTTTACCTGTTGATGGGTGGTGATCTGCTGGTACGTGGTGCGCTTGGATTAGCTCGCGAGAGTAAAATACCGCCGGTAGTTGTTGGCCTGACTGTAGTTGCCATGGGTACCTCTGCCCCAGAATTGATGGTTTCAACATTTTCCTCCCTGTCAGGGTACCCAGGTATTGCTGTGGGTAATGTTATTGGCAGCAATATTGCCAATATACTGCTGGTATTGGGGGTGCCATTGTTAATCCACCCCATCGTTTGTGTGCAGGATGGTCTTACCAAACAAACCAGTTTAATGGTTGCCGTATCGCTGCTTTTTATTGCGCTGTGCCTGTACCAGACCATAACGTTCTGGCATGGTTGTATGCTGATTTTTATCCTCGCCGTATTTCTTATTATGACTACCCGTGGCGCGGGCCTAATGCCGGGGCTGGACGACGCTGAGGAGGAATTAGAACGGGTACTTGGTTTGCCTAGTTATAAAGGTTCTATCGCGTTGTTTATCGTGCTTGGCATTATCGCATTGCCGCTGGGAGCAGATCTAGTGGTAGAAGGTGCTGTGGGGCTGGCCACTATTTGGGGGGTGCCAGAAGCCATTATTGGTTTGAGTCTTATCGCGCTGGGGACCTCTTTGCCTGAGTTGAGCACCACTGTCATTGCCGCTTTCCATAAAAATTCAGCAGTGGCGCTAGGTAATGTGATTGGTAGTAACCTATTTAATATTTTGGCGATATTGGGTATTACCGCTTTGATCACCGATATTCCGGTGGATCCTTTGTTTATCCGCTATGACCTTTGGGTTATGCTAGGATGTGCGGTTGGATTATGGTTTCTAGTACTGACCAGAGTTACCATTGGGAAAATAGGTGGATTAATACTGCTTAGTGGTTATTTCGGTTATCTCTATACGATCTTTTGAACACGGTATAACGATTTTTTCTAGCAGGTGGGTAAATTGATTCGTCTTACATTAGTTTGGACTGGCTGCCTGTTTTTATTTCCTCTGCTGTGGCTGCAGATTTACTTTTTCAAAAAAAACCAACAGCGTTTTTCAACTAAAAAAAACCAACAGCGTTTTTCAACTAAAAAAAACCTGGATGGCTTTGCTATCAAGCACTGCACACCTACCGCTGGTGTTAGTAGTAATAGCAAACATATTTTAGGCCTGGGTGATGCTATTATTTCAGACCAGACACTGCCTGGTATGGGGTTGTCGATCACAGCAAAATTAGCGGATGTGCTCGCCAGTAATGGCATAACAGATAACACTGAAGAAGCGCGCTCAAATACAGAAAATAAAGCCTTAAAGCGCATAGTCAATTGGTCGACAGAGGCTGACCCAGTTGCTGGTATCGCTGATTTGATTAAACGCCTGCCACAAATGGACCACGAAAATGTGGATCTGGTGGTGGTTTCCATAGGTCTGCAGGATGTGATTGACCTGACCTCAGTGACGCGCTGGCATTTTGATGTGGTGACCCTGGTTGGTGATTTGAAAGACCAGTTTCGAGCACCCGTTGTTCTTTTGGGTTTGTCAGATATGGCACAATTTCCTGGCTTGCCGCAACCACTGAGGTTTGCTCTGGGTATTCGTGCCGCAATGTTAGACAGAGCATTAAAACAGGCTGGTGAATTAGCTGAACAGGTGCTCTGGGTCGCACCGCCTGTGGTAATGAAGGGTGTGATAAGGGGGGATGCTGATGTATTTGCAGCAGATGGTTTTCACCCTGGTATAGCGACGATAGATCAGTGGGTTGTGAATATAGCGAAGCAACTTAAAAAAATGACTTACTTATATTTCAGTAAGTAACAAACACCACTAAATAACAAAATAATCTGAGTTATTTAGTGGTGGCCGTAGATAAGCTTATTCTTCTCCAAAACCATTAAGAAGCGTTTCAAGAAACATCAGTAACGGTGCTTCCAGAACCATCATCCATTCATCGGGTACACCCATATAGCGTACCTCTGAGATATCATCGAGGATATTACAGCCTGCATCAAGCACGGGGTAATCCATCAATAATACGCCGCCTAAACGATAACGGTTATGGGTGACAGTATTATATGGATGCCATTCCGGTTCCCACCAGTCATCACTTGTTGGCGCGCCGTTGGTCGCAAAGCTAGTCCAGCGTTCCAGCATATCCAGGTGTAAGTCGTAAGATAGTGGCAGGTTAGGAGTGGGGTTGTTGAAAAGGTAGAGTGTTTCTATGGCATGAATGGCGGTGCCAGGGATTAAGGCAGGACGAAATTCATAAAGGTAGACATCATCTGCCTGATTGCTATGTAATTCGCCGGCAATTGTGCGTGTCTGGCAGCGAAAATAGACATCAGTTTGCAGTTGACCAAGCATGTTGGGGTAGTTGCCATAGTTGAGCAAATTGTAGTGTAATTTGACATATAGGCGGTCCCAGAAACTTGGGAATATTCTTTTCATTAGCGTTGTCGATTCTGACGATGAAGATACGCCGAGAAAAATGAGGCCGGGTATTTCGTCTTTATTGGTGCCGAGCATAACTGGGCCTTTGTTATGCAGTCCCTGCTCAATCATCATCAAAGGGTGCTGCGGGAGCAGGTCACCATCAATGACTGGCGCCATGTTCATATTGATAATATCTGAGCCGCCAGCTGCCAGTTGAATTTCTTCAATGGTTGCAGCCTCCAGACAGGTCCGAATCTCTGCGTCAGTACCCTGGCAGGAGAGATTATCGAGCAAGTTTTGCATGGCCGCCTGACCCTCGGCAAGTGTCATTGCTGGGCAACCGCCACTTTCCATAATCGTTTTATGAAATAAGCCAGCCGCATGCGGTGAGGCGAGCAGATTGCACATTGACCAACCGCCGGCAGATTCGCCAAAAATAGTGACATTTGATGGGTCGCCGCCAAAAGCGCTGATGTTGTCCTGGACCCATTGTAGTGCCTGGATCATATCTCTTAGAGCGTAGTTGCCCTGTAGGCTACCGCCTTCAGTACTGTTGAGTGCATCATGCCAGCCAAAGCCAAACGCACCGAGACGATAATTGATGGTGACTACGGTTAAATCGCCATCATTAACGAGAAATTGTGGGTCGTATACACTGCCACCTGAACCATCCTGCCAGCCCCCTCCGTGGATCCAGACCATAACAGGTTGTTGTTCTGCAGCGTCCCTTTCAGTGGGTGTGGCAACGTTTAATTGCAGGCAATCTTCTGCTGGGTCCTCCGATGTTATACCCCAACCACCTGGATTGCCGGGAAAGCAGGCGTCGCCAAGCGTGCTGGCATCCAGAGTGCCTGCCCATGGGGTTACCGGCTGCGGGCCTTTAAAGCGATTGCTACCGGCTGTAGTAGCCGCATAGGGGATAGCACGAAAATAGGTAATGCCTTCGGCTTCAATGCCCTGGATATCGCCCCCAGTGACACTGACAAATGTTTCCTGGGTGGTTGCAAGGCTGGCTGCGTTAAACCCAAGCAGGCCTATTGAGGCTAATAATATCGGTATTGCTCGGGTAATTTGGTTTGGCCAGCAGTGAAGGGTTTTCCTCCTGGTTGGCTTTAAGAGTCTGTTTATTATTGTTGGCTGCATATTCGGTCCTATCCTGTATGATTTTTTTTGGTTTATTGCAGGCGTACGGAAAATTCTACTCAGGCTTTATAGGTACGTTTTGATAAAAAATGCCAGTTGGTTTGTGTTTCCCCTGGCCAGCATTTCCTAAGCTCATCTACACTGAGTAGTTAATGGATTTTATGGCGTTGAATAGTTTTTTTAAATGTCCTGCTCGGTCAGATTGATGTCTAAAATGGCCGAATTGATAGCGTTGTCATTGGTTAAGTAGGCAGGGTGTTGCTAGTGCAAGTATTACTAGAGCGGGTGTTAGCAGGCAAGATGCTATTTTTTTGAGGCATTGTTAAGACGTTGTATATAGGCGCCGGGATTTTCATCATACCAACGGTGGAAAGCGCGCGAGAATGCTGCCGCATCAGTAAAGCCAAGCTCGCAACTGGCCTGCTGGATGGTATAACCCTGAGTAAATAAATGCTGGGCTTTAGTTTTGCGGTTATTATCGAGAATTTGTCGATAACTAGTGCCCTCTTTTTTGAGGTTTCGAGTCAGGGTACGGACGCTGGTATTGAGAGTCCGTGCAATGGTCTCAAGTGCCAAAATGTTGGGAAGTGAGTCGCAAATAAGTTGGCTCACAATGGATTGATGTTGCGAAATGTTCTTCCGCTGATCCTCGGCGATTTTATTCTTCAGCCTAGTTCGGGCGTTGGCATGGCTTAGTTTGTCGGCATAAATGACTGGCCAGGTGGCCTGAGTCGTATTGCTTATGAGTTGGTTGTGTGCCGATTGCCAACGCACCGAGCAATTGAAAAAATCTTCATAGGGTTGGCTAACGGCTGGTTTTGGTAGTCTGTAATGAACTTCCTGTAACAGAAACTGTCCGCCAGATAAAAACCTGGCAATCGAACAACAGCCTGCCATCACCATATCAACTTTAAATTGTTGCAAATCGTAAATTGATTTTTGTTCAGTGAAGCGTATTTGGTATTTGCTCTGGTTGAGTAGGGTGCTGACAGTAACAAAAGGAAATTGGTGGTTGAAAAAAGGCACTGTTTCACGAATTGCGTCTACTATGGTTGGTGCACTCATAGCTAGAAAACCAAGATCCTGATGCGTTATCACGTTAACTGCTGCGCCAAGTTCCAGGCCCAGGCTCGGATTTTTTGTTAGTTCCAGTGCTCGTTGGATCAGTAAGGCATATTCCTGTGGCGAAAATAATGCATCGGCATCATTGAGTCTGGTCTTGTCGAAGTGCTCAGGTGGAAGTAGCGTTGTAGCGTCTATTCCCACGTCAGATACTAATTCGATCAAAAGGTTGGCAATGTTGCCCGTCAGGTGTGGCCTGGATGACGGTTTTTGAATCGTTGGGTCACTAATAACACTTTTCAATACCATGGGGTTTCCGTCGACAATTTGTAGTTTATTATGATTGTTTTTTCGGTATCAACTCGATGTTGTTTTATTTTGGGTCGGTTTGCTTCTGCTGGTTATTTCGGTTCAGTATTAAGGGCAAAGAGACACACACGAAAAAGTGTATCTGACAAAAATTTCAAGCCAGTCAGGTATCACCCTGGTTCTGTTTCGATGTTTGATTGATAATCATTGGTGAAATTCTGCAAAAAATATGAGTTGATTTAACTTGCCACACCCGCAACGTATTTTCAATCAGGTTGATGGGTGAATCCGATCTACGGATGTTTGTTGGTCGTTGTGCAAAAACGATCGGTGGGACATAGTTGCGCTTGCAGGCTATTGTTGGCAGGGCGCCATAAACTGTTTTTTAAGCGCTGGTTAAAAAATCATTCGATTAGCAAATAAATTGTCCCGAATCAAATCCCTTCGAGCTGCTTTATGCCTAACGATGCGCCGCACAAATAGTGCTAGTTGTTGCGGCGCACAAGGCCTAGTATCCCGCCGGATTTCGGCTGGGAGGCTGTTTTTGACGGTTGTAAACAAACGCTGTAAAAAAATCAGAATTGACGAAATATCATTTATTTATTGGGGATTCACCTATGAAGCACAGATTAGCAGCGGTAATTGGGCTGGCGGTTTTAGCATCGCCATTTCAATTTGCTGCGGCAGACAGAGTAATAGAAGAAGTTGTAGTAACAGCCACCAAACGGGCTGAATCAGTTCAGGACGTACCCATCGCAGTCAGCGCTTTTCGCGGTGAAGATCTTGAGTCTCGTGGTGTTCAGGACCTTTATGGTTTGCAGGAAGTTTCACCGAGTATTTCCGTTTATTCATCCAATAGTACGTCGAATGGCGGCACGGTCCGTATCCGCGGTGTTGGTACCACGGGTAATAACCCAGGTCTTGAAGCTGCGGTAGGTACATTTATTGATGGCGTATACCGAAGTCGTGCAGGTCAGGCTTTCAGTGATCTTGTGGATATTGAACGGATTGAAATATTACGTGGACCACAGGGTTCATTGTTTGGCAAGAATACCTCTGCGGGTGCCTTGCATATCATTACCAAGAAGCCAGAATTTGAACAGGCGATTAAAGCCTCTATCACCGGCGGTGATTTTGATTTGATCAAAGGTAATGCTTCTTTTACGGGTCCAATCAGTGAAACTGTTGCCTATCGTTTGGCGGTAAGTTTTCAGCAGCGTGATGGTTATTATGAAGACGATGTTACTGGCGATGCTTATGACCAGCGTGATCGTTATTCGATTAAGGGTCAGTTGTTGTTCCAACCAACCGATTCTTTTGAAAGTCGTTTAATGGTGGATTTCACTGATAAAAGTGAAGATTGCTGTCCTGCAGTTTATGAATTTTCCAATTTAACCAACCCAGGAAATAGTTCAACGCGACGAATTCCATATACAACGGGTGAAAATGTGGGATTGATCGTTAATGATTTACTTGCCGCTCAGGGCAGACCTTTGCAGTTTGCTAACTTCCCCGAAGATAACTACGATGTTGGTTTGAATTTTAAACCCTTTGAAGAGGTTGAAGACTGGGGTGTTCAAAACGAAGCCACCTGGAATATCAGCGACGACCTAAAACTGGTGTCAATTACTGCCTATCGTGAATTTGATGTTGAGCGTGGTCAGGACCCTGATTTCTCAGGTGCTGATATTTTGCAGCCGCAGTTTACTGAAGAGTCTTTTGAGAACTTTTCTCAGGAATTTCAGTTAAGTTTTGCTACCGAAAATGTAGATTATCTTGTTGGTGCCTATATTTACACTGAGGATATCGATACTAACGAATCTATCAGGCTGGCATCGCAAGGTGCAGAATATCTTAGTCGATATCTGATTGGTACTTTAGAGCATCCTCAGCTCGGAAACCTTGGTTTAGGTCTTTCTGATCTGGCCTTAGCGCAAATCATTGGTCGTGATATTACCCGCGGTGCTGCCGGTATCGGTACCTATGATCAGGCTACAGACACTTATATTAGTGATGGCTCTGCTCGTGCGAACTTCCAGGAAGGTGATGGTTATACTGCGGATTTTTCACAACGGACTGAAGGTTGGTCATTATTTACCCACAATGTTTGGCATATCACTGACCAGTGGGCTTTAACCATTGGCGCACGGTATTCGAATGAAACTAAAGAAGCTAAGACCCGGATCAATAATGTTGAACCAGGCGAGTTAACTGATGAAGCGCTACTTACTGCGCTTTTGAATGATGATTTTAATGAAGACCATTGCACGGGTGCCGCTGAAAGTGGTGCCTTATGTAATAATGCGAGCTGGAAAGATGAATCCACAGAACGAGAGTGGACCGGTACTATCAAACTGAGTTTTGCTGTGACCGAAGATATCAATATCTACACCAGCTTTTCTCGCGGTTATAAAGCCGGTGGATTTAACCTGGATCAGCAAGCCATTGAATTTGACTCTTTTGCTACTTACCTGGCAACAGGTGCAGTGGCAGAGTTTCTGGATCCAGTAGTTGATCCATTAGCTAATGCTGCTGATATTCCTCAGTCTGTTCTGGATGCCACCAATGGCACCGGTAGAAACGGTCTTTCATTAGCCGATGCGCCTTCAGGCTGTGGCCAGCAAGGCGGTACGATTACTCCGGGCATTACTGATCTGGAATGTTCGTTCATTGATGATGATCATCAATTTGATCCGGAATTTGTTGATGCCTATGAAATTGGTATTAAGTCCAAGCTTTTTGATGGTGCGTTGACTGCCAATGTTGCTTTGTTCTATTCTGATTTTGAAGATTTTCAGCTCAATACTTATACTGGTACTGGTTTCCTGATTTCAAATACTGATCAGATGATTTCTAAAGGCGTAGAAATCGAAACTAACTGGTATATTGGCGACAATATCATTTGGTCCTTTGGTGTAACCTACGCTGATGCGCGTTATGGTGATGATCTGAATAAGAAAAACACTTCAGAAGCTCAGCTGTTTCTGGACCAGGACTTCGAAACCCTGGAAGATTTTCAGTCACTGGAAAATATCGAAGGTCAGCAAATTACTCATGCCCCAAGATGGCAGGGTAGTACTTCTTTGTTTGTTGAACAACCTATCGGTCAGTTCATCGGTTACGGTAATTTGAACGTTGGTTTCCGTGGCAAGCATAATACTGGTTCCGATCTGGATGAAGAAAAGAACGTCAGTGATAAAGCGATTATCAATCTGCAATTGGGTGTCCGTTCAGAAGATGATAAATGGGACGTGCAAATTTGGGCGCGTAACCTGGCTGATAAGCAGGTTGATACTGTTATCTTTGATTCTGTTTTCCAAAATGGCAGCTATAGCACCTTCCTGAATCCACCACGCATGATTGGTATTACAGTTACTTCTAATTTGATGTAATTGCCAATTTGATGTGAACACAGCGTAATATAGATGTGCAAATAGCCACCGATACTTCGTCCTGAAGTGTCGGTGGCTTTTTTATTGCCTGGGTAAAATTAATCTATCCAGTATTCTATTTAGCCCGCTTTATTAGCCTTGCTGCTGCTACCTCAGTTGGTTACTGCCGTTCATTTGTGGTAAAAATTCCCCCCTGTTTTAAATTACGCCCTGAATTAATATTGCTCAATCCATTTGAATATGGTTTATTTTCCCCTGCATAAAAATTAATGTTGAATACAAATAAGGATGAAGCCAATGGCTGAGTTAAATGAAGATGCCCTGTTGTACGAAAAGAAAGATCACATTGTTACGCTAACAATGAACCAGCCTGAATTTCGTAATTCGTTAGGCTCTCCAGATGTACTGCCGTTGTGGCAAATTGTGGCAGATCGGATTAATGCTGATTCTGATGTACGCTGCGTGATTCTAACGGGCGCGGGTAAACACTTTTCCACTGGCGGAGATGTACGCAATATGGGTGACCGAGGCGGTCAGCGTGGTACCCGAGGTAAGTCTCCGGTTGATGCCAGGATGCGTTATCGTAATGGCGTGCATCGTATCGTGCGGGCGGTTCGCAGTATCGAATTACCTGTGATTGCTGCAGTTAATGGTGCTGCGGTTGGCTTAGGCTGCGATATTACCTGTCTTTGTGATATGCGCATGGCAGCTGAGAATGCGCGATTTGGCGTGACTTTTTTGAAGTTAGGGCTTAACCCTGGTGATGGTGGGGCGTTCCATTTACAAAAAGTGATTGGCATGGCGCGAGCCAGTGAAATGTTTTATACCGGTGATCTTATCGACGCCAAAACAGCCCTTGACTGGGGTTTGGTGGGTAAAGTAGTGCCGTTGGATCAACTGCTTATTGAAGCCCGTGAACTGGCTGCGCGGGTTGCTCGTCAGCCACCTGATGTACTGCGGATGACAAAAGTGCTATTGCGTACCGCGCAAACTAACGAAATGGAAACAGTGCTTGAAATGTCTGCCGCTATGCAGGGTATTGCGCACCATACAGATGATCATGTTGAAGCGATCAATGCTTTTTTCGAAAAACGACCAGGTGATTTTCAGGGCCGCTAACAGGCCAATAGTTGTCGCTGCTAGTTTCTTTTAGCAGCGCATTACAAATACAGTGGTGTCGTAAATTAAAAGGAGAACAGGATGAGTTGGGGATTTGATACTGATAACGAATACCAGGCGGTGCTTGATTGGGCTGACGAATTTGTCAGGCAGGAGGTGGAGCCACTGGATCATATCCTGGGACCAACCAAAGAATATGAAGATCCAGACTTTATTCGTCTTATTCGACCGCTGCAGGTTATTGTCAAGGAGAGAGGTTTATGGGCCTGCCATCTTGGGCCGGAATTGGGCGGTTTGGGTTTTGGTCAGCTTAAGCTGGCGCTGCTAAATGAAATCCTTGGCAGGTCAAGATTTGCACCAGTGGTGTTTGGTTGTCAGGCACCTGATACTGGCAATGCTGAAATTCTGGCGCATTATGGTAGTGATGATCTGAAACGGGAATATCTACAGCCACTATTAGACGGTGAGCTTTCATCCTGCTATTCGATGACGGAACCACAGGGGGGATCAGATCCCACCAGTTTTAAATGTATGGCGGTAGAAGATGGTGATGATTTTATTATTAATGGTCAAAAATGGTTTTCATCCAGCGCTCGATATGCCAGCTTTTTGATCGTAATGACAGTGACTGACCCTGACGCCGCGCCTCATCAAAGTATGAGTATGTTTGTGGTGCCCACGGATAACCCGGGAGTTAGAATTATTCGTAATGTGGGTGTGGGCGGTGAAGCACCTGGAGAGGGTTCTCATGCCTATATTCAATACGAAAACTGCCGTATTTCCAAAGCCAATATGCTCGGCCCGCGAGGTCAGGCATTTGCTGTTGCACAAACACGACTTGGTGGTGGCCGTATCCACCATGCCATGAGAACGATGGGGCAAATCAAAAAAGCCTTTGATATGATGTGTGAACGTGCGCTGTCGCGGGATGTTAAAGGCGATGTGTTGGCTGATAAACAAATGATTCAGGAAAAAATAGCTGATTCCTGGATAGAAATGGAGCAGTTCAGGTTATTAGTTTTGCGTACTGCATGGCGTATTGATCAATATAACGACTACCTTAAGGTTCGAAAAGATATTGCCGCGATAAAGGCATTGATGCCGAAAGTTTATCATGATGTGGTATCAAGAAGTCTCCAGGTTCACGGTTCCCTGGGTGTATCTAACGAGCTACCTTTAACGGAAATGTTACTTGGTTCTTATGTTATGGGTATTGCAGATGGGCCCACAGAGGTACATAAGGTGACTGTTGCGCGTCAGGTTTTAAGGGGTTATGAAGGCAGTGATAGTTTGTTTCCGGCCTATAGTTTGCCTAATTTGAGAGCAGATGCGATTGTACAATATGGCGATCAGATCGAGCGAGAGGTTGCGAACTGGTGATTATTGTTTACCCAGCAATCGACCCTGTCGAAGAGAGGAGCTCTGGATGTTATCGACGCTATGAGATTTCAGTTGGGAGTTAGAATTTGTTGAAAAAATACTTCGCCACTGCGGTATTTTTTTTCGCCATGTTGTTTCAGTTACAAGGCTTTGCCGCTGAAACTATCACAACGGGCCTATCCCAGGTAAAGGCCGCGCTGGCGCGGGTGGCGTTGATTAATGACGATTGCTGGGCATTTACTATGCGTGGTGCGGGTGCTAACGGTGAGGATTTTGTCTCCTCAAGGGACCCGCGCCGAGGAAGCGATAACTTATGGCAACTCACACAGAGTTTTGGTGATGAACCTGAGCAAACCCGACAGGAAAAATTTCGTCACAGTAGAATGCGCGATGAGCAAGCGCTTATCTCTGAAGCCATTGATTGGCAGAGTGTGGTTTTTATTGAACAGCAAGGGGGTGAACTTAGCTATGGTTTTGTCCCTGTTGCCCGAGATGATGAGGAGCGCTCTCTGGTCGAACATTTGCAGGGGCGTGTGGTCATTGACGCCGCTAGCGGTCAGTTAATACGGATTCAATGGCTGGCAAAAAGGCCTTTCCAACCGCGTTTTGGTATAAAAATAACCGATTTTTATCTTAACGTAGATTATCAGCAAATTGGCCATTTACTGTTTCCCGATCAAACCAGCATAGAGATAAAAGGGGTTGCATTGATGGTAAAAAAAATCGATAAATCTATTACAACGCAGCATCAAAAATTCGTCAACACCTGTGTTGATAGTGATCAAGGGTCTTGAATTAAGGCGCTGATTTGGAATGCTGGGTAATGCGATAAATTAATAATGGCATTAATAATGGCATTAATAATGGCATTAATGAGTAGTGGGGTTAATAACAAATGTTCATAGTCTGAATATGAAGTCTTCCTGTCGATGAAAATCAGGTTGGTCCGCAGAATGTTGTAATGCCCAATAACTGTAGCTGTTATCGTGTATCTTCAGCACTGCTGCAAGACCAACTGTAATATCAATTTGAGCTGTTAGTTCGGATGGTATTTCCAGCATAACTTCAAATTGTAACCTTTGTTGATCTCGGTAGATGAGATCCATTTTCGGTTGGGCTGTAGCTTGATGCGACATGCCCTGTCGGTAACTTTCAAACTGATAACAGTTCCAGTCGCCGCCCGGACTAAAATTAAATTCCCAATAGCGATTGTTGGCAGGGGATTTTATAAAACACTCAAAGCAGGTATGTTGCCATAGGTTGTCACGTCTAACGGCGGCATTAGTGGGTAGTGGTATATTGATGTCATCTAATTTGCCAAATAAATTGTAGCGTAGTCGCAGTTGCTGCTGATAGTCCAGCTGTACGCTAATTTGGTAGTTTGTCTGGTTTTTAAAAGGGATTAATTTGACCTGTTGCATTTGAATCCCTTGCTTATTTTGGTTTATTCGAACCGCTGAGGGCTGTTTATAAGAACCGCTGAGGGCGCTTTATAAGCGAAATGAGCATTATGGGGTTGAATATTATTTGGCTTATAATACGCGAATTTTAATCGGCACCAAAGTTTCATTTCGATGCGCCTTTTTCGCAACATAATTTCGATCAGTGATTATCAACGTTAAATTCAGTAAATCTATGCAGTAAATCACCGCAACAAGTAATCTTTCCATTCATGAGGTAACCGTCATCCGAACTATTAATTCAGCCGCTGGGCTGGTATCAACGCGTCATGCCAGTATTTTATTGGGTATGGTTATTATTATTTGGGGCTGTAACTGGCCGATAATGAAAATTGCCATGCAGGATCAGTTGATAGCGCCGTTTACTTTTGCCCTGGCAAGGGTCTTGATGTCAATGCTGCTTATGTTTCTGGTTGCTGCCATAGCGGGTCAATTGCGCTTTCCCAGTCGCCATGACTGGCCGTTGGTATTAAGCATAGGGCTGATTCAAATGGGTACGTTTATGGCATTGGTGAACTATGCGTTGCAATTTGTGCCAGCCGGGCGTTCCGCTATTTTGACCTATACCACGCCAATTTGGGTGGTCCCGATGGCCATTGTGGTTTTCGGTGAAAAGGTCGGGCGAAAAAAATGGTTCGGTTTCTCATTGGGTGTACTGGGCATCCTGGTGATGTTTAATCCAATGAGCTTTGACTGGAGCGACCCTGGAGTGGTTAAAGGTAATGGTATTTTACTCGGTACGGCATTTTTGTGGGCGGTATTAATGATTCATATCCGTGGTCATGAATGGCAGGGTACCCCGTTATCATTGGCGCCCTGGCAGTTCCTGGTGGCAAGCGTTGTCTTGTTGCCGCTGGCGTATGCGTTTGAGTCAGATCGACAAATTATATGGTCTGAAACAACGTTCTGGGTGTTGGTTTATAATGGTCCGCTGGCCACAGCGTTCTGTTTTTGGGCGATGATCACGGTGACTCGTGCTTTACCGGCGATAAATACTTCATTGGGTATGTTAGGTGTACCGGTGATGGGGGTTGTGTGCGCGGCGCTGGTATTGGATGAGCCCTTAAGTCTGGAAAATTTGGCGGGCCTGGTGTTAATTTGTGGTGGCCTGGCAGCGCTGACCCTGGCCGATGCTGCACCTAAAATTGAGGACCAGGAAGCCTGATGTAGGTATTAAGAGTGATGGCGCAAACGCTCAATAATCACCCAATAATTACTCAATAACTTCTGCAAAATGAGGCTCCTTTTGGTGTGTATGGAGCAATATATGCGCCATCAGCCAAACGTATATTGGCAGGCTCTGGTTTGCTCAGCAATCGGGGTGCCTGTATAGTTTAGCTTTTAATACTTGCACAGGTCATATAGGAGAATACTTATGAGCCATATACCCGCCCCGGATGAGAAAAATGTCTGGCGCCTGGATACCCCAGGTGCACCTGACTGGATTAGATCGCCACGGCCTGAAGCCCAGGACAAATACTTTATCGTTTCCACCGATGGCCATGCGCAGGAACCTATAGATTTTCTGTCGACCAGGATAGATGCTAAATACCATGATCGTTTGCCCGGCGTTTCACTGGGTGAAAAAGGTGAAAAGTTCCAGAAAAGTGATGGTTTCAGGCCAATGCGACTACGCAACATTGAGTTTGCGGGCCAGGACCTGTTGCGTAACAAGGCTGGCTACTCACCTGAGGAGCGTATTGCTGACTTGGCTGCAGACGGCGTAGATGCAGAAATATTATTTCCCAATAAAGGCCTTACCGTATGGGCAACAGCTGACCCGATATTTAGCCAGGCAATGTGTCGCGCTTATAATGACTGGGCCTGGGAAACTTTTGCTGATCATAACGATGTGCTTTCTCCCATGGCATGTATCGCCAGTGGCGATATGGAAGGCGCAATTAAAGAAGTCGAACGCTCTGCCGATCGTGGCTTCAGGGGTTTATCTCTACCTTGCAAACCTGTTTGGGGTGCACCAGACCATGAAGCAACTAATTACAACCTGCCTGAATTTGATCCTTTGTGGACGGTCATTCAGGACACCGGTTTGCCGATTACATTTCATGTATCAACTGGCCGTGATCCACGTACTTCCAGAGGTAATGGCGGTGCGATTATTAACTATGCGGTGCATTCATTAGCGCCCACGATGGAGCCGATTGCTAATTTATGTGCTTCGGGCGTACTGCAGCGTTTTCCTACGCTTAAATTTGGCAGTGTTGAAGCTGGCATTGGCTGGGTTGCCTGGGCCCTGGGTGCGATGGACGAAGCGTATAAGAAACATCATATGTTTGTCCGGCCAAAACTGGATCTGTTGCCTAGCGAATATTTTAAACGGCAGGGTTTTGCTACTTTTCAGGAAGATAAGCCAGGGCTTGATAACGCGCGCGAATATGGGCTGGTGGACAACTTTATGTGGGCTAACGACTACCCGCATCACGAAGGCACCTGGCCCCATTCAGCGCCAGCTATTGAGCGTACCATGGGCGATTTGAACGATGCTGAACGGGCTAAGATATTAGGCTTGAATGCGGCCAGAGTATTTGGTTTTCCTATCCCCGAAAAGTTTCAGAATTTTGCAGACGCGAAACAAACAGGGAGTAATCAATGAGCACGGATCGCACAATGCGCGGTAAAGTGGTGGTAGCAGGTATTGCAGAAACCACCTACTACAAACGGGGTCAATCCCCCGATGCAGAATTCAAATTAGCCCTGCAGGCGATCATGGGTGCCTGTGAAAATGCCGGTATTTCACCTAAAAAAATCGATGGTTTTTCATCTTATAGTAATGATCGCAGCGATCCCTCCAGGCTGGCTGCGGCATTAGGTATAGATGATCTACGGTTTGCCAGCATGCAATGGGGTGGTGGTGGTGGCGGTGCCTCTGGTGCACTGGCCAATGCAGCATCAGCCATTGCCACCGGTATGGCTGAATGTGTTGTAGTATTCAGGGCTTTGGCTCAGGGCCAGTTTGGACGTTTTGGTCAGGGTCGGCAAAGTAAATTTATTGGCGGCGAAGCCGCACAAACCATGCCTTATGGATTGATGTCTCCAGCACAAATGTTTGCCATGAAAGTAAATCGCTTTATGGATGATCATGGTGTTAAGCAAGAAGCATTGCGGGCTATTTCTCTGGCAGCATATGAACATGCGCAAAATAATCCTCGCGCAGTAATGCATGGTCGGCCGCTTGATGAAGAAAAGTATGATAACTCGCGGTGGATTGTTGAGCCTTTCCATCTATATGATTGCTGTCAGGAAAATGACGGTGCTGCAGCGATGATTTTAGTCTCTGCGGAACGTGCCAAGGAATTTGATCATCCTCCCTGTTATGTGCTTAGTGCGCTGTCTGGGTCTCATTATCGTGCCGGTGCACCGGTACATAATACGCCAGATTATGCGACTTCAACCTTTAAAACTGTCGCCCCAAGGCTGTATGAAATGGCCCAGGTTAAACCTTCGGATGTTGATGTATTACAGAGCTATGAGAACTTCACCGGTGGTGTGTTGATGAGTGTTGTAGAGCATGGTATCTGTGCCCCTGAAGAGTGTAATGATTTTTTCACACTTGAGAATCTGACTCTTGCAAAAGGTAAGATGCCGCTTAATACCAGTGGTGGCAATCTCGCTGAGTGTTATATGCATGGTCTTGGGCTTAATGTTGAAGGCGTACGTCAGATTTGGGGCGAGTCTCCCAATCAGGTGGAAAATGTCAATGTATCGATGGTGACTTCTGGGCCGATGGTGACCCCCGTCAGTTCCTGTATCTTTGGCTCGGAGGCGACCTTATGAGCGACTATTATCTAAACCCTGGCCTGGCAATTCCACGGGCCCAACCTGATGGTCTGGATGCCGAATATTGGCAGGGCCTGAGCGAGAATAAGCTGATTATTCAACGCTGCTCCTCCTGTAAAGGCTGGCAATGGGGGCCAGAATGGCTTTGTCACCGTTGTCATAGCTTTGAAATGGGCTATGAAGAAGTTGCAGCCACGGGTGTTATATACAGCCATGAGCGCATCTGGCATCCGATTCATCCTGCGTTGAAGGACCAGGGGCCATATATTGTAGTGCTGGTTGAATTGCCCCAGGCCGATAATGTGCGCGTAGTTGGTAATCTGCTGGGAGATCCTGAGCAGCCATTGAAAATCGGTGCAGAAGTAACGGGTGTGTTTGAGCATCATGCCGATTCAGACCCCGCTTATACGTTATTGCAGTGGCAGCTTGCATAAGCAACACAAGATGTTTAGTTCGGCGGTGCGTCTTATTGATGCTGTCGGGCTGTGTAATCCTGTATGTGGTTATGTTTAATAATGTTGTTTAAAAAGGGCCTTTGTGGCCCTTTTTTATGTCTGCAGGTTAATTGGGCATAGTTAATTGGACTTTGTTAATAAGACTTTGTTAATAAGACTTTGTTAAAAGAACGCGTTAACAGGACCATTTTGCATACAAATTTGAATAAAATTCGGATGAAAATAGGTTTAATTTTAAGCGCCGAATAACCTACTATAAACGGCGTAATTGGCAAACAATATAAAATTGGCAGGGAATGATATGAAATCCAGAGCAATAGTTCAGACAGGTAAGCGACAGCTTGAGCTGCAACAGTTTGATATACCGAATATTGGTGATGACGAAGGTTTGTTACGCATAGAGCAGTCAGGTGTTTGCGGCAGTGACTGGTCGCAGTACAAAATGGGTCATTTTTCGGGTGTTGTGCCCGGTCATGAACCGATAGGTATTATCGAAGAAATTGGCAGTATTGCAGCGCAACGCTGGAATGTTAAAAAGGGTGACCGAGTCGCTGTTGAAACCATGTTGCCCTGCGGTTTTTGTCGCCCCTGTGTGAGCGGTAAATATAATCTGTGTATTGCGGCAGGAGAAAAAGGTATCAATGCCTATGGCTATCATAGTATTGAAATCAAGCCATCTCTATGGGGTGGACACGCAGAATATATGTATCTTGATCCACATACCTTGTTACATAAGGTCAGCAAAGATATTGCTCCAGAAGTAGCGGTAATGTTTAACCCTCTGGGCGCCGGTGTGCGTTGGGCAGGGGTTTTACCGCAGACCAAAATTGGTGATGTAGTGGTTATCCTGGGTTGTGGTCAGCGTGGTCTGGCTTCCGTGATTGGTGCCAAAGAATCTGGCGCCAAAATGGTGATCGTCACAGGGCTTGGTGTTGATGGACATAAACTGGAGATAGCCAAGGCCTTTGGCGCAGATCGTACCGTCAATGTTGAAAAAGAAAAAATCGTCGACGTAGTGCGTGAAATGACCAATGGGCTTATGGCTGATGTGGTTGTTGAAGTGACCAGTGGCGCAACTCAGCCAGTGGTAGATTCGCTGGATATTGCAGGCCGAGGTGGGCGTATTGTGCTGGCAGGTGCGAAATATGGCAGGGTGCCAGAATTCGACAGTAATAAGATGATGCGTAAAGAATTAACCATGATGGGTGCATTAGCCGTGGACTTTAACGCTTATGAGTCGGCAGTGGGTATAATAGAGAGTGGTAAATATCCGCTCGAATTGATGCATACGCATACCTATCCGCTGGCGGAATCTGACCTTGCGCTGCGTGTGCTGGGCAATGAAGTTGAGGGTGAGCACGGGATTCATGTGTCTATCACACCGGAGTAGACAGGCTCAGATGGGTTGACCAGATGGGTTGACCAGGTGGGTTGAATAGTGCGCTGATTTCGAGTTTGTTGGTATCGTTCAACCCAGCTTTACCCATCACCGGCAATTTCTGCGCCTGTTTTTGGTGATGGATTCAAGGTTAAGCGCATAAGGCTAAGAGGCCTACAGGGGTTTTACCGTGCTGTTGGGTGCTGAATTTTAGTTGGCCGTTTACCTGTGGTAGTTCAAACCGAAATGCCGCACGAAAGCTACAGCTGGCACTGGAATCTATCACTGCAAAGTCGCACTGTAGTGTAGTGCTGATGTGCTACCGATGGCTGCAGCGGCAAAAAAAATAAATAATAAATTGAGGTCGATACAATCATGTCCGCAGAACCCATTCTTTCATTAAGCAGAATCAATACCATGGTCGAGCAAGGTTATTGGTCTGATAAAACCGTTCTGGATTATTTTGACCAGGCGGTTGCTGAAAACCCGCAGCAGATCGCGATTGTGGATAGCAATTCAGAATACCAGCAGAGCAACACACTAACCTATGAACAGCTGGCGCAAAATGTTAACCAGATTGCGCTTGGTTTAATCAGGTTAGGGATCAAAAAACATGATGTGGTTTCTTTTCAGTTGCCCAACTGGTGGCAATTTTCGGCAATGCATTTTGCCTGTTTGAAAATTGGCGCAATTTCAAATCCCTTGATGCCGATTTTTAGACAACGTGAACTGTCATTTATGTTGGGCTTTGCGGAGTCAAAACTAGTGGTTGTACCCAGTACCTTTCGTGGTTTTGATCATCTGGCCATGATTCAGGAATTGCGCCCTGAGTTACCCGCCTGTCAGCATGTTTTAGCCATCGGCGCGAGCGGCGAACATAGCTTTGAAGGTGTCTTACTGGATCATAATCTTGCTCTGGAGTGGGATGCGGCGGCAATTTTTGCCGAACGTAAATTCGACGCTAACGAAGTGGTACAGGTCATATATACCTCTGGGACTACCGGCATGCCAAAGGGTGTTATGCATACATCTAATACCCTGATTTGTGCGGTTAACCCTTATCTTGAGCGGCTTGGGCTTGATCATGACGATACTTTTTTTATGGGTTCACCATTGGCCCATCAAACAGGTTTTCTGTATGGCGTTATTGCCCCGGTGGTATTGCAGACTCAAGTGGCATTACTTGATGTTTGGTCAGCGACCGCAGCCTGGTCCATTATTGACGAAGAAAAAGCCAGTTTTACCATGGCCTCGACACCCTTTTTATCCGATCTGGTAGGATCTAATTTGATCGATGAGTGCTGTTCGGACAGGTTTAGGTTATTTGTTTGTGGCGGTGCGCCGGTCCCCAGGGCGCTGGTAAAAACAGCTGTTGAGAAGCTGGGTGTGCGGGTGATATCTGTGTGGGGTATGACAGAACAGGGCGCAGTGACCAGTACCTGCCTGGACGATGATGATGAGAAAATTTTCAATACTGATGGTAAGGCGCTGGCAGGTATGGAAGTGCGGGTGGTTGATGAAAACCAGCAACCAATGGCAGTAGGACAGGAAGGTATTTTACAGGCACGCGGGGCCTTTATGTTTGTCGGTTATCTGAAAAAACCCGAAGCTTATGCGGTGGATGCGGAGGGCTGGTTTGATACTGGCGATTTGGCAAAAATGGATGCTGACGGCTACATCCGCATCAGCGGTCGGTCTAAAGATATTATTATTCGCGGCGGCGAAAATATCCCAGTGGTTGAGATTGAAAATTTGCTCTTTAAGCATGCAGCTGTGGAAGATGTGGCTATTGTGGCAATGCCAGATGAACGGTTAGGCGAGTTAGGCTGTTGTTTTATAACGCTAATGCCTGGTTTTGAGCTTGATTTTGCGAGTTTGCAAATTTATTTGATAGAGAACCAGGTGGCGAAACAGTATTGGCCTGAAAGGCTGGAGATCATCAAGGAAATGCCGAGAACTGCCAGTGGTAAAATTCAAAAGTTTCAGTTGAAAGAAATTGCCAGTGAGTTCAAGCGTACTTAGGGTTGCTGGTCAGCTTGGAGCGATAATCGAGCCATAAGTTAATCTTTAGTGTTATTAACAGCGTTGATTAACTTATGTCAACAATGCGCATATTGACTTCATAGTGACCTGTCAGATTGGCTCTAGCAGGTGTTTTGGGTTTATAATAAGCTGCCTTACAATCAACCTGATTACTGTTTCTGGTTCGTTTTTCCTCAACAATACCCAGTTGGACATCTGCCCAGGGTCATTGGTGTACTCTGGGCTAGCGGGTAGTTGTCGTTATTTTCCTTCTGGCAGTTAATTATCGATCGCACATTTTTGCGTAATTTGATCTACTCGGCGGCATCTGGTCAGAGGTGTTCATGTGAATGTATACGTGAATGCTGTGATGAATAATCCAGTCGATATTTATTCGTTTCCCTATTGTAGATGGTTGTAGATGGCTGCCAGTGTTATTAATTTTATTTTTTGGTGATATTTGATGCCCGAACATGCCGATATGGAAAAACCAAAACTACTCAGTCAGAGTAATATATTGGCCGTATTCATATTGGTTTCGTTTACCATCTGGCTTAGCTCCTGGTTTTTTGAGCGTTCGAAATATGTCTTTGTTTCAGATGCGCGCATCACCGCAAGTATGATATCCATCGGCAGTCGTATCCCAGGCTGGATTGTTAACTATGCGGTGTCAGAAGGTACGCGAGTTGAGATTGGGGATGTATTAGTACAGATTGACCCGCGAGATGCACAGTTAAAATTAGCCGAGCTCGAAGCCAGTCTACACACGGTTCAAGCAGAGTATGCGCGGCAGAAAAGTGAATTTGAACTAACAAAAAAGCAGATCTACACCAATATAACAACCAGTCGTTCCAGGTTGGCGGCAGCACAATCGGCCCATTCTGAGGCGGGTGTTGAACTTAAACAGGCAAATCGAGAATTACGCCGCTCTGAGTCCTTGCTTGAGCAAAAAATGATCTCCATAGGTGATTTTGATAGTCAGGACGCGATGGCTGAACGTGCCAAAGAATCTTATAAGCGCAGAAACGTTGAGATTGATATCGCTAATTCCGAACTCTTGCTAAAACAATCGAATCTTGCAGAACTTGATGTTATTGAAAAACAAATGGAAATTATTCGTAGTCGTGAAGCCGAGCTAGAAGTGCAACGTGATCGGTTAAAAAATATAGTGGGTGATCACACCATACGCAGCCCTATCAATGGCGTGGTTGATGAGACTTTTGCCAATCCAGGTGAATATGTTTATCCGGGCCAACGGATTTTTATGCTGCATGACCCGCAGGCAATCTGGATCAAGGCGAATGTAAAGGAAACAGAAATTCGTAATGTACGGATTGGTTCGGTGGTTAATATCGAGGTGGACGCATTTCCCGATGCTGAAGTAACAGGCACGGTGAGTAATATTGGCAATGCTGCCACCAGTAATTTTGCCTTACTGCCAAGCCCAAACCCCAGTGGTAATTTTGTAAAGATCACCCAGCGCCTTGAGGTGCAGATAACAATAGAATCCGGCAAAGAAATTCTGAAGCCAGGTATGATGGTTGAGCTGGCGATACAGATTGCCGATGAAGCCTGAGGCTAACTATTTTTTGCAATTGACCTATTGTAATGGGGTCAGGCACTGTGGCTAATTCCTCTCGGGTCCCAGAAGGTATTGAGGCGTCGCCGGCAGTGCTGGCGATGTTTGAGTTATACGGCAAAAATTACGTCTGGATGTCGGTGGCCACGTCGCTTATTGGTGCTTTTTCTACGGTATTAACTGGGACTATTGTTAACGTTGCTATTCCTGAGGTTATGGGCGCATATGGCATTACCCAGGCCAAGGCGCAGTGGTTATCAACGGGGTTTCTTGCTGCGGGTACTGTAACCATGTTGTTGGGCGCCTGGTGCATTCAGGTGTTTGGTATGCGCACCACCTATATCACCGCCATGGTGATATTTCTTGCCGGTTCATTGTTGGGTGGCGTCGCGCCAAATCCGGAAGTATTAATTTTATCCAGAGTGATTACCGGCGCTTGTGCTGGCCTGATCGGCCCGATGGCGATGATTCTAAATTTTCAAATATTCCCGGTTAAAAAACGTGGCCTGGCGATGGGGTTATTTGGCATAGGGATGGTGTTAGCGCCAGGGCTTGGCCCAGCGCTGGGCGGCATTCTGATAGAGAATTATGATTGGCGGTATGTTTTTTTCCTCGCCTTGCCTTTTTCGATGGTGGCAATACCGTTGGCGATCATGTTTATGCCACGCAAAGAACAGCAGGCAACCCGACCACCGCTGGATAAGGTGGGTATTGTGCTGTTGTCTATCTTCCTGGTCACCATGTTAACAGGGTTGTCAGATGGACAGCGCGAAGGCTGGAATTCTGAATATATCACTGGCATGTTTGGCGCAGCATTTATTTCCGGGGTGGCTTTTGTAGCCTGGGAAAACCATATCACTGCACCGATGATGAGTTTACATTTGTTTCTTAATATTCGCTTTTTGGCAGCATCTATTGTGACCTTTGTAGTGGGTATTGGTCTTTATGGCTCCACCTATCTGGTGCCCTTATTTCTGCAGACGCTACAGGGTATTATGCCAGCGGATTCTGGTTTGTTATTGGCACCCGCTGGTTTGGCCATGGCATTCTTTTTCCCCCTGGCAGGAGCCTTGAGTGATCGTATTCAACCAAGATTGGTGATCACACTTGGATTAATCTTTTTTGCCATTTCTAGTTGGTTAATGCGCGAGGCAGATATAAATAGCCCCTATGCCTCCATTTTGATCTGGACGGTCATCGGTAGAATTGGCCTGGCATTAATCTTCCCCAGTTTGAATGCTGCCTCCCTGTCTACCTTGCCTTTGAGTCAGTTGAGTCAGGGTGCTGGGATTATTAACTTTTTGCGTCAATTAGGCGGTGCTTTTGGGGTGAATTGTTTGTCCATTGTGCTGTCCGAGCGCAGCGTTGATTACGCCGACCAGTTTGCCCAGACCCAGGTTTCGTCCCCTGCGACTCAGCAACTACTGATGGGGGTGCAGGATAAGATGTTCGGCGAACATTTTGGTTACGTTATGGATATGCCAATGTCGTTCAACTTTTTGTCGCAAGGCATTTTCCAGCAGGCGACTGCGATGGCCTATCGAGAAGGGTTTATGCTGGTGGCAGCGGTCATGGTTATTTCAATTATACCCGCCTTATTTATTAAGGTTGATCGTAAATAGATCGGTTCTGCCTTGGCAAACTCGGCGTTACAATTGCGCCCGCATAGCATTGGCGGGCGCAATTATCAGGCTCTTGCAGCGAATCTTTTGCAGTACTAATCTTTAGCAGTAATAGCAGGCAGTCTCGCTCTAAGTTCGTTTTTAGCGATTTTTTCCAGGGTTGAACGCGGTAATTCTTCAACCAGGTATACATCGGTGACGACTTTAAAGTCAGCCAGATTAGTTTTGCAATGATCAATAATTTTGCGCTTGATATCGTCGGGCGCACCAGGGTTGGGGATAATAAAAACTACCGGCACTTCATCTAACATAAAATGTTTTTGCGCTACTACGGCACATTCGTTAACTAAACCGGTTTGCATGATAACGCTTTCAATTTCTGAGGCGGCAACGTTTTCGGCGCCTACTTTTAGCATATCCTTATCACGGTCGGCAAAAAACAGATCGCCGTTAGCATCAACGCGAACAATATCCCCAGTATCGAACCAGCCGTCCTTGTCGAAGGATGCGCTATTGGCCTCGGGGCTGCCGAAATACTCTTTGAATAAGGTGACACCTCTAACGCCATGGATGAAAAGTTTACCTTTCTCCCCCGGATTGACCAGTGCGCCCTGTGGATCGCGTATTTGAATTTCGTATTCCGGTGCAGCACGGCCCATGTTGCCTGAGGCGCCCGGATGATCAAGGTCGGTGATTGTGCCGTGGGTAATGGTTTCTGTCATGCCCCACCAACCGATGGTTTTAAGCTTAAATAATTGATCGATTTTGGGAATATGTGCGCCAACTCCCCAAAACCGATAATGATGCGCTGGGATGGGTTTGCTCGCTAGCGCCTTAAAGGCGAAAGGAATCATTGAGCACCAGGTTATTTTGTGCTTTAAGGAGGTATCCCAAAATCGCGACGCAGAATATTTCGGTTGTAGCACCATCGTACCGCCTGACCAAAGGGTTGATAACATCGAATAGGATTGCGCGTTGGTATGAAATAGTGGCAGAAATACCAATGTTATGTCGTCGGCCTGGAGACGCATATGGGCGGCGCCAATTTTGCCGCCCCAAAGTGCATTGGCATGGGTCCAAAGTACGGCTTTAGGTCGAGACGTGGTGCCGGAAGTGAACTGCACGCTTAGGTCATCTAATGGTTGCGTTGGCCGAGTAGGCAGTGCAATTGGTGTATCCAATAGTTTTTGGAAAGGTAAGTGGTTAACGCGCTCAGGTGGCTTTGCCGGTTCGCCAGCGTTATTGTCAGTGACACAAATAAATTCTAGTTGACTACAGCTTGATGCCACCAGTTCTGCGAAGGCGGGTTGGGTAATGGCGCCGACGGCATTTACGTGTTCAGCAAAATACGATAAATCACGTGCCACGGAGCGGGTGTTAGTTGACACGGCAATGGCGCCTAGCGCGGCACAGGCAAACCAGCTGATGATAAATTCGGGTGAATTATCCAGATGGATGATAATGAAATCACCGGCTTTTACGCCCTGCTTGGCAAGGGCGGTGGCAACGGCGTGACTGTCGTTTTGTAAACGGGCATAAGACCAGGTGTTGGCTTCACTGTTAGCAGAATTAGTAAATGACTCCCAGATAAAAAAGGGTTTGTCAGGGCTGCGATCTACCCATTGCTGCACTAACCAGGGGATATCCATGCCGGCCATGGCGAGTTTACGAGTGGCATCGATTTGTTCGTGTAGCTGAATTTCTTGTGGTACTTCTTGCTGTCCTTCAGATGTCATATCTAGACTTCCCAATTTTAGTCAATGATAACATCGAGCGGGTCATGGCGACTATTGTCTTGTACCAAATTGGGTTTGATACCGCGATACAGTGAAGTTTGTTAATTGCCTGGCGTATAAATTGCCAGCGCTATTGAATGTGTTATATCTTGGTTAATCTTTGGTGTAGCAAGAGGGGAATAGCAGTGAAAATTTTTAAAATAGTATCCATCCTGGTACTGGTCTATGTGGGCATTGTGGTGGCTTTTGAATCCTTGCTTGGCTATTTTCAGCCGCAAGATCAAAGTACCCTGGTGATTATCACCACCAGTGACCAGGGTATAAAAACCGAGCGGGTACTGGCACGCCTGCAGGTGGCCGATAAGTTATATGTGGCGGCGAACCACTGGCCGCGTGCCTGGTATCGTCAGGTACTGGCAAGCCCGGACGTGCAAATTACTAACGATGGCTCAACGGCAGAATATACAGCTCAGGCGGTGTCTGATGAAGAACATCTAAAAGTTAATCAGGTGCATAGCCTGGGTATCGCGTTTCGTATTTTAACGGGGTTTCCGCCCAGATATTTTATCCGGCTTGATCCTCGTTAATACAAAATACCTGCTGTTGGGCGCAAAGCCATTTGAGGTATGCCACTAAAGGTAAGTTAGTGGCACAGGTACGGCGGAATTTAAAACAGGTGGATTAACCTGTTGTTTTGACCGAGGTCTTGCGATAGTTTTTAAGACTGCCGGAGGCTATGCCAAACAATCCCAATGTTATTAAAGCAATAGTAGCCGGCTCAGGTACCGCTGTAGCTGTAATAACACGAATCCAGTCCCCCGGTTGTTTGGTGGACATGGAAACAGTTAAAATGTTGCTACCTATCCCGCTGTAACTGTCGTTTGTTTCAAAACCGCGACCAATAAAAGAGGCCCCTGGATACGTTGTTCCAGGGGCGCCAAGTAACGGGGTGCTGGCTACTTCTAGTGTGCCGAAAAAATCGGACATCACGCCAATAATAGTGCCACTAAACGTCCACGCCACGCTGGCATGTACCGAGGAACCAGGGCCTGGCTTATTCAAAAAAATCATATGGCTATTAACTACTGTGCCGGCAGCGATCGATCCGCTATCAACGAGTAACGCACTACCTAATAGTACCCCCTGCCTCTCGTCGAACCCTTGCTGGGCCAAATTAGTGACATTGGCATCTAGCACAAACGTCGGTGCGGCTATAATTGAGGCTGCTACGCTGTTTGAACTTAATCCGCCACTAACACTGACGAAAGTGGCATTTGCCAGGTTGCTGAATAACAGTGCAATTGTTAAGTATATGAGTCGATCCATTCAAGATCTCCGTATGTTGAATATTATTTGTTCGATTGTTCGATTGAGAGGCCATATTCTATACCAATTAAAAAATAATTAGAATAAACAATCAGTTAGGGTGTGTGGTATAAGTTCGGCCTCAATATCTGCAAAGGCAGTCGACGCTTTTTGATGTCGCATTAGCTACATGGTTGGCAACTACTAATGACCAGTTAATGACCCGGCATCGGAGGCTTGTGCTAGGCTAAAACAAGAACAAAAAGGGAGTTCTTATGTCTGAGTCCCGACCCATCGGTAAAGTGCTAGTCGTTGATGATCAACTCTTGGTCAGGTCTACGATGGAATCAATACTGGCAACTATCGATATAGAAACTATCCATGCCAGTTCTGGTGTTGAAGCGCTCACCGCAGTGAATGAGCATCATATCGGGCTGGTTCTCATCGATGTTAAAATGCCAGAGATCGACGGCTACGAAACTGCACGGCTTATTCATAGCGAGAAAGGCCTGCGCCATATACCAATCATCATGTTCAGTGGTCACCCGACGGAAGATCAATTCATTCAAGCTTTTGAAGCGGGTGCAGTGGACTTTATTGCCAAACCCGTGAAGCCCATTGTGTTGATCAATAAGGTGCAGCAGTTTATGCTGCTAACCAAACTGCGCCAATATGCAGAGGCCGAAAATGATGCTAAAAGCTTATTCCTTTCGACTATAAGCCATGAGCTAAGGACGCCGCTTAATGCCATGATCGGTTATACCAGTAAGTTGTTGCAGCGACTAGACGGCAAGATTGAAACCCGTGATTATAATGCCCTTGGCCAGGTACAAGATAATGCAAATTATCAGTTAAGGCTGGTAAATGATCTGCTCGATCTAACCATGCTAAGGGCCGGTAAATTTTCAGTAATTTTGCAACCTGTTAAGGTTGGCGAGATCATTGAAGAGGCGGTTTTACAGGTTCAGGCGATGGCAATTTAAAAAGGCCTACACCTGGACTGGCAAGGTTGTGACGAAAATCTGGTTGTTCAAGCCGATGCGCAACGGTTCTCTCAAATACTCTTAAACCTGTTGTCCAATGCCATCAAGTACACGCCAGAGGTCAGTGTCACAATTTCAACGCAGAAAATATCTAACGATATGGTGGCAATATCCGTACAGGATACGGGCATCGGCATAAAACATACTGAAGATCTGTTCCAAATGTTCTCACGTCTGTCGGAGGGGCATGAGTTATGTGTAGAGGGGGTTGGATTGGGTTTGTATATTTCGTCGGAACTAACAATTAAGCAAGGCGGTACAGTTTGTGTTAAAAGTATCCCAGGTAAAGGAAGCACATTTACAGTGCAACTTCCTATTAATTGCATCAACAAAAAATAAATTATTCGCTAAGCTGTTGCTGATTCGATTAGCCGAAATATTGCCATCATTTTTAAGGAGTCCAGTAAGTTTTTTTGTGCTTCAGCTCTTAATTTGGGTGGCGTTGGTAGCTGAACTATATACTGAGTTTAGATGATTTTGTGGACAGCAATAATGTTGTGATAATATCTCAAGTAGTATTTTTGCAGGCTGGACTTAAGCGAAAGAGGTTTTATAAAAGTCATCGCATTGGTTTTTTGAAATCCTTGATTTTGGTGCCTGTTCAATCACAGGTATTGCCCCTGTTGACGCTCTAATAAAGTATCTCTCTATTGTAATTCGCAGTATTGAACGTTTTAACTGTAAGTAGAATCAGGTGGAGAACAGGGTGGTGTGATGTTATGGCTGGTGGGATCTATCGCTGCTTTTGTTTGTCGTTAGCAGATGAAAATCACTTCCAGGTAGCAAGTACATTAGATGGCAAGAAAATCGATAAATGCGCAGTTCTAAGGACGGAGCCGGATGCCGAATCAAAGTAATAGTCTTCGTTGGAGTAAGGTCAAAAAAGTCGGCGAAAGCCTTGTCGCTGAAGTATTTTTAGCGCGTAATGAGCGCACTGAAGAAACCTTCCTGATTAAGCAAATTCAAGCCAATTTCAATCACCCTGAACTCAAAAACCTGCTTCAGCAACAACTGAATCATTTTAAATATTTAGCCATCCCAGGCTTGATAATTCCCCATCTGGATATTGACCAGGATGAAAACATCCGTTTGAGCCATCCTTGATGGGCCGGGTAATGGATCAAATATCTTCCTCCGAGGCGTCGGCTCCAGCGCCCTCAGTGCTGCCTTCGATCAATCTGTGGCAATCAGTATCGACGGCACCAGCAGCGGCCGTGGCCGGCTCATACACAATGCCTATCTGGATGTCCGGCAGGTTGAAGTTTTAAAAGGTCCGCAAAGTTTATATTTTGGCAAGAGTGCAACCGCCGGCGTTATCAGCATCAAGACCAACGACCCGAGTGATACCCAGGAAATAAAAGCGAGCGTGGCCTACGAGACTGAACATGACAGCACCTACAGCGAATTTATTCTATCAAGCCCGGTTACTGATAATTTTGGCGCGCGTTTGGCATTGGGGTTATCCAGGTCCGATGAGTTATACGAAAGTATCCACCCTGACGCGTCTAAAAGGTTTCGCGGTGAAGAATCTACATCAGCTCGATTAACACTAACCTGGCAGCCTAATGAAGATTTTAAATCCAGCTTGAAAATCTCCTACTCCGAGTATGAAAATGACGACCCAATAGGTAATACCGAAACGTTCTGCCCTGAAGGCCAGGTACAGCCCACGGCTATTATTGGTAATAACATCATATTAACCGCTATCGACGATTGTAGGCTAAATGGTAATACTTCTATTAGCGATGCAATGCCGGTATTGGCCAGCGGCTTACCGGAAGCTAACGGCGGGGTGCCTTATCTGGAGCAACAAACTGATCTCTATTCACTCCGACTGGACTGGGAAATTAACGCCAGCTGGAGCCTGACTTCAATAACATCCTATCTTGATCTAAGCCACCAGGACTATGCCGTTTATGATTTTAGTACCGGTATTGGTGCTGCTGCGCTCGGCAATGACCACCAGAGTAAATCGCAGGAATTTCGTCTGGCGAGCAACTCAGAGAGCCGCTTTAATGTTGCTATTGGGGCCTATTATCAGGAGGTCGAACAAACCTATGTTGCGCATCAGTCTGCAGTGAGCATTGCTGTTGCCGTTGGTCCAGATTCAATCACTGGTCGGGGTTACGACTACCTCAAAGATCATTTATTAGAAGCTGACGTTAAATCAGTTTTTGTCGCGGGTTATTGGGATATAACACCGCAGCTTGAACTAACAGCTGGGCTGCGTTACACCGAGGAAGAAAAGCAAGGTCGGATTTTTATCCCCTATGTACATGAAGCCCTGAGAGCCCTGTTTGATACTCCTGAGCTTGTTGATGGGCTGGAATTCAAAGATAATAATACCTCGCCGGAAGTATCTGCAGTCTGGTATTTCAATGATGGTTTGAGCGCTTATGTTGCTTATAAAGAGGGCTTCAAGTCTGGCGGTATCGATAACAGTGCGTTGCCTGGTGTGACGTTAGTTGCAACTAACCCTGAATTTCCCAGAATTTTTGATTTATGACTCTGAAACAGTTGCAGGTTATGAAATGGGTATTAAAGGTAACTTACTGGCGGGTGATCTAAGGCTCAATGCGACCCTTTACAGCTATGATTATGAGGATTTTCAAGTCCAGTTTTTCGACTCAGAGAAAATCCAGTATACAACAGGTAACGCTAGCGAACTGCGCACCAATGGTGCTGAAATAGAGCTGCATTGGTTAACACCTGTTGACGGTTTGAGCGTTAGAAGTTCCCTGGCCATCGGTAGTGCTAAATATACAGAAGAATTTATTAATGCCGATGGACAGGACCTGGATGGCGAGGATCGTTTACGCAATGCAGATGTCACGGGTTATGCCGGCACCACTTATGAGCGTGCGCTTAACAGCAATTGGAACTTTAGCGCCTCGTTAGATGCAAGATATAGTGGCGACTATAGTCTGGCGAGTACCCTGAACCCCTATGAACAGGATGCCTTCTGGTTAGTTGATGCGACAATTAAAATAAGTTCGGGCAATGGTCGGTACGAACTTGCCTTTATTGGCCAAAATCTTAGTGATAAAATTATCGCCTATTCAAGTTTTAATAGACCTGCTGCTTGCGTTAATGCTGACGTCACTAATCTTGATCCGGTCCAGCGATGCGCTACTAATGTCCTCAGCATCGAGCAAGACCAGGTGGTCAATACGGGCCTTGGTGCACGTTATACCTTGCAGTTTAGAGTGAATTTTTGAGCCCTCAGCGAATAAACAGCCCTCAGCTCGTTAGTCCATTACATCATTAGTCCGTAATACATTGGTTGCGACCAGTGTTTTTTGCCCTGTAAAGGGCTTTGTCGGCACTAGCCAATAATTCTTTTGATTCTTGATGAGGCGCTGGGGACATCGTAGCTAGACCTGCAGAGACTGTAACATGTTGCGCTACTGAGGATGATGTATGCGCAATGTTGAGTTGTTCGACGGCCGTTAGAGAGGCTTCGGCAATTTTAAGCGCATCCTCTTTTGTCGCTTCAGGTAAGAGTAATACAAATTCTTCGCCGCCATAGCGTGCGGCACAGTCGCCAGGCCTATTAGCAAATAACGCCAATTCTACAGCTACTCTTCGCAGGCAGTCATCACCACTTTGATGGCCGTAGGTATCGTTGAAACGCTTAAAATAATCGATATCAAACAGGAGTAGTGAAATGCTATTCCCTTGCCGACAGGCCCGACGCCACTCATTGGATAATGCGGCATCAAACGCACGTCGGTTACTTACACCGGTGAGTCCATCTTTTAATGAAAGTTCTTTCAGCTGTTGATTTGTTTGCAGCAATATTTGGTGTTTCTGTGCAATGATCTCCTGCTTTAGGTAGCTTAATCTATAAGCCCTTTCGAGGAAATAATTACTCATAAGGCTAAAGAAAGCCATGCCTGCAAAAAGATAGAGGTCAGCTAGAATAATGCGAGTAGTTTCTGTGGATTTGAGTACGAGATACAACCCAAGCATCAGTGCGATTGAGGCTGTTGTTAATAGCGCGTAGCGAAAAAGCATCCGCATCGCAGTAAGTCCTGCCATTTGGGTTAAAAACAAGCCGCTAAAATATATTTGCCTGACACTGCCTTCGGTGAGATCAATAATTAGGATTATGGCGACGCCAATGCTAATCACCATCAGTGAGGCAAGGATTTGTTGTCTGTTTTTTAGTGCTTCAGGATATGTGGCTACTGTTAACATTAATAACAAAGGCAGAAATGTGGGATAGCGAATAGCCCAGACTTCAGACAGGCGTTCGTTCATTAATATTAAATCCAGGCTACCCGACAATATAAATATTGAGATTCCAATATACATACTGATTGTGATGTGGCTGCGAAATTGTAGGTCATAATGCGCTAGAAATTTTGCTTCAATCTGGGGCTCAAAACGTAACCCTGTTGTCTGAGCGTAGGTATCAAGAGTTTTTTCTGTGTTGTTTATCTGCTCTTGATTGGGGTTCATTTTACCTCCCTCCATTAAACCGCTACCGGCGTTCCATAAATGGTCTATAAGCGTATGATATCTGGTACGAAAGTGAGATCCTAGGACTATTGTAGGGCCTTTGAAGACCAGGGTGGGGACAACGCCAGGGCAGAGTAATAAACTGGGTTTGGCCGCACTGAGCAAGAGTATGGCGGGGTCGCAGTATTAAATACCAGCCAGGATTAAAAAACGAAATGCTATCAACAGGATTGGTCTGCTTTACAGTTGCTAACGGTTTCCATATTTTTGAAGGTGTTTTTTAGTAGTATTTCTGCTTTTTGTTGCGGAACATGGCATTGGGTACAGAAATATCGTCGTGGAGAAATGTCGGAGAGGTATACCTGGTCACGGTTTTTGTAGTGAGAAACGCCAACAGCAGGAACTTTCATTAGCGGTGCAACGTTGCGGTTGTGGCTGCTTAGACACTGATTGAAGTTTAGATTAATTTGCAAACCTTGAATATCATGGGGGATTGTTGGTGCTTGCATTGGATAACTTCGAGGTCGAAGTGTTGCCGAGACATCGGTTTCAGTAAATTTAGGTGCCTTGCTGTTATTTTCTATTCCTGAACTACCGCGTAATGTTGCGATGTTTGCGCCACTCCTGAGGTTGTTAGTATTGGTTTTCTCTGCCATGCAATTAAAAGGCGAAATAAACAGTGAGATAATACAAAGCCATCGAAAAAAGGTCGGTTGTGGATTATACATTGTCCAGGCTCCTTAGGCTTTTTCGATTTTAACGGCACATTTTTTATAGTCGGTTTGTTTGGAAATAGGGTCGGTGGCATCCAGCGTCACCTTATTGATTAGTTGGCTAGCGTCGAACCATGGCACAAATACCAAGCCGGGTGGTGGTTTGTTGCGACCAATAGTTTCCACCCGTAGGCTGATTGATCCTCGGCGAGAAATTATATTGGCCGCGTCGCCTCGTTTAAGTCCTCTTTTGGTGGCATCCTCGGGATGCATATAAAGCAGCGCGTCAGGCATTGAAAGAAACAACTCAGGGACACGCTGCGTCATTGATCCTGAGTGCCAGTGTTCAAGGACGCGCCCGGTTGATAGCCATAGGTCGTACTCGTGATCAGGTGATTCTGCTGGCGGCTCATAAGGCAGGGCAAAAATATTAGCGCGATTGTCCTTGTTGCCATAAAATTGAACACCGGTGCCTTTTTTTACATACGGATCGTATCCTTCTCGAAAGCGCCAACGGGCCAGCGTAAACCGCGTTCCTGATGATAACGGTCGAAGTCTGCCAGGTCGTGGCCGTGACCTCGGCCAAACTGCGCATATTCTTCAAACAGGCCTTTTTGCACGTAGTAACCAAAATGTTCTGCTTCATCGTTACTATACTCGGGGTCAATTTCGCTTAACTTAAACTGGTTTACAGTGCCATTGCTGAACAACACATCATAAAGAGATTTGCCTTTGTATTCTGGTGCACTGTCCAATAACGTAGATGGCCAAATATCGTCGGTGGAAAGCCGTTTGGAAAACTCTATCAGTTGCCAGAGATCGGATTTAGCTTCTCCGGGCGCCTCGCTAAGTTGATGCCAAAACTGGGTGCGTCGCTCCGCATTGCCGTAAGCCCCCCCTTTTTCTACCCACATTGCAGTGGGTAGAATCAGCCGATTCTAATTGTTCAAGACTTTGTTGTGTCATGTGATTAACCCCGTACTATTGAATTTTTAATTCATACTTTCTAAGGCATGTTATTCCATCATTGGCGTGGCAGGAGTTGATTTGGATCAAATGTTACATCTAATATTAAAATAGTTTTATCTGTCAGGTATAACAAATAGCTTAATGTCGAATTAACCTGCTGCCGTATTCTGAATCTTTGGTTTTCAACCCGATACTATAGACACCCAGATTAATAAACCGGCAACGCCCAGCAATACCAGCATATTAATGCCAATACTTTTAAGCGTCTCGATATCTTTGATATTAAGTCCCATAATAATCTCGCTCTTGTCAGTGCTTTGAAGACTGTAATTTACGATAAACTTGTGACCTGTTCATTGATAAGAATCAATAATCTGGTGAGTTCAGAGTGGGGGAAATAAGTTTTTGAGCGCCTTTGCGATACAACTGTCGACGGTTGCCAAATTTGATCTGGAAGGTACAGCTGAACTAAACCACCGCTGGCAGCAGGTTATGAATCTGCGTATCCTTTATTCAACATTATTTATGCAGGGACCGTATTTTGATCTACGAAATTACACTGGCTATCCACATCTTCGCTGTGGCGCTATCAGGATTGTTCTTTATCCTGCGAGGCGCCTGGATGGTGAGCGGTAACGCATTGTTACAGGCTAAATTTACCCGCGTTGCGCCGCATGTCATCGACACGATATTGTTACTGGCAGCGGTGGCACTGACACTGCAAATAAATCAGTACCCATTGACCAGCAGCTGGTTGACGGTGAAAGTCATTGCGCTGGTAGTCTATATCCTGTTGGGAGTGATCGCCTTAAAGCGAGGCAAAACCAGGGCCCAACGGGTCATCGCTTTTGCCTTAGCCCTGTTGACTTTTGCCTTCATTATATCGGTCGCGTTGCTGCGTCAGCCATTGGGGTTTTTGCATTATTTTCTCGCCTGAGTTCAATTGTGAATTAGGTAGTGGTAAATTACCGACCGCCTATTGTCAGGTAATCTAATAGCGAGTTGTAGTCAGTGGCAGCAATTAACAAAAGAGCATTATTAGCCTGTTGTGAAAAGAAAACCCTATGGACGTTGCTGGCTCAATTTAACCTAACGGCCAGGTCCAATGCCAGCGAGGCCACCTTAGTTGAGGTATTAGCGCCCAGGCATTCAATTAAAGTCGCCACTATTTTACAAACTATGATGGGCGCTGAACTGAAAGCGGCCTGCCGCAGCATGGAAATCAGCGCCGTTGGTAGCAAGGTGGACCTAATCACGCGGCTGCTACCGGCCAGTGGCAGCAAGCAAGCCAAGATCAAAGCACACGTAAAACAGTCTGCAAAACAGCCAGCCAAAACCAAAACAAGCGCTAAAAACAAAACCACACACCGCCAGAAAAAGCCTGCGCCAGCACTTGATACCCAACCCAATACCGTACCCAACTTCATACCCAATAGCCCATCCAATACAACTGCGAGCCCGGTCATGGTTAAAAAAGCCGTTAACAAGCAAGCCGCCGCCAAAGATGAAGCAAGCTTTGAAGCCTCCCTTTGGGACACCGCCAACAAGTTACGCGGCTCGGTAGAGTCATCCGAATACAAGCATGTGGTGCTAAGCCTTATCTTCCTTAAATTCATCAGCGACAAGTTTGAAGACCGCAAACAAGCGCTGATCGATGACGGCAAAGCACAATATGTTGACATGGTAGAGTTCTACACCATGGAGAACGTGTTCTATCTTACTGAAGAATCACGCTGGGACTTTATTCAGCAAAATGCCAAACAAGGCGACATCGCCCTTAAAATCGACACCGCCTTGCATACCATCGAGAAAAACAACAAATCCTTAAAAGGTGCCTTGCCCGACAACTACTTTACCTCCCTGGGTCTGGACACCAGCAAACTTGCCGCATTAATCGACACCATCAACAACATTAATACCTTGGCCGATGAATGCCATATGACCGAAGAAGATCTGGTGGGCCGCGTGTATGAATACTTCCTTGGTAAATTTGCCGCCAGCGAAGGCAAAGGCGGTGGCGAGTTCTATACCCCTAAATCCATCGTTGCCCTGTTAGCAGAAATGCTAGAGCCCTACAAAGGCAAAATCTACGACCCCTGCTGCGGCTCCGGTGGCATGTTTGTGCAATCCATCAAGTTTATCCAAAGCCACAACGGCAACCAGAAAGACATCGCCATCTATGGTCAGGAGTACACCAACACCACCTATAAACTGGCGAAAATGAACCTCGCCATTCGCGGCATCAACGGCAACCTGGGCGAGATGGCGGCCAATACCTTCTTTAAAGACCAGCACCCGGATTTAAAAGCCGACTACATCATGGCCAATCCGCCCTTTAACCAAAAACAATGGCGTGAAGACGGCCAGCTCACTAACGACCCGCGTTGGGCCGGTTACGATGCCCCGCCCACCGGCAATGCCAACTATGCCTGGATCATGAATATGATCAGCAAGCTATCCGAAAATGGTACTGCCGGTTTTGTATTGGCCAATGGCTCCATGAGTACGTCTACCAGTGGTGAAGGCGCTATTCGCCAGAAGATGATCGAGAATGATCTGGTGGATTGTATGATCGCACTGCCGGGGCAACTGTTTTACACCACCCAAATTCCTGTCTGTTTATGGTTTTTAACCAAAAATAAAAAACAACAAAATGCCAAAAGTTATAGAAACCGTGAAGGCGAAACCCTGTTTATTGATGCGCGACAAAAAGGCTCGATGATTAGTCGGGTGCAGAAAGAGTTTACGACGGATGATATCGTGGACATCGCCAGCACCTACCATGCCTGGCGCAATGAAAAAAAGAACGAAGAGAAAGGCAGCGAGGAAAAAAATGGCACTTATGAAGACATAACAGGTTACTGCAAAAGCGCGACCTTCGCGGAAATCGCCAAACATGATTATGTACTAACGCCTGGGCGTTATGTGGGTGCCGCGCCAGAAGAGGATGATGGCGAACCCTTTGCAGAAAAAATGGCGCGTTTAACCGCAACCTTGAAACTCAATTTGCAGAATCTGATCGCCTGGAAGCTGAGATTAAAGCCAACCTGGCAGGCCTGGGTTATGAGTGTTAAAAACATTCTGTTACAGCAAATACAACAGGGGGAAAGCAAAACCTTAGAGTTAAAATCTCAGCTGCCCAAGGGCCTTGCTACCGGTGATTTTATAGACTGGGTTTTTCCAAGACCTGCCCCACCTACAAATAATGGGAGTCAAAAAACGTCGGGGAAAACGTCGGGGAAAACGTCGGGAAAAAGTTCGGAGAAAAGTACGGAGAAAAGTTCGGAGAAAGGTTCGGAGAAAATTAGTGCCAACGGTGGTTATTGGGAGGTGCTGGAATGACTAAGAATAAAGGCGTGGCCGATTTAAGCGGACCAAACAGCCTATTTGAGCAAGCCTTACAAATTGTTGAGCAAGCCAGAAACCAGGTAAAGCAAACGGTTAATAGCCAAATGGTACAGGCCTACTGGCAAATAGGCCGCTTGATTGTCGAGCATGAGCAGCAAGGGCAAGCCCGAGCAGAATATGGCAAAGCACAGCTCAAAAACTTATCACAGCAGCTAAGCCAGCGCTTTGGCAAAGGCTTTGATGTAACCAATTTGCGGACTATGCGTCGTTTTTATAAGGGCTTTCCAATTCGAGACGCACTGAGTCTCGAATTAAGCTGGACCCATTACCGCACCTTGTTAAGGATCGAAAATCAACAAGCCCGCCAGTGGTACCAGCAACAAGCCATCAAGCAAAACTGGAGTGTCCGGGCCCTGGAACGGCAAATAGGCACGCTCTATTATGAACGCCTACTGGCCAGTAAAGACAAAGCCCCAGTAGAACAAGAAGCCCATGACAACACTTCGCCTTTAACTGAAAGCCCCAGGGAATATCTGCGTGACCCTTATATTCTCGATTTCTTAAATTTAGAAGATAAAGGCTACCAGGAAAGCAATTTAGAACAAGGGATTATTAACAATCTACAGCAGTTTTTACTTGAACTAGGCAAAGGTTTTGCTTTTGTCGAGCGCCAACAGCGCATTCGATTTGATGATGAAGACTTTTATATCGACCTGGTATTTTACAACTTCAAACTTAAATGCTTTTTACTGATCGATCTAAAAATCGGCAAACTCAAGCATCAAGATGTTGGGCAAATGGACACCTATGTACGCCTTTATGATGAGCAATACAAAGGCCGCGATGATAACCCCACCATTGGTTTAGTCCTGTGCAGTGAAAAAAGCGAAGCCGTCGTGAAGTACTCCGTGCTTAGCGACCAAAAACAGCTATTTGCCTCTAAATATATGACACAACTGCCCAGTGAAGAAGAACTTAAACAAGCGTTAGAGAGTCAGCGAGCCAGGGTACAGCAGCAGCTAGCAGATCAAAAATTGCAAGGTGTGGATGATGCGGAATAATGATTTGTTGGAAATATTAATGGAGCAAATGAAAATACGGTTTGAAGGATTTGATCGTTTGGAGGCAGAGATTAAAACGAACTTCGCGAGGTTGGGTTATGAGTGTTGATTAGCCGCAGGTTAAGCTCGAAGACATAACATCTAAACCAGGCGATGGACTGTATGGCACTCCAGAGTATGAAGACAGCGGTGAATATTATTTCATCAATAGCAATAATTTAAATAAACGAAAAGACGAAGCGCTGCTCTGAGGAAGAATTTAAGAAGTATAGAAAAGATCTAAATGATAGGACAATTCTTGTTTCCATCAATGGAACTATAGGCAACGTGGCGCTGTATAATGGTGAGAATGTTTTCCCAGGAAAAAGTGAACGCATAACGTTCACCTGCGCCGTGCCTATTAAGCGGTTAACGTTTCTGGTCAGCGGCAATAAGTTTTGCTGAGTCTCGGCTGGCAATTAGTGCAAGCAGTGATTCAGCTGAGGCAAAGTCTTCCAGCAGGTCCATGTCCAGAACACGTTTAGCGCAGCCCCTGGCCAAATTTAATGAATAGGCAAACATAATATCGGCGTAGGTGAAGCTGTCACCAGCTACATAGGGCGCAAATTTGCCGCGGCGCTTCAGGCAGGCAATACCCAGCTTTAGGGCGACTTTGGCTTTTTCTTTGGTCTCATCACTCACCGAGCCGCCAAAAAAAGCCTCTGCCAGACAGGTGCGGGCGGGGAGTTCAATATAAAGTTCTATTTCTTTAATTAATTCACGGGTTTTGGCGCGCTCGAAAGGATCTGCGGGGTATAGCGATGGACCTTTACCCAGGTCCTCAAGGTAGTCAAAAATAACATTGGTTTCGCTGATAAAACCCTCGCTGGTCTCAATAAAAGGAACTTTGCCCATTGGGCTCCTGGCGAGGTGATCTTCTTCCTGATTGGGCTGTACATTAACAAATTCAAATGCGATATCTTTTTCAAGTAATGCCATCTTGGCCATATTGAAATAATTACTGATAGTAAAACCATGTAGCTTGATCATGTTATCTCCCGTTTAGTGGTCAATTTAGTTGTCAATTCTAGTGCGCGTTTGATTAATCCTTGTGGATTCAGCGTGCTGCTAGTTGGACTCATAGAGGCTTTATATTGCCGTAGCGTACCATAGTGAAATCCAGTTTGATCATTCTTGTGGTGTTGCGGCCTTATCGATCGGGCTTTTTGTACCTATGTCCTTAAGTTTTGTATATTCTAACGATATTTTACGCACGGCTGCGAATGTGCAAAAACACATGGCGCAGTCCAGCTGGGCGGAGCCACCTTGCGCGCCGGCATGCCCAACATAATCATTTAAAGGAGAAAAACCATGGGACCACTTGATGGCGTTAAGGTTGTAGAATTTGCGGGCATTGGCCCGGGGCCAATGTGTTGTATGTTACTGGCTGATATGGGTGCCGATGTTATTCGTCTGGATCGTGTCGCGAACGTCGATAATGAGCCAATGCAACCGCGCTTTAACACTTTGTTGCGCGGCCGGATGAATATCGCGGTTGATCTGAAAAACCCTGAAGGGGTGGAAACCGCGCTGCAACTGTGTGATAACGCCGATATTTTGATTGAAGGTTTTCGTCCAGGGGTTATGGAACGGCTGGGATTAGGCCCAGATGTAGTTTTCGCGCGTAATGCGCAGATTGTTTATGGCCGTATGACCGGCTGGGGTCAGGACGGACCTATTGCCCACACCGCTGGCCATGATATTAATTACATTGCACTGACTGGCGCACTGCATGCTATTGGTACCAAGGAAAATGGGCCGGTGCCACCATTAAACTTAATCGGTGACTTTGGCGGTGGCGCTATGTACATGGCGTTGGGTGCCCTGGCGGCTTATATTGAGGCAAAGAAATCCGGTTTGGGCCAGGTGGTTGATACCTCGATGGTGGAAGGTGCGGCCTCTTTGATGACTTCAGCTTATGGTTCGCTTGCAGCGGGTGCATTTAACGAAGATCGAGAATCAAACCGACTTGATGGTGGTTGCCATCACTACAATACTTACGAGACCAGTGACGGTGAGCATATTTGTATCGGCTCCAATGAGCCGCAGTTCTATAAGCGTCTGCTTGAAACCCTGGGGCTAGACAGTAGTGAGCTGCCGGCGCAGAAAGACCGTAAGCAGTGGCCAATGATGCGGCAGAAATTCGGCGAAATATTTATAACTCGGACCCGCGCAGAGTGGACCGAGTTGTTAGAGCAAATAGATGTTTGTTTTGCCCCCGTACTGCGCATGTCAGAGGCAATGGCGCACCCGCAGAATGTGCAGCGGGGCAGTTTTGTGGAACTGGATGGCGTTCCTCAACCAGGCCCAGCACCAAAATTTCAGCGTACGCCGTCACAAGTGACCACGGCGCCTGAACATGCGGGTGAACATACGGCTAAGGGCCTGGCAGACTGGGGTTTCTCAGCTGAGGACATAACGCGGCTGCAGAATAGTGGTGCTGTTAAACAGCGTTAGTGCAACTGATGGTGAAAATAACTGTAGCGGCTGGCGGGTTTAGTTGACGGCATTTAACCGGTTAGGGCGGGCGTTGAGAAAACTTTTATCTTGAGTGTGCTGGGCGTACAGGCATCAGCCTTAGAACGTAGCAACCAGCTCACTCAGGGCTTGTTTGCCGCCTCTGAAAATTGGCCAGCCGTCACCGGGTAATACAGCGGTGATGGCTTCAAGGTTAGCCAGTCGTTTAACGGCGTCCTGGGCTTGCTGTAGGTCTGTTAACTTAGCTGCAGGCAACAGGCATAACTTACCGCCGCTATGTGCCCTGATCAGGTCACCGGTAATCAGTGTTTCACCTTCTATGACAAATGCTAACTCGCCAGGGGTTTTTGATCCTGTTAAAGCATATACATCCAGACCAGGCATGACTGATATGAACTCTCCTAACCATTTGCTACAGGCAACGGGGAAGTTTGCCTGCTCGCCGATTGGCCCCCATATTTCAGCCCCGGTTACTGCCGCTAGCTCAACTGCGTGACGGATATGGTCAGAATTCGAAATTATGATGGTGTTAACGTTACCGAGTGTCTGTAGATGATGCTGATCATGCTCGGACATGGGTAGCGGGTCAAAAATGATGTTGCCACTGGCGTTTAGCCACAAGTAACTATGGAAATCTATATTTCGTTCCTGGTCGAATTGACTCCAACAGAAAAGGTTGTCTTTGTGCAGAGCTTTCATTGGGCGTTACCTCTCGCGGTGAAGGCGCTTTAGCTGATATCATACTGTAAATAGATTGGGAATGACTATTACTACGCTGTGCAATTTAGCCGATCTCCCGTTGCAGCCAACAAGCCTGACTTTTTGCTTAATCACCCGAGGCTCGGGCTAATTTATCACTGTGACTTAACCTGGCGGCGCCAATGGTTAGCGCAACGGCAATGGCGGTTAACAGAAACAGCCCACTGTCGAAGTCGTGGGTCCAGTCGTACAATAATCCCAGTGACAAAGGGCCAAGCACGCCGCCGACTTCAGCGGCAGAAAAGAACAGCCCAGTGGCAACACCGATTTCTCGTTCGTTAATTGCTGGTAATTCTACCAGGATCAATACCAGCACAGTCATTAATGAGGATCTGGCGATACCCTGTAAGACGAGGCCGGTAAGTAATACCGGCTGTGCCTGGAATTGTAATAACAGGCTTGCGCTGCCTGCCGCTATACTCAGGCCAATAAGAATTTGAAACCGCCGGTCTGGTGTTGCAAGGCGTGGAATTAACAATGAACCCATTAGCCCAATAACCGTAGGTATCGCCGCCCAATACCCTGATTCTATTAAAGTCATGCCATTTGCACGGAGTAATTCAGGTAACCAGTTGTTCAAGCCGTGATTAAACATAAATACCCCAACACCCATCAACAATACCATTACTACGGCTGGCTCTTTAAGCAGACGTAGCAGTATTCTGGTTTGGGGCACCGGGTTGTTGACGACTTCGGCATCTGTGCTTAATTTCATTGCTGGGTGAGTGGTGATTACGAACCAGATGATACTGCCAGCCGCAGTAACACCCGCCCAGAGAAACATGACGTTTTGCCAGGCATTGTCGAGTAAGGGCAGCAGCAGTGGATGGGTCAGGGTTAACGAGATGATGCCGCCAATAGCAGGGCCTGTCATGTAAATGCCCATGGCAAGTCCACGTGAGGAACCGGTAAACCATTGGCTAACAACTTTGGGTGCGCCGCTCGAAATTATGGGCCCGCCGAGGCCAAATAACATCACTGCCAGGATGAGTGCGTTGAAGTTATCCGCGCTGCCACGGGCGAATACCGAAGCCGCAATTAGTAAAGCGCCAACCATCAGCGCCCAGCGCGGGCCTATTTTATCAAGCAGCATGCCACATGGGATTGCTGAGGCGATATACACCAGTTGCCAGGCGCCCATTATTGTGCCCATTTGTACATGGGACAGGGAAAGATCTGACTCAACAAGTCCAACTATAGGGGCCAGGCTCGTTGCAACAAGTCCGAAGGTTAGATACTGGACCCATACACCAAACAATACTAACCACCGATACCAGTATGGCGCTTCAGGCAAGTAGGTATATCCTTTGAAAATAAAATTATGATATCACGCATAAATAGCTAATAGTGCTGGATCGTGTGATGAGATGATCCTTCAGAAAAAATTCGTGATTAGTGGTATGACAACAGCAATTGCATGGATCAACGGCACTGTAGTTTTAGCGAATGTGGCCGATACATTGGCTAGAAACAGAAATAAAATAGGACCGGAAAGAAAAGGAATTTTCAAGTCATCGGTGGTGAGTCTGCCTGGGGCTATTCATGTTGGCCTTATTGTTGGAAATTTTTTTGCCGGGCAGTTGTTGCCCTTCGAGTGTTGTTATGCTGAGTATTAATAATATTGCTAACTATCAATCGTTACACCGTCAATCTATAGACAGTCAATCTATAAAGAGTCAATCTATAAAGAATCAGTCTTTACCAGACACGGGTTCGTCTGTACCGACAGGCAGGTCTAGTCATCGTTCTAGTGAGCAGATTAATTTGGCCCTGACACTATCAGTGGGTCAAAATAAGGTGGGTAATAATACTGGGCCTGGTTTCAGCATTGATCAGGCACCCTTGAATTTGGCCTATCAGGCAGCAATTGATCAGATTAATGAGGCGGTGGCGCCTTATCTTGGTGACAATGCGATACAACGCGGTGAGGCTAACGGCGTGGATGTTTCGCCACAGGCGACCGCAAACAGAATAGTTAGTTTTGCTACTGGTTTGTTTGGCTTATACCAGCAGCAGCAACCTCAGGATTCACTGACGCAACAGGTGGATAAATTTGTTGCAGTGATCACCTCTGGGGTCGAAAAAGGATTTGCAGAAGCGCAGCAAATTCTTTCCGGGCTCGGTGTCTTAGAAGGCGAACTAGAAACCAATATCAATCTCACCTTCGACCTGGTGATGGAAGGCTTAGATGAATTTGCCGCAGCGGCTATTCAGTCAGAAGATTGATAATAGATTCTTCGGCCAGGCGGCGATGATTGAAGACTTTGACACTGGCCTCAAAGGCAATTTCTTCTTGGATAAGTTTTGCAAACTGTTCGGCATAGTCGGTATCTGATATCGCGCTGCGTGATTCACTACGCTGCACAACCTCGTTTTGAAAACCATCAATTTGTGATTCCACCGCATTTTGCTGAGCCCCTAGATCTGCTCTGGCAGAACTGACTTCATTTTGTAAGTCAGCAAGCGCCTCCTGATCAAGTGGTGAGCCTGAATCCCTTAAACTTTCAAGTTTTTCCTGGAGGCTGTTAATATCAATACCCTGCTGACTTGACTCCCCCGTGTCGGTTTGGCCATTGCCGAACTGTGGATTGCCATTAAATGTCGCCTTCTCAAGCAACGCGGTTGCTTCATCCAATCGCCCCTGGGCCTGATTTTTAATAACATCTTTGTCGCTGCTTGATAACGCCCCGTTCTCTGATTGAACGGCAAGTGCCTGGGCCTGTTGCAGCAGTTCACCTGCCTGGCCGAGGTCCTGGTCAGCCTTTTGTAAGGAGGAAATCTGACTAGTGGCATTGCGAATGGAAACGGTTGCTTCGCCTATGGCGGTATCCTGGCGACCGGAAATGGCTGCTTCGGCAGCGTTACTACGAAATGTGACCTGCTCCCCGCTACTAATAGCATCCGTAACTTTATTTATTCCATCCAGGGAAGGTAGGGCGGGGTAAGAAGGACCAGCGATTGAATATGGCATGGTTTCTGTTACCCGTTAGTGGATATATGTATTCACTATATTAGCGGAATGCCGAGTAGTTGATAGGGCAGCCAATGTCAAAATAGTGCCTTCTATCGGGAATAGTTAATTCTTATTACCAAAAAGATAGTGGCCTACATGCCATTCGTTGCCCTGGTTATATGCAAAAAGCTCTTCGCAGGCCATAAAGAACATTCGCCAGCGATTAAATAATATTATTTCAGGGGTCGGGTCATGGCTGTTTTTTAATACTTCAATGGCCTGGGTTCGATTGGCATCTAATTGGTTCAACCAGGCTCTGCTGGTTTTGGCATAATGCGTGCCGTTAATCGCCCAGCGGTCTTCGAGTTCTAAATTACTGTCGATGGACAATGGCAGGTCATAGCTAGGCATGAGGCCGCCGGTAAAAAAGTTCTCTGCCATCCAGTCTGATTCACCTTCTGTTTCAAAGAAATAGGGGATTGTTTTATGACAGAATATATGGAAAAACAATTTGCCATCAGGTTTTAGCCATTGACTAATGCGGTTGAATAAAATGTTGTAATTGCGCATATGTTCAAACATTTCGATAGAGATGACGCGGTCGAATTTTTCGTCGATAGTAAATTCATTCATGTCTGATGTTATTATTGTGATGTTGTCGAGACCTCGCGCGTTTGCTGTGCTGTCTATATAGTCTTTTTGCGTGGCAGAGTTACTGACCGCGGTGATTTGACAATTAGGGTACAACCTGGCCATCCACAAAGTGAGCGAACCCCAGCCGCAGCCTAGCTCAAGTATTTTCATATTATCGCTAATGCCCGCACGTTCGCAGGTCATCTTCAGCATGTCTTCTTCAGCGGTTGACAGGCTGCTGACGTGAGCACGGAAATAGGCAGCGCTATATTTTTTATGTGCACCTAGTGCATGCTCATAGAATTCTGTTGGCACTTCGTAGTGTTGCTGGTTAGCGTCACTGGTGTTAATTGCTAACGGGCTGTCGGCCATGGCGGACAGGAACTGATTCAGCGCCTCTGGCTGCCTGAATTTTACCTGTTCCTGTTTGAGACGTTGGCGCAATAATCTTTTGATACCAATTCTTGTTAGCCAATCTGGGACCTTGCCCTGTTCAACAAGATCAATTACTGCGCTCATGGGATTCCTTAGGTATAAGTTCGTTTTGCTCAATTATGCTTAATATTGTTTTGTTATACATAGAAATGCCAGATGTGAATAACTGGCATTATTCTAACAATAATTATATAGCGCTGAGTATTTAATATTATGTGCTGGTGTCTATGCGGCTTTCGATGCCCGTGCCAAACAGGGGTTTATGAAATTCGGCATGGATGCAGCCAATGGCACGTTCTTTAAACCCGCCTTCACAATAACAAAGGTAATATTCCCACATACGCAGAAACTGATTGTCATAACCGAGTTTTTTAATGATATCTATATTTTCATAAAATTGCTTACGCCAATGGGTTAGCGTCAAAGCATAGTGTGGGGTTATGTCTTCAAGGGCGTAGAGCCTTAAATCAGTATTGTTGGTGGCAGTTGTGGTGAGCGCTGTGACAGAGGGCAGGGCACCACCGGGGAAAATATACCGTTGAATAAAATCTACATTCTTTTTAGCGTATCCAAAATGCTGGTCGGCGATGGTGATCGCCTGAATTAGCATAGTGCCGTCTGGTTTTAGTAGCGATGAACATTTGCTGAAATAATGGCCAAGAAAGTTCAGTCCTACAGCTTCGATCATTTCAATGGAAACCAGTTTGTCGTAAGTACCCTTTAAATTGCGATAATCCTCCAGCAGCAGGGTGACCTTGTCTGTCAGGCCAGCTTCTTCAATACGTGTTTTGGCCAGGTTATATTGTTCCTGAGAAATAGTCGTGGTGGTGACTTTGCAGCCATAATTTGTTGCCGCATGGATGGCAAATGAGCCCCAGCCAGTACCAATTTCTATGACTTCATCGGCTGCGGTGAGTTTGAGCTTTTGACAGATGCGGTCTAATTTTGCAATTGATGCCTGCTCCATAGTGGCTGAATCATGTTTAAAAAAGCCAGCAGAATAGGTCATGGTTGGATCAAGGAAATTTTTAAACAGGTCATTGCCAAGATCGTAGTGGGCAGCAATATTCTTTTTGCTACGGCTCTCCGTGTCTCTATTGGCCCAGTGCATCAGTTTGAAAAATGATTTTTTTATGATGTTTTGCTCAAGGCCTTCAAGTACATGGCGGTTGCGTAATAAAATTTGTATCAGCGCTGTTAAATGTTCGCAGCGCCAAATGCCCTGCATATAGGCTTCAGCTGCCGCGATGGCACCACCAAAAGCCAGGCTGCTATAAAAATGATGATCATTAATAATTATTTTAATATCGCTGGTCTCGCCCTGGCCGCATACTCTAACTTCATTACCATCAACGAAGGTGATCTGGCCAAATTCAATCTTTTCAAAATTTTCGTAAAAGCGCGTTTTGATGAGTTTGGCAAACCAACCGGGCTTATTGGGAGATGCCGTAGCGGCATAGTCTAGTGCAAGGGTTTTCACGACTTTAAGTTCCTTGGGTTTTCTTTTTATCGGGATGGGCGTATAAAGGCAGTTTTTTTAACCAGAGTTTGGCCGCCTGGAAATAAATGCCAATAACGGTTCTGAAGGCCTGCATGGCCTGAGCATAAATAAGCGCGTTTAGATTTTGCGCACTGATGTTGATTCTCTGCAACTTCATACTGGCATCAAATAATGGGGTGTTTGAATGGCTCACTTTGATAGATACGTTGAGCGTTTGCTGTGGATTGCCTAGCCGCCAAATATAAGTTGTATCCATTGGCATAAAAGGCGAAACATGAAACGCTTTTGCGCTGCTAGGCGGTTCCCGTACATCGGCGGCAGGTTGCTGGATGACATACACATGGCGCTGGTCCCAGGGTGTATTGTTGACTTCCACAACTACAAAAGCCAGTTTGTCGCTGTTGTCGTAGCAGTAAAACAGGGCGATTGGGTTCATGCAATAGCCGAAGCTGCGCAGGGTCGCCAGTAAACAGACTCGGCCTTTAAAAACCTGGCCGGTTTGTTGGTGTATCTGGTCTATTACGGTTTGCTTCAGGCTTAATTTCGATGGTAGATAATCCTGACGCTGGAAGCTGACTAGATTGGTTTTGTTGACAGAAACCAGTTTGCTTTGTTGAAATAAATCGCTTATTTCATCCAGATCGAGATAAAAAAAATCGAGTAAATAATCAAATTCATGGACATGAGGCCTATGGCGTTTATGGTATATCTGGCCTCGGTAGACACAGCTATGCAGCGCGTTATTTGAATTTTCAGTGTTATCAGCTTGGGTTGCCTGGGTTGACATCATAGTGAGGCACCAAATTCCTCGCATACACGTAGGGCGCTGATAACGCCATCTTCATGAAAGCCGTAGCGCCAGTATGCGCCACAATAATGCGTGCGGTTAGTATTTGATATATCACTATGGCGTTGTTGTGCGGCCAGGGCAGCATGATTGTAGTAGGGATGGCTGTAGTCGAATTGGGCAATAATTTTATCAGTGGCGATTCGCTCGGAATTCAGTGTGACCAGCACCGGTGTGGTGGTTTTAATATGTTGCAAAATGTTCATATTATAGGTGAGAGAGGCCTGGTCCTGGGTTGTTTTATCGAGGTTGTAATTCCAGCTTGCCCAGGCGAGCCGCCGTTTCGGCAATAGAGTAGCGTCGGTATGTAAATAAGCTGTATTCGGTGTATATTGAATGTCGCCTAAAATCTCGCGCTCAGCCGTTGATGGGTCTTTAAGAATATCGAGTGCCTGATTACTATGATTGGCAAATATTACCTCGTCGAATTGTTGCTCGCCGCTTGCTGTAATTACCGTAACATGATCCGCAAAGCGTTGCACTGCCAATACCGGCGTGTTCAGGTGATAGTTGCCAAGGTCAGCATGCATTGCTTTGATGTAGCTGTTTGAGCCGCCTTCAACCACATACCATTGGGGTCGGTTTTTAAGATCAAGTAGCCCATGATTTAAAAAAAAGGTCGCCAGTGCGCGCACTGGAAAATGCTGTACCGCGTTGTCTCCTGTAGACCAGATCGCCGCTGCCATGGGTAGGATATAATGCTCACGAAATTCCTGACTAAAGTGATGTTGGTCAAGATATTCGCCCAGTGTGGTGGTTTCAGAGGCCTCGATTTCTTTGGCTAATTTATTAAACCGTAGAATGTCTCTGACCATGCGGTAAAAGCCAGGACGAATAAGGTTGCGCCGCTGGGCAAACAGGCTATTGATGCTGTGACCATTATACTCAAGGTTGATTGCATCATGTTTAACAGAAAAGCTCATTTCGGTGGCCCGGCCACTACATCCAAGCCTTGCTAATAAACGCATAAAATTCGGATAGCTGCGGTCGTTGTAGACGATAAAACCGGTATCTACCGTAACTGCCTGTTGTTCTACCTGAATTTGATGGGTATGGGTATGGCCGCCTAAATAGTCGTTTGCCTCAAACAGGGTTACCTGATGTTTGCTATTTAACAGATAAGTACAAACCAGCCCGGAAATGCCCCCGCCGATTATGGCAATTTTTTTCATTGTTTATTTTACTTCCTTTGAATTTTACTACTGCCGCTGTAGCTTCCTGGAAACTAGAATCGATGAATATGGACTGCAGGGTTATACGCAGTAGGGTTGTTATTGGGTTGGCCGGTCTTGTTGCTGCATGACTCAACGGTAGACATATTACCGCTGAGTCGTCATTTTTGCTGGCCGCATGATGGGTTGCATTTTTGCGTGTTTTTAAACCGCAGAAGAGAATCATGCCCCGTACTCTGTGGCCTGCTAAGGTAAAAAATTATTAAACAGGACCAGATCCTATATAAGGGGCCCTGTTTGTTGGCCGCTACTGCTGAGAAATAATTTTTTGGGTTGCTAACGCATCAAGCTCGGCATCTGTCCAACCCGCTTCACGCAACACGTCAAGGGTATGTTCACCTATTAGCGGAGATCGAGACCTTGGCCGGACATCAGCATTTTTAAATCGCATGGGGATGTTGACTGTTTTATAGGCGCCCAGGGTTTCGTGTTCAATGCTGGGGAATAGGTTGATCGCTTTTGCCTGCGGATCTTGAGGCACTTCATGTAAGCCCATGACAGGGCCCCAGATAAGTTCGGCAGCATCAAAAATTTCGCCCCATTCATCGCGAGATTTTGCTTCGAGGGTCTTGTCGATGAGTGGTACGAGCTCATGCATAGATCTAAAACGACTACGGGCATCCTTAAACCTTTCGTCGTCTATCCATTGGGATTGTCCCAGTGCATCGCAAAATCTTGGCCATGCGGCAGGTTCTGGCATATTGACCACCAGCCATTTGCCGTCACCACAGGGATAGCGGTTGGCGGTTGGGGATAGCAATTCATCTCGTGCCCGTTGTCGCAACGGTGCTTCATCAACCACCATCACGGCATAGTCGGTTGCCTGGGTCCAGACGGCGGTTTCAAATAGTGATGTTTCGACAATCTGGCCGATGCCGGTTTTTTCAGTCATGCGCAGCGCAGCAAGTATTGCGCCGAGGAAGGCAAGCCCAGAAGTGTGATCACCCTGCGCTGGGCGGGCATTGGGGACGGTACCGTTTTTACCTTCTTTCATGGCGTCATAGAGACCGGAACGACCAAAAAAGGCGGTGACATCATATCCGGGCCGAGTGGCCTCTGGGCCAGATGTGCCATATCCAGTGAGGGTTGCATGGACCAGCTTTGGGTTTATTTTTTGTAGTGTAACGGGATCAAGCTGATATTTTATTTGTCGAGTTTCTAAAAGGTTACAAAGGAAAATATCTGCTTTTTGGCATAGCTTCTGTACGATTTCGATCCCGGCAGGGTCTGTTAGGTCAATGCAGACAGACTGTTTGCCCCGGTTATCGACATCAAATTGAAAATCGTAATGTTTAAATGCCTCTGCGTCTATTTTGGGTGGGCGCCCCATATCACGCATCGGGTCGCCGCTTAAGGGTTCAATTTTAATCACCTTTGCGCCAAGGTCCGCAAGAATGGCGGCGGCGCTGGGTGCTGCCATCCAGTTGTCAATTTCAATGACAGTGATATCTTCTAGTGGTGCTAACACGGCTACTCCAACGCTTAGAAACTGAATGGCCTATGGTACTTGAATGTGATGGATCTGGACATTCAGATTTATAGGAAATTTATTTTTGGCTGTTGCTGAGGTGGTTATCTTGCGCTGAGATTCGCGATTTTGTCGTACTGGCTATACTGGTGCAATAATAATTCACTGTCGATATTGAATATCGCGCAGGCCTCCGCAATGGTACGGACGATATTTATATCGGCAGATTCGTTGTTCTGCTGGGCGGCAAACATGCGCGCAAGACCAAAGGATAAAGATTCAGGGGCCATAATAAGGTGTTGGGTTTTATTCTCGGACATCGGTGAAATGCTTGCTAAACGTTCTATCTCGATAGCGCTGAACTGACTTACATCGGCGCTGGGGCCAAAGATGATGAGCACTCGGGTGGTTGGTGTAAAGCCATCCATAGCGCGAACAATTTTTATATTTTGCTGCATTATGTCGAAATTAACGGTGCCCTCATAGTGGACAATGGCAAGATTTAAATGGGCGTGAATAGTTCGGATTATTGGCATAGCGTGTTGTATCGAGGAATTTAAGTAGAAATAATAGGTATTGTGGATATCATACTGTATCTGTCTAGTGTCTGGCGACGGAAATTGATTAATTAATGATCAATTGGCCGCTAATGAATCAATTGATAAACTGCCTGGCGATTGACATGAGCCGAACTATGAGCCACATCATGAGCCACATAGTGGTGAATGAAATCACTCTTCATTGGTTCTTGATGCGGTTCAATGGCTGGCGCTATTGCCGGGTTAGCGGAGAATAAAGTGGGATTATTCTCTCGGCTAGTTTGCATCCAGTATCCATTAGAAAATTTTCATCAAGCCTGGTTAGATGCTAAAAACCCTGCCATCGGCAAGGTTTTCATTCAGCCAGCTACTGATTAAAATCGTCCGCAAGGGTTATTTGTGTTGGTTCGCCGCCGCCCGCTGTATCGCGCAGAATAGCGCTATAAATACGATTAGTGTCAATGTCAATTTGTTGTGGGCCAAAAATAATATTTGCCGTGGCCGCTTGAGTAACTGTTAAATCATATGAGCGGGTCGGTAAATTAACCGCTGCGCCTACAAAAATCGCCAGATTAGTCAATACCGGTGCAATTCCTACTATGCCGCTGCCAGCGTTTGATAGATAAACATCCACAAGGGGGGACTCTGGAGATAAATTGGTCAAAGTTAATGAGGCCCGGGCGGGAATTCTACGTTGCTGATCTGTGGTGATAGATATGTTGTTGACGATATCAGTTAGTCCGCTGGCACCAATGGTATAAAAGTTTCCCGGCAGGATATTAACGCTGGTGGTGGAAATAATATCGGTATTATCCAGCGAGTCACTGAGAATGACTTCAAGCTCGCCTGAGTTTACGTCGAGATATTCTGTGATATCGCCAAAGCTTTGTGCTGCGACAATGGTCTCTCCGTCCACCACAAAATCCAGCGGTCCCCTGTCTGGTGTCATATTGGCAAAACGAATCACACTTGGAAGCTGTTCATTGGGAAACAAATTGCCTGTTAGCTGGTTGGTTGCGCTAAACATGCGCACCGTTTCAGTGCCAGGGCCGAAGTAGTCTGCCAGTATTAATACCCGCTGAGTTGCAGCGCCGAGACTAAATTCACCAGATGACCAAAGTAGATTATCAGTGACCGCATCTCGAATTTCTATGTTTAATCCATCGCCGGCGGTGGTGGTAATTTTATCCGAAGGTATGCCGTTAAGCAGGGTGATGGTTTGGGTGTCTGCTAGTGGATTGGTCAAAATAAAGTTAACGCTGTCAATATTGCTGGCAACATTTAATAGTTGAAGCTCGGTATCTGTTGTATCGGCTGCGAAAGTGGCTTCGGGCGTGGAGATAATAATACTATCGGGGGCAGCAATAGAGCCTGTCAGGACAACGGTTTCAATTGCGTTGATATCGATGGTGGTGGTTGCCTGAGTCAGTGTAACTGTGGTTTCGTTATCCAGATACTGGATGGTGTAGCCGACGGCAATTTGTGGCAACACAGCGGCTGGTGCTGATGCCTGGGCAAAATCCACCTGGGCCAAAGTTTGGTTCTTGTCAGTGATGGCCACCAGTTCTGGGGCGTCGGGTATGGTGTTGACAATAATAATCGATGCCGTGGGAATGGGCACAGCGGTAAACCCATTGTCAGTCCCGCAGGCAGAGATCAACAGCAGATTGCATAGAAACAACACAGTAAGGTAGAGACGTCTCATAGTTACAACTTAAGTTAGTGGGTTCGAGATTAGATGGCAGGGCGCAACAATAATTCAATTTTACGCTGGATGCTAGAAAATGGCTGCTAGAAAATTGATCGAAATGCAACAATGCTGGCGGCAACGCTCACATTGAGTGATTCGACTTGATTACATAAGGGAATATGCACCAGTTGATGACATAAATCCGCCATTTTTTTTGATAATCCACGGGTTTCGTTACCCATGACAAAGACACTGGGCAGCTGTTGGTCAATTTCAGCTAAACCTGTTGTGCCCTGGGAAGACAGGCCAATAATACGGAACCCGCCTTGTTTGAGCATTTTTAGGCCAGCATAAGCGGATTGCATATGATATATAGGCACTTTTAGTGCGGTGCCGGCACTGGCTTTAATCACCATGGCATCAATTTTGGCACAGCCCTGTTGTGGAATGATAATGCCCGCACAGGGCGAAGCACCGACCGACCGAATGATCATGCCAATATTTTGCGGATTAGTTACATTCTCCAGTGCGATCAGGTCACCACAGGCCTGGTTTCGCATGGTTTCAAACTGCAAGGCAGAGATGGGTTGGTATCGTGGTGCCTGGATATCTAGTACTACGCCCTGATCCTGGCGTTTGTTGCCGGATAATCGCGATAATGCCTGACGGTCATGATATTTGACCTCGATATTCTGTTGTTTTGCCCGTTGCAGGATATTGTTCATGATCTCAGAGGGACGATTGTCCTCGGCCAAATGGAGTCGGTAGGGTTGCAGGTCATCTAAGGTTAATGCTTCCAGCACTGGCTTGCGACCAAATATGGTGAGCATGCTATCAAAAAATGCCTTTTTGTCGGTATAGGTTTTTGAATCGGGCATAGCGAATGGTCAGGTTGGTAAATTTAGGTAGGTAGATTGAGTTAAGCGTATTCTTGTGCAGTACTTTATTTAAAGAGAGTGATTTATTAAATAGAGCAATCTCTTTAATAGAACAAAGTATTTAAAACGGGTAAAGCATTCAATAGCGCAAAGGGTTTAATAACAGTAATAGTTTAAATGCCGAAGATTTATTTGAAACTATAGCGCGATCTAAAAGCCTAATTGAAGCACTTAATTGGGCCGAAGAGTAGAACTAAAAAACCCGATTGCTGGTAACAACAATCGGGTTTGGTCAGGTTTTGTAGCTTAGTTTAAGCAGAACGCCTGAAACAAGCGACAATCTGATATAAGCGATTAGGCGTTATTAAAAGCTATAAGAAACTCCCGCATAATAATAAGCACCGTTAAAACCAAAGGGTGCTGATCGACGAGAGAAGGTGAAAACTCCAGGGCTGGAAACTATAACGTTGCCATTGGCATCAACGATGGTGCCGGTGCGTGCGTTGCTAATTTCGTTTTTATCTGGCGTTACATCAAAGATGTTATTGCCGCCAATATTTACCTGGATTTGTTCCGTAATATCCCATACTACGCGCAGGTCGGTTAGAACCTCCGCCCCATAGGTCTGACGACCGCCGTCAGTAATGGTATATTCTCCATAACGGTTAAAGGCCAGGTTTACCTGCCAGTCACCCCGTCTATAAGTACTGCTGAGGCTAATACGGTCTTCTGGTTGCCATTCTTCAATAATGGAAATGTCAGTTGTAGAAAAAACATCGCCACTGTCAAGGCCGGTTTTAATCGGTGTAAATAAGTCTGTGACATCTGTTTCGGTAAAGTTTGCAGCCAGTGTGATATCGAGCTCGCCAGCAAAAAGTTCGCCGCCCCAGGTAGCTACCAGGTCAACACCGCGTGTTTCGGTATCTGCGCCATTAAGAAAGAACTGCGCGCCACCAGCACCAGCACTTGCTAGTGCAGTATCCAGCTCGTCAGACAGTCCGGCGCCTAATTGTTTGCTGATTACGATTCGATCTTCAATATCAATGGCATAATAGTCCACAGTTACTGTCACAGTATCAAACAGGTTGGCGATAAAACCAATACTGAAATTTTCCGATTTTTCTTCTTCTAATTCAGGAATACCCACCGTACGTGCCAGGGTACTATCGTTGCGGAATGTGCCGACCTGTACTGAAACCAACCCGCCTGTACCATCCGGTACAAATTGGGTACTCAAGTTATTAAAAAAGAGTTGTTGCATGGAGGGCGCGCGGAATCCCGTGCTATAAGCAGATCTTAAGCTGAAGTTATCATGCACCCGCCAGTTGCCAGCCACTTTGAAATTAACTGTGTCGCCAAAACCGTCATAGTCGTCGTAGCGTGCTGCAGCGCTGACCACCAGGGAATCGGTCGCTTCATATTCAAAGTCTGCATACAACGAAACAACTTCCCGCGATTCATCCACTGCGGAGGCCGGTGCAATACCAGGGAAACCCTGGATGCCACCGCTACGGTTTTCGGCAAAGAGATTGGTGCCGTCGACGTCACTCGTATCATAATCGCGATAGGCGTACTCTTCGCCGGCAATGATTTTATATTCATCTTCGCGGAGTTCAACGCCGAGCGCGACAAATAGATCACCATATGATTGGGTGAAATCCAGGTTAATGGTTTCAAGTCCCAGTTCCAGGCCATAGGCATTGGCGCTACGAGGTACTGAAGCTCTGATTTCTGCATCTGTTAATGTGGTACTGAAACGTTGGGCGTTGGCGAAGGAAGAATTCAAAGAGTCTGAAGTAACATAGTCAATGGTGTTTTCGCCGTCAGTATAGGAAATATCGAGGGTTGAACCATCATCAAATTCAGTGCGATAACCAAAGCTAAACGAACGGTCATCAATTTCGGTATTAATTTTGGGTAAAAATCCATTAAGGATGGTGGCATCACCATCAGCAAGGGGGGCATTTCCGCCCCTGTTACCATGGTGGCGGAAAAAAGCCGCTGACTGGTTATCGCGGGTAGAATAGGTAATGAAACCATATAATTCACCATCGCCAAATTCAAAAGAGGTATTGATGGTAGCCGCAAATTGCTGGGATTCTGCATCACCAATGCGGAAAGTTTCGCGATTGGCGGTTGCTTCTCGGGGGTCTGTTAGCACAAATTGACCAGCGTCATTTAGTGGGCAGTTTGATTCGCCCGGGGGTGGAAATTGGCAAGAACCATGTAATCCCGCCCGGTTGGTTGGATCTCGGTCGCGAAAGTTAAGTGCCACGTTCATAAATCCTGAACTTCCCAGCTGAAAACCTTTGGTCAGATCAACATTCGTGGTTTCGCCGTCACCGTCGCTGGTTTCACCAGTGGAGACGCTAATTTTACCGCCTTCGGCAAAATCGTTTAACACCAGGTTAATAACACCGGCGATGGCGTCAGACCCGTATTGGGCGGCGGCGCCGTCACGTAATACTTCTATGCGTTTGATAGAAGCGCCAGGTATCGCATTCAGATCTGTGCCGGCAGTACCACGGCCAACAGAGGTATTGACGTGGATCAGTGAGGCCTGATGGCGTCTTTTACCGTTAACAAGTACCAGTGTCTGGTCTGGGCCGAGGCCTCGTAAGGTGGCTGGACGCAACGCATCTGTACCATCACTGATTGCGCTGCTAGAAAAGTTGAACGAGGGTGCCAGTGCCTGCAGCATTCTGCCCACTTCAGTTTGGCCGGTTTCTTCCAGTGCCTCTGAGGTTAATACATCCACTGGAACTGGTCTGTCTTCAGCTGAACGCCCAGGCGCACGACTGCCGATCACTGTTAATTCTTCAATTTCGCCTTCTGCTGCGATGGTTTCTACTGTCGCTCCACTGAGCAATACAGCAGCAACCGCCGCTAGCAATGTCTTGTTGGGCATACTTTTTTTCCCCTTATTTTCGTTTAAGTGAATGCTCAGACGGCCAGAATCAGATATAGCAGCAACCAGGCCGCTGCCTGTTAGTAGCTGATCAATCCCTTGTTTGATCGAAAACTCACCTCTCAACGCGTTGGCAGTGAAATTTTTGGTTAGATCAAAGGAGAACACAATGGTGTTATCCGATTGAACGGCAAACTCTGTTAGCGCTAGATCTGCTCTTTGCTGGGAAATATTAAAAGCGACAAGCTTTGGGTCCTGGTTAGCAAAAGCACCTGTCATGCTAAGTAAAAGGATAAACCCAGTTAGCACTTGTCGATGTTTTTGCCAGGATCGAAGCCGAGGCCGATAATACATAGCCAGCTTAAGCCGAACGGGCATCCTCAGTAGACAGGTGGCCAGGGAAAATCCTCCATGGGATTATTAAAAATAAACAAATAAAATTTATTCGGACTTTATTTTGCTTGATTGTACGGTGATGTGGCGGTTGTTGTCACCTTTGGAGGCGGTATAGGTGAGCGGGAAGTTTTCTGTGAGGGAGGCGAGCAATTCATCGATATCGTTGGTTTTATAGTAACCAGCGATTTTTGTTTCTGCCGCCACGGTATCGGCGAAGGAAAATTCTACGTTGGTATAACGACTGACTTCAAGTAGTGCCTGCCGGAGTGGCTCTCCTTTGAAGACGATCATGCCCTGTTGCCATGCGAGGTCGTTCTGTATTTGCTGCGATACAACAGATTCGACGGTGCCAAAGTTGTTGTTGGCATGGTGTTTAATGACCGTGCGATGACCGGAAGTGATTAGTACGGCAGCGGGATGATTCAGGTCTTCAATTGACAGCAAGGTGTTGTTGGGAGCGTTGTTATCTGACACCAGTACCTTGCCTTCGGTAACCAGCAGCTCTACTTGTTCGGTAGCCATTTGCACATTAAAAATTGTGCCTACGGCGCGAAAGTAATTTTCACCGGCATGAACAATAAATGGCCGCCCAGGTTGGTGGGCTACGTCAAATTTAGCTTCACCCTGAATAAGTTCTATATGGCGCTGGTTAGGGCTAAAGGAGACCTTGAGTTGGGTATTGGTATTGAGATGTATGCTTGAGCCATCCGGCAGTTTGATGATTTTATGCGCCCCGATAACCGTATCGTAAGCCTTGTTGATTTCGCTATAGATGGGCGCTGTATCTGCTGTGTTGGGTAATAGCTGCAGTAGCGATAAACCGAGCACAAGGGCCGCTGCAATAGCAGCGCCGGTAATGCCGAGTATTTTTTTCTGCCGCTGGGGTTTGCCAGGTTTGGCTTTAAGGGCGAAAATGGCCGCGAGTTGATTAAGCACACCCATATCGTCCCATAGCGCGGCAAATTCAAATAAGGTGGTGCGGTGCAGATCACTCTTTTGCACCCAGGCCTGAAGGGTTGTGGTTTCTGCCTCGGTTAAGCCTCTATCAATACGACTAATCCATAGGCTGGCATCTTCGCGGATCTGCTCTTTATGTGGGAATGAAACGATATTAGGCATGGGCGGGGATAACTTTTTTTCCGGCGGTTACCGTCGGTTGTTTTATTTTTTGTATATAATCAGCGCAGTGTCTAATTCCTTTTGCGACGTGTTTTTCAACAGTACTTTCACTGATGCCCAGATTGGCGGCTATTTCCTTTTGACTGAGTCCATAAACCTTCTTAAGCACAAACGCATGTTGAACATTCCCCTGTAATTGATCCACGGCTTCGCAGAAAAAAAAGAATTGTTCGCGGCTGGCGGCCTCTGCTTCCAGCGATCTGGATTTTAGTTTCGATTCAACGGCTGGATCAATCTCTCCATCAGCCAAATCTTCGAGGGATGCTGAGTATTTATTATCCCATTTTTGATTATGGTTCAGAGCGATATGTTTTGCCGTACGCAGCATATAGGTACGTGCATATTGAATGTCGTGACTGAGTTCAGCCTCGAAGCTGCGGACAAATGTTTCTTGAACAATATCCTCTATGTCCTGATTTTTGACCAGGCCACGGATATATTGTTCCAAAGTACGTCGATATTGAGTAAAAGTTTTGACGATATTTGATTCGCCCATCTGCTTCCCCTCATTGGTTGCCCAATTGATATATTCTTAATTGGGTACTTCGTTTAAATTTGTTGCTGCAGTCTTGCAAATACTCCAATGGCAGATTTTATGGTTTGTGGTGAGAAAATACAAATCACGATTTTTTTATATTTTTTATATTCTTTATAGCTGTCTGACCGTTGAGCATATCAGGTGGGGCTATTGGTGAATCTGTTCTATGGCAGGTACTTTGATCCCAGTACTTGAAATTGGCCCCAGGGGGTTGTTGGACTGAAGGTTTTTGGATAAATTGTAGACTGGACTTGAAACTTAATAAGGGTATAACGATGGATATATATGAGTTGGAAATGGCGTCGATTGCCGGTGATAAGGTCAGTTTCGCCGACTATCGTGATCAGGCATTATTAATCGTTAATCTAGCCAGTCAATGAGGCCTAACTTCACAGTACGCAGGTCTGCGTACATTAAACGAAAACGATAAAATTACTGTGTTGGGGTTTCCCTGTAATCAATTTGGCGCGCAAGAGCCCGGGTCCAATGCGGAGATTCAACAATTTGCAGAATCAAAATATAATGTTAATTTTCCTATGTTTGCCAAAGTTGACGTTAATGGCGAGGGTGCTGCAGCGCTTTATCAATGGTTAAAATCCGAACAACCTGAGGCTGATGGCAATACAGATATTGGCTGGAATTTCACCAAGTTTTTGGTCAACGCCAAAGGGCAGGTGGTCAAACGTTATGGGCCTCAAACTACGCCGGAAGAAATTGCTGAATCTTTTTCGGATTATCTGTAACGAGCTTTGTTCTCCGGGTATTGTTGCGCTGTAGGTAACTTTGTGAGGCGGCTTCGTGGAGCAAGCCAAATAAAGGTCAGCCATTCGCTGGCCTTTATTTTGGTTATGAGAAAATGCCATGCAAATACCAGCGCCCAGTGGCGGTATATTGAAAAATCCAGTAAAGACCGCCGTGTTTTTCACGGCCAATATAATAATCCCGTGTTACTGATTTGTTGAGCGGCTGATCCCACCAGCCATAGTCAATACGTTCAGGCCCACGGATTAATTCTAGTCTGTTATTGGCCCGTATAGCGGGCCAGTTGTCGCCTGTTACGGCTAAAGCCTGCGGCCTTGTAAGTAAAAAAGCCGGCCGAGGTGGTAGCCCCTGTGGATCAGCATCGGAGTAAGTACTGACGGTATTTTTTTGCTTTAGGGGTGATTTCCGCCAGGCCTTTTCTGGTCGATGATCATTGGACTCTGATAACCCAAAACAGCTTTCCTGGCCTAGTCGGGCATGTAATATATTGATTAATTGATAGTCCTGATTGGTTGTTGAGGTTGGCTGGGACTCGGTGTTTTGAAATAAATCGCAGCTGTTGGCCCTGGCTGGGGAAAATTGTTCCACCGCAAGAATGATTTGATCAATTTCTTTGATGCTAACAGGGACTATTAAGTTGTTTTTTCTGGTCGGTTTTATTCTCCCAGTGTGGTTTGTCGTTTGTTCTGAACGATTCGGTTTGGCGTGATGCTGCCTGGATTGATGGATCTGGTCCAGTTTAAGCTGGGTAAGATCAAGAAATATTTTTGCGTTGTTGTCTGGGTTAGCAAGATTAATACTAAAAGAACTGTTGTTATGGTTTCGGTGGCATAAATGCCAGGTTAGATGGTCAATGTATAATTGCCTGCTAGTTAGAAATTTTTCTAGTTCGGCGAGTAATCTTTTCATCGGGAAAACCAGGCTATTAAGGTTGCTAACGTCAGATAAAAAATTGATGTCATGAAAAAAACGCGGGCCTGGGCTGATAAACTGTTGCGGGTCTGGTTGGGCGCCTGTTAAACGTTGTAGATAATGACTGAACTCTTTGCCAAAGCGGCGAATTAGGCCGCTGTTGGGTAAATTTAATAAATCACTGATTCGGTTGATGCCCATTTGTTGTAACGAAGTCAATATTTTTTCAGTGGCTTGTAAATGGCAGACAGGAATTGCCTGGATACTTTGGCTTACTCTTTCTGCCAGGGCCTGGGTTTTTGTTGGGCTATGGGCATTTGTTGGGCTATAGGCATCTTTTCCGCTATAGGCATCTGAAAATTCATTGGGCTGAATTTGAATCTGGGCCTGGGCCATTAATAATGCTGCCAATGGGGTTCGGTTGGCGGCGATCAGGGGATGATAGCCCTGCTGTGCCAGACCGCCTTTAATTAGGCTTGTTAATGTCGTTAGTCCTTTGAATAAGCTTAGGCAGCCCGTGATATCAAGCAAGAGATAGTTTGGTGATTTAATACTGATATTAGGCGTGAATTGATAGGCCCATTGTGCCAGATGGGCCAGCGCTGTTGTTTCTTTGTCGGGATTACGTTCAAGGCTGATAATTTGATCGCTTAATATATAGGCGGTATCCAGGCTGCTGCCCTGTAGAATACCTAATTCGGCTGCGATGTTGTTAAGTTGAAAGACGCGGTTTTTTTCGCTGATAACAATAGGCCGTTGTGTTTGCGCGGGTTCTTGTGGTGATTTATCGGTGTTTTGTTGGCGTTCATTTCGAGTAAAAACTTCCAGCGCTAAACGCTCGAAATATAAGCATATCCATAGCGGGGTGTTAGCGGGGCTCATAGCTTGTGACAATATTTCATTAATCAGGGGCTGCCTAAAATGGTTTGCTGGATTCGATTGTTGATTTTGTAGCCAATTTGTTATTTATAGGGTGTGAAAAATCACGCCTGACTAACGGTTGACTGGATATCATCGCGGAAAAATCTGGGGTTACCTGGTTTAACCTGTCATGGAGTTCAAGTTCAAAGGTATCTGTGGTCCAGCCACCCTTACGTTTGAGGATTTTTATTTGCAGGCAAGAGTGTTCGCTTAATGCTGCGGGTGGGCTGGCAAATAGCTGGATGCGTAGTTCGGCAGGAGACGCATTGATTGCCGCACTGCCAGGGCGATATAAAATCCCGAGACAATGGCCGGTTTTGCTGGCAACCTGCAGGCGGCGTAGTTGCTGCTCTTTTAAAGCTCCAGGCCAGGCCAGGACGGCAGCACAACTTTTCGAGGCCAGAGCTTTT
>JAHRVQ010000061.1 GCA_019090615.1 Pseudomonadales bacterium | reverse complement strand
TTTATGTGTTTTTTTCTTACTCATTTTGACACCTTAACTTTAGACCTTTATTGTCTCCAATTAATTTGTCCGGTGCCATTAGACCACTTCAAACAACGTTATCTTTGGCGAGCAGTCTGCGCGACCCGGTAGCTCAAGATGGTGAAGTCGTTGATGTTTTCCTTCAAAATAGAAGAGATGCTAAGGCTGCTAAGCGATTTTTTTGTTCGAATGATAAAGAAACACAAAGGTGAACCTCGGGAAATTGTGACGGATAAATTAAGAAGTTACGGTGTAGCACATCGAGAATTGATACCTGAAACAATTCACAACAGGGAGAAGTACGCCAACAATCGAGCTGAGTTGTCGCATCAACCGACCAGGGTACGAGAGCGAGGTATGAGCAAATTTAAATCTATGAAACAAGCACAGCGGTTCCTGAATACGCATGCTGCTGTCTACAATTTGTTCAATCTAGGCCGTCATTTAGTCTCAGCTGAAACTTATCGATACTTTAGGTTGAGATCCTTTGCGTCTTGGAAAAATGCAGCGATGGTTTAGAACGTAGATTGATTGGTGTTTTGTGTTCTTGAGAAGTTAACTTGCCAATACCCAACCTCTTCGTTGAATGCATTTGGATAAGTTATATGTGTTTTTTTCTTGCTCATTTTGACACATTAACTTTAGACCTTTATTGTCTCTAATTAATGCGTCCAGCACCATAAGACCACTTCAGACACCTTACAGCGCTAGTAGTCCAATAATCCAGATAGAAGCAAAAAACGAATGTTAAAGCAGGTATTCGACAAAGAACAGCTACAAAAAGTTGTCTCAACAGCTGATGTCTGGCGATGGGATATCATTTCGAAATACGGGGGCGTCGAGGCTGCTGTTGCTCATATAGTTAGATTATGGGAAACCAATCATTTAGCTATTTCTCCTCTTGATATAAACCAAGCCAATGGCAAGACAGTTTTTGTACCTAGTTGTATGGAGGATGCCTTTGCTATAAAACTTCTTGATCGCTTCATTAGGCAAATCTACAAAGTCAGGCAGTCCGACAGGAACCGTATTGTTAGACAAATAGCCACTCTCTTAAAAGATTCAGGTGACTATTGTATATTAAGGTTAGATATTAAAGATTTTTATGAGTCAATTTCTTTTAAATCGCTTATCCAAAAGTTTGAAGACGATATGATACTCGCTCCGTCTTGCTTAAACCTCCTCAAAACTTTACTGACTGATATGTCCGCCAGACAAACCAACGGTTTGCCTAGGGGGACTACAGTGAGCCCAACTTTAGCTGAGTTGTACCTTGAAGGTTTAGATAAAAAAATTGCCGCTCATTCTGATGTTATTTTTGGTGCGCGCTACGTCGATGACATCATTTTATTAGTGCCGTTTGGCCAAGAAAATGTAGTGGAAAATTTTGTTTCAAATGAAATGAAAAAACAAGGGCTTGCTCTCAATTTTTCACCACAGAAATATCATAAAAAATCTTCTAGAACTGCCAAGCTCGATTATTTAGGATATTCAATATCAGTTAATTGGAAGGAAAAGAAACCCAACTCGGTCACATTGAAAATATCTCAACCAAAACTAAATAAATTGAAGGCTAAAATCATCCTTAGCATACTAGATTTTGCAAAAAACGATGACTTTGGTTTATTGAAGAAACGTATCGTTTATTTGAGCGTATTAAAAGTTGTAAGGCGAGGCAAGAATGGCAACTTGTTGGCAGGTTTAGCTCATAACTATCAATATGTCACAAACGGCTATAATTGCCTAAAATCTATCGATGGTTTTCTTTGTCACAATATTACAAACCCAAGATTCAACCTAACACAACCGCAACAGAACGCCATTAAAAAGATCTCCTTTTACGGAAATTCAAAACAGAGAAAAGTAGGTAACTTTTCCAAGAAGATGTCGGTTAAAATAATGAGGGTGTGGAAAAATGCCTGACATCATCAAAGTAGACCCAACAGATAAATACCGAACTTTATTAACCGAAGTGCTTCCATACGAATTGCCTTTATGGATGAATAATTTCACTATGTATCGAAGGTTTAAGAATGAAAATCATTCGAATACCTATCAAACTATTTCGGGTTTAGATTTCGGGAAAGACAGTGGCACATATATTCCTTTAGATTTCTTGGTTAGCAGAGGTGGTGACAAATCCCCAAGAGCCATCTCAATTATGCACCCAGTAGCTCAACTGAAAGTTTGTGATTTTTATGACGAGTACGCAGATTTAATTGAATATTACTGTACTCGATCAAAGTATTCATTGCGCCACCCATTTAGAAAATCCACCAAATTTTATGGCAAGACTCAAGAAGCTTCAAAACTGGTAGAGGGAGTTGAAAGCGCAGACGAAGAGAGAGTTGTTTCCAGCTCTTATTTTAAGTACAACAAGTATCCTTTCCTGTATCGTTTTTTTGAGTCATACGAGTATCACAAACTAGAAAAACGATTTCACAGCATGTTGCAGGTCGATGTGGCCAAGTGCTTCCCTAGCATTTATACACATTCCATTGGCTGGGCTATTAAGGGCAAGCGATTAGCGAAAGCGAGAGCTAAAAGTAGCTTCGATGGCGACTTCGATAATCTAATGCAAATTACGAACTATCGAGAAACCAATGGCATTATTATCGGGCCAGAAACTAGCCGCATATTTGCAGAAATCATCCTGCAAAAGGTCGATTTAAATTTGGTCGAAAGACTTAAAAAGAAAAACATTGAAGTTTCTAAAGATTATGATTTCAGACGCTATGTTGATGATTACTTTGTGTTCTTCCGTTCAGATGAAGTAAAAACGGCCTTCATAAATGCACTAGAATACTGTTTACTGGAATACAAAATGTATTTGAATGAGGCGAAAACAACTATTGTTTCCAGGCCTTTTGCTACAGACATCTCATTGGCAAAATATGCCTTGCGGCACTCAATAGACCAGCTCTATACATCCAGATATCGAGTTAACGATGAGGGTACGCATGATATTATAGATTTAAGAAGGCCTGAATCAAAAGCAAACAAAGCCATTGCTGAAATAAAAATGGCATTAGCTATTCACAAAACCGAATATCATTCGATATCGAATTATTTATTCAGTGCTATCACAAAGAAAATGGCAAATTATCTCTCAAAATTAGACGATATAAATGGAATTGAAGAGAGCCACCTGAACTGGTTGTTGGTAGACTTGGATTTATTGTTTTTTGTTCATGCCATGGACATAAGAATTAGGCCAACAGATCGCTTAGCCAGGACGGTTCACGAGCTGGCAGGAAAACTAGATTCTTGGCCTGATAGCTACAAGGAACTTGTTCACAAAAAAATATTCGATCACGTCAGACAGGCAATAGACATTTTTTTAGATCATACAAATGACCTTACAGGTTTGGAAACTCTTAACTTGCTAATGATTTTAACAATGTTGCCACCGCAATATCAGCTATCAGAGACAAAACTGAAACAGTACATTGAAAAGTTAGAAGATTCGTCCGAGACAAATTACGTGTATTTTAACTGGATAACAATCATGCTTTACATAGGAAATGCAGACAAATATCAGGCTTTGAGAGACAGCCTCATAAGAAAAGCAGAATGTTATTTTACAGAACACAAAGACAAATTTATTTCGACGGAATATTTTATCTTCTATTTTGACTTTCTTGCTTGCCCTTATATCGATCAAGAGAAGAGAAAGAAAGTAATGAGAAGTATTAAAAAGTGCACCAAAAAATCGGAGAATAAGCCCGTTAATTTCAATGTTATTAAGCAAAGCAGCATAGTGTTAGATAATGACTTTGTTGTCAGCTGGAGAGATAAAGATTACTTAAGAAATAGCTTAGAAAAAAGGGAGTATATATTCTCATATAATTAGTTTATGCCATCTTCCTCCGTATGTTTCTGCAACAGCATTTTTGTTGCATGGGCCTTTTAAGCCACACACACGATTGGGGGAAGATGGCGCCATACACCTACGTGAAAGCCCAATTAGGGGGGTAGTTAGATTGTCTACAACACGTGCAGCCTGAGAAATCGGCTAACTTTGGCACCTATACCGGAGTTAGCGATTACTTTCCGAATATTAGCTAATAAATGGTAGCTATGGGTGGACTTGAACCACCGACCCCAGCATTATGAATGCTGTGCTCTAACCAGCTGAGCTACATAGCCACATGACCGTTCTAGCTGAACGGGAGGGAGGCGCATTCTCCTTATTCACAGCAAATTTGTCAAGATCCAGCATCGAATACAGGCAATTTTAGCAGCCCTTTTGGCAAACTTTTATCGGCGCTGGATTCACCGTGGCTATATAAAAAGCTTAGTCACTAAAGCCAGACCAGGTATTAGCTATACATTAAACCGGAAATGGATCACATCGCCATCTTTGACCAGATATTCCTTACCTTCCAGACGCCATTTGCCGGCATCTTTGGCGCCATTTTCACCGTCATGGGCGATAAAATCCTCATAGGCGATCACTTCGGCGCGGATAAAACCCTTCTCGAAGTCAGTATGGATTACAGCCGCTGCCTGTGGTGCTGTGGCATGCTTTCGAACGGTCCAGGCCCTGACTTCTTTTACTCCTGCAGTGAAATAGGTTTGTAACCCCAGCAAGTTATAACCTGCCCGTATTACACGATCCAGGCCTGCTTCATCCATGCCCAGGTCAGCCAGAAATTCAACCTTCTCTTCTTCATCAAGCTCTGCTATTTCAGCTTCAAGCTTATTACAGATGACCACCACCGGCGCACCTTCAGCATCGGCAATATCTTTAACCGCATCAAGATAGGTATTATCTTCAAAACCTTCTTCATCGACGTTTGCCACATACAGCACTGGCTTCATTGTTAGCAGGTGCAATTCACGTAGATCAAGTTTTTGTTCATCGGTACATGCAAATGATCGGGCCGGACGGCCTTCATTAATATGCGCCAGAATATCGGTAAAAAATGCCTGTTTAACGATAGCTTCTTTATCGCCACTCTTCGCCACTCTGGCAACCCGCGCAATCGCCTTTTCAAGGGTATCAAGGTCCGCCAACTGCAGCTCAGTGTCAATCACACCGATGTCTCGTGCAGGATCAATGCTGTTAGATACATGCACAATATTTTCATCCACAAAACACCGAACAACATGGGCAATCGCGTCAGTTTCGCGGATATTAGCTAAAAATTGATTACCCAGACCCTCGCCCTTGGAGGCCCCTTCGACCAGACCAGCAATATCAACAAACTCCATTGTGGTGGGCAGAATTTTTTGCGGATTAACAATGTTGGCAAGCGCATCAAGCCGTTCATCCGGCATAGGTACAATGCCGGAGTTCGGTTCGATAGTGCAAAAGGGGAAGTTTTCTGCCGCTATACCCGCTTTAGTTAGCGCGTTGAACAGGGTTGACTTACCGACGTTTGGCAAACCTACGATGCCACAATTAAAACCCATTTGATTATTCCTCTATGCGGAAACCATTTAGCCCGGTCATTGCCTGCTGCCATTCACCATCAGCAGCCAACGGCATGTATCGTATGGCTTCATCGATACAACCCATGATCATCTGTTCGTCCTGCCGGCTGACAGTCCCCAGCACATGGCCGGTAACATCCGATTTTTGCCCTGGATGGCCAACGCCAATCCTCAATCGATTGTAATCCTGGCTACCTGCCATACGTTTAGTGATATCTCGTAAACCGTTATGGCCGGCTAATCCACCACCAGACTTAAACCGGATCGCGCCGGTAGGCAGGTCCAGCTCATCATGTGCGACAAGAATTTGATTAGCAGGTATTTTGAAAAAATTTGCTAAAGCAGCGACAGACTTGCCACTTTCATTCATATAGGTATCGGGTAACAGCAGGCGAATTTCTCTATTATCATAAATGACAATAGCAGTACGGCCAAAAAATTTCTTTTCTGGCTTAAAAACTGCCCCTTGTTGCTCAGCGAACCGAGAGACAAACCAGTTACCCGCGTTATGCCGCGTTCTGGCGTATTTCTCTCCCGGATTACCGACACCAACAATGAGCTTTAAGGGCAAGCTCATTGTTTAAACCAACGACTAGTCTTCAGCGGGTTCGTCGCCTGCTTCACCATCTGTTGCATCATCTGTTGCAGCTTCTTCATCTTCATCTTCAATGATAGCTCTGGTGACACTTACGGATACAACAACCTGGTCGTGATCTGCACCAAGTTCCAGCTCAGGAATAGTCACACCTTCAGGTAGTACCACATCACTCATATGTAATGAACTGCCAAGCGCTAACGACTCAACATCGATTTCGATAAACTCAGGTAAATCACCGGGCAAACAACTCACATGCAAGGCTGACATAATATGCGAAACCATACCGCCATCCTGCTTAACACCAATACAGTTTTCTTCATTAATAAAGTGCAGTGGGATATCGACCTGGATTGCCTGGTCCATTTTAACCCGCAGAAAATCCGCGTGCATGATACGGCCAGATGCCGGATGCCGTTGCAGCGCCTTGATGATGGCTGGCTCTGCGTTTCCTGCCACAGACAAGTTAATAATATGCGCAAAAAATGCCTCATTCTCAGTGGACTTATGAATATCCTTACTGGCGATTGAGAGTGAAACAGGATCTTTACCTGCACCATATAATACGGCCGGTACCAGTTCAGCTAATCGACGCAGGCGGCGGCTCGCACCTTTCCCCAGGTCTGTACGCAGCTCAACATTTAACGTGAATTCATCTGCCATAACGGCTCTCCTAAGCTTTCTATATTGCTAAAAAAACCGACACTACTGCGACCATAGTATCGGTATAGATCAAAATTCTTAATGGACATTTAGTGATATTTGGCATGCCCGCATCGCTCAGCGCCTTCGCTACAATGCGGCTGTAAATCAGCTATTTGAACAGAATTAGATAACCAGGGTTAGTCGTATGGCTGGGGTGGCAGGATTCGAACCTGCGCATGCAAGGATCAAAACCTTGTGCCTTACCGCTTGGCGACACCCCAATATTGAAACGTCACGACTTATTTTATCTATTTAAACTGTTCGTATGCTACTGCTAACCTTTTACTATTTCGCGCTATTTACCTGGTCCGACTTCAGCTGTGCTAATACAGCTTGTACGGGTGAATCATTCACTGCTTTTGCAATATAAGCCTGCCATTTTTCTGGCACATGCTTCGCTACTGCAAGCGCTGCTTCTTTAGAGTCGAAATCAAGAAAAACGCATGAACCAGTGCCTGTCATTCTAGCAGCACCCCATTTGTTTAACCATAAAATAGCTTCATCAACTTCTGGATATAAGCTGCGCACCACCGCTTCGCAATCATTAACTCTACCGGTACGGCCCTGAAGCGTTCCTGCACCCAGGCCATTATTTTTGCCTGGCTCTAAAAAGCGCGCTATTGTGATCGCTGCAGAGCCGCGTGTCAATTGTGGATGTAAAAATATTTCTGCTGTGGATATCACACAGCCAGGCTGAATGATCAGGTAGAATTTAACCGGCAACGACAAAGCCACCAGATCAGCGCCAATACCTTCAGCCCAGGCTGATCGACCAAAAACAAATACCGGCACATCTGCACCTAAAGGCTCCGCAATCTGCTGCAATTCTGCCTGGCTAAAATGCAGACCCCAGAGCAGGTTTAGGCCCATCAACGTAGTCGCAGCATCCGAACTACCCCCACCCATGCCGGCACCCATCGGCAACTTTTTAGTCAGCACCAGTCTCGCACCCATATTGATGCCAGCGGCCTTTGCAAGCGCCTGAGCCGCCTTAAACACCAGGTTTTGTTCGGCATCGATAGCTACATCAGCAACTACCTGAATATCTGCTGCAGGCGCAAAATGAATCCAGTCGGCAATATCCAGTAGCTGAAAAGCGGTTTGAAGAAGATGATACCCATCTGCGCGACGCCCAGTAATATTCAAACATAGATTAATCTTGCCCGGCGCAGGCAGGCCAAATTGAGTTAGCGCTGCCATCGACTCACCACTAAATTAATCACTATCTGTCCATTGTTCAGCCGCAGCCGTTTTGGTAATGGGCCATCAAAATCCAGATAATCGATTACCCAGCTTGCCTGAGCAAGCCTGTCCTGCTGTGTTTGATAGGCATGATTCGGCGCAGGCTTACCCCTGACCCAATAACGTAAATATTCAACAGGAAAGTCCAGATTAGTATGCTGCTTGAGTAATTCAGCCGCACCTGCGGCACTGACCTCCGCCTTACCAGGCATTTTTAGTACCACACCACCAGGGCCGCCAACCAAATGGGCAACGGGTATGCCCAGGGTAGCCGACAGGCGGATATCAAAGTTTTCTAATTCCTGACGCCAGTTAATACTAAAACTTAAAGTCTCTGTCGGCATCCTGATACCGACCCGACCTTGCATGTGCCAGTTATCTGGCGGCGAGTCTATCTGAGGTGCAACTACCTGAGGCGCAACTACCTGAGGCGCAACACAGCCAGTCAACAAACTCATAAACCCCAGCAGGGGCAGCACTAAAATCAGCCAACTACGCATTAAGTTATCAGCCCAACCTGACGGAATCGACCACAAAATTAGAACCCACTAAAATTCAGAATCTTATTATTGGGTAAACCTTTCAACAACCTTTTTTAATATTTCACTATCAGGTTTCAGTTCGATCGCCTTACGCCATACTTCGGTGGCCTCATCAGTCTTACCCGCAGCCCATAAAACTTCCCCCAGGTGCGCTGCCACTTCATCATTAACAAATAGCGCCAACGCCCGGCGCAAATATTCAAGCGCCTGGTCCAGCTTATTTAAACGATACAGTACCCAGCCCATACTATCGATAAACGCGGCTTCGTCCGGTTTAATAACCAACGCCCGCTGAATCAGGTCAAACGCCTCATCGTATCGGTTGGTTTGATCTGCAAGGGTATAACCGAGCGCATTCATGGCGTCGCCATTCGCCGGATCTATCTCAATCACTTTTTGCAGGTCACGCTCCATGATATCTAAACGATCGAACTGTTGCGCCGTCATGGCACGGAAATAGAGCAGCTCTAGATTATTCGGGTTTTGCGCCAATACGCCGGCCAGCAGCTCGAACATCTCCGCAATCATTCCCTGATCAGTTAATAACTGCACTTCCAGCATAACCAGCTGATCTGCTCGCGACGGATTGTCCGCCCGCATATTAGCCAGATAGCGTTGTAATTCTGGCAGCCGACCCTGACTCAGCATCAAATTCGCTATTCTCGACTGGGCCGGTAAAAACTCATAGCCCTGCCCAACCTGGCGGTATTGGGTAATTGCAGCTGCTACTTCGGCGCTTTTTTCGGCCAGAATACCCAAATAATAATGCGCTTCACCCGCCCTTTGATCCCATCTAACCAGCTGTTGCAGGTGCGCCTTTGCAACCACATCCTCGCCCAGCTCCAGCGCGATCAATGCCAGAGCGAACAAAATATCGGCATCATTAGGGTCTAATTCATGTAAATATTCATATTGTTGCTGCGCTTCATCTAGCCGCTCTGCCTCAAATAGAAAACGCGCCAGCGTCAAACGTAGGCGCCGATTAGTTGCATCTGACGCAGCGATCATCTGATACAGAAAATCAATGGCCACCAGCGGACGCTGCAGACGCTTTAGGACATTCGCTTTTAAAGCGATCATCTGCACCTGTTCTTTGCGTCCCGTATTGTCTTTGTGTTGCGCATCTTTAAGCACATTTTGATCCAGCAACAAACGATTTAATAAGGCCAGGCTATCGGCATATTCACCACTTTGCTCCAGCAATACGGCACTGGAAAACAGTAATTGCCGATCATCGGGGTAGCGCTCTAATAAATTCGCAATAGCGATTAACAAAGATCGTCGGGCTTGCTCGTCTAATCCGGCAGCGCGATAAGCAAATACATCAAAATTTGCCAACCCACCCAGTTCACGTACCGCTTCCATGTGATAGATTGCGGCCTCCAGATCACCAGACCGCACCAGCTGATCAGCTGCATGTCGATGCGCTTCAATACTATCTGGTTCTGCTGCAGACCATATTTGCGCGGCCTTAAGCGCTAGTTGATTGCGTTTTAAATAATTTGCCAAACGAGTTGCCCGTGCAGCCACACCTGGGTCAGCAGTTACTTCGGCCATTTCAACATAAGTCTGCAATGCAGTATCAAAATCTCGCCGGTAGCCGGCGATCTCGGCTACTAGCAATTGATAAAGCCAGTCATCCTGAAACGGCGCAACTGGATAGTCAGCAGGTTTGGGTCTTTTAGGCTGCTGGGTATTTTTTTGTTCGCGATTTACTGCTATCTCGGCCTCAGGATCTTGCGCCTGGGCCTGATTATTCGGTCTCAGGGTGCCGTCCAGGGGTGCTACACTTGTGCAACCACCCAGGGTTAGTAAAGAAAAACTCAGAAAAATCAGCAGGATTTTGATTTGATGCCTCACACAATACCTATATTCACTTGGCCAACCAACGTACAATGTGCCGTTTGTAATGGATCTCATAGGTTAAACCCGATGCAGAACGCTTCTATGGTGCGTTCATTCTACCCATGATCATAAATACATGACCACAAATATCATCAGATCGTTCCCCAACGCCATGGAGAATTTATCTGTAACTGTAAAACCAACACTGGCTATATAATCCAATGGATCTATTGATTGTAGGCGTCAATCACCAGACTGCCCCAATTGCAGTACGAGAACGCATTGCTTTTTCACCAGAGCAATTAGGTCATGCCCTGCATGATCTTAAAACAAGCCAGGCACTGGATGAGCTGGCAATCTTAAGCACCTGTAATCGCACTGAAATTTACGCCATAAAAACCGATGCCAGCGCTTCGGGTATCATCAGCTGGCTAGAAAACTATCATAACCTTGTTGGCATGGAGCTCGCTAACAACATCTACACCCATTTCGGTGATTCAGCGGTCAAACATGTTTTACGCGTAGCAACAGGCCTGGATTCAATGATTTTGGGAGAACCGCAAATTTTAGGCCAGCTTAAGGATGGATTTGCCAGCGCAGACACTAATAAAGTAATGGGCAAACAACTCAGCCGTCTTTCGCAAAATACCTATCGCATTGCCAAACAGGTAAGAACCCAAACCACCATTGGCCAAAATACGGTCTCAGCTGCCTCAACAGCGGTGGTCCTGGCGGAACAATTATTTGCTGACCTTAGCCAATGCAACGCATTATTAATTGGCGCTGGTGAAACTATAGAACTGGTTGGGCAACATTTAAAGTCGGCTGGCATTGCAAAAATGGTCATAGCTAATCGCACCCAGGAAAATGCCCAGAACCTTGCCAACAAACTGGGCGCCGAATCTACCGCCCTGGCAAATATTGCAGAAGTTTTACTCAACACAGATATTGTGGTCACATCGACCGCAAGTCCGCTGCCTATTTTAGGTAAAGGTGTGATGGAATCCGCCATAAAATCACGGCGTCATAAACCAATTTTTATGGTTGACCTGGCGGTACCCAGGGATATCGAACCAGAGGTGAATGAACTCAATGATGTCTATCTTTATAGTATCGACGACTTACAACAAATCATTACCGACAACCTTGATTCCCGCCAGGCTGCCGCCACTGAAGCCGAATTACTGATCGACCAGGCTGTGGCTGATTTTAACCAGACTTCACGCTCTCTGCAGGCCGTCAATACACTGGTGAAATTCAGACAGAAACATGATGCAATAAAACAGCTTGAACTTGCCAAAGCACTCAAACGATTAGAAAAAGGCGACACGCCAGAAAAGGTTCTCCAATATCTGGCCAACCAGTTAACCAATAAAATAATCCACACCCCCAGCATAAAAATGAAACAGGCCAAAGCCGACGGCCGTGACGATATCCTTTTGGCGGTGGAAAACCTGTATGAACTTGATCGGGAAACGGACCATGAGTAGATACGTCACAGCAACCAATAGTTTGCATTAGCCAAACCCATCACTCGACGACTTATATAACCGCGCGATCATGACTTAAGCGCCTGAATTTCTGATATTTAGAAAGCCGGATGATAGAAAGCCAATAAATTGATACTTATTAAGTATAAACCCTGATAACGCGCACTGCGCAATCATGAGTAGACTGTAGTAATGAAACCTTCACTTGAAACAAAACTTGAGCAACTCCTGGAACGGTATGATGAACTTGGTGTACTGCTCAGTGATGCTGATACCATTGCCAACCAGAACCTCTTTCGTGGTTATGCCAAAGAGTACGCAGAATTAGAACCCGTGGTGCTCTGTTATCGCGACTTCACAGCCACCAACACAGAGCTTGCCGACGCAAAACTGATGCTGGATGACGACGACAAAGACATCAAAGACATGGCTCAGGAGGAAGTGACAGAGCTCCTAAAAGGCGTTCAGGCACTTGATTCGCAGTTACAAACGCTACTCCTGCCGAGCGACCCCAACGACTCACATAATGTCTTTGTGGAAATTCGCGCAGGTACCGGCGGCGATGAAGCAGCCATATTTGCAGGGGATTTATTCCGTATGTACAGTCGATTTGCCGAATCCTGTAAATGGAAGGTCGAAATCCTGAATGAACGCCTGGGTGAACACGGTGGCTATAAGGAAATAATAGCGCGGATAGAAGGTAACAACGTATACGCCAAACTCAAATTCGAATCAGGTGCTCACCGGGTCCAGAGGGTGCCACAAACAGAATCTCAGGGACGTATCCATACATCAGCCTGTACCGTCGCAGTTATGCCTGAAGTAACTGGCCTGGATGAGATTGAAATTAATAAAAGTGATTTACGGGTCGATACCTATCGCGCATCTGGTGCCGGCGGACAGCATGTCAACAAGACAGATTCAGCAGTTCGACTAACCCATATACCCACCGGCGTGGTTGTCGAGTGTCAGGATGAACGTTCCCAGCACAAAAACAAGGCGCGAGCCATGAGCCTGTTACAGGCGCGCCTGCAGGATGCTGCGCAACAAAAACTCGCTGATGAACAGGCAGAGACCAGACGTAACCTGGTAGGCAGCGGTGATCGCTCTGAAAAAATTAGAACTTACAATTTCCCCGACGGCCGCGTAACAGATCATCGAATTAATCTGACTTTACACCGTCTCGCTCAAACCATAGCCGGCGACATCGCGCCGATTATCGATCAACTGGTGCAGGAACATCAGGCCGATTTATTGAGTCAATTAAGCAAGGAATAAAACCCGGTGCAGACGCTCAATGTTAAACATGCACTAGCCATGCAACATCAACTAGACAATAGCCATACACCCCAACTGGACTGCCAGTTAATACTCGGGCATATATTAAATAAAACCCGTAGCTGGTTAATTGCCTTTGATGACTACCAGCTATCCGCTGCAGAATATGCTGATTTCATCTCCGCCCTGAATGCTCGGCGCGCTGGCAAACCGGTCGCTTATATCATCGGCATTCAGGAATTCTGGAGCCTGGAATTTTCTGTGACAGCCGCCACACTCATTCCTCGCCCAGACACAGAACTACTGGTTGAAACTATTTTACAACAACCCAGCAATGACGCTGCAACCGTAATCGATCTGGGCACAGGCTCAGGCGCAATAGCCATTGCGATTGCCAGTGAACGGCCAAACTATACTGTGGTTGCTACTGACCGTAGCGCTGAATGCCTGCAGGTCGCTAAAAAAAATAGCCAGCAACTAGCGCGTAATTCAGTGGGCTTTATTCAGGCGAACTGGCTCAATGGTTTTAAAGCATCGCAATTTGACATTATAGTTAGCAACCCACCTTATATCGAGATTGAAGACCCTCATCTTGGTGCCCTTTGCTACGAACCAACTGCAGCCCTGATCTCGCCCGATGACGGCCTTAACGATATCAAACAAATTATTTCTGCTGCCCCTGACTATTTAAAACCCAATGGTATGATCATTATTGAACACGGCTACAACCAACAATCACAAGTCACCGCATTGATGGCAAGCAGTAATTTTTCTAGAATCAAACCGCTCACTGATCTGAACAACCAGCCCAGAGCAGTTTTGGCTTTTATGTAGGTCGGGCCGCGCAGGCCGGGCCGCGTAGGTCGGGCCGCGTAGGTCGGGCCGCGCAAGTCGGGTTGAATAGCTAAGATAAAACACACAGGTTAGAAAATGAACGACGATCAACTTTTACGCTATAGCCGCCAGATCATGCTGCCAGAAATTGAAATTGACGGACAGCTCAAGCTATTACAATCCAGAGTTCTGATTATTGGACTGGGCGGATTAGGTTGTCCAATTGCGCTCTATCTGGCAGCAGCGGGGGTCGGTCATTTGATACTCGCGGACGACGACATTGTAGAACTCAGTAATCTACAACGACAAATCGCTCACGGCAATCAGGATATCGGCAAATACAAGGTGGACTCAGCAAAAGCATCAATTCTTGAAATTAACCCTGAGATTCAGGTGACAACAATTACCCAGCGCTTCGATGCCATCAGTCTGGAACAGGCCATTGATACTATTGACCTGGTGGTGGATGCCACGGATAATTTTGCCACCCGATTCATCATCAATCGGGTATGTGTTGAAACCAGTACCCCAGTTGTTTTTGGCGCTGCCGTTAAGCTTGAAGGGCAAATCCTGATCTACGACCCAGAAACAACATCAGCTTGCTATCAGTGTTTGTATAAAAACGCAAAAGACGGCGATAATAATTGCGCTGAAAATGGCGTTGCAGCACCAATAGTAGGTATCATCGGTTGCTGCCAGGCCATGGAAGCCGTTAAATTGCTGGTTGGCTTTGGCGCCTCTTCGGCGGGTTATTTACAGGTATTTGATGCCCATTCAATGCAATGGAGAAAATTAAAACTACCCAGAGACCCACTCTGCCCAACTTGTAGCGCTATTTGATAGCTCTAATTGATAGCTCTAATTGATAGTACCAATCTATAGTTACACGCCAATCAGCCAACCACTTCACCTTTGGCCTGCAAATCAGCATGGTAGGAGGACCTGACCAGGGGGCCACTGGCGACATGAACAAAACCCATTTTATCTGCCGCCTGCTTCAGCGCTAAAAACTCATCTGGATGTACATACCGCACCACTTTTAAGTGGTCGCGACTCGGTTGCAAGTATTGTCCAAGAGTAAGCATATCGATATCATGGGCACGCATATCTAGCATAACCTGTTGCACTTCTTCAATGGTTTCGCCAAGACCTAACATCAATCCAGACTTGGTCAGAATACCTGGCATCAGCTGTTTATAGCGCTGCAACAACCGCAGCGACCATTGATAGTCCGCACCCGGCCTAACTTGTCGGTATAACCGAGGCACAGTTTCCAGGTTGTGATTAAAAACATCAGGTGGCTCAGCTGCCAATTTTGTTAACGCCACATCCATCCTGCCACGAAAATCTGGCACCAGAACTTCAATTTCAGTATTGGGGTTTAACCGTCGCATCTCACTAATGCAGGAGGCAAAATGTCCAGCACCGCTATCTTTTAGATCGTCGCGGTCAACAGACGTAATTACAACATAGTTAAGCTGCATCTCTGCAACCGCGGCTGCCAGTTGGTAGGGCTCAGCTTCATCCAACGGATTTGGCTTACCGTGACCGACATCACAAAAGGGGCAGCGACGGGTGCATATTTCACCCATAATCATAAATGTCGCCGTGCCATGGGTAAAACATTCAGCCAGGTTAGGGCAGTTGGCCTCTTCACATACCGAGGCTAACTTCCTGGTGCGCAAAATATTCTTAATGCGGCTAATTTCTGTACTGGCAGGAATACGCACTCGAATCCAGTCGGGTTTTGGCAGAAACTCATCACTGGGCACAACTTTAACGGGAATACGCCGAACCTTATCAGCCCCCCTGAGTTTTACCCCTTGAACTAGTTTATTTCTTGGATCTCTTGCCATATCTATTTTCAAACCTTATTCCAGCGTCATTCATTGCCGCGCTTTTAATTCCAGAACTTTAATTCCACAGCTTTTAATTCCACAGCTTTTGACTCCAGAGCCTTCAAATTAAGTGTCGTCTATGCTTGAGCCTGGTATTCTTTTGTTTACCGGTGTTCAGACCAACGCCTGATAACACTATGCGCCGCTTAGTTAACAGCCTGCTCCTGAGAAATAACATCATAGCCGAATTGACGCTGAATCTTCAGAACCAGTTGCTCACTTATTTGCCCTAGATCATCATCCACACCTAATTCTCGCAGCTGTATAACCTTAAGGCCCGGATAACCGCAGGGGTTAATTCTACCGAAGGGCTCAACATCCATGGCGACATTAAGACTGAAACCGTGAAAACTGCATCCTCGCCGAATACGCAGACCTAAGGCCGCTACTTTTTTATCGGCCACATAAACACCAGGCGCCGCTTTACGGCATTGCGCATCAACACCATAAGTAGCCAATAGCTGAATAATTGACATTTCTATACCACTTACCAATTGTCGAATATTAATCTGCAGGCGGCGCAGGTCTATCAATAAATACCCGACCAATTGCCCGGGCCCATGATAGGTCACTTGACCACCACGATCTGATTGCACAACAGGAATATCACCGGGCGCTAGTAGATGTTCTTTTTTACCCGCCCGTCCCAAAGTAAAGACCGCCGGATGCTGTAAAAGCCATAACTCATCGACCGTGCTCGCTGACCGCTGATTGGTAAAATCCTGCATCTTTTGCCAAACAGGCAGATAATCTACCAGGCCGAAATTTTTAACCACCAACGTTCTAATTCGACCATCCTCTTGTGTAAAAAATAGCTAATATCAACAATATTGATAGGGTAATACCAAGCATTAATGCTATAACACCATACGAACCGCTTGTATTTTCTTCAAGTCCAGAAACAACTTCTCAAGCTGCGCTGTACCCGTTGCCCATAAATCATATCGCAGAGAAACATAGTTGCCTTGTTTGCTTGGCTGCTGTTCAACCTTATCCGCAGTAATTCGTGCATCGTACTTTTCAACCACCGCTACTACCTCCTTGAGTATATTAGGCTCGGCAACAACAATGACTTTGATGGGGTAATCACATGGAAATTCTATTCGAGGTTCATCCATAATCGCGCCCTTCAGGTTATATCTGCAATGGATCCTGGGATAATAATTGTCTAAAAAACAGCAGAATTGAGTCCCATAGCCGAGAAAAAAAACCCGCCTCTTCCACCGCATGTAGAGCCACCAAAGGTGCTGCTATCACCAGTTTCTCACCATTGAGCACCTTCAATTGACCCAACACCTGCTGATCTTCTAACGGCGCCTTAACTATCCCATCTACTGATATATTGGCCACTAAATTTGCAATATCACCGCGGGCCACTGTAATCACTATATCCTCGCCCAGGCCTATACCTATACTAGATTCATCCGCGCCCCAGATGCGCACGTTTTTTAAGACTTTATCCGCTTCATAAAGACGCCTGGTCTCATAATAACGAAAACCATAACTAAGTAATTTTTGACTTTCAGTTGCCCTCGCGGCTTCAGACCCCGCCCCCATAACGACTGATATCAGGCGCATTCCATCTCTGACAGCAGATGCCACCAGACAATATCCCGCGGCATCAGTATGGCCAGTCTTTACTCCATCAACCGTTTTATCTCGCCATAATAGCTGATTTCTATTCGGCTGTTTAATATCGTTGTAGGTATAATATTTTTCTCGATATAATTGATAATGCTCAGGAAAGTCATGAATCAAGGCCTGAGTAAGCCTGGCAAGATCGGCAGCCGTTGTATAATGCTCTTCATCTGGCAACCCAGTTGCATTCATAAAATGGGTACTAGTCATACCAAGATGTTGCGCCTGCTGGTTCATGACATCGGCAAACGCATCTTCTCCACCGGCAATATGTTCAGCCAGAGCTACGCTCGCATCGTTGCCCGATTGTATAATAATACCACGCAGCAATTCTCTCACTGTAACTTTGGTGTCAACCCGAATAAACATCCGCGAACCTTCCATCCGCCAGGCTTTTTCACTGACAATGACCTCTTCATCCAGGTTCAACGTTCCCAACCCAACCACTGACGAAGCCACATAACTTGTCATCATTTTAGTTAAACTGGCGGGCGGCAGGCGCTGCTGACTATTATGTTCAACGATGACTTTGCCGGTATCAGCGTCGATCAATAAATACCCATTAGCTGCTAATTGAGGCGGCGATGGAATTATTGGCACCGCTGCATTTAGCGGAAAATTCAGCAGTATCAGCATGCTTATTGCCAATAAACGCCGACCCCGGCCCCATAATTTGCATTGTTTTAACATCATATTTAATTTCATATTCTTAATTTGAAAATTAGGTAACATACATCGTTGGTTCTTATTAGTTACCAGGCACTCACCGCCACCGGTATAGGACGGCCCAGATTAGCCTGTTCTAGCCATTGTACTATCTGATCTCGCTTTTGCTGATCTTTGATCGGCCCCAACCATACTTTATGAATCAGCTTCAATGCCGTTTCACTGGGTAATATTTTAACCTCGATAGCGGCCATTTCGTGTGATGCCAGTAAACTGGCAACTATTTTTTGAAGCTTTTCAGCACCCGCCTGTTTGGTAAACGCACCCACCTGTAAATAAAACGAGATATTTTTATCCGTTAGCTGATTCGTTCTTTTATCCGATAAGCGAACAAACGTTTCCACCACCACCGGCGCTGTTCCCTGGTCGGCAAAACCTAATTTCTCAGCGGTTTTAAACGACAAATCTATCACTCGGTCATCGTGAAAGGGACCACGATCATTAACTCTGACCACAACACTTTTGCCATTATCCAGATTGGTTACCTTCACTTCAGTAGGCAATGGCAGAGATTTATGTGCTGCTGACAATTGATACATATCATAGACCTCACCGTTCGAAGTTAAACGTCCATGAAATTTCTTGCCATACCACGAGGCTATACCAATTTCACGATAACCAATACTGGTTGGCAATACCTCATAGGTTTGACCAAATACCACATAGGGAGATTTGTTGCCGGGTGTAAAAGTTTTCAAGGCTACCCGCTTGCCCGCAGCATCCGTTACCGGTTGAACTGATGCACTTTGAGCGTTCGGGTTTAAAAGTCGCGTCAATTTGTCAGCGCCAGGCATTAGTGTACAACCCGTTAACAAACATAAGCCAATCAGCACAACAATATCGAAAAGACGCCGTACCGGCATTAAAGATTTATTCTGAACCAACTTTCAATTCCCTTGATTCTATTTCTTACTTTAATCTGTAACCAGGCTACATCCTGTCGGTTGCTGGTCATTAAAAATCCCGTAACCGCTGGCTCAGTTGAAATACCGCCATCGCATATAATTTACTGTGATTATATCGAGTAATCACATAAAAATTCTTCAACCCAAGCCAGTACTCGATACCCTGCTTACCATGCAGCAACATTGGGCTAATTAACGGCTCCGATTTTAATTTTTGCTGCCAATGCAGGCCAAGCTTTTCCATAGACGCAATGCTTGCCGTAGGCTTCAGAGATTTATTAAAATTTTCCGATGCAGGTCCTGCCTGCATAGAATCCTCCACAAGGGTTGCCTTAACAGTAATCAATTCGCCGTCTTGCCAGCCATGTAGCGCCAAATAATTCGCCACGCTACCGATAGCATCGGTTTTGTTATTCCAGATATCTCGTTGGCCATCGCCATCAAAATCTATCGCATAATGCCTATAACTGCTTGGGATAAACTGTCCATATCCCATAGCACCCGCATAGGAACCTTTTGGTAACCGCGCGTCCTGATTTTCTTCTTTTACCAGATGTAAAAAATGCTTCAGCTCACTGCGGAAAAAAGCACTCCGGGGTGGATAATCAAAAGCTAGGGTTGAGAGTGAATCGATCACTCGATAACTACCACGAATACGCCCATACATCGTCTCAACGCCAATAATCGCAGTAATAATTTCAACGGGCACACCAAACTTGGCCTCAGCAAGTTTTAGCGCCCTGGCATTTTCGAGCATGAATTGTTGGCCCTGCCGAATTCTGGATTCGGTCAAAAAAATATCCTGATAAGTTTTCCAGGTATGAGTAAATTCTGCAGGTCGTGAAATGGCATCAACAATGCTTTGTTTATATTCAGCCTGAGCAAAAAGCGCGACCAGATAGTTTTTATCAAAGCCCTCCGCAACCCGCGCATCAATAAATGCATGAACGTCAGGATGATCAATATAACGCCTAACCGGCGGGTCCTCGGCAACCGCCATCAGGGAATTAGCAAGACCCAGGTAAACCGAGCAGCAACAAAGTATATGTAGAACAAGTTTTATCATTTCAGAACAGCGCCGAAGTAAGTGATCAAATCAAAGAGTAATGCGACGGTGGGTGTGCACCGACATAATTATGCCAAAACCAGCAAAGATCGTCAGAATAGATGTACCGCCATAACTCACCAGCGGTAGAGGAACACCCACAACCGGTAAGATGCCACTGACCATTGCAATATTCACAAATACATAAACAAAAAAGGTGAATGTAATAGCCCCGGTCAGCAAACGGCCAAAGGTATCCTGGGCCTGGACCGCAATTATTACCCCACGCCCCATCAACAGGACATAAAGAATTAGCAACACCACCACACCAATCAAACCGAGTTCTTCAGCCAGCACGGCGATAATAAAATCTGTCTGGCTTTCAGGAAGAAAATCCAGATGTGACTGGGTACCCTGAAACAGCCCTTTACCGGACAATCCTCCCGAGCCAATGGCTGTTTTTGACTGGATAATATTCCAGCCAGCACCCAGTGGGTCACTTTCAGGGTCAAGCAGCATCAATACCCTCTGACGCTGATAATCTCGCATTAAAAACCACAGGGCAGGCAATGAAGCCAGCACACCACCCAGCACCACCACAACATAACGCCATGATATACCCGCCAAAAAAAGTACCAACATGCCCGATGCAGCAATAATTATGGCGGTACCCAAATCGGGCTGGATGCCAATCAATATTGCTGGCATCGCAATCATTACAGCGGCCCAGAAAAGATGTTTTAATCGTGGCGGCAAATGTCGATCATGAAAATACCAGGCAAGAATCATTGGCACGACCAACTTCATAATTTCCGAAGGCTGGAATGAAAACACCCCGGGTATACGCAACCATCGTTGCGAACCATTCACTGTAATGCCAAAAAAAATGACCAGCACCAGAAACACAATACCCATTAAGAATAACCAGGGCGCAAACCGCAGATATACCACCGGTGATATTTGCGCCATTACAATCATTACCACAAACGCCACCCCGATCTTGGTCGTTTGTGCAATAACCGGTTCCATACGCTGCCCTACCGCGCTGTAGAGAACCAGCAAGCCATAACTAACAATTAGCACCAGCAGGCATAACAACTGGATATCAATATGAAACACACTTCGACCACCAAATCGCTTACTTAATGAGCTTGCACCTGATAACTGTCTAACGAAATCCTGGCTCATCTCTTAACCACCTGATCAACTCGGTTTATTGCCATATTGCGGCCGCTATTATTAAGCAGTGGTACAGGAACCTTGTTGGCCATTTTATTGGGGGGGTTATTTTGCAAATAGAAATCAATGACCTGGCGGGCAATTGGCGATGCAATTTTACTCCCACCGCCACCATTTTCCACCAGTACAGCTAATACGATACGCGGCTTCTCAATTGGTGCAAAAGCCACAAACCAGGCATGCTTACGCTGTCTTTCATTGAGTAGTTCTTCATCATATTCTTCTCCCTGGGCAATACCTACTACCTGCGCAGTACCCGATTTACCTGCCATCCGATAACTAATATCCTGCCCAATATAGGCCCATGCGGTCCCATTTTCATTAAAACCCTGATTACCTCGATGCACAACCTTCTCCATCGCGCCGATTATCAGATCCCAGGCCTCTTGCGGCACCTGATCTACATTGGGCAACTTTGGTACGGAGGCCTGTGCCCGGCGCATTAAATGCGGCGCTACTACCCGGCCACGATTGGCTAGAATCGCGACCGCTGTGGCCATTTGCAAGGGTGTCACCAGGATATCGCCCTGCCCAATACCAATATTTACCGTGTCGCCAGGATACCAACTCTGACCTCGGGAACCGAGCTTCCAGGCTCTGGAAGGCAATAAGCCACTGCGTGCCTCTGGTAAATCAATCGCAGTATTAACACCAAAGCCAAATAATGCCAGTTGATCATGGAGCCGATCAATGCCCAATTTCACTGCCAGCTGATAAAAATATATATTGCAGGAGCGATAAATGGCCTTTTCCAAATTCACCTTACCGTGGCCACCGTAACCCTCCTTGGTCCAGTTCCAGTCTCGATACAAACGTTTGTTTTTAGGCAGGCGAAACCAGCCCGGGTCGTCTATGGTGAAATCGCTACTCGCCACACCCGTTACTAATCCCGCCAGACCAATAAAGGGTTTTAATGTCGATCCTGGTTCATATTGCCCCTGTAACGCTCTATTAAACAAAGGCACATCTGGAGAATCGCGCAATTTTGCATAGGTACTAAAATCAATCCCTGTAACAAAGAGGTTGGGATCATAGGAGGGTTTACTCACCAGCGCCAAAATTCCGCCCGTATTAGGCTCGATAGCGACGATTGTGCCGCGCCTGGCACCAAGAAATTCGTTGGCGGCCCGCTGCAGGCTAACATCAACCGTCAGGCGAAGATCGTTTCCTGCCACCGGTGCTGTGGCATCGAGTATCTTCATTAACCGACCACGGGCATCAATTTCTACTCGCTGGTGGCCAACGTTACCTAACAATCGATTTTCATAGAATTTTTCAACGCCAATCTTACCAATATGATCAGTACCTGAATAAGCGACTGGATCCAGCTTTTTAACATCTTCTTCGTTTATCCGCCTTACGCTACCTACCGCATGCGCCATCAATGCGCCCTGTGGATAATGGCGCACTAGCTTAGCTTCAACCTCAGCACCAATAAGCGCAAAAGAGTTAACACTTATTTTTGCAATTTCCTGTTGCGACAAACGAAACCGAATCGGCACTGATTCAAATGGCCTTTTACGTCTTTTTAGACGCCGCTTAAAAGACGCTACCTGTTCAGCGCTTAGCCCAATTAAGGTATCAATGTCCGCTATAATAGCGTCCATATTTTTGACCCGCTCTTTGGTAATTGTCAGACTGAAGGTAGGCACATTGTCTGCTAATAGTTCACCGTTACGATCGTAAATAAGCCCCCTGATAGGCGGCAGTGATTGCAACTGAATACGGTTGTTGTCTGCCAGCGTAATATATATTTCGTGCTGGACGATTTGCAGATAGAACATCCGCGCCACTAAAAACAGCGTGGCTACTAATAACAGGCCAAAACCAAGCACTATACGATCAAAGAAAATCTGACTTTCGCCACCATGATCCTTGAGTACTAGCGGTTCAACCATACTATGCCAAACTATTTATGATAGGGGTGGTTATTCAATATTGCCCAGGCTCGGTAAAATTGTTCAGCAAGCAGTATTCGAACCACAAAATGTGGAAAGGTCAATCGAGATAGAGACCAGGTATCGTTGGCAACCTCCAGGCATTTATCTGCCAGGCCATCTGGCCCGCCAACCATAAAATACACATACCGATAATCATGTTGCCATTGGCCAAAATTTTGCGCTAACTTTTCGGTACTCCAGTTAGATCCTCGGCTATCAAGCGCAATCAAACGACTATCAGGTTTTAGCAAGGCGAGCATTTTCTCACCTTCCGCCTTTTTCTGAATACCTACTGGCTCACCTTTATGTCGTTTAGCAACGGGGATTTCCTTCAATTGGAAGGACCACTCCCTCGGCAAGCGCTTTTGATATTCGCTAACACCCTTGGTCACCCAATCGGGCGATCGAGTCCCTGCGGCTAATAGCTCAACATTCAACAACCGTGCTCCCATCCACCGACGGGCTAATATCCCACAAACTTTCAATATCATAAAAATCACGCACTGAAGGCTGCATTACATGGATTAATATATCACCCAAATCTACCAGCACCCACTCGCCCTGCTGTAACCCTTCGATACCTATAGGTTTAATACCTGCCTTATTTGCCTCTACAACAACATTACCCACCAGGGCTTTCACATGCCGATTAGAAGTACCGCTGACAAAGACCATATAATCTGCAATTACGGTTTTACCCATAACGTCAATGCAATTAATATCATTGCCTTTAATATCTTCAAGTGCGTGCAGAACCAACTGTTTTAATTCAATGGCTAACATTGATGAATGCGTTCTCCTTTCTAGTGTTCCACAGAGCCAACTTATTGATATAAACCCTGCTGGTTAATATATTCAATCACACGGCTCGGTAATAGATAGTTAATTGTACCCTGTTGTAGAACAATGCTTCTAATTTTGGTGGCCGAAACTTCAAATTGATTTAGCCTTAGGTGGCAGACTAATCCAGCCGCTTGTTGCGCCAGACATAATGGATCTACAGCGAGCTTATCTTCAACCCAGTCAATAATCGCCGGCGGGACTAAACCGGCAGCATACCCAGGTCGCTCCAACACCACTAGATGGGCCAGCTGAGTAATCTTCTGCCATTGATGCCAGGTATTCAGCTGCATATATGCATCAGCCCCGATAACCATTGATACTGACCTTTCTGGACCTACCTCATGACGAATTTCTTTGAGCGTATCGACACTATACGAATAACCTTTACGGACCAGCTCTCGGTCATCTATTTCTAAATAATCTACTCCCCGAACAGCGAGTCTGAGCATTGCCAGTCGTTGTTCTGCGGTACTGGTTGTGGCTTCACGATGCGCAGGCAAATAACAGGGCAGCAATCTAACGCTTGCAGCACCCAGCGCCTGACCTACCTCCATAGCAGACCGAAGGTGACCAAAATGTACTGGATCGAAGGTTCCTCCGTAAATAACCAGGGCAGGTTTATCACAAGCTACCAGATTATCCGGGGCGGACATGCCCCGCCCCAAATACCACGTATTTTTGCGAAGTCAGACCTTCTAACCCAACTGGGCCTCGAGCGTGCAGTTTATCAGTAGATATACCGATTTCAGCGCCCAGTCCATATTCAAGGCCATCAGAAAACCGTGGCGATGCATTGATCATAACTGAGCTTGAATCTACTTCTCTGATAAACCGCTGACTGCTGGAATAATTTTCTGTAACTATCGAATCGGTATGCTTCGACCCGTAACGGTTAATATGGCTAATTGCCTGATCAAGGCCCGGTACAATTTTAATCGACAAAATAGGCGCCACATATTCAGTAGCCCAATCAGCTTCTGTCGCAGGCGTCACATCGCATCGCTCTGCCAACAGGTTAACCGTTTCAGGACAGCCCCTTAATTCAACCCCAGCTTCGATATAACGGGTTGCCAACTTAGGCAAAATGGATTTAGCGACCTTTGCTGATACGAGCAACGATTCCATGGCGTTACAAACGGCATATCGATTGCATTTAGCATTATAGGCAATATCAATGGCCATCTGCTCCTTAGCGTCATCATCCAGATACACATGACAGATGCCATCAAGATGTTTAATAACCGGTATGGTGGCTTCATTAGCAATACGCTGAGTCAAACTGAGCCCGCCGCGAGGAATTATTACATCTACATAAGCTGACATAGTGATGAGCTCGCCGACTGCAGCGCGATCAGTGGTGGGTACTAGTTGCACCACATCTGCAGGTAATCCCGCTGACTGCAACCCGGCCTGAATACAGGTGGCTAGCGCCTGATTGGAATGGATTGCCTCTGACCCGCCGCGCAAAATACTGGCGTTGCCCGATTTCAGGCATAAGCTGGCGGCATCAATGGTGACATTAGGGCGTGATTCAAAAATAATCCCAACTACGCCCAGCGGGGTACGCATTTTACCCACCTGGATACCACTCGGTTGATAAGCAAGATCGGTAATAACCCCTACCGGATCATTCAACCCTGCAACCTGTCTCAATCCTGCCAGCATGGTATCAAACCGCGCTTCTGTGAAGGTCAGCCGATCTAGCATTGCGTCGCTGATTCCGTTTTCTTTTGCGGCCTGCAAATCTTTGCTGTTTTCAGCCATGAGCATTTCACGCTGGTCACCAATCTGCCTGGCAATATGCTCTAAAGCCTGGTTTTTCTGCTGAGTTGATGCTCTGTTGATCTCAATAGATGCAGCGCGAGCGGCAATCCCCATGGATTGCATTTTATCTTTTAGGTTCATGAGTTAAACAATAACAACGCGAGTTAATGCCCATTATACTCAATTTTTTCCATCTAGCTGCATACACAGGAAATTAATCAACGCGTTAATTAAGGCCGCGTTCAACTCAAATCAGGACGATAGAATAAGACCCAGAGATATGCAGCCTATCGACAGAACCATGGCTTTTAAGCAGCGCTTATTTGCCAGCATTAGAAATAACCGGGCGAACTTCGATTGGCTTAGCTGCTATTAAAAGCCGACTATTTGTCCTGCATCTTCAACAGTTGTTTTTCCAGTGCGGACAACCTTTCAAGCGGATTATCCAGCTCCAGCATGTCCTGTTTGAACTCATTAGGGCAGGGCAGTAACTCTGTTAAACGGCAACCAATATCACGCGCATCAGCAAAATCCACCTTAAGATCCAGCGCAGCTACAGATTCATGCTGGTGCAATGACTTTAACAAATTAACCAGGTGCTGCTTATTCGCAGGTATTGGCGTCTCGTCTTCAAGGGGTTCAAACTCTACTCTGGCCATCATCAGCCGATCTGCTTGTTCATGCTGATTTATTACGGAAAATTTAACCTGACCCTCTACCGTGATGCGTAACAGACCATTGTCCAATTGATCAAAATCCACAATCGTACAATAGGTGCCCCGGCCAGCGACACTAGGTAGCGGCGCCTGATTGCCCCGAAGTACCTGAGCACCTTGCCTGATTAATACAATACCGAAACCCACATTATCTCGCATACAGCTTTTCACCATATCCAGGTATCTGGGTTCAAAAATTTGCAACGGTAATTTACCGCCAGGAAAGAGTATTAAGGGTAATGGAAATAGTGGTATTTCAGCCATTTCTTGAGTGTACCATGCAAACCGGCCCAGTGAATCCCTGATTAACCACCATTTACGCAAATACGGCATTTAATCATTCTATATAACCAATAAAAAACCGCAGACCAGAATATACATCCATCGTGATTACTGCCTGAGAAATCTATAAACTACTGTTTTCAAACTGGGACTTACCCTTGGACTATTGCCAAACAATTCTGCTAGCGCTCATTCAGGGCATCACAGAATTCTTACCTATATCAAGTTCTGCTCACCTCATATTACCCGCCGCCATTTTCGGCTGGCAGGACCAGGGCTTAGCCTTTGATACCGCAGTACACCTTGGCACCCTGTTGGCTGTCATTGGTTTTTTCAGAGCCGACATCTACTCTTTGAGCCTGGCCTCTATACAGCATTTAAAGGGTCACCCCAGCACTGAAAGTCGCTTCTGCATCAATCTGCTAATTGCCAGCTTGCCCATAATACCCGCTGGGCTGCTACTCAAAGGGCTAATCGAAAATGAGCTCCGTAGCATCGATGTCATTATTATTACTACTTTATTATTTGCTGTGCTGCTTCTTATCGCCGACAGAATTGGCCAACAAACAAAACCTGCCACCGAACTGGGCTGGCGGGACGCCCTACTTATAGGTATTTCGCAATGTTTTGCACTCATTCCTGGTACCTCAAGGTCAGGCGTCACAATGACCCTGGCTTTGTTTTTGGGCTATACCAGAGAAAGCGCTTCGCGTATCTCTTTCCTACTCGCCATTCCCGCCATTGCCGGTGCCAGTACGCTTAAATCTATAGATCTGATCCGATCTGACGTTAGCATCGATTGGCATTTCCTGCTGGTAGGTGTCAGCGTTGCTTTTATCAGCGCCTATATCTGTATTAAATTATTTCTTGATTACATCAATCGAATTGGTTTTTTACCGTTTGTTATTTACCGACTTCTGCTCGGCGTCCTACTGATATGGTTAGTTGCCTGAGGCAGAGAACTTTGACATGCCTAAACCACTGGACATGCGAAACCAATGAACCAGCAACAAAAACATCTCACCGCCTGCGTTAGTATTTTCTGTCTGGGTTATCTGCTGTACTGGCTTTCTATGCCGAGATCAGTGACCTTTGAAGATTCAGGCTTATTTCTCCAGGTGTGTCAATTTGGCGGCATCGCCCACCCACCAGGCTACCCGCTATTTTCTATTCTCTGCAGCAGCCTGTTTTCAAGCCTGCCGATTAATCCTGTGCTGTTGGGCAATAGCATCAGCGCAGCTTTTGGTGCTGCCACCGCCAGTTGCATTTTTCTTGTCCTCAGACAACTAACCGCGAATTATTTATTCGCCGTACTCGGCGCGGCACTGCTGTTAACAAGTACCACTTTCTGGAGCCAGGCAATTATCATTGAAGTATATACACTCAATGCATTCCTGACTGCGCTGGCGTTGCTACTGGCAATACGTTTCCAGCAATTAAAAACTACCGCAAGCCTCTACTATCTCGCTCTTATCCTGGGTCTAGGTTTAGCGAATCATTGGCCACTATTCATCTTAAGTATTCCTGGCTTAGTGCTCATATTCGCCTTGCACTGGAAACAACTTCTCAATCAGCCAACAAAGTTTTTCGCCATTCTCGCCGGTTGTTTTATAGCCGGTCTAACGCCGTATTTATGGCTGCTTCAAACCACTACGGAATTCTCCTATTCAGGCCCCATTAACAACCTACAAGCATTCCTTGCTTATATTAGAAGAGATAGTTTTGCCGCGGTGGATCAACAGGATGTTGCCGATAGTCTGGACAAGCTTCGGTTTATGACATGGTCAGTAAAAACAGTTTTTTTCCAGCATGGACCTATATTTTGTCTATTCGCCATTATTGGTATATTTCGCATAGGACTAATAAAAGGCGGACTAATAAAAGCTGAACCAGCTAGATGTTCGCAAGCCATGAAAAGCCAACAGGAAATGTTGAGCCTCGCCTCAGGCCTCGGCGTTATCTTATTTTGTCATACAATTTTACTCAGCCTGTTGTTAGGCTTTGACTACGACTATTTATATCAGGCAGTCTTCTCAAGTTATCTGCTCATCGCAATCATTGTGTTTATCATATTTACCGTCACAGGCATTCAATCCTGTTATCAACAGCTGCAAACAACCATTACTCGGCGGCTATTTTTAACTTGTTTATTTGGCCTCGGTAGCTGGTCTTGCATGCTCAATTGGCAGCAAAACAACCGTGCTAACGATACGCTGGCATTCGACTATGCGAACCTTATCCTGACCAGCCTGCCAAAAAAATCAGCGCTCATTGTTTCGTCTGATTCACAAACTTTTCCTATTGGGTATCGCCATAAGGCGCGCAATATTCGTCCTGACGTCACCCTGTTACATGCGAAAAATTTGTTTTTTGAGACCAAAATAGTCGGCCAAAATATGCTCGAATTCAAAAAATTCGTTGATAAACTAGCAATCGACAGACCCGTATTTTCAATCGGCGTAAACTGGCTAGAGACGGGAAAACAATACGGCCTTTATCTACAACACCAGCCTAATATAGAGTATAAAAGCCTCAACAAACAGTATAGAGATTTTCTTGGTCTATCCTTGGCGCAATACACTCAAGGTAAAATCATCCAGCCCCACGACCTATACTTTACCCACCAGTTCCTCTATGCAGCCAGTCTGCATTTACTCCAATTGTCTATCGTCTCAGGTTTATCCGACGAGGAAATTGAGTTAATTTCACAACTACAATACACCTTCCCAGGAACCTTTGCCACATTGTCTGTGGCATTGGGCAACCCTCGGTTCAGACCAAAAGTTCAGCTATTACTTTCGATGGCAACACCTTTTATAGACAATATCCCCGATGAAACACCCAACTATGAAGCGGCATTATTTTATTACTACTTAGCACTGCTTGATGCGGCGAATCAAAACAGCTACCTGGCAATTTCAGCGGGGTACTTTCCGCACAACAAAAACCCCGGCTATGCCGCCTGGCAAAAATTGAATTGAATCCACCTTTGTATGACGATTACACAGATTCACTCAATAACGGTGACTAAACCCAGACCGAAGACTGTTAAACAAAAAAGCCCCTATAGTCAGGGGCTTTTTTGTTTAACTTTACATAATGGCTCTCTGGTAACCTCTAAAACGGGATATCGTCGTCAAAATCCTCTAATGGCGGCGAATCAAAAGAAGAACCCCCCTGACTTGACCTGGGCTGACTATCCATCGACTGGTTATTGCCGCCACTGTTGCCGCCGTTATTACCACCGTTATTACTAGCCTGGCCAAAATCTCCGCCTCCGCCCTGAGACCCGCCCTGATTATTTTGCCAGCCGCCACCCTGGCCCATGCCAGAGTTTTCATTGCGCCCATCAAGCATCTGCATTTCACGGCCAATAATTTCAGTCGTATAATGTTTCTGGCCGTCCTTTTCCCACTGATTAGTTTTCAGTTGTCCTTCAACATAAATCTTGGAACCTTTTTTAAGGTATTCACCGGCTATTTCCCCCAAACGATTAAAGAACACCACTCGATGCCATTCTGTACGCTCGTTTGATTGACCGGTCTGCTTGTCTTTCCATGTTTCTGATGTTGCCACACTCACCCGAGTAACGGCATTACCATTGGGCATGTAGCGGGTTTCTGGGTCATTACCCAGGTTCCCCACAATAATTACTTTATTAATACCACGAGCCATGCGGATTCTCCTCAAATTTTGTAGCTAGCTACTGGCACAGGCCAGTGTTGATTTAGCGTTAATCGAAGCTACGACGTTATCAAGTGCATCAGCATCAAGTTTATCTGTGTTTACATTCAGATAAACAAGTTCATCTGATTCAAATAATACTACATCTGAAACACCATCTACTGACGCCAGAGCCTCAAGTTTCTGATTATTACTGAGCCGGCTAAGACTGGCAAACGAAAGCATCATACTCCTGTTATTGACCAGCTGCGGCAAATTTAAACCTACCACAATCCACACCAGACATAAGCCGATATTAACGTACATCAAGTAGGTAATTGGCCATTCACCAGCAATATACCCACCAATTGCCCCGCCAACGAATGCGCCTGCGAACTGGGCGCTGGTATAAATACCCATCGCAGTGCCTCTGGCTCCTGCGGGCGCTAACTTTGACACCATAGACGGCAAGATAACCTCAAGTAAGTTAAACGCCATAAAAAACAGTATCATGGCTGCTATAACGGCATAAAAATTACTTTCACGTATAAGAATAATACTCGACAGTACGAACATGCCAATCATGGTTAACAGCAGGCTTTTTATCCTGTTCGGCCTGTCCGACAAACGCATAAATGGGCCCATTAATATAAAGGTAGCCAACAATATCCAAAAATAGAACTGCGAATGCTCACCCGTCGCGATTTCCCCCGTAGCCGCCATAAATGCCGGGAAGGCAACAAAACTGGACATCAACAGATAGTGCAAGGCAAAGATACCAAAAGTGGTTTTTATTAACCCTGCATTCCCTAACACCTGCGAAACCCGCGTCGTGCTTAATCCAGAATCAGGATTAAATTTACCCACCAGTGGCGTCGGAATAACAAATATCAACACTAACAACCCCAATATGCCTGCCAAACCGGTGCCAATAAAAACACCACTAATACCAAACAGACTATTAACCCAGGGCCCAACTACCAATGCTATGCCAAACGATGCGCCAATGCTCATACCTATAATAGCCATAGCCTTTGATCTGTTCTCAGGCCGCGTAACATCTGACAATAAAGCCAGCAAGGTACTGGCGATGGCGCCGCAGCCCTGGAGAAAGCGGCCTGCAATAATGCCATAAATATCATTCGAAAAAGCTGCAATAAAACTGCCCAACACAAACACCAGTAATCCAGCGGCAATCACTGGCTTACGGCCAAATTTATCGGATAACAAACCGAGTGGAATCTGTAGTACTGCCTGAGACAGGCCATAGATGCCCAAAGCCAACCCGATGAGAAACGGTGTTGCCAGCTGTATTTCATCGACTAACATCGGTAGCACCGGCAACACCATAAATAGACCCAACATACGCACGACATACAGTAGTGCGATGGACAGGGCGGCGCTTAATTCTTGTCTTTCCATTGCTGATTAGGTCACGACTGAGGAAAATTTAAAAGAGGAATTTTATTGCTAGCCATTGATCTGAATATTGTAAAGCCTACCTGCATGATCAGCGTTAGATAATAACGTCGGTGCATCACAGACATAGTCATAGAACCAAATTATTTGCAGTGGCCTCAGGGCCCAGGGTAATTGAAATGCACAAAGCAGAGAATAACTAGAATCTAGCAATTCTCTATGCCAGCTATAATAACAAATTGGCCCTGTCCTTTCTATTGGACTTAATATGCCATGCCGTTATCTCTAGTAGACCCCAGTCGAAATGTATTAGACTCTATTTATACTCCGCAAGGGTTATACTTCATAGGCTTATTTCGTAAGCATTTACTCACATTGAAAAAAACACTTTGGCTAGCGTCTATTCATTATTAGCTGCCATACATTCGAGCTAAAAACCTACAGGAAGATCCTGCATTAACGTATGAGAAATATCTCTATTCGAGGCGCAAGAACCCATAACCTCGCTAATTTCGATCTCGACATTCCAAGAGACAAGTTGGTGGTCATCACTGGAATTTCAGGCTCAGGTAAGTCTTCCCTGGCATTTGATACACTCTACGCTGAAGGTCAAAGAAGATACGTCGAGAGCCTGTCCGCCTATGCGCGACAATTTTTGTCACTCATGGAAAAACCTGATATCGATCAAATTGAGGGTCTATCTCCTGCCATTTCAATTGAGCAAAAATCAACCAGCCATAATCCACGCTCAACCGTCGGCACCATAACAGAAATTTATGACTATCTACGCTTGCTCTTTGCCCGCGTCGGCGAACCGCATTGTCCAGAACACGGCATTTCACTGGTAGCCCAATCCATTTCACAAATGGTCGATCAGGCAATGACCATTCCACAGGGCACGGGCGTTATGTTGTTGGCGCCGATGATTAAACAGCGTAAAGGTGAACACTTGCATCTTTTAAGTCAATTACGCGCCCAGGGTTTTGTCCGAGCAAGAATCGACGGTATCGTTATAGAACTAGATGAAACCCCTAAGCTAAAAAAGAATATCCCGCATACCATTGAAGTTGTTATAGATCGCTTCAAAATCCGCCCCGATATAATCACTCGGCTGGCTGACTCATTTGAGACTGCTATAGAAACTGCAGACGGTTTGGCAACCATTGCCATGCTCGACTCAGATCATGAACCCAATGCGACGGAACTTATCTTTTCTACTCGGTTTTCCTGTCCTGAATGCGGCCATTCTATCGCTGAACTGGAACCAAGGTTATTTTCCTTCAACAATCCCGCTGGTGCCTGCTCGGGCTGTGATGGCCTGGGTTTAAAGCAATTTTTTGATGTTGCCAATGTCATTCACGATCAAACCTTGTCGCTATCAGAAGGGGCCATCCAGGGATGGGACCGGCGCAATGTTTACTATTTTCAGATGCTGACATCAATTGCTAAGCATTACCAATTCAAAATCAATACGCCACTCTGCGAACTGCTAGAAAAACATCAACAAATAATTCTTTTCGGTAGCGGTGAAGAAGCCATCGAATTTCGCTATATAAATGATCGGGGTGACGAATTCACCCGCGCACATCCTTTTGAAGGCATCATACCGAATATGGAAAGGCGCTATAAAGATACTGAATCCCAGGTAGTAAGAGAAAACCTTACCAAGTATCTAAGCACCCAGGATTGTCCCGACTGTAAGGGTCAACGCTTAAACAAAGATGCGCAGTCAGTAACACTCAACGGCACTTCTCTACCAGCAATCACCGCTTTGTCCATAGCTGATGCTCATCAATACTTCAAAGTGTTGATGCTCGAAGGACAAAAGCAAAAGATTGCCGACAAGATACTCAAAGAAATAATTAACCGTTTGTCTTTTTTAGTCGACGTCGGGCTCAACTATTTAACTTTATCTCGAAGCGCAAATACCTTAAGTGGTGGTGAAGCTCAAAGAATCCGCCTTGCCAGCCAAATTGGCGCGGGCCTTGTTGGCGTGATGTATATTCTTGACGAACCGTCAATCGGCTTACATCAACGCGACAACCTACGACTGCTAAAAACGCTTAATCATTTAAGGGACCTGGGCAACACTGTTATCATTGTCGAACACGATGAAGAAGCCATAAGGAAAGCAGACTTTATTGTCGACATTGGACCCGGCGCAGGTATCCATGGTGGTCATATTGCAGCACAAGGCTCATTAGAAAACATCCTGGCTGCTCCAGAATCCGTTACCGGACAATTTCTTTCAGGCAAAAGAGCCATCACCATACCCCAGTCACGAACACCCTATGATGTCGATAAATTACTATGTATTAAAGGTGCAACGGGCAACAACCTACAATCTGTAGACCTGACAATACCACTAGGGCTAATGACCTGTGTAACAGGCGTATCTGGCTCCGGCAAATCTTCGCTAATTAATTCAACCTTGTTTCCTATTGCTGCAATCGAACTCAATGGTGCTCAAAACCCGAAGATTGCTCCATTCGAAAGCATCACAGGTATGCAGCAACTCGATAAAGTAGTTGGTATCGATCAAAGCCCCATAGGCAGAACACCAAGATCTAACCCTGCAACCTATACCAATATTTTCACTCCTATCCGCGAACTATTTGCGGCCACTCATGAAGCACGATCACGCGGATATAAACCCGGCCGATTCAGTTTTAACGTCAAAGGGGGTCGTTGCGAAGCTTGCAAGGGTGATGGCCTGATTAAAGTAGAAATGCACTTTCTACCCGATGTATATGTCACCTGCGATGAGTGTAAGGGCAAGCGGTATAATAGAGAAACTCTGGAAATACGTTATAAAGGAAAAAATATCCACGAAATTCTAGATTTAACAGTAGAAGATGCACACGAGTTTTTCTCTCCTGTGCCAATGATAGAACGACGCTTAAAAACCCTGATAGACGTTGGATTAAATTATATTAAGGTCGGCCAAAGTGCCACCACCCTTTCTGGAGGCGAGGCTCAGCGGGTAAAGTTATCACGTGAACTGTCTAAAAGAGACACTGGACGAACACTATATATCATGGACGAACCAACTACTGGCCTACATTTCCACGACATCGAACAACTGTTAGTCGTATTGCATCATTTACGTGACCAGGGCAATACCATCGTGGTAATCGAACACAACCTCGATGTCATTAAGACCGCAGACTGGATAGTAGACCTTGGCCCTGAAGGTGGCGCGGACGGCGGCCAAATTATCGGTTTCGGCACTCCAGAAGAAGTAGCACTCAATCCCCAGTCTTTCACAGGACAATACCTCGCGCCGATCCTTAATGCACCTTCAACTAACCTTTGACCTACCCTTAACTCCAGACCCTTTAAGCTATAATATTAACAGCGCTACTAGGTCAGGCGACTAACCATTCTGGGATAATTGATAAGCAACTTGAACCGCCCTGGTGGCAACACCTAAGTTTATCTTTGCGCTATTTTCGGCCAATACTGCTTCTAAGGCATTCACACAAAAAAGCACATTTTTAGGGTTACTGGCATATCCCATCAACCCTATTCGCCATACTTTACCTGCCAACGAGCCAAGCCCAGCACCAATTTCAAGATTAAACCGTTGCAACAATTGCGATCGCACCACTGCCTCGTCTACACCAGCTGGTATAGTGACAGTATTAAGCTGATGTAATCGTTCACCTTCAGGAACAATGAATTCTAATCCCAAAGCTTCTAGCCCTGAACGCAGCGCCAGGTGATTTACTTCATGCCGCCTCCAGCTAGCTTCTAGTCCTTCTTCATGAAGTATTACCAATGCTTCATGAAGACCGTAGAGAGAATTTACCGGCGCGGTATGATGATATGCTCTTTTTTGACCCTGGCCCCAGTAACCCATCACCAGATTGAGATCCAGGAACCAGCTGTTAACCGGCGTTTTTCTGTTCTTTATGACGTCAACTGCCTTTGGACTTAAACTAATAGGCGACAGTCCTGGTGCGCATGACAAACATTTTTGAGTACCACTGTAGGTTGCGTCAACGCCCCAGCCATCGATATCAACTTCGCAACCAGCTAACGATGTGACACAATCAACAATAGTAAGGCAGTTATGCTCGATAGCTAATCGACACAGTGTATTGGCATCTGACAAAGCACCAGTTGATGTTTCAGCGTGGACAAAGGCAACGAATTTTGCATCTGGATGAGATTTCAAAGCAACTTCGAGTTGATCAGGATCTACAGCTCGACCCCAATCTTGCTCAACCTGGACTACTTGCCCCCCTAACCGCGTAACATTTTCGGCCATACGACCACCAAACACGCCGTTTTCACAGACAATAACCTTATCTCCTGGCTCGACCAAATTAACGAAACAGGTTTCCATACCGGCAGAACCGGGTGCCGAGACAGGAATCGTTAGTTCGTTCCCGGTTTTAAAAGTAAGCTGCAACAAGCTCTTTATTTCATCCATCAACCGAATAAATTCAGGATCAAGATGACCGATGGTTGGTTTTGCCATAGCCTGTAAGACTCTGGGGTTAACGTCGGAAGGACCAGGCCCCATTAATGTCCGAACAATAGGATTAAAACTCTGAACCATATGAAGGAACTCCTTGCGCATAGCCTATTTAAAGAATATTTGAAAATTACTAAAGATGTTACAAACCACTCGATGGCTACCAACATAAAAAAAGGCCGAGAAAATCGGCCTTTTTAACTATAACTTTAATAACCGAATTTAATCGTCGTCATCGTCGTCATAATCGTCGTCATCTACTTCTGGCAGGGGCCTGTCGACTAGCTCGATATAGGCCATCGGCGCTTTGTCACCCGCTCTAAAACCGCATTTAAGAATGCGAGTATAACCACCTGGTCTATCTACATAGCGCGGCCCAATATCTGCAAACAACTTCCCTACGGTAGATTTGTCGCCTGTACGCGCAAAAACTAACCGGCGATTGGCTACTGAATCAGTCCTGGCCAGAGTTATCAAAGGTTCGGCGACCTTCCTAAGTTCTTTAGCTTTAGGCAAGGTGGTCTTTATAACCTCATGCTCAATTAATGAGCAGGCCATATTTTTGAACATCGCTTTTCGATGCGACGAATTCCTATTTAACTGTCTACCACTTTTTCTATGGCGCATGAGATTACTTCCTGATAACGCTAATCAATTTATTAATAGTCTAACCTAACACTCGGTCATCGCCGCGTAGACTGGTAGGGGGCCAATTTTCAAGGCGCATCCCTAATGAGAGCCCTCGGGAGGCTAGTACATCTTTTATCTCAGTTAATGATTTCTTACCAAGATTTGGTGTTTTTAACAACTCAACTTCTGTACGTCTTATCAAGTCACCAATGTAATATATATTTTCAGCCTTCAGACAATTGGCTGAACGGACAGTTAGCTCAAGATCATCAACCGGGCGAAGCAATATTGGGTCAATTTCATCTTCGTGCTCTTCAGGCTCCGGTTCATTTTCGCTTTGTAAATCAACAAAAACATTGACCTGTTGTTGCAATATGGTTGCAGCACGTCGAATCGCTTCTTCTGGTTCGATCGTACCATTTGTTTCCAGATCTATAATGAGCTTATCAAGGTCGGTACGTTGTTCGACTCGTGCACTATCCACTTTATAGGAAACCCGGCTGACGGGGCTATAAGATGCATCCAGTAACAAGCTTCCGATAATTCTGCTTTGGTCTTCGTCCGACTGCCTGATGTCAGCAGGTTCGTAGCCACGACCGCGTGATACCTTTGCCCTCAGACTGAGGTGTCCTGATTCGTTAAGGGTAGCAATAACGTGTTCGGGGTTTGATATTTCGATTGTATGATCCAACTGAAAATCCGCCGCTGTAACTACGCATGGTCCGCGTTTATCAAGAACTAGCTCAGCTTCATCTGTTTCATTCAGCTTAATCGCGACGCCTTTGAGGTTAAGCAGCACTTCAATCACATCTTCCTGCATACCTTCTAACGCACTATACTCGTGCAGCACACCGTTTATTTCCACTTCTACCACTGCGCACCCTGGCATAGAAGACAGTAGAATACGTCTTAGTGCATTTCCAAGCGTATGTCCAAAGCCTCTTTCCAGCGGTTCTAAGACCACTGTTGCTCTAGTTATACTCTTTTGATCTACTTGAATGTGTTTTGGGGTCAAAAACTCAAGTGACGAATGGGCCATAGTTACACCTTCTAAGAGAAATCCGTAAATTGATTAGTTAATAGCGAGATTACTTGGAATAAAGCTCAACAATGAGATTTTCATTTATCTCAGCTGGCAACTCGTCCCGTTCCGGAAACGATCTGAATACGCCTTCCAACTTTTCGTTATTAACTTCCACCCAATCTACTGGGCGATTGGCTGCAATTGCCAACGCGCCTTGAATTCGAAGTTGTTTTTTTGCCTTTTCGCGAATGGTGATGGTATCACCTGCTTCAACCTGGTAAGAAGGTATATTGAGTACATTACCATTTACCAGAATGGACTTATGTGAAACCAGTTGTCTGGCCTCAGCGCGCGTGGAGCCAAACCCCATACGATATACTACATTGTCAAGTCGTCGTTCTAACAATCGCAACAGGTTTTCGCCTGTGGCACCTTTCTGACGATCAGCTTTTTTATAATAATTACGAAACTGTTTTTCTAATACACCGTAAATTCGGCGCACTTTCTGCTTTTCACGCAACTGCACAGCATAGTCTGAAAGTCTAGTTCGCCGAGCACCATGTTGGCCTGGCGTACTTTCAATTTTGCATTTCGACTCTATAGGGCGGACTCCGCTCTTCAGGTACAAATCTGTACCTTCTCGTCGTGCTAACTTACATGTAGGGCCGAGGTATCTGGCCATCTTCTATCTCCTCAATTACACGCGACGACGTTTGGGTGGTCGACAGCCATTATGTGGAATGGGGGTTACATCCGTAATATTAGTAATTTTGTAACCTACCGCATTTAGGGCTCGTACAGCGGCTTCTCTGCCTGGACCCGGACCTTTTACAAATACTTCTAGGTTTTGCAAGCCGTGATCTAAAGCTGCATTTCCCGCTCGTTCTGCCGCAACCTGCGCAGCAAACGGTGTACTTTTTCTAGCGCCTCGAAAACCCGAGCCTCCGGCTGTGGCCCAGGATAAGGCGCCACCTTGACGATCAGTAATTGTGATGATGGTATTGTTAAATGAAGCATGTATATGTGCTAAACCATCTACTACCTGTCGCTTGCCTTTGCGTTTGCCAGGGGCCGATGCAGCGACAGCATCTTTCTTGTCTGCACTGGTTTCAGTTGCTATTTCTTTTTCTGTCTCAGACATATTAGTCTCTTATGCTAAAGAAGTATTTGCCGTTAAACGACTTAATCTACTTACGAATTGGGCGTTTTGGGCCCTTTCTAGTGCGCGCATTTGTTTTTGTACGTTGACCATTCATTGGCAAATTTCTACGATGCCTAATGCCACGGTAACAACCGAGATCTAACAATCGTTTGATATTTAGCTGCCGTTCGCGGCGAAGATCGCCTTCGACAGATAGCTTAGATATCTCTACTCTTAAGGTATCGAGTTGCGACTCGTCCAAATCCTGTATCTTGACAGTTGGGTCGATACTTGTAGTCTCGCATAGCTGCCGTGCAGTATGCCGACCTATACCAAAGATATAGGTTAATGAAATTACGGTATGCTTATTATCAGGAATATTTATTCCAGCTAAACGAGCCATATTCTATATGCTCCTCTCAACCTTGGCGCTGTTTATGTTTTGGTTCTGTACAGATAACTCTAACAGCACCCTTACGCCGAATAACACGACAGTTTCGACACATCTTTTTTACTGAAGCTCTAACCTTCATAATCTGTTCCGACTTTATTTTCAAATTTGTCTTTAAGCACTACTAGCGCCTTCCAAAATTTTGTAAATTGGATTTCTTCATCAATTGCTCATACTGACTGGACATTAAATGTGTTTGAATCTGGGAAATAAAATCCATCACAACAACAACTACAATGAGTAGCGCTGTACCGCCCAATTGAAAAGTAATATTAAAATTAACGATCATAATCTGAGGTAACAAACACACTGCGGTCATATATAAGGAACCGAACAATGTTAGCCTGGTTAGTATCGTATCGATATGTTTTGCCGTCTGCTCTCCTGGCCGATATCCGGGGATAAAAGCGCCCGATTTCTTTAAATTATCAGCGACCTCTTTAGGATTAAACATGATGGCCGTATACCAAAAGCAGAAAAATATTATACCAGAGGCAAACAGTATGATGTTGAGCGGTTGCCCAGGGGCAATTTGTAAACTCAGTTCCTGAAGCCACTCCATACCCGGAGACTGACCAAACCACTGACCCAATGACGCAGGAAACAACAACAGGCTACTTGCAAATATTGCCGGAATAACACCCGCCATATTAATTTTTAAAGGAAGATGACTTGTTTGTGCCTGATATTGTTTTCTACCCTGTTGTCGCCGCGCATAGTTTATTGTGATTCTACGCTGTCCACGCTCCACTCGAACAACAAAAGCTACTACGAGTATCGCGATAACGGCCATTAACAGTAGACTTACAATTTCGATTTCTCCTTGCCTCGCCTGTTCAAAGGACTGTCCGATAGCACTTGGGAAACCCGATACAATACCTGCAAAAATGATAATCGATATACCGTTGCCGACGCCCCTTTCGGTGACTTGTTCTCCTAACCACATAAGAAACATGGCCCCGGTAACCAATGTTGCAACAGCTACAAAGTGAAAGGCAAAATTACCTGTATAAGCTAGCCCCTGCGCCGATAGGCCACTGCTGAAGGCAAATCCCTGTAAAGTGGCTAGTAATAAGGTACCGTAGCGCGTGTATTGGGCAATTTTCTTTCGCCCTGCCTCACCTTCCTTTTTTAACTGTTGTAGCGTCGGTGTTGTCGCTACTAGCAGTTGAGTAATAATAGACGCAGAGATGTATGGCATGATTCCCAGGGCGAAAATACTCATACGCTCCAGAGCGCCACCTGAAAACATGTTAAACAGATCTAAAATTCCACCCTGATTCTGATCGAATAAAGATTTTAATCGATCAGGATCGATACCTGGTACCGGAATATGGCTGCCTATCCGATACACCAGTATCGCAATAAGGACGTAAAAAAGCCTTTGCTTTAGTTCAGCTAAACCGCCACCAGTACTACCTGTTTTTTGTGCCAGTGTACTGGTCATTTAACAATGCATTCCTTAGAGATGCGCATTAATTGACTGCTCCGCCTGCAGCTTCGATTGCGGCCCTGGCACCATTGGATACGCCTAAACCTTTAATTTTGACAGCTTTCTCAATTTTGCCAGATAACATTACCTTGGCTTTTAGAATATTGCGACCGACGATATTAGCATCTTTGAGGGCTTGCAAATCTATAATATCAGCTTCCACTTTAGATAACTCGAATAACGTAACTTCAGCGGTAGTACGTGCTTTAGCGGAATTAAAACCGAACTTGGGCAAACGCATTTGAAGAGGTTGTTGACCACCTTCAAAACCGGGTTTTACTCGACCACCGGAGCGCGACTTTTGGCCTTTATGGCCTCTACCACAGGTCTTGCCCAGACCGCTACCCATCCCACGACCTACTCGCTTGGGAGAAGTTTTACTGCCTCGAGCAGGTTGGATTGTATTCAAACGCATGTTGTCTATCTCCTACTCGCCTGCTACGGAAACCATGTAATACACCTTTGCAATCATGCCTCGATTCTCGGGTGTATCAATAACCTCTACAGACTGACCTATTTTTTTTAGTCCCAGGCCTTTAACACAGGCTTTATGAGATTTAAGACGCCCTATTGGGCTCTTGTTCAAAGTCACTACAATTTTATCTACATTTGACATCGTTAACTTAACCTGTGATTTCTTCTATTGTCTTACCACGTTTATCAGCGATGCTTGTTGGCGTTCTCATTTCCTGCAGACCCTTAAAAGTCGCGCGGATTACGTTAACCGGGTTTGTAGAGCCATAACACTTGGCAAGTACATTGTGAACCCCGGCAACTTCCAGAACTGCCCGCATAGTTTTTCCGGCGATAATACCAGTACCATCTGAGGCTGGCTGCATGAAAATCTTTGACGCACCATGCCTGGCAGTGATTGCGTATTGTATGGTAGTGCCGTCTAGATCGACATCAATCATGTTGCGTCGAGCTGCCTCCATCGCCTTTTGAATTGCCAACGGCACTTCTCGAGCTTTTCCTCGTCCATATCCGACTCGCCCATTACCGTCACCAACTACTGTGAGGGCGGTAAAACCGAATATACGACCGCCTTTTACAACTTTAGCTACGCGGTTTACCTGAACCAGTTTTTCCTGGATCCCTTCTTCATTATCTTGGTCGTTATACGCCATTACTAATCCTCAAAACTACCTAGCTTAAAACTGCAAACCGCCTTCTCTGGCTGCATCTGCTAACGCCTTGATACGGCCGTGATATTTATAGCCGGACCGATCAAATGCAACTTGAGATACTCCTGCTGCTTTTGCTCGTTCCGCAATCAAAGCACCAACTTTTGCAGCACCGTCTCTGTTTCCTGCACTAACGCCCTTTAAGGATTTGTCCAGAGTAGAAGCAGATGCCTGAACTATATCTCCAGTAGACGAAATGATCTGGGCATAAATATGCCTTGGCGAGCGATATACACAAAGCCTTGGTACTTCCAGTCTTTGTATGTGCTTTCTGCCACGCCTTGCTCTTCTTAATCGAGCGTCGTTTTTCTTGCTCATCTGTTAATTCTCTAAAAGTTCTCTAAACGTTCACGAAATCACAAGCGAAAAACTTGATATACGTAGATACTTATTATTTTTTCAATTTACTTTTTCTTGGCTTCTTTACGCTTCACATATTCGTCTGCATAACGAACACCTTTTCCTTTGTAGGGCTCCGGCGACCGATAAGCTCTTATCTCTGCAGCTACCTGACCGACTAGTTGTTTATCGATACCCTTTATCAATATTTGGGTTTGACTCGGTGTTTCAATTTCGATGCCTTCCGGTATCTCATAATCGACTGGATGTGAAAAACCGAGGTTGAGCGACAATTTTTTTCCTTGCGCTTTAGCTCTGTAACCAACACCAATAAGCGTCAGTTCCTTTACAAAACCCTTGGTTACACCAGAAACCATACAGTTAACTAGTGCCCGAAAAGTACCAGCCAGAGCACCAGCCTTTTTTGACTGATTAGTGGCTTTAAATTTCAGCACATTATCGTCCTGAGAAACATTCACAAACTGGTGAATATCGATATCAAGCGCACCTTTAGCTCCCTTGATACTAAGGCTCTGATCGTTGAGATTAACTTCAACCCCGCCTGGTATTACAACTGGACTATTTGCTATTCGAGACATATCTATTAAACCTTTCGCACTCGTACCAACCCGTAACGATTTCCGTCAGGGCCTGTCTATGTTGAAAACGTGGGCTCAAAATACTGAGCAGAGTAATTCACCGCCAAGCCCGGCAGTCCGAGCGGCTTTATCCGACATCAAACCCTTGTTGGTCGATAGAATAATAATTCCAAGACCGCCTTTAACCTGTGGAATTTCGTCTTTACCACAATACTGTCTTAAACCAGGGCGACTTACACGATTAATCTCTTCGATTACTGGCTTGCCGTCAAAATACTTAAGTTCAATACTCAGCTGCTTTTTAACTTCATCATCGACCGAGAACGCACTGATATAACCTTCGTCTTGAAGTACCTTTGCCACAGCTACTTTAGTCTGTGACGATGGCATTTCGATTTCTTTGATTCGAGCAGTCTGGGCATTTCTTATACGTGTTAGCATATCTGCTATTGGATCTTGCATAGTCATTTTTGATTATTCCCCTACCAGCTAGATTTGACCAGGCCAGGCACATCACCGCGCATGGCTGCTTCTCTGAGTTTTGTTCTTGCCAATCCAAATCGGCGATAAACTGCATGCGGACGACCTGTCAATTTGCAACGACGTACTTGCCTGCTAGGGCTCGCGTTGCGCGGCAATGATTGTAACTTGACCTGCGCATCCCAACGATCATCATCTGAGGTCTTAGGGTCTGCTATAGTCTTCTTAAGCGCAGCCCTTTTCTCTGCGTACTTAGCGACAATTTTCGCTCGCTTTTTTTCCCTATTGATCATTGCTTGTTTAGCCATATTCTTTCTCTGCTAGCTGTTGCCATCTATCGTCATTTAAAATTCCTGCTTTAATACATCGCGGGAATTAGTCTAGGCGTTACTCACTTCCCTAAATGGGAAATTAAAGGCTTTCAGTAGCGCTCTACCTTGGTCATCCGTTTTCGCGGTGGTTACGATACTAATATCCAGGCCTCGTACCTTATCGATCTTGTCATAGTCGATTTCTGGAAATACAATTTGCTCGTCAAGGCCCATTGCAAAGTTGCCGCGACCGTCAAATGATTTTGAACTAATACCTCTAAAGTCACGCTGGCGTGGTATAGCTATATTAATTAGCCGATCCAAAAACTCATACATCTGGCGTTTTCGCAATGTGACTTTACAACCAACAGGATAACCTTCACGAACTTTAAAAGCTGCTATTGACTTCCGAGCTTCACATATTACTGGCTTTTGGCCAGCGATCTTTTGCATATCGGCCACAGCGTTGTCTAACTGCTTACGATCACCTATCGCCTCACCAACACCCATATTAAGAGTAATTTTGGTAAGACGCGGTACTTCCATCACGTTTTCAAGACCCAGTAGCTCTTTGAGCTGCTGTTTCAATTCTGAATCATATTGCGCTTTCAAATCTGCCATTTTGCTAACCGTTTATTTCATCGCCGGTGGAACGAAAAACTCGAACCTTTTTTCCGTCTTCCAATGTTTTTATACCGACTCTGTCGGCTTTCGTCGTCTTCGCATTATAAATTGCGATATTCGATATATGGATCGACGCTTCCTTCTCTATAATTCCACCAGGTTGACCCATTTGCGGATTACCTTTGGTATGCCGCTTGATCATATTGACGCCTGAAACAAATATTCGATCGTTTTTTAACGTCCTTACAACAGAGCCTCTTTTGCCCTTGTCTTTCCCAGCAATAACTATTACATCGTCGTCTTGCTTAATTTTTTGCATTTAACCCATACCCTGCTGTTACGCTGCTCGTTTACCCTTGTTTTAAAGGACTTCCGGCGCCAAAGAGATAATCTTCATAAAATTGTCGTTACGTAGTTCTCTAGTAACTGGGCCAAAGATTCTTGTCCCGATTGGTTGCTTGCTTGCGTTTAATAAAACCGCAGCATTACCATCGAATTTAATCAATGAACCATCTGAACGTCGAACACCCTTTTTGGTCCTAACTACAACTGCATCCAGTACCTGGCCTTTTTTGACTCGGCCACGAGGAATCGCTTCTTTGACAGCTACTTTAATCACATCACCGATACCAGCATAACGTCGCTTGGAACCGCCGAGCACTTTAATGCACATCACACGACGAGCGCCACTATTGTCTGCAATATCCAAGTACGTTTGTGTCTGAATCATTGTCCTATCTCCACCCTACAATGGTATTTAACCTGTAGATCAAAATCGTAAAAAACTATCGAACTAACAACCCGTTATAATGAGGTGGCCTTACGATCAATTGAATTCAGTTTCCATGCCTTTGTTTTTGATATTGGTCGAGTCTCTTCTATCGTGACCAAATCGCCTTCGTGACATACATTATCTTCGTCATGCGCATGGATCTTGTTGGACCGCTTGATATATTTTCCATATATCGGGTGTTTGACCTGCCGTTCTACTAGTACGGTGATGGTCTTGTCCATCTTACTACTAACAACTCTACCACTTGCTGTACGCGCTTCTGTCGTCTTGCTCATTCGCTAACCCTGCTTTTCTCATTAAGTACAGTTTTTACGCGTGCTATTTCTCTTTTCACTGTTTTCAACAAATGTGTCTGATTCAATTGACCAGTAGATTGTTGCATGCGTCGTGTGAACTGCTCTTTAGCCAGGTCGATCAAAGTTTCTGCAAGCTCTTCAACTGATTTTTCTCTTAATTCTGATGCTTTCATAATTTATGAGTCTCTCAGCTCACATTACAGTGCGTTTGACAAAAGTTGTTGGGAATGGAAATTTTGCTGCTGCCAATTTAAAGGCCTCTCGCGCAACTTCTTCAGTTACACCGTCCATTTCATAAAGCATTTTTCCGGGCTTTATTTGAGCAATCCAATACTCAACATTACCTTTACCTTTACCCTGCCGTACTTCGAGTGGCTTGTTGGTTATTGGTTTATCTGGAAAAACTCTGATCCAGATCTGTCCGCCACGCTTCACATGACGGGTCATTGCGCGCCGGCCAGCTTCGATTTGTCGAGCAGTCATTCGCCCACGAGCAGTAGCTTTTAGACCGTATTCGCCGAAACTGACGGTACTACCACGATGCGCCAAACCTCGGTTTCGGCCTTTCTGCGTTTTTCTGAATTTAGTTCGTTTAGGCTGTAACATCGATTCTTATCCGAAAGTCTGCACGTTTTGTTGGTCTTTGGCGTCTTCTCTAACATCAAGAATCTCACCCTTAAAAATCCACACTTTCACGCCTATAATACCATAGGTTGTTAGTGCCTCTGCCGGCGCATAATCTATATCGGCTCGCAAAGTATGTAAGGGCACTCTACCTTCGTGATAACTCTCTGAACGTGCAATTTCGGCACCGCCCAATCGGCCAGCTACTCGCACTTTAATTCCTTGTGCACCGAGCCGCATAGAGTTTTGTATTACTCGCTTCATAGCACGTCTAAACTGCACACGTCTTTCTAATTGCTGGGCAACGTTCCTGGCTACAAGCTGGGCGTCCAATTCTGGTTTACGTATTTCCTCGATGTTGATATGCACCGGTACTTTCATCAACTTGGCAACTTCACGCCGCAGTCGCTCAACATCTTCACCTTTTTTACCAATCACTATACCGGGACGCGCAGTATGTATCGTAATTCTTGCAGTTTGCGCAGGTCGTTCAATTTCAATCCGGCTTACTGAAGCTTGAGCCAAACGTTTCTGAATATACGCGCGCACGATTAAATCATTATGCAGCTTTTCAGCGTAGTTAGCACCGTCAGCATACCAAACAGATGTATGCTCCTTAACGACGCCAAGACGAAATCCAGTAGGATGTACTTTTTGACCCATAATTCTTTCCTTTAACCTTTACCTATGCCCTGGAAACTAATCTGCAACTGCGAGCGTAATATGGCAGGTTCTTTTTAAGATTCGATCTGCTCGACCTTTTGCGCGTGGGCGTATTCTCTTCATCGTTAAACCTTCGTCAACGAAGATTGTTGCCACAGACAATTCATCTACGTCTGCGGCTTCGTTATGTTCTGCGTTTGCAATGGCTGACTCTAATAGCTTCCGAACTATGTGAGCGCCCTTTTTAGTACTAAAATTTAATATATCCAGCGCTTCCGCAACATTACGACCACGTATCTGGTCAGCTACCAATCGTGCCTTTTGAGCTGATAGCTTTGCACCTTTTAATTTAGCTGCTATTTCCATAGTCTCGTTCCTCTTAAACCTTGCGCTAGCGTATATGCTATCGGCGAACTTTTTTGTCCGCTACATGCCCACGAAATGTACGAGTCTGCGAAAACTCACCAAATTTATGACCGACCATATCTTCTGTAACGAACACTGGGATATGGCTTCTGCCATTATGTACCTGTACAGTAAAGCCGACAAAATCCGGGGTAATTATTGAACGCCTGGACCATGTTTTAATAGGCCGTTTGTCGTTGGTCTCTATTGCCTTACCAATCTTCTTCATTAGATGAAGATCTATAAACGGTCCCTTCTTTAAGCTACGCGGCACTTCTTATACTCCTATCGATTAGAACGTCGGCGACGAACAATCATATTATCCGTGCGTTTATTCTTACGAGTTTTATACCCTTTAGTTGGCATTCCCCAAGGCGAAACAGGATGACGTCCACCTGACGTTTTGCCCTCTCCACCACCATGCGGGTGATCTACCGGATTCATCACAACACCACGGACAGTCGGCCGTACACCGCGCCAACGTCTAGCACCTGCTTTACCAAGTGACTCCAGGTTATGCTCGGAATTACTTACTTCGCCAAGCGTCGCTCGACAATCTGCTAACACTTTGCGCATTTCTCCAGATCGCATACGTAACGTAACGTATGCGCCTTCTTTAGCAACCAATTGGCAGGATGTACCTGCACTACGAACCATCTGAGCACCCTTACCTGGCTTGAGTTCTATACAATGCAGCACACTACCCATTGGCATGTTACGCAGCGGCAGGCAATTACCTGGTTTTATAGCAGCGTCGTTACCAGAGCTTACTTCATCACCAACAGCCAGTGTTTTAGGCGCTATAATATATCGACGCTCTCCGTCGAGGTACTTAAGCAAAGCAATATGTGCAGTTCTGTTCGGGTCGTACTCTAGCCGTTCAACAACAGCCTTAACACTATCTTTGGTACGCTTAAAATCTATCTTTCTGTACTTTTGCTTATGACCACCACCTATATGTCTGGTAGTGATACGGCCATTGTTATTTCGGCCACCTGATTTCGATTTCTTTTCAACTAACGGCTTATAAGCTTCACCCTGATGTAGTTCGGGGCTGCTCACTCGAACGACAAATCGTCGTCCTGGCGATGTTGGTTTAGTTTTTACGACTGGCATTATAATAACTCGTTAACTAATTCGTTTGATCAATCGTTTGTCGTGCTGAAATCAATGTCCTGGCCTTCTGCAAGCCTGACATATGCTTTCTTCCAGCCTGGCTTGCGACTTATGCCACGCATATTTCGCTTCACCTTACCTTTTACGTTAAGGACCGATACACCTTTAACTTCAACCTCATAGATCGTTTCGACAGCTTCTTTAATTTCTCGCCTGGTTGCGTCTTTAGCAACCTTAAAGGTAAATTGATTCGATTCTTCTGCAATCAATGTCGCTTTTTCGGAAATATGCGCGCCCATCAGGATTCCGTACATTCGCTCTTGATTCATGCCAGCATTTCCTCAGCTTTTTTCAGCGCACCTACGGTAAACAGTACTTTCTCAAAGCCAATCAGGTTAACAGGATTTACTCCCTGAACATCGATCACTTCAACATTGCGAAGATTTCTAGCACCTAGAAACAGATTTTCATCCACCTCTTCTACCACCACAAGTACATTCGCCAATTCAAAATCTTTTAATTGAGCCTGTACTTGTTTAGTTTTCGGCGCATCAACACTAAACTGCTCAGCAACCACTAAACGCTCCTGGCGAATGAGCTCGGATAATATTGAACGCATTGCACCGCGATACATTTTCCGGTTTACTTTCTGACTAAAGTCCTGGCCTTTTGATGCAAATGTCTGACCACCGCCCCGCCATATTGGCGAACGAATGGTACCAGCACGTGCACGTCCAGTTCCTTTTTGGCGAAATGGTTTTCTACCACCACCACTTACTTCGGCACGTGTTTTTTGAGCGCGGGTGCCTTGTCGCGCCCCCGCCATGAAGGCTATTACTACCTGATGAACCAGTGCTTCGTTGTACTGACGGCCAAAAGTACTCTCGGATACATCGATTGCTCGATCTGAGATTCCTTTGCCTGGTTCTGAAATATTGAGATTCAACGTTTCAACTCCACTTAATTCTGGGCTTTAACAGAAGGCTTAATAACGACATCGCCGCCTGTCGCGCCAGGTACCGCCCCTTTAACGAGCAGAATGTTATTTTCTTGATCAACTCTGATTACTTCCAGAGTCTGTGTTGTTACTCTAACGGCGCCCATATGGCCTGCCATCTTCTTACCTTTAAAAACACGGCCCGGTGTCTGACACTGGCCAATTGAACCTGGCGCTCGGTGAGATATGGAATTACCGTGGGTTGCATCCTGCATTTGGAAATTGTGTCGCTTTACCACACCAGCAAAACCTTTACCTTTTGACTGACCAGTCACATCAACTTTTTGGCCAACGGTAAACTCATCCAATGCCAGGCTATCACCAACTTTAACTGCGGTTTCTGCATTACAGCGAAACTCTAATAAGGCTCGCCCAGCTGCCACTCCACTCTTGCTAAAATGACCGGCTTTGGCTTTATTTACTTTCGATGCCTTAACCGCCCCATAAGTAACTTGTATTGCTTCGTAACCATCTTTTTCTAACGTCTTTCGCTGGGTAACTCTATTTGGCGCCGCCTCAATTACTGTAACCGGCACCGAATCACCGTCTTCTGTAAATATGCGAGTCATGCCTCTTTTTGTACCAACTATACCTATCGTCATGCTCACTCCATTAACCCAGATTAATTTGAACTTCTACACCAGCTGCAAGATCAAGTTTTGTCAGTGCATCAACGGTCTTTTCAGTGGGCTCAACGATATCAAGCAAACGCTTATGCGTTCGAATTTCATACTGATCTCGCGCGTCTTTATAAACGTGAGGCGATGTAAGGACTGTAAATTTTTCAATTCTTGTTGGCAACGGAATTGGCCCGCGTACCTGTGCGCCGGTTCGTTTTGCAGTATTTACAATTTCCTGCGTTGAAATATCAATCAGGCGATGATCAAAGGCCTTCAACCGAATTCGTATTCTTTGATTTTGCATTCCAACCCGTCTCCAAAAACGGCAGTTAATTTCACATTTGGCCCATATAAAGGCAAAAAAAGCCCTCACCCTTTAAATAGGGGGAAGGCGATTCAAACGCTGTGCCAAGCTTAATAAATAAGTAGTACCTGACAATCCATTGATCCCCAATCGGGATCCTAAGTCTTCGCTATCATTAACTTAGCGGGACAAGAGGGCGCGAATTATACAAATTTTCACACCTATTACCAGCTTTATTTACCGGCTATTATTTTTATAGCACTATTTAGCCTTTTATTTTTACGACAACACCAGCGCCTACTGTTCGGCCACCTTCACGTATTGCAAAGCGTTGGCCTTCTTCCATCGCGATCGGCGCAATCAGCTCAACATCCATATTAACGTTGTCAC
>JAHRVQ010000060.1 GCA_019090615.1 Pseudomonadales bacterium | reverse complement strand
CAACAGCTTCTTCCTTGAATTCCTTTGGATACGTTTTATGTGTTTTTTTCTTACTCATTTTGACACCTTAACTTTAGACCTTTATTGTCTCTAATTAATTTGTCCGGTGCCATTAGACCACTACAATATGAATATGCGGGTGATAATCCAGCTGCCTGGTATGGGTATGTAAAACCATCGACATACCAATTTCGGAAGCCAAGCCTTTATGATTGCCCTGTGGGTCAACCTGATCCCATACACCCTCAGTTTGGGATAACATACTATTGATAACCAATTTCATCAGCTGCCGGTATGCTAATTAAGTTAAGTAAGGATTCATTGATGACGAATCGATGACGAATCGATGACGAATTGATGAGGGTATACTTTGCCGCCTAGCGACTTTGTTCAATAAAGCGTTAGAGTCAACGATTAAAGTGGCAACTGAGCCTGGCAACTGAGCCTGGCAACAACGGCATAAGTTAAGTAGAGAGAATATCATGGAAGAAATTACTAGAATTAATCACATTGGCCTAAGAGTTAAAGACCTAAATGTCTCCAGAGAATTTTACGAAAAGCTAGGTTTTATATTCCTGGCGGGTCCGGTTGGGCCAGAACCTGTCGCCATTATGGAGCATCCGTCAGGCGTCAATATAAATTTTATTCTCAATGCTGATGCCGACGGTGCGGAAAATGTCCTTATGGATATGCCGATAAAACATACAGGTTATACTCATGTCGCGTTTGAAGTGAATAACGTGGTGTCAGCGCTCAAGTTTGTGACGGAGCTTGGTATTACAATTACTGGTGAAGTGGAGTTTGAAGGCGCAAAATTCTTTTTTATAAGAGACCCAGATAGGAATGTTATCGAATTTCATCAGCCAGCCAGCAGCTGAGCAGGTAATTAACAGTCGCTTATGAAAATTACCAGCTGTTCTGGCTAACGCTTGATTGCTATTGCGGCGCCAGGCGCTGTCGAGGTGCGTAGAGATGACGATGGAAGATCCAAAGAGTTCTGTCAGGCAAAGAGCCGATGAAATAAAAGCGTATCGCTGTAAGAACCTGGTTGCGGTACTTGAAAATCCCAATGATATAAAGAATATTGGCACTGTTATTCGAAATGTTAATGCGCTGGGTGTAGAAAAAACTTACATAGTGGACAGTCGTAAATCATTGCCAGACGACTGGGATGAAATGAAAGCGCGGAAATCTCTTAATAAAACCTCGGTGTCTGCTATTAAATGGAGTTTTGTAAAGCGCTTCGATACTACTGAAAAGTGCCTTGATCACCTGGAAAAAAACAGCTTTGTTTCTGTTGTAACCTCCCCGCATGTTAAGGGAAAACAAAACGTTATCCTCCATGAAGCAGACTATACTGTACCGAAGCTAGCAATATGGTTTGGTAATGAGTCTAGCGGTATCAGTGATTTAGCTGTTGAGCGAAGCGAGTTTTGTGTTTCAATACCAATGTTCGGCATGATTGAGAGTTTAAATCTTGGTACAACAACCGGGATCGTTCTCTATGAAATCACAAAACAGAGGCGTGAATATCAGAGTAAATACAAACGGGCAAATAGAGGGCCTAACAGATAACGGCTAATAACTTCGTCTGTAATGCCAGGTTTAACCGGTTGTTTGATTTTGGTATTAGGGGTCGCATTCCCCCCCTTAGTGATTATTGGTAGCGACTTCAGCAATAATCTGCCTGGTTTCCAGGTGATCAATTTCAGCATCGCTAAGCCCCAGGGTGTGCAGAATGCTGCGATTATGCTCCCCAAATCGAGGCGCAGCTGCCGAAATTTTTGCAGGAGTGCGACTCATCTTTATAGCAAACCCCTGGCCTCTGAAGCCATCCTGGTCGATGAGCATTTCTCGCGCTTTGGCCTGTTTGTGCTGCATGGCTGAGGGTATATCCAGTATCGCGGCGGCTGGAATGCCTTTTTCAAGTAGCTGTTCTGCCAGAGTTTCTGCTTCCAGGTCTTTAAAGCTTTGTTCCAGGTCTGCCTTAAGTTCAAGGCGGTTATTGTTGCGCGCTTTGAGCGTTGCATAACGGCTATCGGTAACTAATTCCGGCCGGCCGATCAATTCGCAGAGCATAGCAAAATGTGGTCTGCGGGCGGCTAATAGGGTGATATGCCCGTCACCTGTTTTAAAGATTTCAGCGGGTGTTGCCCCTGGATACTGATTACCCAGGCGTTTTGGTTTGTAATCATCACCGCCGCCAAGCCAGTGACTAACAAATTGTTGTTGTAGCACCTGGGTGCAGTCTACCAGCGCAAGATCAATCTGTTGGCCTAAGCCAGATTTATTTCGTTCCTGTAATGCGAGTAATATACCCACACAGGCGTGCAGCCCAGTTGATACGTCGCTAATGTAAAAAGCGCAGCGTAGTGGGTCGCCATCAACTTCGCCGTTTAGGCTCATCAAGCCGCCATAGGCCTGGCCTACTGGGTCATAACCGGGATATTTGGCGTAGGGGCCGGTTCGGCCAAAGCCACTGATAGCACAATGGATGAGTGTTGGAAATCGCTCTTTGAGGCATTGATCGTAGCCTAAACCAAATTTTTCCAGTGAACCTGTTTTGGTGTTTTCAATTAAAATGTCCGCATCTTCTAAAAGCTTGAGGAATATTTCCTGGCCTTCAGTTTGCCCGATATCAACGGCGATACTGCGCTTGTTACGATTAACGTTCTGAAAATGCCAACTAACAGAGTCTTTATGCATTGGGCCCAGTTTTCTGGTCATGTCGCCATTCGTGAGCGGTGATTCTAGTTTAATGACATCGGCACCAAAATCACCTAACATTTGACCGCAAAAAGGCCCTGCCAAATTGGTGGTCATGTCGATTATGCGTAGTCCTTCTAACGGCAGTTCACCAGATACTGGCATGGTTTTATCCTTTATTGCAAACGATTGAATGGAATAAACCATGTTTTGTAAGTCAGGTAAAGTTTCGATTTGGCCGGTCTTTCTAGTAGCTGCTATAACAGCGGGCCTAAAGGTCTGTTTATGAATTGCGAAAGCCTGGCTCTGAGACCAGGCTGCTATGAGTGCTCTGTGAGGTATTTGGTCGGTGTTACTGGTCGCTAAAAGCCCGCGGTTTCAGGGCGCTCAACCTGGTTGTCAAAACTCTTTGCTTAAGATTCAGTTATTCCCATGCGGCGTTTAATGGCTGCCCAGGAAACTTTAAAGGTTAGGACTATATACCAATTCCTGCTGATTAATTAGCATTGACTCATTAAATTCGATTGCTGACTCTTGATTGCTGACTCTAGAGTGCTGAGCATAGCAATAGCGAAAATTGCTACTTATTTAGCGCTGCTCTGGGCAAGGTCTTCAGGCAGCGTGATATTGAGTTCCAGCACTGAACAGTCATCGCTGTCGTCTAGCTGTACCGAGATTTGCTCCTGACTGATATTAATATATTTTTTTATCACGTCGAGTATTTCCTGTTGCATTCGAGGCAGGAAATCAGGTTGTTTCCGCTGGCTGCGTTCATGAGCAACAATGACCTGTAATCTATCACGGGCTGTATTGGCAGAAGTCGATGACTTCGTGCGACGAAAATAGCGAAAGATACTCATGTTTTTCCTCCCAACAAGCGTTTAAAGAAACTGGTTTTTTTAACATCCAGAAATCGGTGTGGTTTTTCGTTACCCAGTAAACGTTCCACTGCATCGTCGTAGGCCTGGCCTGCTTCAGCATCTTCGTCAAGGATGACGGGTGTTCCCTGATTGGATGCTTTAAGGACAGATTCTGACTCAGGAATGACACCCAGCAAAGGTATGGCAAGAATATCCTCAACATCCTCGACACTAAGCATTTCGCCTGCGGCAACTCTGGTTGGGTTGTAGCGGGTTAACAATAAATGCTCTTGAACTGGTTCACCGCCTGTTTCAGCGCGGAGGGATTTGCTCTGTAATATGCCCAGTATTCGATCAGAATCGCGTACCGAAGATACCTCAGGATTGGTGACAATGATGGCCTGGTCGGCAAAATAGAGGGCCATTTGAGCGCCTTTTTCGATGCCAGCTGGAGAGTCGCAAATGATATATTCAAAAGTTTGTGCTAGTTCATCGAGGGTTTTCTGAACGCCTTCCTGGGTCAGGGCATCTTTATCGCGGGTTTGCGAGGCGGGTAAAATAAACAGGTTATCTGTACGTTTATCTTTGATCAGGGCCTGAGTGAGGCTAGCTTCACCCTGTAATACGTTGACAAAATCGTAGACTACGCGGCGTTCGCATCCCATGATTAGATCAAGGTTTCGCAGCCCGACATCAAAATCGATAATGACGGTTTTGTTCCCTCGCTGGGCCAGCCCGGTACCAATGGCTGCACTGGTAGTGGTTTTCCCTACGCCGCCTTTGCCGGAAGTTACTACAATGATTTTAGCCAAGCTGGGTTTCCTTTTAATGGTTGTATAAATAATAATATTTTTGTTTAACGCTCATTGCCATGGTTTGCTCTGGATTGAGAGATCGGTCAACGAATTCCATAACTAATGACCGAATAGTGCTCAAATAGTGATCAAATAATGTGGTGCGCAGCGCATTGGGGTACGAGATATAGCATATTTCAAAACGTTTTTTTGCCTGGCCCTTGAATTAATTATTGAGAGCCACTTTTTTGTGTAAAGGGTGTTAATGGTTCAAGGGGCGTAAAGGGCTGCAAAATGAATGAATAAATGGATGTAATTCAATAGGCAGATATCTCCAGGTTTTCGCCGTTACGATAGACTTGTACTGGGTCTGGGTAGTTTTGTTGATGAATGGCCTCGCTAGGCAGGAAATTGCCGGCAATGGCAATTAGTTCTGCCGACAATTGCTGGCAAAATATTCTTGCTTTGGTATTACCCTGAACCCCTGCAAGTGCGCGGCCACGCAGGGTGCCGTAAATATGAATATTACCCTGGGCTAAAACCTCCGCACCTTCGTTGACGTTACCAATGATGATTAGATCAGCGGCGGAATAAACCTGTTGGCCTGAGCGAATCTGGCGGCTAATTATCTGCGTGGTTTGATCCTGGCTGGTGGTAATTTCCTCAGCGCCGGCTTCAACCGCTGCTGGGGCTGGTTCATTGTCAGGTGTGCCATTCGACCCAGTATTTGTTGTATCTATTGCAGATTTATCTGCGCCATCGGTCGCCTCAGGCGTTTTATCAGTGACTGGATTCGTTTCAAGCGGGCGATCTTTACTCCTGGTTTCAGGCAGCAAGGCAAGGCCAGTTTGTTCCACCATAGCGCCAAATTGATCATGGCTACCTCTAATTGCCACAGGTTGTAGCCGGAGTTGTCGGCATTGATCAACAAGATTCAATAAGTCAGCCGCCTGAATATCACTGACAAGTTTTTCAAGATTGATTAACACCGGTGATTGTTCAAAAAAATGCGCCGCAGCCTGTACTTTATCAGTTAACTGAGAGAGGAAATCTGAAGGAGAGTAGTTATATAGTTCCAGTACAACCACGGTCAGGCTTGTGCCTTTGATCTGGAAAAGTGGATCTGTCACGGTTGCTTTTATTTCCAAAAATATAAAGCCAACCATTATCGGTGCAGACAGAAATTAGTCAACCCGAAGCAAGATAATCACAGCTGGCAGGCTGATAAAAACGTGGCTTAAGCGATTTACAAAGAGGTTGTGGTCAAGTTTTTTGCTAAATCATTACAAATTGTTCATTGTAGGACGGTCAAATGATATTGACTGCATACAGTTAGGCTCAGGGATGCTCTGATTTAGTCGGCAATAGTTGCGGGTTTTAGGGCAATACCGAGGGCTGGTATTTTAAGGATAACGGGTAATTAAGGATAAACAGGAGACGTTCTAATGGCAAAGGACCATTTATTAGCAGGTTATAGGGTGCTTGACTTTACTCAGGTGGTTGCGGGGCCAACCACCACCCGTTTAATGGCGGAAATGGGAGCTGAAATAATCAAGGTCGAGCTGATGCCGTTGGGTGATGCCACTCGTGCCATGCCGTTTAAGAAGAAAGGCCGGAGCTCCTATTTTTTGCAACAGAACCGGGGTAAAAAAAGTCTTTGTATTAACCCAAAAACCGAAGCTGGGCAGGAAATAATTACCTCTCTGATCAAAAAGTGTGATGTATTTATAGAAAACTTTGCTGCTGGCGCTATTGGCAGAATGGGCTTTGACTATGCGCAAGTGAAAGCAATTAATCCGTCTATTATCATGTGTTCTATTTCTGGTTTTGGACAAACAGGCCCGTTATCGGGTAAACCTGGCTATGATTTTATAGCCGCGGCCTATGCTGGTGTGCTGGATAATATTGGTTATGCAGATGGTCATCCGCTGTTTCCTCAGTTGGCCATTGGCGATGCGACCACTGGGGTACACGCGCTGGCGGCGATTAACGCCGCGTTGCTCTATCGTGAACGCACGGGGGAAGGGCAGTTTATTGATATTTCTTTGCTAGATTCCTATTTTCACCAGCATGAAGTAGGGGTCCAATCTTATAGCGCAACCCAGGGAGAATTTGTACCAAAGCGATCTGGTCATCATCATTTGTTGTTACATCCCTTAGGTATTTATAAGGGCAAGGGTGATGAGGAATATTATAGTATTGTTATTCAGGGCACCCGCTGGCGAGATTTTTGTGTCATGTTGGGTCGGCCTGAGTATGCTGATGATCCGCGCTTCAAAAATAATGCTGCTCGGCTTGAGAATCATCAACTGGTGGTGGATTTTATCGAGCATTGGCTTTGCGAGCAGCCTAATCGAGAGGTTATCCTGGAAAAATTCGAACAGGGTCATTTTGCGATAGGGCCCGTATTAACAGTGCCTGAAGCAATGCAGCATCCTCATTTTATCGAGCGCGGTATTGTGCGCACTGTAGAAGATCGTAGTTTTGGAGAAATTGAAATTCCTGGCAATCCGTTCCGGTTTTCAAAATTCCCTGATGAGATCGCTTTAGAGACACCCTACCTTGGAGAGCATAATGAGGCGTTGTTAACAGAGCTGTTGGCATTAACCCGCGAAGAAGTAGCGGCCTTGACAGCAGATGGTGTGTTATTTGCCGAAACAATAGAGGCACTCGCTGAGCAGTAATAGATTCTCTGGCCTTTGTTATTCGCTCTATGTTTGTTTGAAACTGGGTTGATTAGCCGTTAGTGATCAGGGTATTGGCCTTTATTTTTTCCAGTATAGTCTTTGCAACTGTGGCACTAGCAGCGATGGCGGCATTAAGCTCGGTGGGTTGGTCATAGGCATTAACAAATGTATCCGCTTCGAGCTGCCAATGAGATTTACCATCGGTCATTGTTGCTGTCGCAGCATGGCGGTCAGTTTTTATGTCAAATACTGTCATACCGTCAAATAAAGTAATATTCATGTTAACGACACAGTGATGCTTCAAAACCTGTTCAAATACGGAGGCTTTGATTGAGCAGGGGTGCTCGGCATTAGTTGGGTTTGTTCCATTACTTTCGTGATCGGTTGAAGTTAAAAAATAGGGCAAAAGAATATTAAGTACCCCATGGGGTTTTAATATTTCGAGCGACCTTTGGTTTAAGGTGATTATCTTGTCATTCTGGCTCGAATGATGGCCAACAACCAGGCTGCCGAGGCTGGCACCGCTGGTTAATTTGGCAATGATAAGTGCCGCCGGACCATTGCCGACAATTAGAAGTGGGGTGTCAATAACTTTTAACATTGATTAAAAAATGGCCAACGGGTTGACAGGGCTGCCAGTAACACCCTGAAAACGAATAGGCGCCAACATAAACTGGAATTCCCATCTGCCGAGCTCGGCACAGGTTTTTGCTAAATCCTCTAACTGACAATTATCGATTAACCAGAGGCCCATGGCGACAATACCGACCATATGGATGGGCATGCTGACATTTTTGTATCCCGATGGGCTCACATCCTGGGCCACGTCCGAACCAATCATGGCAATACCCCGTTCATGTAACCAGGGCAAACAAGCGGCCTGATAACCGGACCTGGGTTTATTCGCATTGTAGTTTTTTTTCTCCTGGATTCTGGAAAACCCTTCGCCGGTTCTAACCAGCAATACATCACCTGGTTCCAGTTTAAGCCCTGCAGCCTGTTCTGCGGCTTCAAGGTCTTCAGGATATACATAGTCGTCTGCGTCCAGTACATCTCTACCCCGTAGGCGAGGAATATCCAGCAGCACACCGCGTGTTATGACCCCTTCGCTGAGTGCCAGTACATCGTGTTTTAGTGCGCCCTGACGGTCAGAGACCAGGGAAGCGGGTGCACCACCGTACATTTTGCCATCCCAGAAAAGATGCGCTAATGAATCAAGGTGAGTAACATCCAGGCCATGAAAGACCATGCCTATATATTCCTGAGCAGCGCCAGCGCGACCTGCGCCGAACAGATTCTGGCGGTCCGGTTCGTCTAAACCAAGGCCAGTTGATAGCATATACCGTTGCGACTCAACGGTTGCGCCCGGTTGTTGGCCGGTTTTAATATCCCAGCTACAGGAAACTGAAAAACCTTCCTTCACCAGTGCCGTTGACTGGATGCGTTTGGCTGGTGTTAGATGATTAAGCGTACCGAGGCGATCATCTGTGCCCCAGCGTTCCCAGTTAGACAACTCATCAAACCAGCCCAGGATTTCGTTTTCGTCGGTAGGCGTTGGCATATTCAAAAGTCTCCGGTTTTATGCTTGTGTTGGACCGATTTACTATCTTGCTTTATCTGTTTTGTTTTACTTATCTTGTTTTGCCCATCTTGTTTTGCCCATCTTGTTTTGCCCATCTTGTTTTAATTATCCTGCTTTACTTATATTTTGGGTTGAAAGTAAGCCGTTGATAAAAAAGCTACCATGTCTATTAAGTTGATGTCAATTTCTGTTTCGATCTGACAAGCGGATTAATTGCTTAAATTATATAGCGCAGGGGGCGTCTAATTACTGCAGAAGGGCATTTTGGTGATCAGTCGTCGTATTCGCAGTAAGGGTGAGATACATTAGCGAAAAATGAATACGTTTTAAGTAATAATCTTTAAGTAATAAGTTACGGAGCTTTACATGATCGCTGATGAGTTATGGCAGCAATTTGGTCGGCTAAAATATGACGACATTCCTGAATCGACGCGCACAGTCGCCAGACAATCTATCTTAGACTGGATGGGCTGTGTCATTGCTGGTGGTGCAGAGCCGTTAGCCAATATCCTGCGAGAAGAGTTTGGCACCGCAGATGGGCCGTGCAGTATTTTTGGCACTGATATTAAAACCCAGCCGCAAATGGCTGCATTAATCAACGGCGCCACTGGCCATGCACTGGATTTTGACGATACCAATATGGCTATGGGGGGGCATTCCACGGTGCCCGTATTGCCGGCTGTATGGGCCATGGCTGAGGCCCTGGGTGTTAGTGGAGAAGCATTAATAACAGCATTTGTTGTTGGCACAGAAATAGAATGTCGGCTTGGTTGTCTAATTGGTGGTGCGCACTACGGTCGTGGCTGGCATGTAACATCAACTCTTGGAGTATTTGGTGCAGCCGCCGCCGTATCTCATTTATTGGGCTTAGATAATGAAAAATTTGGTAATGCCTTTGGTCTGGCTGCGTCTCAGGCAAGTGGTCTCAAGGCCAATTTCGGCACCATGACCAAACCTTTTCATGCTGGCCACGCGGCAGAAAGAGGGCTTATTGCAGCCCGGTTAGCTAGTCGGGGCTTTACCGCAAATCCAGCGGCTTTTGAGGCCAGTCAGGGGCTGACAGAAGCGGCATCACGGGGTACGTTGAATCTCAAGAAATATGACAAACTCAAACATCAATGGCTGACAGAGCATACTTTATTTAAATACCACGCAGCTTGTTATTTAACCCATGCTGCAATTGAAGCGCTTAAGAGTTTAGATGCGGTGGATGTGGAGGCCTGCAGGGCTATTGATCTATTCGTGCATCCGTCATTAATGACGGTCTGTGGTATTGAAGACCCGCAAACAGGGCTTGAGGCGAAATTTAGCCTGCGCGCAAATGCTGCATTAGCGTTGCTCGATTACGATACTACTGACCCCGCTGTCTATGACCTTGTTAACGTCAATAATCCGCAGGTACAGCGGCTGCTAAAGCGGGTTAAGGTTAACCTGGATGATGACATTGCCACGACCCAAACGAAGGCAGTTATACATTACCCGCAACAACAATCTCAGCAAGCGTTTTATGATACCGGCATTCCCGCTGTTGATCTGCAGGCCCAACAGAAAAAACTTGCCGCGAAATTTTATAACCTTACCAAACCTGTGCTCGCCTCAGGTGCAGAAAAACTGCAACAACAAATTGTTCAGATTGATGCGACTGAAACACTACAGGGCTGGTTCTGAGTCAGAATATCCTGTTTAATCAATGTCATTGAGGCGGTGCAACGTCGATTAACACTTATTCATGTTAACTTGTCTCTTGCTATTAATTGCTTCAATTTGTCTTGTCTAATTTGGTGCTTCTAATTTGTTAAACCAAATATATAAAGGCGACTAACACTCATAAGATGATGAGATACATTAACAACCAGGAGAAATCACTATGACTATCAATTCTGTTTTAGGGCCTATTGCCGCAGACGATTTAGGTTTTACGCTGATTCATGAACACCTGTCAGTGGGCATGCCTGGGTGGGAGCTAGACCCTGATGATTTTAACCGTAAGGAAGAAACTGCAAAAGCGGTGGATAAATTGGCTGAAATTATCGATTTAGGGGTTAAGAGTTTTGTTGATCCCTGTCCGATGGAACTTGGCCGTGATCCTGAGTTTGCAGCTGAAGTAGCGCAAAAGTCTGGCATGCAAATCGTTATTGCAACGGGGCTTTATAATGATGCTATTGGCATCCCGATGCACTTTCGGATGCTCGATGTGGATGCTATTGGCGAAATTTACGAACGCGAACTAACTGAAGGGATTGGTGATACTGGCATTAAAGCGGGCATTATTAAAGTGGCTACAGGCGGTATTCCTGGGTTTACAGAGATTGGCTCCGGCGTATCCAGCGCGGAAACCAAGTGTTTACGTGCTGCTGCTAAAGCGCATAAAGCGACCGGCGCACCCATTTTATGTCATAACAGTGAAGTTGAGCCGTATGGCCGAGAAGTGCTGGATATATTTGATGAAGAAGGTGTGGATTTTAATAAGGTATTGATAGGCCATGCCTGCGGCGTTGGCGACATGCGATATTATTTCGACATACTAGATCGTGGTGCCTGGTTGGGGTTTGATCGGTTTGGCATTGAAGCGATCGCATCGGATAAGTTGCGCGTAGCATCCCTGTGTGGTCTGTTAGCAGTGGGGTATGACCGTATTATGTTGTCTCATGATGCGGTACATTGCATGCGAGGCCGTGCCGGTAGTGGTTTTGGCTCGATGGCCTCAGAATCGCCTAATTGGAATTTTGGTCATATTTGCCGCAATATATTACCGCAAATGCGTAAAGCGGGTGTGCAGGAACATAAAATTGACACCTTGACGGTTTCGAACCCGCGTAACTATTTTCAAAAATAGTGTCTTGTGGCGCTTATGGCAGGCGATACTAATTTAATTATTTGAGGGGTATAAACAGTGGCTCGGCTTGATGGAAAGGTAGTATTGGTCACCGGAGGTGCGAGTGGCATTGGCGCGGCACATGCACAGGTTTTTGCAGCTGAAGGCGCAAAAATCATGGTAGGTGATTTGCAACAGGAAAAAGGCCGTGAACTGGTTGCAAATATCGACAAGGCGGGCGGCGAAGCGGATTTTATGCTGTTGGATGTTGCCAATGAAGCCAGTTGGCAAGCTATCGTTGCTGCCACTGTGTCGCGGTTTGGCAAGCTAACCAGCTTAGTTAATAACGCTGGCATAGGGCGGAGTAAAGATACTGAATCTGAAACGGTAGAGGGCTGGAATAAGGTGTGTGCGGTCAATCAAACCGGTGTTTGGCTAGGTATGAAAGTCGCAATACCCGCCATGCGGGATGCAGGCGGTGGGGCTATTGTGAATATATCTTCCGTTTACGGCATTATTGGCAGTGTTGGCATGATTGCCTATCATGCCAGTAAAGGCGCGGTAAGATTAATGACCAAAGCCGCAGCGCTTGAATATGCAACACAAAATATTCGCATTAATTCTGTTCACCCGGGGATCATCGCGACGCCTCTTGCGATGACTTTGCCAGAAGAATATATCAATGATATTAAGGGTAAAACGCCCATGGGCCGGTTGGGTCAACCCGAAGAAATAGCCCGTGGATCGTTGTTCTTAATCTCTGACGATGCGTCATTTGTAACTGGTACGGAGCTGGTTGTAGATGGCGGCTGGACTGCGCAGTGATGACAGCTTGACTTCAAACTTTCTAAACTTGGCCGATTATGGCATGCTAAGCGCAAATAATGACAAAATATCACCGGTCATATAGGTACTGATGATCAGGTACAAGTTTGCAAACCCAAAAATATCAAACAATATCAAAAAATAGAGGAAGATAATTATGTTTTTTAAAGGTGCTATTTCTGCGGATTCACATATTGTTGAGCCGCCAAATTGTTATGTAGATTATATTGAACCGAAATATCGTGATATCGCACCCCATATCGAAACCAAAGACAATGGTCAGGATATTTACGTTATTAAAGACCTGAAAACCACCGTGCCAATGGGCTTTTTAGCCGGTGCTGGGATGAAGCCGAAAGAGCGGGCCCAATTTGCCGCGACGACTAATTTCGCCGGTATTCGTAAAGGCGGCTGGGACCCTGCTGCACGTTGTATTGATATGGACGTGGACGGCATCGCCGCTGAAATTATATATGCATCTGTGGGCATGATCCTATGTACGCATCCTGATGCTGAATACAAGCAAGCCTGCATGACCGCCTATAACCGTTGGTTAGAAGAGTTTTGTGGCGGTGCTTCTAATCGTCTATTCGGCCTGGCGCAGACTGCTGTGCTTTCAGTAGACAGTGCAATAGAAGACTTTAAAAAGGCCAAGTCAATGGGCATGGTTGGCATGATGATGCCAGGCAACCCAGTCCATGAAGATTATGATCATGCCGACTATGACGCCCTGTGGGAATGCGCCACTGATCTTGATTTGCCTATTTGTTTTCATATTTTGACAGCAAAAGAAGGTGATCTGGCATCTGCATTTTCAGCTCAACGAGGGCACCCGTTGAATGGCTTCATGCGTATAATCAGAGCGGTACAGGACGTTGTTGGTTTGTTGACTCTGGGCGGTGTATTTGAACGTCATCCTAAGTTAAAAATGGTTTGCGCAGAAGGTGATGCAGGCTGGATGCCACACTACATGTATCGTATGGACCATGCGGCTAATTTTAATGTCGAGGGTGGTATTCTTAAAGGTTTGACTAAATTGCCTAGCGAATACATCAAAAGCAATGTTTATATGACATTCCAGGATGATTGGGTGGCTTTTGAAACTAGAAACCTGATGGATACTAACCAGTTAATCTGGGCCAATGATTATCCGCATACGGATTCAACCTGGCCTGACTCTCAGGCTTTGTTAGCGGAGCATGCACAAGGTCTGTCCATGGCAGAACGGAATGCGATTTTGCGCGACAACGTAGCCGGCGTGTTCAATTTGCCAGTGTCTGATATGCCCATGATTACCGAAGCAGCCTAGCAATACCGATAGCAGTTTAAAACGAAGTTTATTTTTGAGCTGCAATTGCTAATAAAAAAGCCAGACCTTAAGAGGTCTGGCTTTTTTTGTCTTTAAGTATTAGCCGCCGTAAAAGGTTTTTTCACCCAATTCAGCCATAATCAAAATTGCATTATCTGCACGACCTTCAATTTCCTGTTGTAATCCCGCATCTACCACTTCGCCAATAAATATTGAATGGTCGCCTTTTTCAACGGTCTCGACTAATTTACATTCGATAAAAGCAGGCACTGATTCCAGAATTGGGCAGCCATTTTTGCCGCTTTTGTATTTTTCACCATTGATCGTGTCACCATCTTTAGTGGTCGCTTTAAAAAATGCAAAACAGGGGCCCTGTTGGCCCTTGCCGAGCATATTCAGGGCAAAAAAGCCGGTTTCTTTAATTAGGTCATGGGCACCTGCATCAGTTTTAACGCCTACGGCTACTAACGGTGGCTCAAAGCTGGCCTGGGTAACCCAGTTGACAGCGGCAGCAGCGACGCTGCCATTAGCTGCTTCTGCTGTTAAAACATACATGCCATAAGGGATCATACGTAATGCTGTTTTCTTGTCACTCGCTTCCATAGTGTTGTATCTCCAAAGTTTAAATAATTGTTAATAAGTTTCTGCTTAAGGATTATTTTACCCGTGCGGCGCTTAATCCTTGCGCAGGAAATTGATTAGCCTTGCTTTGATAATAATATTGCCGCGAGAACAAAGCTGTCACGAAAATATGAACCGATCATATGGTCAGGTAAATTCCGCCTAAGCGGCATTTTTTTGCATTTTCCAGGATTTGTTACCTGCTGGTAGATTAAATGTTTCAGCAACATTATCGCGCATTATTGCCTGCTGCTGGTCGGTAGTTAGATGCACGGCGTGCTCGTCAAGCAAGGCCTGTGAATCAGGCCAGGTAGAATCTGTATGCGGGAAATCATTAGCCCAGATGAGTTGCTTATAATTCATCAGGTCGGCAGTCTTGAATGCAGTCCAGTCGTCCTGAAAAGTCATCCAGACATTATTTTTTAAGTATTCACTGGGTAGTTTTGACAGGCCTTTAATGATGCCGCCTTCAACGTTGAATTTTGCTGCATGGTCCATCCGATACATATAATGTGGCATCCAGCCAGCATCGCCTTCGGCACAAACCATTTTTAATTTTGGATGGCGTTCGAATACGCCGCCAAGGGTTAATAGCCCGACAACATCCTGTACAGCACGGATGATGGTAAGGAAGCCGTTCATAGGGTGACCACGATGGGCGTTTTGCTTTTTAGAAAAACCACCGGTTCGAGAAGTAAGGATATGAAATGCTATCGGCATATCCAGGTCTGTGGCGCACTCCCATAGAGCATCATATTCAGGGTAATCGTAGTCGCCTTCAACCGGTTCGCCCGGCATCATCATGCCTACCATACCCATTTCTTTGGCGCGGCGAAAATCTTCAATGGCGCTATCTACCGATACCACCGCAGTTTGCGCTAAACCAAATAAACGGTTTGGCAGGGCACCACAGAAGTCCGCCAGCCAACGGTTGTAGGCCTGCATGCAGGCGTTTTTATATTCGATGTCAGGGTGGGTACAAAGTGCCATGCCCACAGAGGCATAAATAATTTCGGCCGCAATACCGTCGATTTCCTGAGCTTCTTTGCGGTATTCAGGGTCCCAGCCGGCGCGCCTGGTTTCTTCAAATTTGATGGTACCAACCCGTGACTTACGTTCTGCAATGGAGTAGCCTGCGCCATCAAGCAGCGCAAGAGGTACTGATTTTTTGACACCTTTAATAACGTAAACATCGTCCCCAGAGGCGGATTGTTCTATATGCGGAGCATCAGCGCGAAATTTGGGGTCAATATAATCAATATAACAATTAGGCGGTTCAGTAATATGTGAATCTGCAGAAATGGCGCCTGCGGGTATCTCTTCAATACTCATAATCATTCCTTTGTAGGCAATAGTTATCAACAGTTATCATTGTGACCCCAGACTATATCGCAAAATTCACTTAAGGGGAGGAATATTTTACTAACGGTAATTTGTTAGGTGCGAGAGGGTGAGGTTTTAGTGATGGCTGATAGCTTTGTGAGGGTATTGGTCTCAAAGTAGCGCGTACTGCTTGAATCATCATTAACAAATAAAATCTGCCAGGAAAGATGTATGGAAAATAAATTAACCGACCAGACCCGGGCATTGATTAGCCGCCGAGTAGAAGGCTTCACGCATCTACGTCAAGACAAAAAATCGCTATTACATGCAGCGGTAGCGTTGGTGGTGGTGACAACCGATACGGGTGAAGGGGCAATAGTACTCACCCGTCGTGCGTCTCACCTTAAGGCACATAAGGGCCAATGGGCGCTGCCAGGCGGTCGCCTGGATGCAGGAGAAACGCCAATTGAGGCAGCATTAAGGGAAACTCATGAAGAGGTAGGGCTATTATTACCTGAGTCTAATGTTATAGGGGTACTGGATGATTATCCGACCCGTTCTGGTTATTTAATCACCCCAGTGGTGGTTTGGGGCGGCAATGATGTTGAAATGCAGGCCAGCCCTGATGAGGTTGCCTCTATCCACCGCATCAGTTTTTCTGAGTTACAACGACCGGATTCACCGGTATTTATCGATATTCCAGAAAGTGACAAGCCTGTGATACGTCTATTGATTGGGGAGAATCAGGTACATGCACCGACAGCGGTTTTTATGTACCAGTTCACCGAGGTTTGCCTGCGCAATCGCCAAACAAGGGTCAATCATTATGAGCAACCCGTCTTCGCCTGGAAATAGCTGTCAGCATTGGTATTTTATATGCGTTTTACGTTTAACGCTTTAGGCCCACGAACTATCCATGTAGGCAGATATTCCACGGGGGATGTTAATTCAAGGTTGCTTAGCAGCGGCAACATTTTCTCCATGGCTATCCTGCCTTCGAGTTTAGCCAGGTTGGAGCCAAGGCAAAAATGTAAGCCCCAGCCAAAGCCCACATGACCGCGGTAGTCTCGGTTGATGTCAAATTCATTAGGGTTTTTGAATTGATCAGGGTCACGATTAGCTGCAGCATAGCTAACCCATACCCGTGATTTAGCAGGAATGGTAGTATCACCCAGTACTACTTCTTTTTTCGTGGTTCTAAATAACCCTTGTACCGGCGAGCAATACCGCAAGCCTTCTTCAATGGCATTATTTAGCAGGCTGGGGTCTTTCTGTAGCATAGCTAGTTGCTCTGGGTGTTCAAAGAGAGCGTGAATCATGCCACCAATCAGATTAGTGGTGGTTTCATTGCCCGCAGCTAATAATAAAATGCAATAGGATAATACTTCGCCGGAAGAAATCCGTTCAGGTTCTTTTTCGGCATCAATAAGATGGCCAATCAGGTCATCTGACGGTTGTTCACGGCGGTTGTCTGCTGCTGCAGACAGGTATTGTGCTAGTTCAAACACTTCTTTCATGGCCTGCTCACGGACGGCATCATCCTCCGGGGCATTAACCAGGGTGACGAGTCCATTCGACCAGCGTTTAAAATCGTCGATGCGATTATTTTCAACACCTAATAACTCAGCAATAACGGTTACTGGGAGCGGCACACTGAATGAGGATACCAGGTCAAAGGTTTCATCCTGGGCAACAGCGTTAAGCAGTGCAGTACTTAATTCTGTGACCCTGGCATCGATATTTTTCATGCGGTTGGGGGTGAATCGCTTTTGCATGATAGAGCGTAAACGATCGTGCCTTGGATTGTCGGATCCGATGATATTGGCACCATTGAATGCCTTTTCAAATATCCGCTCACGGTCATCTTCAGCGGGTTCTGAGGAAAAATCTTCGGGTCGCTTTAAGACATCCAGCACGTCCTTGAATCGCGTTACTGCCCAGACTCCGCCTGGTCCAACTTGAACTGCGGATGCTTGCGCACGCATCCGGTCGTAATAAGGGTAGGGCGCTGCCAGAAAATCTGGGTCAGTAAGGTTGATTGCTTTATCCGTCATTTGTATTACCGCTCTTTGGGTTTTTATTATAAGTGTCGGTCTTGTATACAGCTAAATTAACAATGGGTGGTAGTTAGTTCACGAAGCCTCGGCCCTCTGCCAAACTGGCAGCTTGCATAATAGAACTATGCATCATTTCATGGCTGGCGATACCCTTGCCAACGATATCGAAGGCTGTACCATGGCCAACACTCAAAAACAGATAAGGCGCACCGAGGAATAAAGCACAGTTACCAACAAAACCCCAGGTCTTCACTGCAATATGCCCCTGGTCATGAAACATCGCCACAACGACATCGTATTGGCCATCAATACAATGACGGAATACCGTGTCGGGTGCAATAGGTCCGGTGACATCAATATCTTCCTGTTTGGCTGTTTCCACACCGGGTATAATTGCATTGGTTTCCTGTGGACCGTGGGCGTGTGGATTCAGTCCAGCGACAGCAATACGTGGGCTAGCTATGCCAAAGGTTTTCAGCGTTTCATGGGTTTTACGGATGGCACTGCTTACCAGGTCTGCGGTGAGTTTACGACAAACATCTTCAAGCATAATATGGTCAAAAATATGCACGATCCTTAATTTACCCGACAACAGGGTTAGATATCTTTCGCTTGGGTCTGAACCAAACAGGCTGCCACCTGCTTTGGCCATCATCAGCGCTTCACCGTTGACCGGAGCCATGACACTGGCACCGACTTTGCCGGCAATGGCAAGGTCGCCAGCTTCAGCAATCCATTGACCGTTAGCGAGGCCACAGGCTTTGTTGGCAACTCCTGGTTGAATGTCGTTAGGGTCCAGAGCACCTGAATCAAGTACATCTATAACACCACGCTCTGATATTGCGTCCTCGGCTTTAGTCACCTGACGAATGCTCAAATTGACGCCTGCAACATCAATACCCTGCTGCATTGCAGCGACACTACCTACAATCAGCGGACGACAAACCTCATGGGGGCCATCTGCTGCTAATGCTTTAGCAACTACTTCAGGGCCAACGCCACAGGGGTCTCCTGGCGTTATTGCGATAATCGTTTTTTCAGTGCTCATATCCTTTGCCTGCTAATTTAGGTAAGTTTTTCACCTGTTAATTGGGTAATTTATTTACCTGTTAATTGGGTAATTTATTTACCTGTTAATTGGGTAACTCGCTTACCTGTTAATTGGGTAGGTTTCCATTAGTTTTCAAATTGTCTATCAGACGACCTGGGCCTGGTTACTTCACATATTGGCAATAGCCAAAGTGCCCGGGTAAACCTGATTATAAGTTTTACCTTTAGACCCGATTACAATCATTGTTGACCGTGCTGATGGTAATCGGGCGGCAGGGCAGAAGGGCTAGGTCGCGCCTCGAATTAGTCGGCCTGGTAAATTATCGGTTGGTTGGGCCTTCTCATAGGTCACCATACCTTTAACGATTGTTGCCAGATAACCATCCGCCTGTTGTTGTAGCCGGCCAGCACCACTAGGTAGATCGTATACCATTTCAGGCGCGCGTACGCGTAGATTTTCAAAGTCAATAATATTGATATCAGCACGTTGACCCGGAACAAGTTCACCACGATCATTTAATCCAACTGCCCGTGCAGTATCACGGGTTTGTGTTTTAACCAGATGCGGCAGGGCGATGAGTGAACCTCGACTGCGATCGCGGCCCCAGTGTGCGAGTTGCGTGGTGGCAAAACTGGCATCACATATGGTGCCTACATGCGCGCCGCCGTCGCCCAGGCCCATGATGGTATGCTCATGCATGATCATTTCACGGCAGGCTTCAAGGTCGCCGTCAGCGTAGTTAGCAAAGGGACTATAAAGGATGGTTTTGCCGTCATTTTCCAATAACAATTCATAAGTTAGCTCCCAGGGGTCGCGGCCTTCAGCCTGGCCACGGGCGTACAAACTTTCTTCTGGGGTGGGTTCATAATTAGGTGGATCGCCCAGGTCCCAAAGTTTTTTGCCATCAGCCATACGAGTAAACATGCGATCAAATCCACGGCTTGGCTGTTCGGCCAGTATTTTAGCTTTACGGGCTGGGTCACGGAGTGCTATGACCCGTTCAGCTAGTGGTAATCCTGCAACTTCCATATAACTTGGGCGGGTTAAGAATGGATTTAAGGTGGTGCTATAGCCCATCAGTATGCCAATTCCTCGGGTCGCGACCTGACCACGCATTTCCATACCGGCTGAATTCGCTGCTTCAATTTTGCTCATTAATTTTTTCCAGCCATGAGGGCTAATACCCTGGGCTAGCGAAATAGACATGGCGGCGTTACTGGTCTGCATCATTGCTTCAAGATTGGCAAACTCTTCTTCGATATCATCAAAGTCTGAGATCATTTCAATGACACCCTTGCCTGCATCTTTGATGCCTTGAGCAATACCCACCAGTTCCTGGCTTTCAGCTGTCAGAGAGGGGGTGTGAGCGCCTTTACTACTACGATGGTTAATTGTCCTTGAGCTGGAAAACCCGATGGCTCCTGCTTGCATGGCCTCAGCCGTTAACTGGCGCATCTTGGCAATATCATCAGCGGTGGCGGGCTCTCTGTTTGCACCTCTTTCACCCATAACAAAAACCCGCATAGCAGCATGCGGCAACTGTGCGCCGATATCCATGTCGAACTGGCGCTTATCCAGATAATCCATATATTCAGGAAAAGATTCCCATTCCCAACTTAGACCTTCGTTAAGTGCAGCGCCGGGTATATCCTCAACACCTTCCATCAGTTCTATCAAAATATTATGATCAGTTTTCCAGCAGGGCGCAAAACCAACCCCGCAATTACCCATAACAACGGTGGTTACACCGTGATTGCTTGAAGGGGACATTCGGTTGGACCATGTAGCCTGGCCGTCGTAGTGGGTATGAATATCGACAAAGCCGGGTGTTACCAGAGCGCCGCTAGCATCTATTTCCTGCTTGCCTTTGCTGCTAATCTTACCTACTTCAGTAATTTCACCGTTTGTAACACCGATATCAGCAGTCTTTGCGGCTGCGCCTGTGCCATCAACGATGCTGCCACCGCGTATGACCAAATCTAATTGAGACATAATTTCCCCTTCCTCTCATCCAGCAAAACATAACCATTAAAGCGCCCTTGAAGGGCGCCTTGATGATGTTTTGTGGTTTGTTAATGGTTTTAGTTAATGTTTATGTACCTAAGTACACGCTTAAATTTCAGGTTAGTCAAATGTTATAACGGTACGGGTAACTTCACCCTGTTCCATCAACTCAAAAGCCTTGTTGATATCGGACAGGGGCATCCGTTCGGTTATCATCGCGTCCAGGTCAAGTTTGTCCTGCCGATATAGATCGAGATAGCTTAGCGCATCAATATGGAATCGATTAGAACCCATAAAGCAACCGGTAATGGTTTTTTCCACAAAAAAGTGACCAGGTTCCAGTTCCAGTTTCTGCCCAGGGGGGATAGCGCCTACGATGACCGCCTTACCTTTGGGTGCCAGGGCGTAAAAACACTGTTGCGACAGCAGCGTCATACCAACCGCATCAAAGGCAAAATCGACGCCGCCTTTAGAGAGTTTTTTGATAGCTTTTACTGGGTCAACATCACCGCCTGACAGAATAACATCTGTGGCGCCAAATTTCTTCGCAGCATCCAGTTTGCTGGCCACTACATCAATGGCAATAATTTGTTTGGCACCGGCAATTCGCGCGCCTTGTATAATAGAGCTACCAACACCGCCTGCGCCAAATACTGCAACAGTTGAACCTGGCTCAACCTTAGCGGTATTGAGTGCCGCACCTACACCAGTTGTTACTGCGCAGCCAACCAATGCAGCTCTATCAAGCGGTATATCGTTATCAATTTTCACCAATGCTCTTTCATGTACCAGCATCACTTCACAAAACCCTGATAGATCAGCGAACTGGAACAGGGGTTTACCGGCCTGAGCAATTCTTGGCTCATCGCCGCGTTTACGCCGACAGGCACCACGGTCCATACACAAATAAGGACGGCCTTTAAGGCATTGTGTACATTGCCCGCAGAACATTGAAGTACAGGCTATTACATGATCGCCCACAGCAACGGTTCTGACATCAGAACCTACTGCTTCAACAATACCGGCAGGTTCATGGCCGGGAATGGTCGGTGAGGGTCCAGCAATAGAGCCGTTAACAAAATGCAGATCACTATGGCAGACGCCACAGGCCAGAGTCCTAACCAGTACTTCGTTGGGTCTAGGGTCCGAAATATCAACTTCTTCGATACTGAGGGGGGTGCCTATTTCTCTAAAAATCGCGCCTCTGGCTTTCATTTTTGTCTCCCTTTAAATGGCTTCTTTAGTGATTCATTTACCGTCTTGGTAGCTGTCTTAGTGGCCGTCTTAGTCATAATGCGTCGTTGGACAGTACTAATTTGTAATTGTGCTTTTAGGGCGCTGGTTTAAGCGCTCTAAAAGCAGGTGTTAGACAGGTTTTGTACCTGCCAAATGCTTTGTTTAGTCGATAGACGGCATGATGTTGGTCATCATTTCATGGGTATCAAGGTACTCCTCGACAATTTCTACCAGTAGTTCTCTGGCGCCCATAGTCTGGTTCATGCGGCCAACAATCTGACCACAAGGTACGAAGGTTACGTCTTTGGCAGCATCCGGGTAGCGACGAATTCGTTTCAACGCATTGCTTACTGCCATCATTTGTAACGGCGCGCCTAAAGATTTTGGATTGTTGCCAGCATCCCAGGCATCGGTCCATTCATTTTTCAGGCTACGTACATCTTTGCCGGTAAAACTTTTTGAGCGCACTGTATCAGAGCTGGTGGCAGCTAATAATAGTTCTCTTTCGAGGGGTGTGCTGTTTGCTTCAGCCACAGTCAGCCAAATTGATCCTGCCCAGACACCTTGCGCACCGGCTGCCAGTGCTGAATACATTTGTCGGCCTGAACCAATGCCACCGGCAGCAATAACAGGTATATCGCCAGCAACATCAACCACTTCTGGCCATAACACTGAACTACCTATTTCACCGGTATGGCCGCCACCTTCACCGCCCTGGGCGATAATAAAATCTAGCCCAGCTTCGACGTGTTTTTTGGCATGTTGAGGTTTACCACAAAGTGCACCGACCATTCTGCCTGCATCCTGGATTTGTTTGATAATATCGGGTGGAGGCGTGCCTAGTGCATTGGCGATTAGTTTGACGTTTTCATGTTCCAGCGCGATATCTACCAGCGGGCCTGAAGTAGCCTCGGTCATGGTCAGGCGATCTGCAACTTCCTGACCTTTAGGTAACCGTGGTACGCCATGTTGATCGAGTAATTCTTCGGCAAAATCTCTGTGTCCCTGCGGGATAGCGGCAGCAATCAGGGCTTTGAGTTTTTCAGGATCTTTTTCGTCCTGACCCTGATATTTATTGGGGATGATTACGTCGACACCATAGGGCTTGCCATTGGTATGTTCGTCGAGCCAGTCAAGCTCCATTCGAAGTTGATTGGGGGTAAAACCCACCGCGCCCAAAACACCAAAACCACCGGCATTAGAAACAGCTGCGACAACATCCCGGCAGTGGGTAAAAGCAAACATTGGAAAATCAATGCCCAGTTTTTTGGCAAGTTTAGTTTGCATAAGTTTTCTCCTAAATAAAAATGTCGATTCAGAAACCAGCTAAGCCACTGTTTTAGCTGGGCCAGCTGTGTTATTGCCTGGCTGCTGAATATTAGCAGCCGATTATACGCACATTGGTTTCCTGAATTTTGTAGGTTAAATTGTCGATCGGAACAGAAATATATACCCAATTGGTTATTTGAACCAGTCCTGGCCCGCAGACAAGCCTAATTATTTGCAAAAGCCCAGCAACTGCTGGGCAAGATGTGTTGCCTAGTAGGCGGAAAGTCCGCCTTCAGCTGGAATGATTCCACCATTAATCATCCTTGCATCATCGCTGGCCAGAAACAGGGCTATCCGGGCTATATCAATAGGTTCGCCCACAGAGAAAGGATGTCTGTTGGTCATTTTGCCACCGACAGATCGGGCCTGAGCGGAGTCACTTTTTTGTTGTGTCTCACCAAAACGGTTTTTAACGCGATCAGACATAACAACTCCAGGACAGATTGCATTGGTGCGTACGTTATTTCTTGAATACCGACCTGCTAATGATCTGGTGAAGGAAATAATGCCGCCTTTTGCGGCACTATATATGTGGGCGGGAAAATTACCCTGCAGCGCGGCAACACTAGCCATGTTGACAATAGCGCCACCTTCAGCGGCCTTCATAATGGGTAAAATATGCCGTGCACAAAGCATACTGCCCTTAAGGTCCAGGCCGATAGTAAAATCGAATACCTTATCCATATCGACAGTATCAATCGGCGCGTCGTCTACAATCGAACCACCAGCGCAGTTGTAGAGTATGTCGATGCCATCAAATGCCTGATTTACAGTGTTCACGGCTGCTTTTACATTTTCTTCATCAGTAATATCCGTTTTTACAAAAATTGCTTTGCCACCGCTGGCTTCTATCGCGGCGACGGTTTCATTGGCCAGGCTCTCATTGATGTCGATCACGGCAACCATCGCACCTTCACTGGAAAACAGTTCTGCAGCTGCCCGACCTATGCCTGTCGCACTACCCGTAATAAAGGCTTTTTTTCCTGCTAAACGTCCACTCATCTTCTGATCCTCTAAGGTTGAATAATTATTGTCTGGGAATATTCTGGTTAGGTATTTGTTTGGCCCTGGCCGCGCGCTCTGATGCTTTCTCTGCGCTGCGCGACATCCTCTGGTTTGAGTTGACGGTTGGAATCGCGAAAAAATCGCTGTTCGGTCTCCATGCCAGCGGTGAAATTATCAGCGAAACCTTCGTTAATGAGTTGTTTGTAGCTAACTAAAATTTCCGGTACTGCGGATAACATATCCTGCGCCAGGGCTATGGCGGCAGGCATGAGTTCTGCCGGTTCTACAACGCGATTAACCAGTCCCCATTGTTCGGCCTGTTCGGCGCTGAGGAAATTACCGGTGAGAGACAGTTCTTTAGCCCGATAGATGCCAATGGCACGGGATAGGCGTTGGCTCAAACCCCAGCCTGGTAGCACGCCAACGCGGGTATGGGTATCGGCGAATTTTGCGGCAGTTGAAGCGAGCAGTACGTCACAGCCTAGTGCGAGTTCGAATCCGCCGGTGATTGCGACGCCATTGATAGCGCCAATAACAGGGCCGCTAAAACGCCCCAGGGCACCCATGACGTCATCGCCTTTTAAGGCGCCGGCTTTTGTGCCTAATTCTTTAAGGTCAATCCCGGCGGTAAAGGCCTTGCCTGCGCCAGTGATTATCATCACCCTTATTTCGGGGTCAGATTCCAACTGATCGATGGTTTCCTTTAAACTGCCTCGCAATGCCATAGAAAGCGCATTCATTGCTTTTGGTCGATTCAGTGTGACGATGGCAAGGCCGGCTTTTTTTTCAACCAGGACGGTGGCTTCAGCGGTGTTTTCGGGCATAAGTTGGGCCTCAAGTTGGGTGGTTTATTTCGGGGAGGGTGCTAGCTGTAGAAGCAGCGGTTGACTAATGGCAGTTTCAATGATGCGCAACAACACATCTAGCCTGCTGCAAGACTAGAAAACCGGTTGATTATGGGTTTTTAATGCTATAACGATAACGATAACGATAACGGCCAAATTTCTAAGATCAGGAATAACAAATACACTAGAGTGTTATTAATAAAACGATGTCTAGCAACGTTGACATTAACTCAATAAGTAGCGCTGAGTTAATGTCAAGAGTTTAATTGCTAGGAAACATCCAGGCCTTTGAAGTCTCCAGCGGCGCGCCATTTTTCGAGTATTTCAAAAAACTCGACTGAACCACCACCATATTGGCCACTCAGAAATCCGTCGCCTTCGCCGGGCCTGCCTTCGTTATTGTAATAGCCTGGGGTACATTCTTTATAAAAGGTTTCACCCAGTCGAGCCAGTCGATTAATGGTCTCAACCCAGCTTTGTTCAGCCTCTGCGGTTGCTTCGAGTACTCGAATGTTGCTGTCTAGCGCGTGTTTAACAATATGCGCTATATGTTCTGCCTGTTCCTTGAGCATATGTGGAATATTTGCCGTGAGCCCGGTTTGCGTCATGCCCATAACAAATACATTGGGGAATCCGTTGGTATGCATGCCGTGGAAAGTTTTCATGCCGTCTTTCCATTTGTCAGTCAGGGTTTGACCGCCAACGCCGTGAAGTTCATAACCTGAGCGGCGTGTATAATCTGTACCCACCTCAAACCCAGTTGCAAATACCAGGCAATCTAACTCGTATTCTTTGCCGCCGACAATAACACCGGTTTCGGTGATTTCTGTTACGCCCTGGCCTTCTGTGTCTACCAATGTAACACCGGGTAAATTAAACGTCGGCAGGTAGTCATCGTGGAAGCAGGGTCGTTTACAAAACTGTCGATAGTAAGGCTTAAGGTATTCAGCCACGCCGTCATCTTTTACCACGTCGTTTACTCTGCCACGTACTTGTTCCATCTTTTGGAAGTCAGCAATTTCGGCTATCTTGCCGTATTCGTCCGGGCTTAATTTATCGCCCGCATTTTTGAGAATTTCGCGAGTATTGCGGAATATTTCTGTCCAGCCATCATTTACCAGATCGACTTCCTGAACACCACCACCCACCAGGATGTTGAAATTATCCATTCTGTCCTGATGCCAGCCTGGTTCAAGGGTTTTGGCCCAGTCCTGGTCTGTAGGTTGATCATCACGTACATCAACTGCCGATGGGGTACGTTGAAAAACGTACAGCTCTTTGGCGCCAGCGCCGAGGTGGGGCACACACTGTACCGCGGTTGCGCCGGTACCAATAATACCAACACGCTTGTCACTCAGGCCGGTTAAATTACCCTTGGCATCACCACCGGTGTAACCATAATCCCAGCGACTGGTGTGAAAGGTATGGCCCTTAAATTTATCAATGCCTGGGATGCCAGGTAATTTAGGGCGGTGTAATGGGCCGTTGGCCATAGATACAAAACGGGCTTTCATCTTGTCGCCACGGTTAGTTTCAATAAGCCAATAGGAGCTGTCTTCATCCCAACGCAGGGAGGTAACTTCTGTTTGCAAGCAGGCATTTTCATAGAGACCAAAATGCTTGGCGATAGATTTACTATGCTGGAGGATTTCTGGCGCGTCAGCAAATTTGCGCGCGGGCATATAGCCGAGTTCTTCTAGCAGCGGTAGATAGATATAAGATTCGATATCACAAGCTGCGCCAGGATAGCGGTTCCAGTACCAGGTGCCACCGAAATCGCCGCCTTTTTCTATCATGCGGATATTATCTATACCTGCTTTACGCAACATAGCGCCCGCGAGCAGACCACCAAAACCGCCGCCAATGATGGCCACGTCAATTTCATCGGTGTAGGGCTCACGGACGATTTCTTCGTCAATATAAGGATCTTCTATAAAGTGCGCATATTCACCCTTTACTTCCTGATATTGGCTATTGCCATCTTTACGTATTCGCTTATCGCGTTCTGAAAGATACTTCTTTTTAAGTTCAACGGGGTCAAAATCAAGGTCAAATTTGGCTTCACTCATGGCGCATATTTCCTTTTATTAACAATTTTAGTTGTTAGCTTGGCAGGGGCTAGGTACCGGTAAATATTCTTTGCAGCTAGGATAGAGGAGTACTTTGGGCATCGCAATAGAAGAAATGGTATAGATGATGATCGTAAGCATGTTTACAAGTTTCTTTTTGCCCTGCCAGCATAATCTATGCTGTTGTCTATGCTATTGTCTATGCTGTTGTGGCTAATAAAGTTAGGTATAAGGTTGGACGCGCGGCCTTATACCGACTTGCTAGGCCATTTGGCTGACAAAGGTATTAAGATCAAAATAGTCGCGCCAGGTGCAAATTTTGTTATTTTTAATTTCAAATATGCCCATCACCGGTAAAGCCACACTTTTATCGCCTTCCAGTACAAACCGATCAACTCTTTCGGTCAGTACTTTGTTGCCATTTTCAGCAATATTGAGTACTTCCCAGGCGACAGATTTGGGTTTCATACCAAGAATAAAACCGGCAGCAGCTTCTTTGCCTTTTAATTCTTGCATTGGAATATTGTGGTAGACAACATCTTCAGTAAGGGCCGCCATTACGTCATCCCACGCCATTCGATTCCAGTCATCTATAAAATCCAGTACTACTTTTGTGTTAGACATGCATTTTCCTTATAAATAGAGTGTATAAAAAATAGAGTGTGTCAAAAGTCGATTTTAATAGTACACCTGACGGATTTTTCTTACACCTGTTAGAAAATCAATTAGAAAATTTGGCTGGGAAAGTCTGCGCTGCAAGTGGTTGCGCTTTGTAATGGTGCAACAGCCTTAACTAAGCTGGTTTTTCGCGCAAATATCGAGCTACCAGAAGTTAGCGAGAAGGCCGACTGGTATTGCCTATCTATACTTAGACCACATTTTTAGTATACTGCGGCCAGGAAAAAACGGCACTAACGCCTGCGAAAGGTCACAAACCACCTCGCAATAGAAATTTGGTTATCGACCAATTCAAAATTTAGGATACACATGACGGATCAGAAATCTAAAATAATCTATACCCATACTGATGAAGCGCCAGCCCTGGCGACCTATTCATTTTTACCTATTATCGAGAAATTCACTGATGCAGCTGAAATCGAAGTCGAGCTTAGTGATATTTCTTTGGCTGCGAGAATATTGGCTGCCTTTCCGGATAAGTTGACTGATGCGCAAAAAATGCCAGACGCACTAAAAAAACTGGGTGATCTGACAGCAGACGAGGGCACTAATATCATCAAATTGCCCAACATTAGCGCTTCCATTCCACAATTGATTGGTGCTGTTAATGAATTGCAAAGTCAGGGTTATGATTTGCCTGATTTTCCTGAAGAACCAAAAACAGATGCTGAAAAGGCCATTCGTGCTGCTTATTCTGGCGCGCTGGGTAGTTCAGTTAATCCCGTATTAAGAGAAGGTAATTCGGATCGCCGCGCACCTGCGGCGGTTAAAAAGTTCGCCCGAAATCATCCGCACTCCATGGGTAAATGGAGTCAGGCTTCCAGAACCCACGTTGCACATATGCGTTCTGGTGATTTTTACCATAGTGAGCAGTCAGTAGTTATTGAGAAAAGCGGTACCGTTAGAATTGAATTAATTGAGAAGAATGGCAAGGTTACTGTGCTCAGAGAGGACGTGCCGGTAATGGATGGCGAGATTATTGACGGCACCTTTATGAGTGTTAAGGCGTTGCGGCAATTTTATGAGGAAGAAATGGAGGGTGCCAAAAACGCCGGTTTACTCTTTTCGTTGCACTTGAAAGCAACCATGATGAAAGTGTCTGATCCCATCGTATTTGGCCATGCGGTAACGGTTTACTTTAAAGAGGCATTTGATAAACATGCAGACACTTTCAAAAAGTTGGGTGTTAATGCTGATACAGGTCTTGCCAGTGTTTATGAGAAAATTCAAGGTCTGACCTTTTCGCTGCGCAATGAAATTGAATCAGATCTGCGCGCCTGCTATGAAAACCGACCTGAAACGGCCATGGTAGATTCTGACCGAGGCATTACGAATTTACATGTACCGAGTGATGTCATAGTAGATGCCTCTATGCCAGCAATGATTCGTCTCGGCGGCCAGATGTGGGGCACTGACGGTAAGTTAAAAGATACCAAAGCTATAATCCCTGATAGCTGTTATGCAACAATATTTCAGGAAGTCATTAATTTTTGTAAACATCATGACGCTTTTGACCCTACCACTATGGGTACGGTACAAAACGTTGGGCTGATGGCGCAGAAGGCCCAGGAATACGGATCACACGATAAAACATTTACGGTGCCGGGTAATGGTAGTATGCGTATCGTCGACGATAGTGGTGAGGTTCTGATTCAACATGACAATGTAGAAAAGGGTGATATCTGGCGTATGTGTCAGGTTAAAGATGCGCCGATACAGGACTGGGTAAAACTTGCTGTGAATCGTTCGCGGGCTTCCAATATACCTGTCGTATTCTGGTTGGATCCACATCGTTCCCATGATGCATTGATGATCAAAAAGGTAAAGCGTTATCTTAAGGATCACGATACCGTCGGCATTGATATAAAAATTATGTCACTTGATCTGGCAATCCGACATAGCCTTGAAAGACTGAGGCATGGTGAAGATACTATTTCTGCAACTGGTAACGTGCTGCGGGACTATCTGACTGATTTGTTTCCCATCATGGAATTAGGCACTAGCGCCAAGATGTTATCCATTGTGCCTTTGATGGCCGGTGGTGGATTATTTGAGACAGGCGCTGGTGGTTCGGCACCCAAGCATGTGCAGCAGTTCGTTGAAGAAAACCATTTGCGCTGGGATTCTCTGGGGGAATTTCTCGCCCTTGCGGTTTCACTTGAAGATGTTGCCGCCAAAACTAATAACGGCAAAGCGAAGATACTGGGTGATACATTGGATCAGGCAACGGCCAAATTGCTGGAGTTAAATAAGTCGCCGTCAAGAAAAACCGGCGAGCTTGATAATCGCGGCAGCCACTATTATTTGGCGCTGTATTGGGCCGAAGCATTAGTGAAGCAAAAAGACGATGCTGAACTAAGCAACAGCTTTAAAGAACTGGCGTCTGATCTGGCTAAAAATGAGAAGCAGATCGTCAAGGAATTGATAGACATTCAGGGCGTTAAGGTAGATTTAGGTGGCTATTATCACCCCGATGCCGACAAAGCGGTTGGTCTTATGCGCCCCAGTAAAACACTGAATGCCATTATTGATAAGAAATAGGGACAAAAAGCAGGGATAAAAAATAGCGATAAAAAATACGGAAAAAATAGTAACTCAGGCCTTTAGGATCAAGCGTATACCATTACTTTCGATAGTAATGATCTTTTGTTTATATAAACCACCGATCGCTTTCTTAAAGGCCTTTTTACTCATTCCAAGGGCCCGCTTAATCTCATCGGGTGCCGACTTATCGTGCAATGGCGCAAAACCATTGGCCTTTTTTAGATAGTCTAAAACCGCTGTGGTATTTTTATCGCGCTGAGGTTGACCGCCGTCCAGGCTTAGGTCAATACGCCCATCAGGCCGAACATATTTTATAAAACCTCTTTGACTCTGACCGAAGCTCAATTTTTGCTGCACTTCATTTTTATACAGTAGTCCCCAGTGGCTGTGGTTGATAATGGCTTTGAAGCCAAGTTCAGTGGTGTTGGCGATAATTAATTTTACTGCCTGGCCAATTCTGAAATCATGTTCTTTATCATCATCAAGAAATTTTTCGATCTTGGAGGACGCCGTAATGCGTTGATCATTTTTCCCGACATAGATGTAAACCAGGTAGGCGTGTCCAGTCAGCATGGGCTTATGTTGTTCACCAAAGGGAACCAGTAAATCTTTATCTAAGCCCCAATCCAGGAAGGTGCCAAAGTCCGTATTGGCAATGGCATTGAGATAAGCGAATTCTCCGACTTCGGCTTTAGACTGTTGGGTTGTCGCGATGAGTTTATCTTTAGAATCGAGATGGATAAAAACATCGACCTGGTCGCCCACAGCAAGCGGCTCAGATATGTCCCGTTTAGGCAGTAGAATTTCCCCCAGGTTGCCTGCATCAACGAATACACCAAAATCTACGATTTTAACAACTGTTAATAGATACCGGTGGCCGAGACTAATCAGGCCGTTACTCTCAATTTCATGTTCCATCTATCTCTCACTAATTAATGCGGGTTGGAGCAGCTACATTTTAGACGTGATACCTTCGCCTGTCGCAGGCGGGCGCATATTATCAGTCAGACTGAAAGAAAACCTGCTTTGTCGCCACTATTGTTGAATAGGTTGGAGATTCGAATAGTGGATGATCAATGATGGATCAAATGAGTGACAGCAGGCAGTTAAGACCCAGAACTTTTCTACAGGTTTCTGAATCAAATGGTTGGCTCGGCATTTTAGCCGCTAGCGTGTTATTTCTTGCAAGTTATCTGGCTGCTGCATGGGCCGTAGATAGCTACGAAAAATCTGCGGCGGGGTTGTTTCATCAAGGGCCCGAATTATGGGTTTTTGTGCTGCCAACATTGCTATTTGGCAGTGGATTAATGGTCTTTTTTCGCTGTCATAAATCCCTGGTTCGAGCGTTGTCCAGGGCAGTTATCTAAGTAGATAGGGAATTAGATAGGGAATAAAACGGCATATAAACTGTGACAGTTGAAATATAGCCAACCAGCTAATTGTTGTCTGCTAGTATCAATTGATGGAATATGTAAAACCCCTCGTTAAACTAACGAGTTATTATCTTGTGATTGTCGCCGCTCTGTTTGCCCTGTTGCACTTCCAGCCTCAAATTCAAACCTACTTGCCTTTTGGTGGTGTGGTGCATACGTCTGCGGACATCAATGACTTTTTGAGCCTGCAGGCCGTTGAAAAACTCCAACCCGCGGGCGGAGAGACCATTCGATTTGGTTTTTCATTACTGGGGGTTATCTTATTAATGCAACCCGTCGCCTGGGTATATATGGGGGCGCGCAGACGTAAAGGCCGAGACCAGGCATTTGTACTGACGATATTACTTTTGCCAGTGGTGGTGGCAGGGATCGTCCTGATTGTGCAGAATTCACTGGCGCTGGCTTTTAGTCTTGCCGGTATCGTTGCTGGGGTACGGTTTCGGTTGTCTCTGGATGATACGCTGGATGCTATCTATATATTTGTAGCCATTGGCGTTGGTTTAGCCGCAGGCACCAGTGCCCTTGAAATCGGCCTGCTTGTGTCATTGTTTTTTAATTATGCTGTGCTAATTTTTTGGCTGATTGATTATGGCGCGGATGTGTCTGTTAATCGTTGGTTTAGTCGTACATGGATGAATACCGGAGCTGCAGACCCTGAAAAGAAGATACCTTAAACGGCGATTTATTCAGGGCGGTTTTTTTCATACCTGCATTTTTCACACCTGCATAGTATTGTTGAGCACATTGTTGAGCACTTTGCTGGCAGGTTGTGAGGCTGCCGTTAAGCCAGTCAGTTGGGTCTTGCCAGCGCATCTGGATGAAGCTTCAGGGTTAGCCATGAGTGTTGATGGCCGCTTATTTGTACACAATGATGAGCAGGCAATCATCTATGAATTTGATCCACAAAATGGGCAACTTTATCCCGTTTTGAAAATCAGTGACCCAGCCGTTGAAGCTGATTTTGAAGGCATTGCTATTCTAAAAGATAGCTTCTATTTATTGACCAGTGACGGATTATTATATCGGGCTGACGGCGCATTAAATTTTTATTCGGCGACCGTTGAGGCTGAAGTCATTGATACAGGTTTAAAGCAGCAATGTGAATTCGAAGGCCTGGCTACTTTTAAACAGAAGCTCTACCTTGCGTGCAAAAAATTCTATGTGGATAAAAATCAGCTCAGTGTCTATGTTTTTAACCCTGAAACCAGGCAGATTGAAGATCAAATACGAATACCACTTGAGGACTTGGAGCTAAAAAAATTTCGTCCTTCTGGGATTTGGGTGACGCAATCATTGATTTATCTGGTTTCCGCAAGGCCTCGGTTGGTCACAGTGATCAACCACCAGGGCGCGCTGGTTCGTCATTATGTATTGCCTGCTAATCAACATAGGCAACCTGAAGGGATTGCTATTACGCCAGCGGGGGGGCTGATTCTTGCTGACGAGGGGGATAAACAGGATGGCCAAATCAGTATCTATCAGGATATGGCTGGCTTAACAGAATTATCGGATTGAAAAGTCGTTGGTTAATGAGTTGCCTGCAGGTTTTTTGTTAGTTGATTGATCATTGGCAGCAGTGCTGAAGGGTCTGGGTCGAATTCACTGCAGATCGTCAGGTATTGCAGAAGCTGCTCATCTGTATCTGGCAATTTGACCTTATGCCCACGATGGACGCTGAATTTGTCATTATTGTCGATTAAAAGACTGGCCCGACCTTTGCCATAAGCGGTTGCCAGGCCAACATCCACCAAAATTACTCTGCCATCGAAGCGCGGTATGATGGCGCCTGGGGTTGGTGTATGGGCGATAACGATCGCATCGGCATCATAGTAGGCTAACATTTTTATTAATGGTGCAAGCTCTTCTTCGCTACCATTCTGGTAGAGGCCTCGATACCAGAGCGGGCCATTTTCTGATAGTAAGGGTTCGAGCTTTTGTTGTGGGTTTATTTGAGGGTTTTGCAGGGCCGTTTTAATGCGATGGTTAATTTCGTGCAAAGGCAGTCTTTCTGCATGCGGTGAGATGCCACCGTGAGCAAACAGGATACGATTAATTTTTATCACCGCATTATTTTTTTTTATCCATTTGAATATTTTTCCTGTTGGTGCCCAGGCTAGTCGGTGCTCTACATATCCCAACGGATATTCTGATTTTAGGTCAGCATATTGCTGTTTTTTGAGTGCTTTTAACGATGGATCAAGCTTAATTCGGTGGGAAAGTACTCTATTTAGATAGTGGGCTCTTAAACGCCTTGAATCTGCGTTAATGAAAATTTCGTATTCGCCAGGGTCGACAAAACGCAGGTCGCCTGTGATGTTCATCAATTCGTGATTACCTAACAGCGTATGGACAAAACCTGCGGTTTTTTTTGCCTGCCTGGCAAGGGCACGGAGATGACGCATGATTTTTTGCGAATCGGGCCCTCGATCAGGAATATCACCCAATTGCACTAGATGGGTGCCGCCACCTTGCCAGTTTAATTTTGCATCAATGAGCTGGTTGTCTTTAAGTATTTGCAGGTATTGTTCGTAATCTCCATGTACATCGCCGATGGCGACGATTCTCGGGACATTTTCCCATACCTCCTGCGCCGGGGCATCCACCGACAAAAAAAGTACCATAAAAAGCAAATAACTAAAATACCTGATGCTGAGGTCCCATTCTGTTGCTATTAAAAAATACCGCTTTTTATCAAGGGCTATTTGTAAAGGATGCTATTCAAAAAACCTGTTATTGAAAATAATACCAACCTGATCGATAAAGCAAAACCTGAAGCAGATTAATGGCGTTAAATGCTATTAAATAGTGTGTCCTAAAACGTTTTAGCCAATAGTTACCTGACAACTACAAGATAGTACATTTTTACTGGATTGAATCTGACAAACCTGTTCCCTTGCACTAACGTAGATGGGTAGGCATTAAAAAAATTTTTTAGGAAGCACTTTGCCAGAACCTTTTTCGATTAATAAACAAGCGAGAGATACATTACCAGAACAGACAGAGTGCCGTGCCGGACGTTTCCTAAACCGAGAACTGTCTGATCTTAATTTTATTAGTCGTGTGCTAGAAGAGTCAAATAACCTGGTGCATCCAATATTGGAACGGCTGAGATTTTTATCCATTTCAGCGGAAGTTCTGGACCAGTTTTATACCGTGCGAGTAGCAAAAATGCGGCATAAAATTGCCAGCCAGGTCAGCACGCCCACAGTAGATGGCCTGATGCCGATAGAAGAACTGGACCGAGTTGATTGCAGTGCCAATGAACTTATGACGCTACAGGATGCTTCATGGCTTAACATCAGGCATGAACTGGAGCGTAACGGCATAGATCTGGTGGGGCATTATCGATTGACAGATGCCGAGACCGAGTTTTTAGATGCGCACTTTTTACAGCATGTATATCCGGTATTGTCGTTATTCACTATTGATTTGGAGCATCCGTTCCCATTTATCGCCTCCGGTGGGATTTGTATTGTGATAGAAATCCAGCGCAAAAATACCGTTGATGCGTCAAAAATTCTTATTCAGTTGCCCAGTTCGGTGCCCCGGTTTATCAGGCTGCCGGGCAATAAGGTTCGGTTTGCAAGTCTTGAAACTATGATTTACCTGAGCTGGGATTTTTTATTTCCTGGCCATGCAATACTCGGTTCAGGTTTGTTTCAAATCCTTCGTGATAACCAGTTGGCGTTGGACGAGCGCACCGATGACCTCATGGGTATGATCGAAAGCGGCTTAAAGCGCCGCTCTCGGGCCAATGGCATTCGTCTTAAGGTTAATAGCGGCATGCCGGAAAATTTGCGTATTTTCATCGCCCAACAACTGAAAATGTTAAGCGACGATGAAATGTTGGCCTATAGTGAAGCAAATAATAGCATTGTTGAGTCTAAATACATCGCCGTATCTGGGTTGTTAGGCCTGGCTGATACCACGCAAATCATTGCCGATATTATATGCGATAGATTTCCTGCTTTATCTTTTTCACCTTATTTGCCGCGAGTTCCAAACCGTCTAACCGATTTTTCAAATAATTGCTTTAATGCCATCAAAGAGAAGGATTTATTAGTTCACTGGCCTTTTGAATCCTTTAATGTATTGCTGCATTTTTTAGACCAGGCGGCAGCGGACGACAACGTTTTATCCATTAAACAAACCCTATACAGAACCAGCGATGACTCACCCATAGTTGAAGCGTTAGAGCGGGCTGCCGAAGCGGGGAAATCCGTTACTGTGGTGGTTGAACTCTCAGCGCGAGATAATGAACGATCAAATATCCATTTGTCACGCCGGCTGGAGGCATTAGGGGCGCAGGTTATTTATGGTATAGCTGGGCTTAAAGTCCATTGCAAGGCAACCAGCGTAGTCCGTCGGGAAGGGACATCGACAACAATTTATAGTCATTTTAGCACCGGTAACTATCATCCAGGCAATGCCAGGTTATATACCGACTTATCCTTTTTTACTTGTGCGCCTGTCATTGGACGAGACAATATAGCGTTGTTCAATTATCTAAGTAGTGGTGTAAACCCTCATGGTGTAAAGAAACTTGTTATTGCGCCGAGTGGTCTGCGGCAGCAGGTCATCAGTTTGATCGAAAAAGAAATCAGCCTGGCAAAATCAGGTGAACCGGCCTCCATGTGGATCAAACTAAATTCTATCACTGATCCGGCGGTTATTGATTTGCTGTACGAAGCATCAACCGCTGGGGTGAAAATCGAGCTTATCGTGCGCCGCCAATGTCGCTTGCGACCTGGTGTACCTGGTTTATCCGATAATATTCGGGTGAAAAGTATAGTCGGCAGGTTCCTTGAGCATTCACGCATCTATTGTTTTGGTGCGGGTGTTGCAATGCCCTCACCAAAGGCAAAGGTTTTTATTGGCTCAGCGGACTGGATGGAGCGAAATTTTGATGACCGAGTCGAGATTATGTTGCCGATAGAGGACCCAACAGTACATAAGCAGATACTTGAACAGGTAATGGTTGCTAATATAAAGGATACTCGACAAAGCTGGTTGCTATTGCCTGATGGTGATTATAAAAAAATAACTTCCAGTCAGCCGTTTAGTAGCCAGGAATATTTTATGGATACCTTGAGCCATTCAGGCCTGGGTTCACGAAGAAACAAAGTGGTAATTTCTGCGCTGGAATTACCTAGCAAATGAAGCTGGTTTTATCCGTTAATACCTTTGTGCCGCCCGCTGTTGTGCTTCTTGTTCTAACCATTTTATTTACTGTGCAAATGGTGTCGCCGGTGTTTGCCAAGATGAATGAGGCCCAGATAAATGAAGGTAGGACGGATAATCTTAGGCTGGAGAATGTTAGCGTCGGCTGGGTTAGTACGGATGATATTTTATTCAGCAACACCGATAAATTATCCATTAGTCTAACTGGGCCTTTTAAAACCTTGTCCGAGCAGCGGGATAAAAAGGCAACCCACCCAGGGACGCTGACATACGTTGATCAGGTGGGAAATACTATCTCGCTTGATGTTGGTATACGCGTACGCGGCAATTTCAGACTCGATCGAAGTAACTGTGAGAATCCACCACTACGATTATTATTTAATCCTCAACAGGTAAAAGGCACCGTATTCGAGCACCAGAAACGGCTGAAAATGGTATTGGCGTGTAAAAATTGGCCCAAATATAATCAATATGTGGTGCTCGAATACTTGATCTATCGTACTTTTAATCTGTTGAGTGATGCCAGTTTCCGCGTTAAATTACTCGAAATCGGCTTTAATGATAGCGCCATTAACAAAGATGCACGGGTGTTAGCAGGGTTTTTCATTGAAGATAATAAACGCCTCGGTAAGCGATTGAAGAAAAAAAGATACCCCGATAAGGATATCTGGATATCAGAACTGGTGCCGATGCAAACTGCGCGCCTCAATCTTTTTCAATACCTGGTGGGTAATACGGACTTTTCAACATTGCGCAGCAAAGAAGGTAAATGTTGCCACAATGTTAAACTGTATCAGGCTGAGGACGACCTGTTGGCAACCTCTATTCCTTACGATTTTGATTTTACCGGTTTGGTTAATGCACCCTATGCGGTGCCAAATAAAGCCGCTAAAATAAACAATGTGCGTAGCCGACGTTACCGTGGCTTTTGTGAGCATAACGATCTGGTTCGACAACAGGTCAGTTTTTTCATAGAGCGCAGGCAAGCCATCGAATCCCTGTATAGCCAGTCTGCTGAACTCAGTCAATTTTCAAAAACTGTCTCCAGGCAATATCTAAAGAGTTTTTATAGCATTCTTGGTTCCCCGGAGAGTGTAGAGAGAAAGATATTAAAGTATTGCCGTTGAGTGGCAGGTGCTATTCTCTCTCAGGTGATTATCTCAGCTATGGCATTGAAGTTGCGACTTTTTATGCTCGGTTGCGCTCTTTAACTTTAGCTTATAGACCTTCTCAAGTTGCCCGTAGAGTTGGGTAATGGGTCTTTGGGTTTCACCCTGAAGCCTAAATTCCAGACAGTTCGATCGTCGAATAACTTGCAAATTAGCAACCTCGAAACCGCGAACTCGCATAATTCTTAATATTCGCTCTGCCATATCGGGTTGTATTGGGGTATTAAATTCGAATTCATGAAACATCGTATTGCCTTTTGGTTGCTGTTAATCGAGTGCTATTTGGTGCGCCAGGCGGCACCATGGGCCAGACATTTTCTAAGGCGGGGATTTTTACCTCTAAAAAAGCCGGCCCAGGCTGTTGAAATAATCTTGAAATAGCAGGGTTTGATTCGGCTGGTGTGTTTATAGTTTCTGACTGAAAACCAAATACACGGACCAGTGCGGTAAAATCAGGATTATCGAATAGTTCCACTTCCGAATAGTTTTCGGCATAAAATAGCTCTTGCTGCTGGCGTACCAGGCCAAGATGCTGGTTATTAAAAAGAATGATTTTAATCGGTAACTGGTAGCGTTTTATGGTCGCTAATTCCTGAACATTCATCATGAATGAGCCGTCGCCAGTAATGTTGATAAGTGTTTTTTCTGGTTGTGCAAACTGAGCACCAATGGCTGCGGGTAAACCAAAACCCATGCTGCCGAGGCCGCTACTACTCAGAAACTGCTTAGTTGAGCTGAAATCAAAATGCTGTGCTACCCACATTTGATGTTGACCAACATCGACGCTGATAAGACTATTTTCATCGGTGTGTTGATTTAGCTGGCGGAGGAAATCGGCCGCATAAATTGGCCCCTGGTCTTTATTTATGTTCGAAGCGGGAGGGTTTGACAAGGTGTCATTTGCTACAGGTTGTTTGTTTGCGCATTGCTTAACCAGGTTGCTGTACTGCTTTACGCATTTTTTCTGCCACTGGTTGATAGCCGCAAGGAAAATATCGGCCTCGGCAATAATGCCCAGCGTGGACTGGACATTTTTATTTAATTCGGCAGCGTCAATATCAACGTGGATTATTTCTGCTTTTGGCGCAAATTGTTCGACGCGTCCAGTTGCTCTGTCGTCAAACCGAGCGCCGATACAGATTATGAGGTCAGCCGCCTGGACTGCATCATTGGCTTTGGCGGTACCGTGCATACCTAACATGCCAAGGTTCAGTGGATGATGCATCGGTAACAGCCCCATGCAATTTAACGTAGTTACTGTGGGCAAGTTATTGGTATGCAAAAATTCAACACAGTGTGACTCGGCATTGGCGATTTTAATGCCACCACCTGCCATCAATACAGGGGACCTGGCCTGTTCTAAAAGTTCTACGGCCTGCGCTAGTTGCGCTGTTGTGGGGGTAAACTGTGATATTGGGTTATCTTCGCTACAAGCTTGCCATGCAAGCTCAAAGTTATCGATGCTGGCTTTTTGAATATCTTTGGGTAAGTCGATTAATACCGGTCCTGGTCTCCCTGAAGTACAGAGCCGGTAGGCTTCAATGACTGTTTCAACAAGGTGGTTTATGTCAGTGACCTGAAAGCCGTGTTTGACGATACCGTGAGTAATTCCCAGCATATCCACTGCCTGAAAAGCATCAGTACCAATTAGGCCGGTTTCTATCTGTCCAGTGATAATTAATAATGGAATTGAATCAAGATGTGCATCTGCAATACCGGTGACCAAATTGGTTGCGCCTGGTCCAGATGTGGCCATACAGACACCCACCTGGCCCATGGCACGGGCATAGCCCTGGGCAGAAAATGCACAGGCCTGCTCATGACGGCATAGAATATGGTGCATCTTGTGATCTTTGACCAGGCAGGCAAGGGCGTCATAGACTGGCATTATTGCACCGCCAGGGTAGCCGAAAATATGACTTGTACCCAGTCGGTTGAGGATCTCGATTAAACAGGCTGCGCCGTTCATAGGTTATTCCATTAATTATAATTGCGTGATTTGTGTCTAAGGTGCTGATTAAGCGGCTGAAATTAGGACAAAAAAAAGCCCCCGGATCTTTCGATGCGGAGGCTTTGGTATTATTGTTTGGCTATTTGCTAATCAATAAGTGCTCCGCTGTTGGCCAGAATTGGCACAATCACGTCTAGTGCTTTGACGTCTAGTGCTTTGACGTTCAGGACATTGACGTTCGAGACATTGACGTTCGAGACATTGACGTTTGAGACATTGACGTTTGAGATATTGACAGCGCTGACGTTGAATTTTTTGACATTTACGGAGGCGAGCGTAAGTTGTACTACAGGTTTATTTCTTACAGATGGCGCAGCCAGGTATAAACCCTGCGTTGCGCAAGTGGCTGAATGAGCTGAATGAAAAGTAGGCAAGAAATTAAGCATGTTGTTTTTTGTAATTGATACGTTGTTGAGATACCAGTGGCCGATAATAGCGATTAGGAATCTAATTGCAAGTCAGAGTTTTCTTAAAAACTTGATGAGTCAGTATAAAATGAGGCCTTAGACTAAACTTGCTTAGATTGGATGTTTTGCTTTTGATGTTAATATGCGTAAGCCAGTAGGAGCTGTATGTGCTTAAGATATCGAATAATTTAACTATCCGTGATGAAGAAATTGAATTAACCGCAATTCGAGCCCAGGGCGCTGGGGGACAGAACGTGAATAAAGTTTCATCGGCGATTCATTTGCGGTTTGATATTCACGCCTCATCATTGCCTTTTTTTTATAAGCAGCGCCTGCTTGGCTGTAATGATCGCCGCATAAATAAAGGCGGCGTTATTGTCCTAAAAGCGCAAAAGTATCGCACCCAGGAAAAAAACCGCGAAGATGCGAGATTGCGCCTGCAGGAAATTATCCAGAGTATTACCTATATTCAGAAAATACGTCGGCCAACCAAACCGACCCGAAGCGCTAAAAACCGACGGGTGGACGGAAAGACGCGGCGGGGCAAAGTTAAAGCTTTGCGGGGTCGAGTGGATCAGAGTTAGCTATTTAGCTGCATCAGCCGCAACTGGCTTAGGCTGCTGAGCCCGATTATTGATGCTGTCAGATGAAATCTGCATTTGATTATAGATTAGTATATACTCACGCTCTTTTTTTTAGTGTAGTAATTAAATGGCCAGACCCAAGAAGAAAGCAGCGAAAGACGGCGTAGATTCGAAAGAACCTTCAATAGAGGTAATGACGGCTGCATTTTTAGCGTCCGGTGGTGTCATTGAGCAAATACCCACGGGTCTCAGCGGCCAGGCGGGTATGGCAGCATCCAAGCATATAAACCTTGGCAGCAAAAAAGAAGCCCCTGCGGCTCAGCCAAAAACTGAACCTGTTAAATAGCCACGCTGGCTGGAACTCATCTTAATAGCGGCAAGAGTGATCAAGTTTTTGCGACTCGGCGCTACTATAGTAGGTGGCCTGGTCAATAAAGCCGGTGGCCAGGCAGGCTTTATTTGCAGTGTGTATTTCTGTTTTCAGTCGTTACCGATGTTATGAATGTCACTATTTAGAAAGCCACTATTTGGAATATCTGTATCAAAAAGCCTTGCGCTAAAAAACCACGCTCATTAAGACTGTTCTAATCAATAGGCTCTACGCGTCATGCATGCATGCGAACTAAGGTCCTGCGATAAACATGCGGCATCTACAATGCCTTTAGGTTTAGCTGCCCATTAAGTACCGAATTCACTCAAAGCCCTGGTTATAGTCCTGTCTGCTAAAATGCTAAAGAACTTAATAGATCCTGTTGGATCTCACTGCCAAGGGCGCGCTCCAGGTTTTTAGATAAAGATGCAGATTCACCAGATTAAAACCCGTTACTCCAATACCTATCTGATCGACCAGGATCAATCGATGTTTGTGGTTGATGTGGCGATACGTTGTGATGGTTTTATACTCAAATATATTAAAAACAACCTGAACCTGGATGTTAAAAAAATTGCTCTGGTCAGCTGCACCCATGATGACCCTGATCATATTGGTGGTGTACTTTCTTTAGCGCGGTCCTGTCAGGCTTCGTCGGCAATTCCACATGCCTCCAAGCGACCAGGGCTTAAACTGTATCAAAACCCCTTTGGCCCTGTTGTTAAAGTAGCCACTTCCATTGGCGAAGCATTTCGAGCGCGTTCGCGTAAAATGTACCTGAACCGAGAAAGAAATAAGCGTTATCCTTATATACATAATCATTTGCTTGGAGAATCTGCAGCGGGGCGTTTTTCTTCACCAAAATTCAGGTTGGTTGATGGTCAGGATATTACTGGTTTTGCGGGCTGGGAGGTGATTCATACACCTGGGCATAGCTGGGATAGTATCTGTTTTTTTCACCATCCAAGCAGAAGTTTAATCACCGGAGATACGCTGCTTGGTAGCGGCCAGAAAGGGCAACTGGTACAGCCATCGATATTTGATAATCTTGCGGCGCAGCGCCAGACATTAGAAAAACTCAGGAAATTACACCCCAGGACAGTATACCCAGGGCACGGTTCGGTTTTTAGCGGAGATCAAATTCTGGACCACCTTTAGGCTGCAGCGGATAAGTATTTTAAGCGTTGTGATTACGAAATTAACTATGGGTATCGATAAAACCCTGTAACAGGTCGGCGGACTTATTATATTCGGCTTTAATAATAGGCACCAGTTTTGAGATGTTTTCCTGGTCTGCATCCTGGACCGCTACTTCAAGTTCAGAAGCTACATTTTGCAGTCTGATCATACCTAGATTGCCGCATACGCCTTTTATGGTATGGGCCACGTCGCGTACTTCTTGCATTCTCTCCTGGTCAATCTGGGTGGAAAGTTCATCCATTCGGGCAGGCATATCAGCAAGATATAGCTTGATTAGTTTTACCATGCGGTCAGTTTTTCCACGAACCCGCTTTTCCAGCCCTGACTGGTCCCAAACAGGTGGCTCGCCTGAGTTATTAGTGGTCTCATTCATTTTGGACTCCATTGACAGCAGGTGCTCTGCATAGGTATGCCCAGATAAACTTTGCCCGGCCAAACAATAAGGGGTTGTTAAAGCTGTTCAGTATCCTGTTGATGGCCTGCAAGTTAGACTGTCTTTTTGGCTTTGCAGCTAGCACGTTTCTAAGCAGTTTAGCCGTTGTGGGTAAAATCACAAATATGAAACTTTATCGCGGTATCTTTATCGCGGTATCATGTTTTTTGAGGAATCACAGCAGCACAGGCATGGCTGCTGTTTTTAGAATTTTCTGGTCAGGCGCGCTGCTAATGAACGTCTTTTAGGAGGCTGCTGCCTCAGGGGTCCATAACGAACTAAGCTGGCGCATGACCCTTGCCGCAGAAGGGTCCCAGGCATCGCGGCGGTGTAACGTACCGAGGGTATCGAAAACAACCATATCGCCCTGTTGCCAGTCATGGGCATAGACATAGTCTGGGGCGGTTGATATAGCGGCTAATTCCTTTAGCAGGTCACTACTTTCCTCTTCCGGCAGGCCAAGGATCTGCCGCGTAATCCCTTTGCTGACATACAGGATCTCTCTACCTGTATCTGGATGCCGAATCACAACTGGATGTTCAGCGACTGGAATGTCGGTGCGTTTGATCCCCTGTTGTTGATTGCGCTTTTGTTTGGCCTTAAACCCAGCGCGAATTTCATCAGCTTCTGCAGCGCTTTGATTCATCGCATTCATTGCCGAGGCTGCTGGATAGTTGGTGATACTATGGTAGGCCCGAAGCGGGCGGAGTAATTTTTTAGTGGCTTCAGGCAGGCGCTCGAAGGCACTATACTGGCTGCAAAAACAGGTTTGTGGTGGATTGACTGCGGGTATTTTAACGGCTTCGAGAAAGCTTTCTTTACCTACAGTGGGCACATAGGAATAGTCTGCATGCCATTCCAGTGAGGTTGACGCACCGGTTCCCTCTGGCACACCGGCATCGTCCAATAAGTTATTTACCCGCAAAATCTCTGGTATTTGATCCACATCGCCAAACCACTTGGAACCTTTAATGAGGTTGCCAAATTTACTGGCAAACTGGACCAGTTGTTGGTCTGTAGGTTGTTGATGGCCTCTAAATACCAATAAATGATACTGCGCTAAGGCCTGCTTAACACTGGCATAATGTTTTGTTGAAAGTGCCTGGCTGGGCTGCCACCCGCTTACTATCGCACCCAGCGGCGCATCAAGAGGGGTTATCTTCAAAGTCATGGTTCAATCTCGAGATAATTAAATCATTCATTTAGCTGCTTCAGTGCATAATAAAAGCTCTGTAACTCAAGGCTCTGCAACTCAGGTCTCTATAACATCAGCGCGAAGCAATGGGCTGGTGTCGTTCAAGAAGTATAACGATAGTAGTTCCAGATATTCAAGTAGCGTAATTTTTGGGTCGGCCAGGATGATCATAAAAGGTTGAAGACTGTTTGCCATCAGGCCGCATGCTGTCATCATCTGTTTATTTGCAGATTATTCTTTTTTTCTCCAGCTACCCTGGTGGCTATAACATTGCCACCACCAGCTAGCCCAATGGATAATTCGCGTTGCCAACCATAACGACCATAACAACATAACCAGGCGATAACTGAGTAGTGAAACTGTGGTTAGGCTGACGATGGGGAAATTGTCGGCTGGCGCACGGTCCTGATAGTATTTATACAGGTGTGAGGTGCTGCCATTGCCGACGACTTTCATGTCTGGGTTAGAAAGTAAACCCAACGGGATAGCGCTGATAAATATGATAATGGTCAAAACGGTTAGCGCGATAATTAGCATTTGCAGGCCGTTAAACTTTTTTCGCGACCATTGTTGCGGTATTACCTTTTGTTTACGCAGTGCCAGTAAAAAGAAAAAGCTGGCAACCACCAGAATGCCGTAACTATTAACCGTTGACAGGCCGATCCCCAACAGTAACCAGCCGGTTAGTGTGACCGGAATCTCAAGCGCAAGCTTTTGCGCCAGCATTGATAATATAATCGCGGCAAAAATTATTACCGTTAACATACCCCAATAAAGTAGCGCTGGGCCAATCGCAGGGCCGGATGCGAAAAGGGGCCAACGATCACGGTGCAGGGCGTATTCAATGTTAATATTGGCCGCTCCCTGCGGTAATAGGATTTCCGGCGTTTTGCTCTGCCAACCAGTTGATTGATGTTGTTGAAAAGCCAGGTATAAAGTTTGCGGCCCTGGTTGCAGGGGCACCTTAACGATATTTGCAGTGGGCAGGTTCAGCTGTTTACCCTCAAGTGTTACGGATAGAAGCTCGGCGTCGCCAGGAAGAATAATCTCATACACTTCGCCGAGGCTTGATTGTATATTCAGGGTGAGTTCAGAGCGTTGAATATCCTGCCCAGCATTATATTTTAAAGTGGCTTTTTCGACCGTATGAATGGCACCCTTGACGCCCTCGGGGCGACTGATGTCTATATCCAGGGTTTCGCCTGGCCAGGGACGCCATAAAGGTTGCAAGGTGCTAAAAGTTCCAGATTCTTTGACTGATGGTATGCCCTGGTATGAAAGCCGCCACAGTGACGACGGGGTAATGCGCCAGGTTTCAATAAAGTGTTTTGATTGCTGCGCTACTAGCATCAGGTTTTCGGTTGGCTCTAGCGACGACACCCAACTGACATATTGCTGGTTGTGATTAAACTGTAAATGCGCCATACCGTCCTGAATATTAATTTTATCTGTGAGGACTTTCTCGAAACTATAAAGCGGCACCTTAACTGCAATGGGCCCTTTGGTGGGCGCGATTCTTTCTACTCGGGTGATAATTTGCCATTGTTTACCAAAGATAAATTCTCGATTAACCGATACCAGCGGCGATACAGGATTAGGCCGCAGGCTATTTTGCTGCGTATTTTTTGCCTGGGAGCGTAGTACCAGAGTGTTATTGATTATTCTGCCCGCTATTACACCTTCAATGGTCCAGTGGTTCGAATGGGCACTAAAGTTGTGTATTGGGACGGGGACATTAATCGTTATCTGTTCTCCGGTAAGCGGGCCAGAGAGGGTTATATGATGATGTCCGCTGGGCAACATCATATTAATGATGCCCTGTTGTCGTTGGGTCGCGTTACGTTGGTTGCCATCCATGCTGATGGTGGTTGCCTGCCAGCCAGTCTCACTTGAAGGCAGTGGTAGCGAGACATCAACCGCGGCATAAATAGCAAATTCCAGTGTCAGGGTATTTTTGCTGGCCGTGAGAGAACCCTGGCTAATGGACGCGCAGGCGGGCAAGCAAGGGGGTGGCTTGAGCAGTTTTTGTTCCAGTTGCTGGAGTAGGTATGCTGGTGGGTAAGGCGCAGCAGATAAATCGGCGCTGGGCAATAAGGTGGCTGAAATAATACCCAGGATAAGTAAAACTGGCGCGGTTGGGTTAGCAACCAGGGGTTTATTTTTATCTTGTGTTTTTAGTTGGCGAGCGACCGGTAAAATAACCATTAAGGCATATAAAACCAGTAGCAAAACACTCGCAACGCGCCATAAGCTGGTCACTATTGGCGTTGAATAATAGATTGCCAGGTTTTGCTCAGCAACTAAGGGGCCGCTTGAGCGTAGATTAACGGCCTGCCATAGCCAGGTAGGCAGGCCGGGCCCGGTTTGTAATCGATCATCCTGGTCGAGTTGGTACAGATCTGTCTGTTGCCGGTCAGACCTTCTGCGTTTCATCACGGCTGACCTGATGCTGTAATTATTGTCACTGACATTCATGCCACTAACATTGTTGTCACTAATAGCACTGGGGCTGTTGATGGATTTATCCATCGTCTCCTGTAGTCTACTAGCCGTAGCCATTTCGCGGCGTTCAGTATTTTGTAACTGATATTGTCCGACGCGGACCTTTTCCAGGCTCGGGTAAATGGCTAACCGAAAAGCTGCAACTGAAAACAAAACCAGCGATACCACCAGCATTGCAATGCTCAGGCCACCAACAATGCTGGCTAATATTCGCAATCGGCCTGTAAGTATGGGTAATAAGGCGATCAGCAATAATAACACAGGATAGATGACGATCGGTGCATTCGGCTCATGGTAGGTAATGATCAGAGTCGCTGCAGCGACTAAACCGCCGCTGAGACCGAGCAATCGATAGCTGGCAGCAACAATAATTAGCAGCAGAAAAATATCCCATAGGTCCCATTGGCTTATCCAGCTGCCGCGAATGCTGTCAACGCCCTGGGCATGCAATACCCGCCAGCCAGGCGGCAGGTGTAATGTCGCGCGCCAGGTGTCGGCACGGCTTTGCCAGCCGATTGCTGAAAAATATTCAGGGTTTAAAATCCTTGTAACGGCCTTAAGGTTAATCTCGGGGCTTCTTATTTCGATCCCCTGATTACCCTTGTCGGTGGTTATTAATACGGGTTCATTGGCTACCGTGGCACTACCGACTTGAGTGTCAGGTTGGGCGTCCAGACGCCAGTCGCGATACATCTGGCCGTTAATCAAATCTTGTGAGGTGATGCCGGTGCCATCAAAATCCAGCCACAGGTTACGCTGCACCTGTAACTGATTGGCAGGTGGGGTTTGATCGCCACGGTATTCTGTTGTCAGCTGTAGGCGGGAGTCATTATTCATTTGATAGGTGGGCAGGTTGCGCCATTCCGGTGGTAGTGATATTTGCGAGGTATCGATACCTTGCGCGCCCGTAATCCGCAGCTGACGGATATCTGTCTCGGCCTTAAAGCTTAAGGTTTCAAATTTAGGCCAGGGGTCCGCACGGGTTTCAATGTTAAGCGAACTTACATCGGTGTCAAAGCGTGACAGCAGGCGTATCGAATGCTCACCGGCAACCACCTGGATACGTAAATCGCCGTCGGTCTCTATTCTTGCTGGCAAAGGGCTGGTTAACTGGATGGTAGTGCTATCTGCCAATGCCAGCCTGCCAATTTTGATTTCCCCTGGTTTGCCAGCGACCGACAATTTTACCCGTGTTTCGAGTGTTTGCGGCACCCCATCGCGCAGCAGGCGGTAGACTTCGATTTTTATTCGATCCTGTTTTTGCGGGCCAGGTTTAATAAGGCCCTGTGAAAATAACACCTTGTTCTCCCGCCGGTTAAGGTCTAACAACTTGCCAGCCTGGGTCACCTGCACCTGGGCGATGGAGGGCGGCACGGTGAGTGCGGTGGGTTTACTTTGCCATTGAAAATTGCCTCGAATAATAAATTCTCCGGTGGTTAGAGAAATTACTGGCAAGTTGTTTTTTTCAAGCACCGGTGCCGGTTTACCATCGATACTGACATTGATTGGCCAGTGTTTTTGATCACCGGGTAAAGCAATAAACCCCCGTTTGCCAAATACCGTGACATTTAATGTAAAGCTTAAGCCTTTAGCGTGCAGGTTAAGCGAGAGTTGTCCTGGCCAATTACAGGCATGGGCCACTCGTTTGGTCATTGTCCAGGGGCAATGTAGATCTGGGTGTTTTTCTTCGATCCAGGGCCGCCAGGCATCAATGGCGCTGTTTGTGGGTGAGGCTTTTGATGGGGCTGTTGAGGCCGTTGTTGAGATTGCAGCGGCTGCTGTCAGTTGGAAGTTAAACAGTAATATACCAACAACCAGCATCAGGTTTACAGGCAAGATCCAGCGTGGCATTTTGTTATCTCCATCTAACAATGAGTTGCCAATAAAATTTATCAGCATCAGTAATTACAAGTTGCCGATGCGCCGCGCTCGTAGAGCATAGTTTACTGGCAGCGGTTGAATAGTAAAACGCGCGCCAGGGCGACGCAACCCACAGGGAGTGGCATGTTAGTTATTGTGGAGTTAAATTCGGGCGAACGGGACGTCAATAATATTTACAGGAAATGGGTGTAGACTTAAGGCCGTTGTTTTAAATTGTTTTTTTAAATGAGTTGGTATTAGATCGTGGTGAAACACGGGGTTTTCGGGGTGATTTAAACAAACCATTGTTAGTCAGTGAATTGCTGGATGGGGCTGTTCAAGTTGGCGTTTACAGATAGCCAGCTAGACGATATTCGCTGCTTGTGATGTGTGTTTTTATGGTGATACTCACTACAACCACTTTTATCAACAATTTAATCAAGTGCTTTATCGACAAGTTTTTGCGCCTGACGGTTACTGGTGTCGGCTACTAATATCGATAATGGATAATATTGTAAACGTTGGTTGCAGCGAGTGCGGCTATTAGTTGCTATGCATCTAACGGGTCTTTTTCTTGTCCGCTTTCCTTGTCTGCATAGATAACAGTATTAGCCCTAAACCAAATAAGCCTAATGCCGGTGGCGCGGGGACTGCTGTACCGTCATCCCAGAATGCCAGGCCACGTAGATGGATATCAATAGTGCCTAGCGATGTAACCAGCCCGCTGGTGGTAATACTAAAAAGTTCTTTATTTATATCAGTGGCAAGGAAAAGATCCTGGCTGACGTCGTAAACCATACCGAAAAATTCTTGATAAGAGTCTCCCGACAGGGTGATTTCAGTGGTTGTTTTGGTGATTAAATCGATTGATTCAAAGACCAACCCTAAGTTGTTTACGTCGGGTCCGGAGGAATGGTAGATCAACCCATCAGTAGGGTTATAGGCGATTGCTTCGCCGTCTTCGCCTGCCCCAAGGGTTAAGAATAATGATGTAGAAGCGTTTGTTTTATTCAGTTTAAACAAGGTTTCTGCAGGTGTTGCGCCATCACCCGTTACGCCAAAAAGTTGCCCCGAGGCATCAAAAGTAAGCCCAGCAATCTTAAGCCCAGTATCGCCAATACTGGTTGCTATGCCGGTTACGGGGTCAATGGTGACCAGTTCGCGGGTGGATTGGCCCTGGAGCTTTAATATTGCATACATGATGCCCGTGGTTGGGTCAACGGCCAGGCCATTGCCGCCTCTAATAATGCTGCCAGCCAGGCTTAAGTCGATGCTGTTAATGTCGGCGCCTGTGGTTGGATCAATTTGATGTAAAATACTGGAATCGTCCTGAAATGGATGAATCCCAAATAGCAGCGGCGCTGCAATGGCATTAATAGACGTGACCATGGCAATAAAGCTTAAGGCTGACAGGACGATGGCTTTAGTTAAGTACTGCATGGGGCCTATAGCTCGCCAGGCTGATTTCTTCTGCATATATATCTCTTTCTATGTTCTAACGGAATGTTCTAACGGAATGTTCTAACGGGTCTGTATTCTCGAAGTGATTGCCAGGGGTTCTGTAATATTCAGTAATTAAGGACACAATGTTTTCTTTGCAACTACTAGACAATGATCTAGCAAAAATCATACCTGTATTATAAATGCATTAAAAACAATGAGTTACGGGTCGCCAATCAACTCAGTAAGTGAACGTGTAAAATATTTCGACGGCTTTTATGGGTTTTGCCAGGTCTTGGAGACTTGACTGAAAGGACTGCGCTTTTTAAGCTTTAATCGCAAAAGATGCAGGTGATAAAATTATGAGTATTGCAGGGGATTGCTTACCGGCGCCGTGTTTGTCAGGGAGTTGTCTATGCGGTGGGATTTCCTATACCTACCAGGGAAAATTAAATGAAATTGCCCATTGCCATTGTCAACAATGCCGTAAAGCCCAGGGTGGTGCATTTGCTACCAATGCAGTGATTGATGAAACATTATTTACGCTGGCTGACCCGGGCGGTTTATTAAACCGTTACAGGTCATGTACAGATAAGGTGCGGGCGTTTTGTAGCGCCTGTGGGTCGCCCATTTATAGCAGTAGAACGTCAATCCCGGGGACGTTACGACTACGCATAGGCACATTGGATAACCCAATCCCGCAGCGCGCCAGTTATCATGCGTTTTATCAATCAAAGGCTGAATGGTTTGAGGCCAATGATGCTATTAAGAAATTTCCTGGGGCGAAATCATAGGGTTTGAATTTAGTTGCTTTAAGCTGCGTCAGGGTTTGTCATGGGTAGATTATCGTCACTGGACCATTCAAGTAAACTGCCGTCGTAGATGCGTACTGCTTCGTAGCCGAGAAGTTTTAGTGCGAAGCCAGTGACGGTAGCTGCGATGGCACCGCCACAATAGACGACTACCTCGGGCTGCGCGAGCAGGTCTGCCAGTTGACGATGGAGTACGGTTGGATTGTGGAACAGGGCCGTTTCTGCTCTGAATAACGCGCGATAATAAAGGTTTTGTGCGCCTTTGATATGACCCTTTCGTGTCCCATAATTTGCCTGCCTGCCGTTATAGTGGGCTGGCGCCAAGGCATCTACAATACAGACATTATCCTGGTCAATATTCTGCAGGACCTGTTGCCTGGTCGCCACGGCCTGTTGGGTTTTGTCTATTGCGGTAAATTTTGCGGCACGCTTTAGGTCGCTGGTATCTGTGCTGAGTGGGTAATCCTCTGCTTGCCAGAGTTCCAGACCGCCCGCCAGGATTGAACATCTAATCCCAAAATGATGCATCAGCCACCAACCGCGGGTGCACCACATGGTGCCTGAATCTATGTCGGGTCTGGGTGTGGATGCGACCAGTATGACGTGGCTCTGATTGCTGATACCGAAGTCTTCCATAGTGCGTTCGAAATCTGCACAGGAGGGCCAGGTCCAGGGCAGGGTGCTGGTTTTATCGGCTAACAGGCCGTTTGCTGAGGCAATGTCAAAAAATATCGACGACGGGATATGCCCCCTGGCAAAAACTTCTGTTGCAGCCCGGTTGACAAGCTGCGCCGTTAGCATGGCGGTGACATCAAGTATTACAACGGCGGGGTCGTGTAGGTGATCTGCCAGCCAATTAGGTGTAACAAGATATTCTGGGTGTGCAAAATCCATTCGGAATCCCCTGGTCAAATGCCGCTAATGTAGTTAGTAGATAACCGCAGCAGCGGGTTCTTCTACAACGGTATTTTCGATATGACCAAGGCCCTCGATTTCGACCCGCACCACATCGCCAACGGCTAACATTTGTGGCGGTTTGCGCGCAAAGCCGACGCCGCTTGGCGTGCCACTGACTATCATATCGCCGGCTTCAAGGGTAAACGCTGTGGAAATAAAACTAATTAGTTCATAACAATTAAATATTAAATCATTGGTATTGCTGTCCTGTCGCAACTCATTATTAACATAGGTTTTGAGCTGTAAATTATGTGGTTCGACTTCGTCTGCGGTCACCAGCGCGGGGCCCGCAGGACAATGGCTATCCCAGGATTTACCCATGGTAAACGACGCTGGATTGCCGCGTAATTGCCAGTCGCGCACGCTAACATCATTCATTACGCAAAACCCGGCAATCACCGACGGGGCTTTTTCCAGCGGCACACGGCGACAGGTTTTGCCAATAATTACGCCTAATTCGCCTTCGTAGTCCAGTGCTTTGCTGTCTTCAGACCAGTATATATCGCCGAATGGGCCGTTAATTGAGGTGGATTGTTTGGTGAAAACAAAAGGCGTTTTAGGTATCTCCATATTCGACTCTATGGCATGGGCACGATAATTAAGACCGATTGCGAGTATTTTACCGGGCTTCTGGATCGGACTTTCGAGCACCACATCAGCTAATGGCAGTTGACTATGCGCTGGATTATTAGCCTGGTCAATTTCCCTTACTGCGGCCATACCTGGCTGGCCTAACGCAAGCAACTGGATCATATCCGTGGGCAACTGCGGGTTTGCCTGCGACAGATCGATGATTTGCTGTTGCTTTAATAACCCTATACGGGTGCGGCTTTTATGGGTAAAAGTGACGAGGCGCATAGTGCAAGTATTCTCTTAGTGAACGTATTCTCTTTGTGGACATAGCAGTTATAGACATAGCAGTTATAGACATAGCAGTTGCCGCACGCGTTGGTTAGGTCGCCTGGAGTAATTCAACCCAGTTACCGTCTGGATCTTCAATCATGGCAATGCTAACCCCTGGTCTGATCTCTCTGGGTGTCATGGGGACTTTAAATCCAGCATCTGCACAAACCGCGGTTGCTGCTTCTAGATTGCTGACAGAAATCGTGAAATATCGAAACCCTGTAGCGCCGCCAATTCCCCCTGGCGGCGCAGTTGCTTTAGGCTGTTTGGCATTAACAACTATTTTAAGTATTGTGGTGCCAATTTTAATCCGTGTCATCTGGCCGCCGCCTGGCATCGGCATAACTGCTTCTTGCTCCAGCCCCAGTACATCGCGATAAAAGGCGACCATGGCCTCGCCGTTGGTGGTTATCAGGCCCAGGTCAATGGATTGTTTAGTGATTTCTACCGGCATGTTCAGCTCCTGCATGGGTTGATAATCGGTGTTGTCTATTTAGTGCTGACTATTAATGTTGATCATCAGCATTGACTAACAGTATCAACAACACGTTTTATCATTATTCGTTAAGTCATTCCTTTTGCGGTCACTGTACCTTGATTTGATTTTTACTGCTACTGGGTAGCTGCATAGGCGAACGGTAATTTCGCTGCTGCTTCATTGTGTATTAAATAGGCGTATTAAATAGGTGTATTAAATAGGTGCAATAAAAGTACGCAATAAATTTGCCATGCTGCGGGTGTAATTGCGGTTTTAATTTACCGATCACCCAGTTAGAATCTGCGTCCTCATATGACTGGCGATTTATTGGGTGAAAGTGCCCAATAGCAGGTGGAATTAACCACCAGGAAGTGTGAGTGTGATTAGATTAGAAGCCGTTCGCCTGGGCACCCACTTATACTAGACCCTTGTAACTAGAACCTTTGGGAGATAGCCCATGACAGCTAATATTGATTATCTTGAAAAAAATGATCCAGCCGTGTTCAACGCACTTAAAGGCGAGGAAGAACGGCAAAAATCCGGTATAGAGCTTATACCTTCGGAAAATTATACCTTTCCTGAGGTACTGGCGGCGCTAGGCAGCGTTTTTACCAATAAATATTCAGAAGGTTATCCAGGTAGACGGTATTACGGTGGCCAGGAATATACCGATATTATTGAAAATCTTGCCCGTGACCGGGCCAAGACGGTTTTTCGTTGTGAACATGCAAATGTTCAGCCTTTATCTGGCTCGGCAATGAACCAGGCGGTATATCTGGGTTTATTAGAACCAGGCGACACCATAATGGCGATGGATTTATCCCACGGCGGGCATCTCACCCATGGCGCGCCAGTTTCTCATATGGGAAAAATCTTTAACTTTGAGCGTTATGTGACCAACCCTGTTGATGGTTCGATTGATTTTGACCAGGTACGTAAAGATGCCCTAAAACACAAACCGAAGATGATTCTGGCAGGCTATACGTCTTACCCGCGAGATATCGACTATGCCAAATTCAAACAGATTGCGGATGAAATCGGCGCAATTACCATGACCGATGCATCCCACTTTGGTGGCCTGGTGGCAGGTGATGCCATGAAAAACCCGTTTGATTTTGGTTTTGATGTGGTGACTACTACCACCCATAAAAGTCTTCGTGGGCCACGCGGTGGCATGGTGTTATGTAAAAAAGAATTTGCCAAAAAAATTGATAAATCGGTGTTCCCTGGGTTACAGGGCGGGCCACATATGAATGCGATTGCTGGTATTGCAATAACTTTGCTAAAAGCTCAGCAGGACGAATTCAAACAATATGCGAATCAGGTACTGATTAATGCAAAAACGCTTGCCCAGGCCTTACTTGATCGCCAGGCGAGCTTAGTCACTGGCGGTACTGATAATCATATGATGGTACTTGATACATCTATCAGTTATGGGATTAACGGCAAGGTGGCAGAGGCTGTACTTGACCAGGCGGGCATCACCACCAACAAACAGATCATTCCTGATGACCCAAACCCACCGTTGCGCCCTAGCGGAATTCGTATTGGTACGCCGGCGGCAACCGCCAGAGGCATGGGCGAGAAAGATATGGTGCAATTAGCCGACTGGATTGTTGATGCGCTACAAAACCCTGAAGATGAAAACAAAATTGCCGGGATCAAGCATGACGTTGAACAACTGTGTCGGAAGTTTGCTGTTCCAGGGCTCGACTAGTGTAATTTGGCTTGATTGCTATTCTTAAGGATCAAGCCAAAACTAGCGCAGGGAATACGCTGGAAAGGAACTAGCAATAAAATGAGCCGTGACCAGCGCTGCTATAATTTTAGAAACCTTAGTTGGGTGCAAAAAACATTAGCTAGATTTTCGTCCGCCAACTCAGGTTTTTAGGATTGTTAGACCTGTTGTTATCGCTACATATTTTTTTTGCCTTAATCATGTTTTTTTATTGTTTTGTCTATGTCCAAAATGAATACTAAAAACTGTAACCTACCAACTAAATATCAACCCTGGCCCAGGCCTCAGCGCGATTCGAGTGCTATTCCAGTTGACCAGGACGATGCACCGGCGGACGATATAAGGCGTTACCTCGCCAACAGGCAATTGCGCTGGGGCGGTCGAACGGTTTATTTTTTCTGTGATTTACATGCTGATGCGGATGCATTTTTAGCCTCTTTAGTGGCTTCTGGCGGGATTAATATAACCGGCCCAGAGGATGACGATTTTGATCTAACCCGCAGTGGACAATCCGCTTTGTTTATCCTTGGCGGTGATTGTTTTGATAAGGGACCCAACACATTACGCTTGCTGGATGTAATTGCGTCCTTGATGGCAAAGCAGGCTGAGGTATTGTTATTGGCCGGCAATCATGACATAAGAACCTTGTTGGGGGTCTTTTATGCTGATTCGAAAACCCCGCTAACTGACCACTTATTCGTCCATATGGGCACCAAGGTTATCCCACTTTTAAAACAAATCTATGATCAATATGTCGATTTGGTTGATGCGCCTTCGGCGGGTATTAAACAGCAGTTAATGCCTGATTCAAATTGGGCAGAGGAATTTACAGTAGCTGCCAGGCCCTGGTTAAAACAAACCAGAGTGGAAAAAGAAATACGCCGTATTGTCGAAAAATCAAGTCAACTAACCGAAAAGATCAACCAGACAGGCATGAACTTCAGCCAAATTTTGGCCGCAATCAATAAATTCAAAGAATTGTTTTTGACCCCGGGTGGTTTATATTACTGGTTCTTTGAAAAGATCCAGTTACTCCATCAAGAAGGTTCATACCTGTTTGTACACGCGGGTATTGATGATCGACTAGCGCAGCACCTCGCTAACGAAGGCGTAAGCGCTGTTAATGCACATTTTCAGGATGTCATGTCAAAGCAACCATTCGAGCTTTATTTGGGTCCTTTGGGTAATGCCCTTAGAACCAAATATTCAAAATACGATTTTGACTTTAGTCAGCAAGGTGGCGAACATTTACATGCTGCAGGCATTGATGCCATTGTGCATGGTCATCATAGTAATCTGCATGGACAACGCCTGTTAATCCGACAAAATCTGTTGAATTTCGCTTGCGATGCGTCGATTGACTGTAATACTCGACGTAGAGTCGGTTTACAAGGTCCAGGCGCTGCGGTGGTGGTATTTGAAAGCAACGGCATGGTTAAGGGGATTAGCACCGATTACGATTATATTAAGGTTTTTAAACCTGACCCCGCTTAATGCAAAGTACGGGGCACGATAAAAATTGTTGATAGCAATACGAAGTAAAATTAGGCAATATAATTAAGTTAGAATTTATTCGGTGAGTATTCACTAAGCCAGGAAAAGCCCTTGCTTCAGGTATTAGAAAGGTCTGGTAGCAGGAAGTTTTCGATGGAAGTATTAAATGGAAGTAGCAGAATGAACGAATGCCAATAGATGAAGGGGTTAATGTTGATGTGCAATTCTTGATCCTGGAGGTCAAGAAGCAGGCCGCTGCGTCGCTGTCATATATTGAAAACCCAACACCGCAAAAGTTAACTAAGATACATAGCCGAGAAGATTATATTAATAATCTTAAGAATACCCTCGAAAATAAAAGCTATTACAATATACACCAGCACACAGGTGATAAACGTCAGATGAATGGCTTTCGGGCGCTGATTACCATTGCCTCTAATCTTGAACGTTGCGCCGATTTTTTTGAACGTATTGCTGAACAAATCACCTATGCCGAAGATGTAAAGCATTTTGATGACTTTAACCTCAGAGTCTATTATAAGGTTGTCTATCAGGGGCTAGATATTATTTATCCTGCACTGGTTGAAAATGATCTCGACCTGGCGCAAAAAATATGCGACTACGAACAAGAGTTAGATAACCTGTATGCCAGTTCCTTTAAGGTTATTCGGGCCAATTTACGGCAGCGAAAACAGGTTGACGATATGCTTTGTTTGCTATTTATTATTCGTTATCTGGAACGTGTTGGAGATTCCTTTTTGAATATCGGCGAGGCAATTCTGGATATTCATGTAGGTGAAAAAATGGGCATTAAGCAGTTTAGGCATCTGCGCAAAGGTCTTGAATCGCAGGATATTGATATCAGTTCAGCCAATGTTGAATTTAAGCCTGTAATGAATACCCGCTCTGGTAGTCGAGTGGCCAAAATCAATCGCCTTGGGCCAAATAAAATCAGTGTGTTTTATAAAGAAGGTGAACGGAAGAAAATTGATCAGGAGGTCGAAGGGCTCAACCTTTGGCACTCTTTATACCCCGATATGACACCGGCAGTGTTATGGCATAACAGCCGTCGCCAACATTCAACTATTATACTTGAGTATATAGAAGGCGATGAACTGTTAGAGGTTTTGATTAAGAAGCGTACCAGGGCTGAACAATGCCTAAAGTTACTCAATAAAACTTTGTCTGAAGTTTGGCAGAGCAGCATCAAAGCACAAGCTACTCAGGCCACTTTTGTCAAGCAACTGTTAGGACGTAGAGCGGATGTTAAATGGGTGCATGACAACCTTTTTGACCGAGAAGAGAACATAGATGATTTGTTAGCCGCAGCAAAAAAAATGGAAGAAGGCATTCAATCACCATTTTCTACCATACTGCATGGTGATCTGAATATTGATAATATCCTGTTTTCTAAAGATGCTAAAAAAATGCACTTTATCGATGTGCATCGATCCACCTACGGTGATTATGCGCAAGATGTTTCAGTGTTTTTGGTATCAACATTTAGAGTACCTGTTTTTAGCCAGGATATACGTCAACAGCTGGATAAGGCCAATCTACAAGTGTTTAAAAATGCCCAGAAATTTGCCAGAAAAAACCAGGACAACACTTTTGAGGCCAGGCTCGCTTTGGGCCTGTTTCGCTCACTAATCACCTCTACTCGGTTTTTATTTGATAAAAATTTTTCTGAGAAAATGTTTGAACGGGCAATATTGATATTGCAGCAGGTATTAGCCAGGCAAGATCGGCTAGATAAGTTTAAGTTAAAAAAAGAACTGTTTCTTCATGGCTAATCCGGTCGGTCATCAATCTTGCCCGCAGATTGGTGTGGTGGGCAATCGTGGTAGCTGGTCCACTGAGTCACTGGGCCAACAACTGCATAAAAAAGGGGCCGGCGGCGCTATTGTCGAATTTAACCAGCTGAGCTTCGATTTGACAGAGCAACGTTTTATTCATCCAGATCTCAAGCTTGAAACGCTGGATGGGCTGGTGGTGAAGAAACTCGGGCCAGTTTATTCAGCACAATTGATTAACGACCTTTCGGTACTCGCGCAGTTGGAAAACCAGGGGTTGCATATATTTTCTGCGGTACCTAAATTGCAGCGCATCATTAGTCGGCTGGATTGTACAATAGCGCTGCGAGCCAACGACATTCCAATGCCGCCAACCTTTATTAGCCGTAATCCAGAACAAGCTTGTTACTGGATTAAAGCTAATGGGCCTGCCATTTTAAAACCACTTTATAGTACCAAGGCCCGGGGTATGTTAGTGCTGGATGATGCGAGTAAGGCAGAACAAATGCTTGCGCAGTATATTCAGGGGCCTGAACAAACGCTTTATCTGCAAAAAAAGCTGGATATTGGTACTACCGATTATGCGCTGGCATTTCTTGGTGGTAAGTTTCTGGCTGCTTACGGGCGTGCCGGTGATGGCTCTAGTTGGCATACAACTACAGTCACCGGGCGCAAATATATCAGCTATGAACCACCCCAGGCGATTATTGAATTGGCCAGTCGCGCCCAGGCATGTTTCGAGCTGGATTTTTGTTGTGTCGACGTCGCTATTAGTCAGGAGCTTGGCCCCGTGGTTTTTGAAGTTTCAGCTTTTGGCGGGTTTAAGGGGCTTAAGCAGGGGGCGGGTATAGATGTAGCGGAGCTTTTTGCGGATTACGTAATTGCTCAGTTTCTGAGGCAGCCCTGATTAACGCCCAGTTAACGCCAATGCAACGCATATTCATTGGCTAGAAGAAAATCAGCATAAATAAAAATTGCCGAGAATTTCATAAATCAACCTCAGACCGTTTTCTGCCGGCCATTTGTACCCTGTACGTTTTACTGTACATGCAAAAAATTAAGCCAATCACCATTTTCTGCTTTGAATGGTTGTAGATGTTTTAGTACCGTTTCACCGTTATCAATTAGCTGTTGTTCAGAGCACTTTGCTTCCATATTAAGGCGTACCCGCGCTTCTGTTTTTGATTTTCGCAGACTAAATCGCCAGCCCTCTGGCATAACAATACTAAGACCATCAAAATGATCGACGCTAATAGCAGTAGCGCGATAGCTGCGTTCAATAGTTTCAAAAGCCTGATCAACATTTTCAAGGTTTAGGCTAATTTCAGGTGTGCAGAGATATTTTTCTCTTCGCAATGCTATTAGTTCCTGCAGGCAATAATCTGAATTTTGAAGCAGCTGAATTGCCATCAGCCAGGCAAACATACCCGAATCACAATGATAGAAGTCTCGAAAATAGTGATGGGCTGATAATTCGCCACCGTAAATGGCATTGTGTGCCACCATTTTTTGCCGCATAAAGGCATGGCCGGTTTCGGCAGCGATGGCTATACCGTTGTTTTGCTGGACCACATCAAGCATATTCCAGCATAATTTTGTGTCGTAAACGATGGCTGCACCCGGGTTCGACTGCAGTAGAAATTCTGCAAATAAACCCATCATATAGTAGGTGGGGATCAGATTACCTTCATGGTCAAAAAATACACAACGATCACAGTCGCCATCCCAGGCAACGCCCAGTTCGAAGTGCTGCTGCGCCATAAATTGCTTCATTTCATTGGCTAGTTCTGGCTGAGTTGGGTCGGCGCCGATACTCGGCATCGGTCCAGGCTCCATCCGACACCAGTGTACGTCTAATCCATATTGATCTGCCAGCGCTGGCGCTATCGTTGCGGCAGTGCCGTTTAAGCCGTTTAGCGCAATCGGACCCATTGCCAGAGATTTCGAGTCGATTTTATTGGCAAGCAGCTGTTTGAATTGCTGCTGGAAGTTATATTGGGATTTATGACCCGCTTTGGCAGGGGGGACAGAAAATGTAGGCACGGCACGACTTTCGGTTTGTGCCTGTAATATTTTCTCAATGGCCTGTAAACCAGTGTTATAACTTACCGCTATGCCGCCAGCCAATACACATTTAAAACCGTTATATTTCGGCGCGTTGTGACTGGCAGTAACAATGATGGTTGCATCGATATTATCCTGACAGGCAACAAAAGAACCCATTTCACTGGCACACATTTGAAGGTCAACGACATTAATGCCGGCTTTTAGCAGGCCTTTGTTCAAGGCTTGTTGTAGCGATAGGCTGGATTCTCGCATATCTCTACCAGTTGCGATGACCGCAGCGGGTGTGGTTTGAAGATTAAAGTGCTGCACAAACGCCAGGCCAAACTGGAATGCAAATTGCTCGTCAATAATCTCAGGGTATACGCCCCTGACATCACCCAGCCTAAACGCAGAATTGCCAACTGCAAAAGCATCGGCGTTCATTTTCTGTTAGCCATCCAGTAAAACCCCAAAAACAATGGGCTTAAGTATAGTCGGCATTGGTTGTTAGTAACATGCCCGTTTAAATAACAACGCATGGGTTTGTGACATAATTACCGTTCTGCTGAGAGATAAAAAGACTGAATGTATTGATCATTGATTTCTTTGATGCGAGCCACTGCATGATTATCTGTCGCAGCCGCAAGTACTGCAATTGCGCCGGCAGGGTGGGGGCTTATATAACCACGCCAAAGTTCGTCGTCGATTTCAAATGCTTTGCTGGGTGCGTGATCGGGAATTAACACCACGGTATATTTATCGCTACCATCTTTAACAATCAAATGTGTCGCCCTGGTGCCATCTACAGGGCAGATTGCAGCATAGAGCACGTTTTCTACACTAATTTTGGTGCCTATTTCAGCACTTAGGCCGCTGAGCACTGACTGTAGGTCAGTATTGGAGATGGGTTGGTGATCAACCGCGTAAAAGTCGTGGGATTTATGATTAACGTGTGCAATGACGGGTTCTGCCAATTGATTAACTAAAGATACGATGGCCGACGTGGGGTTTGGTTGTACTGCAGAGGGGGCTACGAGTTGGTACATGAACACCGCAACAGCCATCAGCGATGCTGCAAGCGCTAGCCACAGTTGAGGTTTATGTGGATTATTTTGCTCAGATAGTGATTGTTTAAGATGCACTTTAGCGCCAAGCCCTTCGGGTACTGAGACGTTGAGCGCCTGATAAATATTAGCATCAAGGTTTTTAATTTCATTGGCAAAATCCTGGCAACGTTCACATTGACTCAGGTGATTCTCTGCAGGGCCAAATTTGGTGTAAGGGTCGACCAAAATTTGTTGTCTAAATTCAAGGCAATTCATTTACTTGTACCAGTTGTTCTTCGCCGTTCAGGTGCTTGCGGAGTTTTTGTCGAGCGCGATGCAATCGCGTGGCAACCGTATTCCTTGGTAAATCGAAAATATTGGCTATTTCTTCCAGGCTGAAACCTTCCAGGACCTGTAAAACCAAAGGCTCTCTATATTTCTTCGGTAGCAGCCGCAGGGCATTACGTAAGGCCAATACTTCTGGGCGAGTATCAAAATCCTCTCGCTCAGAGGGCAGGCTGTCGAGCTCAATCTCAGAATAGGCGAGTTGTTTGCGCTCAAATCTACGGGCGTTTTCTCGGCGTAAAATCGTCGTTAACCAACTTTTGGCGGCTTTTTCGTCTTTCAGAGAATCCAGAAATCGCCAGGCACGCAGATAAGTTTCCTGAACCAGATCTTCGGAGGTCGCTTTTTCGCCACATAACCAATAGGCATAGCGGTATAACCAGCTATTGTAGGCATTAACCAAATTTTCGTAACGGAGTCGTTTTTCTTGCATGTGAACTAAGACCTTATAAGCCTGGGTTAAATTCCCTGTTTAAAGAGATTCCCTGTTTAATGACATTTCCTGTCTAATAAAAAGAGTCACTAAAATTACAGTAACTCGATATCATGAATAGGTCTGACGGGCTGAAAGTTAATTTGTTACATTTTACGTTAGTTTTTATATTAGATTTTTTATATTTGATTTTTAATGTTAGGTTTTTAAATCCGTAGCTCAAACTTTACTGCTTACTTACAGCCGGGCAAAATATTTAGCCAGACAGGTTAGTGGCGATTTATGTCTATAATTAATCGAACTTCATAGCTGCCATAAACCCAACCACATACCTTAGGTGATGAGCCCTTATTCGGATTATGAGCGGTAAACGATTTCCTCCTGCTTCACCACAGCGGCCAGTTGCTGATCCTGCGCCAAAATCTAGACAGCCAATGCCTTCCTCTGTGCCGGTCTCATCGCCCTGTATAAGACACTGTACTCTGGATGAAACTGACATTTGTGTGGGTTGCTACCGAAGCCTGGATGAAATATTGCAATGGTCCGAAGCTAGCAACGAGCAACGGTTAAAAATACTTAAGCAATCGACTATCCGCAGCAAGAAATACCCAGGCAGGTGAATTGCACTGATTAAGTTGTGTTTTTTTGTGGACGCACAGGTCAATAAATAGTATCAATACGTTGTTGGGGATATATTCATCGTTGATGTTTCCTAATATTTACCAACGCCATGACCTGACATCAACCCTCATCATAACGGTATGTATGAAGGCGAGGTTGGCGTTAATATTCATCCCGCAGTAGAGGCGGGCTGGCAGCCCATTAAAACAACATAATAATTGAGGTATGAGCCAATGATGGACCTAGATATTACCGAACGACTTATCCCCGTTAGAGATAAAATCGATAAATTTGTCAAAGAAAAAATCGATCCTCTTACTGAAGAATATTACGCGCTGGTGGGATCAGAGGGTGATCGCTGGCAGTTAACCAGTCGGCAGTTAGAAATACTCAATGGTCTAAAAGACGAAGCCAGGGAAGCGGGTTTATGGAATTTCTTCTTACCTGAAAGCCAGGGTGGAGCGGGTGTTAGTAATCTTGAATATGCCCATCTGGCTGAAGTTATGGCACGTAACCCGATCGCATCTGAAATCTTTAATTGTGCTGCGCCCGATACCGGCAATATGGAAGTACTTGAACGTTATGGTACTGAAGCACAGAAAAAAGAATGGCTAGAACCCTTGCTAGAAGGCAAGATCAGGTCAGCGTTTGCTATGACGGAACCAGGTGTTGCTTCAGCTGATGCCACTAATATCGCCACCTCAGCGGTACTTGATGGCGACCAATGGGTGATTAATGGTGAAAAACATTATATCTCAGGGGCTGGCGATCCACGTTGCAAAATCATGATCACCATGGTGGTTACCAACCCTGATGCGCCTAAGCATCTACGTCAGTCACAAATTCTTGTGCCGCTTGATACTAAAGGCGTTAATATATTGCGCGCTATGAATGTTTTTGGACATGATGATGCGCCACACGGGCATATGCACATTACGCTTACCGATGTTCGAGTACCCAAAGAAAACATCTTATTAGGCGAAGGTCGTGGTTTTGAAATATCCCAGGGCCGGCTTGGACCAGGACGTATCCATCACTGTATGCGCTCCATTGGTGTAGCAGAACGTGCACTAAAACTCATGTGCGAACGGGCGGTAAGTCGAACTGCTTTTGGCAAGCCATTATCCGAACTCGGTGGTAATTATGACATTATCGCGGAAAGTCGCATTGAAATAGATATGTGTCGTTTAGCGGTGCTTAAAGCCGCCTATATGATGGATTCTATCGGCAATAAAGAAGCCCGAAAATATATTTCAGCGATTAAAGTTGCGGTGCCTAATATGACCCTGAAATTAATTGATCGCGCGATTCAGATGCATGGTGCACTTGGTGTATCTCAGGATACACCGTTAGCAGCAATGTGGACTAACCAGCGAACCTTGCGCCTGGCAGATGGCCCAGACGAAGTTCATCGCCGGGTTATTGCCCGCGAAGAATTAAAGCAGTATCAATAACTGCTGGCTGAAAAGAGCTTGATGAAAAGCTTGTCATATAAGATGTCGCTAATTAATAGAACAGGCCAATAAAGTTGATACTGCCACGTATTGTCTTTCTAGGTCTGATCTTTTGGGTAAATTTGTCCCTGGCGGCACCTTTACCCCCTGAACTGGTAGCAGCTTTAAATCACGGCGGTGATGATCTGCATGCTCAGCAGTGGCTAAATTGGCACACGGATTTTCCAGAAAAATTAGGTAAATCGGTATGGGTTAATGAACCGTTACAAGCAGGCGCCGAAGTGGATATTAAGCGCGTTATTACACTGGGTTCAGATATCAGTGTTGGCGGCGGCATTCTTGTAGCAAAACATTGGCAGCATACTTTTGTGTTTCAAACCCAAGACTCAACCGCTGCAAACTTTGTGCGTATCTCGGCTGACGCGACAGACGTGGAATGGACTGCAAAACCTTACCGCAGCAAGGGTATATTGGGCGGCCTTAAGCGAGCAAAGCCGCAACTGCTTTTTTCATTAGTGCGGGGCTCACTCAAAGCAGGCGACAGTGTTACGGTTGAATATGTAAATCTGCAATTACCCACCAGGGCCGAGCAAGAATTTCAACCAGGCGTTTATTTTAAACAACACAGCGATGGCGGTTTTTTCCCTGTTCCGGCAGATACTATGGATATAAAAGCTGGCAAAGTTGCGCTGGCTGAAGTGCTAGTACCGAGCCTGATCAAAACTAGCCAACCTTTTAAAACACGCGTACTCCTCAAAGATCAATTTGGCAACCTTGCCAATGGATCAACACCATCTTTTGATATTCTGGTTGACGGTACCTTCCATAGTAGAATTGAGTCCTCGCTGGAAAATTATCATGTAATAAATAACCTTCAATTCGATGTTGAAGGTAAGCATACTATTAGCGTGAAATCCTCCGGCGGAGGAATCACTGCTAGTTCAAATCCATTTTGGGTAGACGCAGCTGAGCAGCGTATTTTATGGGGCAATAGTCGACACCATACGCGGCTTGGTGATGGATTAAGTCCCGCAGCAAATACCGACCCGGCGCTAGATTTTTCAATTACCAGTGTGCATGGTAGTTACTATACCGATCAATTGTATGCTGAAATAGTAGGCCCCAAAGCCTGGGTCTGGACTCAACCGTTGCAATCAGGCGGCGCACATCAGGTAATTACAGACCGGCAAATTTCAACCGCCAGCCAGCAAACGAGCCTGGTTAGGGGATTGGCCGAAGCTAATACAAAATCCCGTAGCATTTTTGACACGATCATGGTGGCGCTGCCTGAGCCGCCGGTTGATGACAGATTTATTGATAACCAGCTTACACGTCTGGTTGAACTGATCAGCGGCGATTCTCATTTTGAATGGTTTGCCAACAAGCTGCTAAGTAGAGGCTACCGACTTGGTTTTACTGCGTCGGCACATAGTCATCTGGACCCTACCGAAGGGCACTACAGCACTGCTTTGACAGCATTAATTGTTGAGCCAAACGAGTCGGTGCTGGCGGCCCTGCATCGTGGCAGTACATACATCACCACGGGAGAAAAAATCCTGTTGCGTGTGCAAGTTGATGCAACAGGAGTTGGTAAGCCCCTTAGCAGTAAAAAAACAGTCACAAAAACAACAGTCACAAAAGAACCAATCGCAAAAGAACCAATCGAAAAAGAACCAATCATAGTACGTGGCCTGGTTTCTGGTACAGCCGCTATTCACCGTATAGAACTGCTTAAAAATGGCGTTGTGATTGATACTATCGAGAATGCTGCGGATAGTGACAGCGGCACTATAATGGTGTCTTTTAAGTCACAGAGTAGGCCGTATAAAGCGCAACGAGACTTGCCCCGCAATGGGCGAGAATGGCTAGGTTATTTCAAAGTAACTGACGCCGAGATAATAACGGTTAACCCCCTTTCTATGAGGCCAGGTCGGCAACGGGCTATCGCTGTTAACCCAAAGACATCGAATCGGGTCGATTTCATTACCTGGACACGGGGCACCTCAAGTAGCTTTCTACTAGATTTAGCCGCAGTTAACGAAAACGCAATTTTCGAAATAAATTTAAGAGCAGGGCACGAAGATGAAGACAGCACCCCTTTAAGGCGGTCGTCGACTGCTATACCGGCTAGTCGACAATTGATTAATTTATCTGACGTTCGACAACAGCGAGTAGATCGAAAAATTCGCATCAAGGGCTATGCGGATGAAATTAGTGTTGAAATGGTAAACTCGGCTGCTGCATCGCAGCTTGAGTTTGAGTTCGTTGATAAGACCCCACGGGTGGCTGGAGACTACTACTATATTCGCGTAACACAATTAGATGATGCAAGGGCATGGAGTAGCCCGGTATTTGTTGGTGGATTTGAGGCACCATAAACCTGAGCACCACAAATCTGGCCACCATAATTCTGAATCGGGATATCAGGTATTGTTAGCTTGACCGGCGCTGCTAATCTGAGCGTGGGTGTTTTGGCTGAGGTAATTAAAAGGGTCTTCTGGCGTTCCCATATACCGTATTTCGAAATATAGCCCAGCTTCATCTTGATTGAAGAGCTTACCAATATCTCCGATAAGTTGTCCTCGTTTGACCTTATCGCCAGGCTGGACGTAATTAAATTGATTATTTGCGTACACCGAAACTAAATTTTCATCATGCTGGATAACAATGACATTACCATAACCGCGTATCTCATTGGCGCTATACACTACTGTGCCATCATTAACAGCAACTACCGGGTCGCCGAACTCTGCGGATATACTAATGCCACGATTATGCGACTGATATTTAATTGCACTAGGATCGACAATGCCAAAGTTTACTGGCCATGCAAATTCACCATGCTGTCTAATACTGTTATTGGCCTGCATCCTTGATTGGGACATTGTTTTTGATAGCGGCTGCGTTGAACCACCTGAACTGTTCGTTGATGGTGTTAGTTCAGGGAATATGAAGGCATTTTGTTGGTAGGGGTTGGCTGCTACTGAATTTACATTGACGGAGGCATTCACTCCTTCAAAGCCAAATATTGTCAGGCCGGTGAAGAGTATCGCCACCATTGAGGTGACTGCCGCCTGTTTTGATTTTTCTACCCAACCCTTCGGCTGGTCGTTGGTAGGGCGAAACCTTTCTAAAGTTATTTGTGTGTCTCGCATTGCCTTGGTGGAATCTCGCATCGCAAGGCGCATTTGTTGTAGCGTTTCATTGGTATCAGACTCTTTGGTTTGAAAGGAAGTAATGGTTTTCTGGAAGTCTTTTTCTCGCTCTTCTAACCGATTCATGCGCGCCGCGTATTGCTGAAGTTTTTCGTCACTAGCGGTTTGTGCGGTTTGCATCTGTTTTTGTAATTGAGCGTTACAATCAGATAATTCGCGGTTGGATTGTTCTGCATTCTCAATCGATGTTTGCAAAACTCTGTTGTTATCTAGCGAGTCCTCCAGGTTGCGACCAAACTTGCCAACCATGGCGGTTAATTCATCTTCGTGCTGCTTATCATTTAGTTGCTCTCTGATTTCCGTCTTAAATGATTCATGTTTGTCGAGTATTCGTTGTTGTATTTTGGTATTGGCTTCGAGTGTTGAAAGGCGGTCACTTAGCTCTGTACCCTGTCCATTGTCTATTTGTTCGCGGAGTAGATCCTGGTAGTTTTGCAACTGGTGTTTGATATCATCGAGTTCGGTTTTATAGTCCGCCAGGTCATGCCGGTTTTCTTTTTGCAGATTGTGACTTTGATGCTGTAACTCTATATTTTGATTCCTGATTTCCTTGTTTTCTTCCCGTAAAGTGGTTATTTCGGCATTCAGGTTTAGCCGAAGTTCCTCAAAGTCCATATTAAGGGTTTTAACAATGCGTTTGGTGGTGCGAATTTTCTCCTCAGTTACTTCGTTTTTCTGGTCAAGTTTGTGACCTATACGCTCCATTAGCTGATTGCCAAGATTATCTACTGTGATTTCCAGAGAACCGCGTAATACCGATATATTTTCATCCAGTTGATTATGCTTGTTAATCACATCAGAACGTATCTGACTTTCTAAAATACGCATTTTATCAAGATAACTATTAATGCGGTCAGCATAATCATCAGGCTGTGTAGCCTCGAGGTCTTTTATGCGCAGTTCCTGGTCGGTAAAGTTAGTTTCCAGCCGTCTTGCTTTGGATTCAAACTGACTCATTGAGTCGCGATATTTTTGAATATCGCCTTGATAATGCTCGATTCTATCCTGGTAGTCGTTTAACCGTTCGGCATGGTCCTGGGTGCCTTGTTGATGATTGGATAGTGTTTCAGCATATTGATCCAGGCGCTGTTGGCAATGGTTAATATTTTCCTGAAATTCTTTGACGCCAGTTTTAAGATTGAGCATGTCTGAAATTTCTGCTTGCAGACGTTCTGATTCCTGATACAAAGCCTGGATATTGGTTTCGGTTTTATTATGTGCCTCAGTAGTTGCCTCAAGTCCGCGCATAAAATCATCATTAATTTGCCGCGATTCAGCCATACAGAGGCGCAGTTCATCCTGCGCCGCAATGGATTTGTCGGTTTCATCAACGGCCTGTTTTCTTAATGCCTGGAGTCGTTCAAATTCCTGCTGTGCATTTTCCGTCAGTGTTTGTATTTCCGTGGTGGAAACCCCAAGTCGGGACTGTGCTTGTTTTGAATGTAAGATTACTTCTTTGGCTTCAGCCGTTGTGCTGAGGGCGATTTTGTTGGATTGTTCAAGGTTGTGTTCTAACTGCTCTAGTTTGTTTTGTGTGGTGGTGATTTCCTGCAGTAAATTTAATGAAGACTGATTCGATTGTTCTGTGTCTTTTATGGCTGTTTTTGCCGCCTTGAGGGTATCTATGGTTTCCTGGTTAAGTCTTGAAGACTGGTCATTCAGGTCTTTACAGATCAGGCTTGATTGTTCGCCAGACTGGATGAATTGCTGGCTTAATTCTATTTGTTGGTCACAGCGAGTGGCCTGTTCTGCGAGGGTGTACTTTAGCTCTTTAAGTTGTTGAACTAAGCTACTGTTGTCCTGGTTTAAACGGGTAAATTGAAGGTTTAGATCCCGTGTTTCTTCATGCAGTGCCAAAGAATGATTGTTAATATCCTGTGAAAGTTCCTGGGTAGTTACACTATCTTGCTGAATTTTCAAAGATTGTGAATTAATTTCTGAACCGGATGTTTGTAAGCTCAGGCTAGCATCATTAATCAGCAGGGTTTGATTCTTCAGTGCATCCGACTGACGATATAATTTTTGTTCCGTATTCGTTATTGATGCAAGCACCGTATCAATAGCTTTTAGTGCATTATCACATTGTTGATGTAGATCGGTGCTTATGCCATTAAGCAAAGTAGATTCGGCAACAATTTTACGGGAGTCATGGTTGACTGCGGCGGTATGCTCAAGAAAACCTTTACTCTTATGTACATCTGCTGTGATCCGCTCAGAAAGTAGATCGATGGTCGCCTCAGACCTTTTCAGGCTAGTTGAGGAATGTACTTCAAACTCCGACACCTGTATTGACGCCGCATTTGAAAATTCCTCAAGGGCGGTTGCGGAGGTTGCCTCAAAAGCAGACTGCTGTTGGGTGAATTTATTGCCCTGAGCTTCAATTAAGGTGGTAGTTTTTGTTTCGAATGCATCAATTTGTTGAAGGTTGGTAGATTGAATATCCTGTAGTTGATGAATAGATTTTAGTTGTTGCTCGCTATATTGCTGATCGGCCCTATTGAGTTGCTGGTCCAGTTGCAGGTCTGATTTGTTGAGTTGTTCTGCTAGCTGTCGACTAGCATTTTGCTGTTGTGTAACCAGCTGATCAGATGACTGGGATTTAAATTGGGCAATAACTGTATCGGTTTGAGTTTGCTGTTGGGTTAACTGGGTATGACTTAATTGTCGCTGTTCTTTAAGTAACCGGTCGGTACTAGACTGGCTTTTTTCGAGCAGCTGGTTCGATTTTTTTTCGGCGACACTGTGTTGTTCTCTGGTACGCAACTGATTTTCTGCATGTTGTATTGCATATCGAGACTGCAACTGTTCAAGTTGCTGAATGGAATTAGTTTGATGCTCATCAAGTAGCAGGCCTGAAAAAGTTTCAAATTCTTCAAGTTGCTGATGATATTGGTTCTGTTGGGCCGCCAGGTGACGGTTTGATCGGGATTGATGTTGCTGATGAAATTCGCTGGAGGCCCTATTACATTGTTCAATTTCTGCTAGTTGTTGGTCGGCCTGAGTTTGATGTTGTTCAAGCTGCTGGGTAAATTGATGTTGATAAGTTTCAATTTGCTGATTAGATTGAAGCGCCTCTGTTTCCAGCCGTTGTTGATGTGAAGCTGTTATTTGCGCAGCGGTCTGGTCAAAATTGGCCACCGCTGCCGTGGTTATGTCGGTATTTTTTTGCGCTAATGCAGTGAATTTTTGTTCACTTTGGGTCACCAGTTCAGCGGTTAGATTTTCTGAAAACTCAAGCGTGTCGCTAAGCTGCTGACTCACTTCATCATTACGTTGGGTAATATCCTGGTCGCAACGCTTACGCAGACTTTCTGTTTCAGTCTGGATAGCAACAAGGCTTTCATCCAGACGTTGGGACTGGTCTGTTAATGCAGCTGATAGCTCGATTGAGGCACGATCTTGTTGGTCCTTTATGCCAAGGCTTGTGGCTTGCTGGTGTTGTTCAATCTGTTCAATGGTTTTTGCTTCAAGCTGTACCGCATTATCGAGCAACTGTTCTTGCATAGATTTATTTTGCTGCTGATGATTAATTAATGAGGTATTGGCCTCGTTATGCAGTACCGCAAATTTTTGATGGTTATTTTCAGATAGCTGATTTAGCTGACTGGTTTGTATTAATTGCGCTTCTACAACCTGATACTGTTGGTTGGCCTGCGCGGTGCTTTGCTGTGCTTCTGCCAGGGCTGCAAGGCAAGAATCATCAAGGGCTTCAAGGCGGCTGACTTTTTCAATGGCCTGTTGTTGAAAATCGCCTGATTGATTGTTTAACAGGGCAAGTTGTTGTTTAACTGCCTCAAGTTCCTGTTGTAATTTGACGGAGTATTCGTTAACCCGAAGACTTTCCCGTTGTTGTTTATCTAGTTTATCGTTTAGCTGAAGACCTTCGTTGATATTTTCTTCAACCTGAAGATTGAGTCCACGGGTTTTTTGATTCAACTTATCTGTTGCCAGGTGCTGGGCACGGGTAAGTTTATTAAGGTGTATGGATTCGTTGATCTGCGCTTCATTCTGGGCAGTTGTTGCTCTGGCAGCATCATTAATTTTACGCGCCTGCTCCTGTTTTTGAAGCGTATTGTTATTAATATTGCGGGTGGTTTTATGCAGGCGTCTAGTCTGGCGGTTTAATCGTTCAGCATCAGTTATTTTACTCAGGCTGACTTCCTGTAATTGCTCACTGCGTTCATTTATTTGCAACGCTTCCTGATTGATTTCCTGGGTTAGGTCTTTTAATGCATTGGCCTGCTCATTGGCCCGTTGGAACTCATTGTTAAGGTGCATGAGTTCTTTAATAGGCGAGGCGGGTAGACGTTCAATATTCTGGCTATTGACGTCTCTTTTGCTGGTCGTGTTTAGAAAAGCCAGCTTGCGTTCTAGCCAATAGACCCTATATTCAAGCGCTTTGCGTGATTTTGGTAGTTTTTTTTTCGTTGCATCATCCATGGTAGCGTTATCCATGCTCATATTACCCAAATAAATGACAGCGGCTCAAATGCGCTTAAGCGTCCTGCCAAATCCCAGCGTCAAAAATTCGCCACGGCTTCTATTAGGTATAGTTCAAATCTTGCCAGCGTCAATTAATTGTTTGCATTGATTAAAGATTAAGTCAGTTAAATGATTATCATTGGGTAATTGGGTAATTGGGTAATTGGGTAATTGGGTAATTGGGTAAAAAGCATCTGGTTTTACCGTCAACGATTGGTGGTAGTCATGAGTCGAAAAATAAAATGCAAATGAGCCAATAGTTGTTAACCGCGACCAACATCACTATCCTTGTGAGCTGGATATTTAAAAAGGATAGATAGATGAAATATCTCCATACAATGGTTCGTGTTATTGATATTGATGCTTCGCTAAAATTTTATTGCGACAGCCTCGGATTACAGGAAATACGCCGGATTGAAAGTGAACAGGGCCGGTTTACACTAGTATTTTTAGCCACCAGTGCTGATTGCGATGCCCAGGTTGAATTAACGTATAACTGGGATGGCGATGAACTAGGCGACGGCGGGCGTAATTTTGGCCACCTTGCTTACAGTGTTGAGGATATTTATCAGTCCTGTCAGAAGCTTATGGACAATGGTGTAACCATATTACGCCCGCCCAGAGACGGCCGAATGGCCTTTGTACGTTCGCCGGATAATATTTCCATCGAACTGCTACAAACAGGCAAGGCCCTTGAGACTGCAGAACCCTGGGCATCCATGCCTAATATTGGTGAATGGTAGCGCAATGACAACCTTTCTGATGATTCGCCATGGTGAGACCAATGCAAATAAAGAGCAACTCTGGCATGGCAGTACTGATACTGCACTTAATTCCCTGGGTTTAACTCAGGCCGATAATATGGGGCGTAAGTTGGGTGAAAAATACTCAGCGATATCAAAGATTTATGCCAGTCCGTTAAGCCGAACTATGAAGACTGCATCAGCGTTGGGAAAAGTCATCGATAAAATGCCGGTGGCTTTTGCGGGTCTTCGGGAATATGGGATTGGATCATTTGAAGGACAATCGATGGCCGCTCTAACTGATGAGCATAGTTTTTTCGCGTCAATTAGTAGTGATCAGGATTATGCCCCCAAGGGCGGCGAATCCATTAATCAGGTGAGGGATCGTATGTTAGCTGGATTAGGCCAAATTGCGGCACAGCATCGTGGTGAAACGATTGCGCTGGTAAGCCATGGAGCGGCAATGGCTATTCTGCTCGCGGCATTATTTCAGGGAGCGCCATTTCCCTTTGATGATTATCATATGTCGAATACGGGTATTACCCAACTGGATTGGCCAGACACTCACGCACCGACACTGGTATCCTTCGACGATACTAGCCACCTTATCTAAAACATAAAGCATAAAAATTATCGCGCCAAACCTGCGCTATACGATTAACACTAAATCACCAACCCCACATCACTAGCCCATACTAGCAACGCATACAAGGCCGCCGGCTAAGCGCCGGGGTAGGTATTTTGTCTCGGCTGGCATATTTGTTGGCAGATTATTGACTATTATCAGTCTATAAGCCGCAAAGAGAAATCATGCCTATGTCTTCTCGTTATCCGTCGCGTAACGCGCTACATCAATATTATCGTCTCAGCGAAGTGGATCTGGTTAAAAAACTGGCTCAGCAGCTTGAGATTCAGTCCCCTGTGCAACAAAAAATTCGCCAGCGTGCATCTGAGCTAGTGATAAACATTCGCCGTGACCAAAGGCTAAAAGGGGGTATAGAAAGTATTCTGCAAGAGTTTTCGCTATCTTCACAGGAGGGTATCGTACTGATGTGTCTGGCCGAAGCCTTGTTACGCGTGCCAGATGAGTTGACCATGGACAGGTTAATCCGAGATAAGATAACAGGCGGTGACTGGTATGCGCATACGGGTCGTAAGCAGTCGTTTTTTGTCAATGCCTCTGCCTGGGGGCTATTGCTCACCGGTAAGTTCATCGCCTGCCTGGCACCATCTGAAAACCATAAGCTGTTACAGCAAACTCTGGCGCGGCTGGGCGAACCTGTTATCCGTGCCTCGATTCGATTTATGGTTCGGCATATCGGTGAGCAATTTGTCTTTGGGACAAATATTGAAGCGGCACTGGAGAAAGCCAGGCAGCAACAAAATAGCGACTTATTCTCTTTTGATATACTGGGTGAAGGTGCCCGTGATATGCAAACGGCGGACGCTTATTTTAGCGCCTATCAACACGCAATAAGACAGATCGGGTTGGCACAAAGGCGCGCAAATATTGCGCCAGAACGTAACCCTGGGATTTCAGTCAAACTATCTGCTTTACATCCACGGTTTGAATATGGCCAGCAACAAAGGATCATGGCTGAGCTTTTGCCACGTTTAAAATCACTGGTATTGTTAGCCAGAGATTATGATTTGGGTTTTACCATCGATGCCGAAGAAACCAACCGGCTAGAACTTAGCCTTGAGTTAATCCAGGTTATTTTTCTGGACCCTGATTTTGACCATTGGGATGGTTTTGGCATGGCCGTTCAAGCTTACCAAAAACGAGCACTGCCGGTGATCGATTGGGCTGTTAAACTGGCCAGCACTGGCCACCGAAAATTGTCTATTCGGTTAGTCAAAGGCGCTTATTGGGATGCGGAAATCAAAGCAGCGCAGTCGAGTGGCTATGATCATTATCCAGTTTTTACACTTAAGGCGCATACCGATATCAGTTACATCACCTGCGCCAGTCGTTTGCTAGCATGTCGGGATACTATATATCCACAATTTGCCACGCATAACGCCTCTACAGTGGCGACCATATTGGAACTGGATACGGGACCACAACAAAGAACAGGTTACGAATTCCAACGTTTATATGGTATGGGTGAAGTTTTATATGATCAGGTTGTGGCACAGACTGGGGTTGCTTGCCGTATTTATGCGCCGGTCGGAGAACAAGTTAATCTGTTAGCCTATCTGGTTCGGCGACTACTTGAAAACGGTGCGAATAGTTCCTTTGTGAACAAACTCGGCAACGAATCAATCAATGTCGACAGGATCATACAGGACCCGTATACCATCGCTGCCAGTTGTAAAATGTGCAACCCTTCAATCTCTTTGCCAAAAGATTTATTCAAAGATTCGGCGCTGGAAAATGGCCAGCGGCAAAACTCCCCTGGGGTGGATTTTTCTGTGGCTGATACCAGACTACGGATTGAGTCCAGCCTGCTTCAATGGCGCGCAGATATCGAGACTGTGGATGGGCGAGGTATTTGTTATAACCCCGCTGACCGATTGGAACCTACGGGTTGTTGCGTAGATATGGAGCCCATTGAAATTGAAAGCAAACTCGCCCTTTTAGACGGCGCACTGAGCCAGTGGTCAAATTTACCGGTAGCGAACCGGTCACAACTATTGCGTGCTTTAGCAGATCAATTACTTGTGGCGCAGGACGAATTGGCGCTGCTTAGTATTAAAGAGGCGGGTAAAACCATTGTTGATAGTTATGCTGAAATTAGAGAAGCGGTAGATTTTTGTCGTTATTACGCGGACCGTGCAGAAGAGCTAGATGGGTTAGATCAATCACAAGGCCGGCTGGCCCAGGCACATCCATTAAGAGCACTTCCATTGCGAGCACGTCCTTTGGGGGTGGTTCTCTGTATTAGCCCCTGGAATTTTCCAATTGCTATCTTTATTGGTCAAATTGTAGCGGCTCTAGTCACCGGAAATACAGTAGCGGCAAAACCGGCTGAACAGACTAGCCTGATTGCGCGAAGGTTAATGACACTATTTAGAACCGCTGGGTTTCCCTCAGATGTCTGCCAGCTGGTGGTTTGTAATGGTCAGACTGCCGGTGAATTACTGGTGTCTGATCGGCGAATTAGCGGTGTTATGTTCACCGGTTCAACGGCTACGGCAAGAAAAATTTCTTTGCAACTGTATCGATCTCATGACGCAATAATACCTTTGATAGCAGAAACCGGCGGGCAAAATGTGATGATCGTAGATTCTACTGCATTACCTGAACAGGTCGTAGATGATGTTATTAAGTCCGGTTTTTATTCAGCTGGCCAACGTTGTTCGGGCCTTAGAATTTTATGTTTACAAGCTGAGGTAGCGGAAGATATTATCTCTTTATTAGTCGGTGCTATGGCGGAGCTAACAGTTGGTGACCCTAAATTATTCAGCACAGATATCGGCCCGGTTATAGATCAGAGCGCCTTAGTCAAATTACAGGTACACCAGCAAAACCTGGCCGCAAGTAACCAGGCCCGGCTAATCTATCAATGTAAATTACCTGAAATTATCCTTAGTGGATTTTATTTTGCGCCAGCACTGTATGAGCTGGAAAGCCTGGCGCTTCTGCAACAGGAGGTTTTTGGGCCAATCGTGCACGTTGTGCGTTATCAGGCAGATGACCTGGAAGGCCTGGTAGACCGAATCAATGCGCTTGAGTATGGCTTAACTATCGCGCTGCATAGTCGCATAGAGTCTTGCTGTCGGTTGGTCGCTGACAGGGCGCGGGTAGGGAACGTTTATATCAACCGCAACATGACTGGCGCTGTGGTAGGTGTGCAGCCTTTTGGTGGCTGCGGTTTATCGGGTACTGGGCCTAAAGCTGGCGGGCCTAACTATTTGCCCAGATTGACCCAGCGAACAACAGACTGTGACCACTTAGAGTGCTTTGAACACGACATTGTCGCTGGCATCGCGACCCAGGTTATCTCTGCACAAGCCATTCCGACTGCAACTGAGTCGGACAGGGTGTCAGCCATTAAAGAACTATCAAACCCTGAAATACCACTAACTGACCTGACCGACAGACCTGGTGTAAATGATGCTCGCCATGAAACATTAAGTGCAGGTCATCATCCAGTGCCCGATATGCCGCCGGCGGACCTTAAACTTCGACAACAGTTAATGCAGCGACTGCTGGCTTGCTTTAGTCATGATCCGCAGTTTGATGGAAATGGTGACCTCAAGTCTTGTTTCAATAGCCTTTGTCACTGGACCAACATGCATTTGGCAAACCCACTTGTGCTTCCTGGGCCTACGGGAGAGCATAATTTATTGCAGTATATGCCGCGTGGTATAACCGCCATTGTTTTAGTTGAAGGTTTGAGTGCGGGTGAGTGCCTGTTGCAGCTTAGTGGTGCCTTTTTGGCGGGTAATCCAGTTTTATTGTTCGTTGATGAAATGGAAGGAATGCAGGGAATTGAAGAAATACAGCGCTTACAACAAGCTTTAATTGCGTTGAATATTGATCAGTATGTCATCCTGCAACCCATCTGGCGGCTCAAAGTTGCATTGCAGGCAGGCAATATCCGGACGCTATTTCTACCTGCTCAGGCGCTAAAGCTAACAGCGCCTCTGTTGGGTGATAGCACCGGCCCCTTAGTCGCCGTGATGCATGGTCAGGTTACACCAGATACAATGATCAGATTGGTTACAGAAAAAACTATTACTACTAATACCACGGCAGCTGGCGGAAATACTGCGCTGTTATCTATGGCAGAAGCAGATAATTAACGGCTGTTTTTGTTTATACTAATATTTTTCCAATCAGGGAGCATATTATGGTGGAACGGGTTGCCGTTATTACAGGTGCTGGTAGTGGTATAGGGGCCGCCTGTGCACAGGCGTTGGCACAAGCGGGTTTTCATCTGGTTTTGGCTGGCAGGCGTGCCGAGCCTCTGGTTGAATGCGCGGAGGTTATACAGGCAGTTACCGACAGGCAGGCCATAGTAGTTCCCACAGATGTCTCTGAAGAATCACAGGTCAGTGCATTATTCGATAAAGTGCGTGATCAATTTGGGCGACTAGACCTGTTGTTTAACAATGCAGGTACGGGTGCGCCGCCTATTCCCATCGAGGATTTACCCTTCAAATATTGGCAAAAGGTTGTTGCTACAAATTTAACCGGTTCGTATCTATGTGCCCAACAGGCGTTTAAATTGATGGCTCGTCAAGTTCCACAAGGTGGGCGGATTATTAACAATGGGTCTATTTCAGCAATTAGTCCTCGGCCTCACTCTACACCTTATACCGCCACTAAACATGCAATCACAGGTTTAACAAAGTCTCTTTCACTTGACGGTCGACGTTACAATATAGCCGCTGGGCAAATCGATATCGGTAATGCGCTAACCGAAATGACGCAGGTAATGGCGGACGGCGTGCCTCAGGCAGACGGTAGTATCAAACCAGAGCCGACCATGAATCTGAATGATGTAGCTGCAGCGGTGGTTTATATGGCCAGTTTGTCGCTCGATTCTAATGTACAGTTTATGAGCGTAATGGCGACCAAAATGCCTCTGGTGGGCCGTGGATAAGGTTTTAATGCAAAAAAGGATTGATAAATATAGCCTATATTGCAGTTTCACCTAAGGCCTGAAAATAATTCACAATTCAGGGTCAAGTTGAGAATAGAGACTTGACCCTGACAATTAAGCCTGCTTAAGTAGGCCCTCACTTTACGGAGTAAGGGCGCTAGTAAAGATGGATCTGAGAGCAGACCTTAGTCAATTTTTAAAACGAGCAGCTAGTCAGGATAAGCAACCAGCTAGTCAGGATAAGCAACAACGTCACAACGGCCAATTACAGGCCACAACTGATGTTAACTGGTGCAACTCCGATGACTTTAACCAACAGTCTATCTATATTACCGCCTACGATGATAAGGTTATTGTCGGGACTATTCAGTTTGTGCCTGGGCCAGATAATTATGCCAGCAAAATGCTCGCACAAATGTCACCGCTTCAGCCGTTGCAGGCGAGCGTAAAAAACGCAGATACAAGGCATCATTTTACTGAGTTTTCGCAACTGGTGGTTTGTCCCAATATATTAGGCGAAAGTTCTGTGGCTCTGTCGCTTATGGTCGAACTGAGCAAATTGGCCATTGAGTATCAACAGCAAAGTGTTGCTGCCGTGTTGCCAGTTGCTACTGTTGAATTTATTCAATCACTCGGCATTCGATTTCAGATCGCCTGCTCGCAGCCAATTTATTATCAAGGCATATTACATCTGCTGGTAGTCTATCAACCCGCCAGAGTAATATTGCAGGCAAAAACCACGGCTAACGAAGTCATGCTTAAAAGGCTTTATCCTGAGTCTCAGCCTATTTGTAACAGATAGTTGTACGGGATAGTTGAACGGTATAACTAGATAGCATACTTGAATGGCATGGCTTGATAGTATGGTTTGATTGCATGGCTCGATAAAATAGTTGAAAACCGAGCGGTTCTGCCTATTGATCAGCAATTTTTATATCGTACCTTCACACCTCTTATATATTGCCTCCTTGCTTCAAGCGTAATAGTTAATTCTGCCCAAAGCGACAGCGCAAAACCTATTGTCGCAAATAATACGCCGTGAGCGAATAGAAAGCCGTGAGCAAATAAAACGCCGTTAAGTCAGGCTGGGCTGGGTATTATATTTAGTGGTAATATGCGTCTGTCACCTGTTTCTATCTGGTTTTTAATGGCTGCCTGGCAATCGCATAGTTAGCTTATAACTGAATTATACTCGCAGATAACTAGCAGTTAGGTAATACCGACTAAGATGCGACAGTGACCATCAAAAAATATACTGACCATCAGGTTTTCAGCAATTGGGTTGAGACCTGTAGCCGATAAGTTGGAGCTAGATTTGAATCAGATTAATTATGGATTAATGCAGGATTCCGCGTTAACAATACCTACTTTGTTAGAGCATGCCGCCACTAATCACCCTGATACAGAGGTGGTGGCACGTATGCTTGATGGCAGCCTGTTCAGGTATAACTACAAGGTATTGGCAGAACGCGCGCGCAAAGCGGCCAACGCGCTTTCTACTCTAGGGGTTAAATATGGTGATGTTGTTGGTACCCTGGCCTGGAATCATCATTGGCATATGGAATGTTTTTATGCAATTCCTGGCCTCGGCGCAGTTTGTCATACGATCAACCCGCGGTTATTTGAAGAACAGATTGTTTACATAATTAATCATGCCAAAAACAAAATTTTAATGCTTGATCAGGATTTTATTGAATTGGCTGAACGTATTGTCGACCAAATCCCAGGTATCGAGTGCTTTGTGATTTTAGGTGCTGAAGGTTGTGTCACTGCGCCAACGGGGTTACCCAATGTACTCTATTATGAAGATCTCATTAAAAATGAACCAGACACTATTCAATGGCCGGAGTTCGATGAAAGAACCGCCTCCGGGCTTTGTTATACCTCGGGCACTACCGGCAACCCTAAGGGTGTCCTATACAGTCACCGATCTACGGTTTTACATTCACTGGCCATAGCCCAACCCGATAACTTATCGTTATCTGCCCACGATTGCGTCATGCCAGTAGCGCCACTTTATCATGCCCAAAGCTGGGGTTTACCGTATGGTGCCTGTATGGTCGGGGCTAAATTTATATTGCCCGGTCGTCAGCTTGACGGACCGAACCTGCTCGAATTAATAAGGCATGAAGGTGTTACCACTGGCTGTGGGGTACCAACAATCTGGACCATGGTGCTTGAACATGCTGAAAATAAGAATCTTGATCTCGGTGAGTTACAACGGCTATTGATTGGCGGCACAGCTTTGCCTACCTCCATGCGTGATCGTTTTAGAGCCAAAGGGGTAAGTGCTGTACAGATATGGGGTATGACAGAAACAAGCCCAATGGGCACTATTTCCAGGACTAATCGTGAGGTGGCGCAACTGGATACTGAAATGCTGGATCGACAGCTATTAAAACAGGGCAGGTTGCCCTATGGCGTGAAGATGAAAATAGTTTTGGCTGATGGCTCACGGGCAAAACATGATGGCGAAACCGCCGGTGATATATGGGTAAAAGGGCCATGGATAGCGAATGGTTATCTGCATGGTGATGGCGGTGATATGTTAGATAGCGAAGGTTATTTTCCCACCGGTGACGTAGGCCATATTGATCAATATGGTTTTATGAAAATTACAGATAGATCAAAAGATGTCATTAAATCCGGTGGTGAATGGATTAGCTCGATAGATATTGAGGATATTGTGACAGGCCATGAAGCCGTTAGTATGGCGGCGGTGGTGGCAGCCTACCATAATAAATGGGACGAAAGGCCGATCCTGTTTATTACCCTGAAAGAAGGTGCTGTTTTAGATAAGACTACCATGCAGGATTATTTGCAGGATAAAATTGTAAAGTGGTGGATGCCTGATGATATTCTAATTATTGATGAAATGCCCATGACGGCTACTGGCAAGATTCGAAAATTGACCTTACGGGAACAATATTGGCATCACTTGATGCCTGAATAGATAAGACTTAGAGGGTGTTATGATAGCTGGAAAGTTAACTCGGCAGCTGCATATTGACTATTAGCTCTATTAGGTGGCACCAGGTAAGTGGCACATGGGAATTATGCGTCACATATAAAATCATCGCGCAGAAAACTCCAGACGTTTTTGCGTCTTTTAGAAAGGAATAATATCGTTGGGCAAGGCAATTCCATTGGCAGCCAGGGCAAAACATTTATTTTCTCTTAATCAGTCTGAAATGAATCAGTACGCCCGAGATGGTTTTTTAATTCGACCGGCGGTGTTCAACTCGGCCGAACTGGTTACCTTCAGGTCAGCGGCAGAACGGGCCGTAGCAGTAGCCTATGAGCGTTGTCATGATGGACATACCTACATTTTGGATGGGCACCGGTTTGTAGATTCAGATTATCTTACAGTACAGTTCGAGCACCAATTAGATAGCGACACTATTCGCGTTATAGAGCCAGTACATGAACTAGACCCAGTGCTAGAAACGCTGGTGGATAATCCTAAAATTGTGGCCCCGATGTGCGACCTCGTGGGTCAAACAGATCTTGCTCTCTGGACTGCAAAATTAAACCTGAAACGACCGCAGGAAGGTTCAGGTTTTGGTTGGCATCAAGATTCTCCTTATTGGCTACATGCCAGTAGTTATGTTGATTTAATGCCAAACGTACTAGTAGCATTCGATGACGCTAATCAACATAACGGCTGCTTACGGGTAATTCGTGGTAGTCACAAAAAAGGTTGTTTAGCGGGCAAAAATGACGGCAGCATGCTGAGTGGTTTTTTCACCGACCCAACGCTATTTAATGAGGTCGATCAGGTATGCCTTGAAGTGCCCGCAGGGTCGCTGGTGTTTTTTAGTCAACACGCCATTCATGGCTCATTGCCGAATACCTCAGACTTTCCGCGACGGGCACTAATTATGACCTATCAGCCAGCTAATCAGCCTGCACTGAAGTCAGGCCAGGTTAGGAATACGCCGTTATTCTTTAACTAAAAAGTTTAAGCTAATGCACCGCCGATTATCCCGCCGCATAGCAACGGACCAATGCCTAATAATACTAAAAAGATGCTTCCGGCTGCGGCAATGCCGCCAATATAAGGTATGCCCGTAAGTAAAGCAGCGCAGTAAAATATCACCACACCCAATATCAGCCCTGGCAGTAACACTGCAAGTATTGCCTTACCCACACTGCCGCTTTTTCGGCCGCCAACGAATCCGGCAATTAATGGACCTAATAAAGGCAGCCAGAATAGCAACAGCGAAATAATAAACATCCACACTGCACCGCCTAAAATGCTACCTTTATTTTCAATAGTTTCGACCATATTTATGCCTTTGCTGGTTTTACCCAATTAAACGCTGCAAATTGATTGTTGCAGGTAATAGTAACTATCGACCAGTAACTTTTTTGGTAGCAGACCTAAACCGGCTACTTTGTTCGTTGCTGCCCTGTAAAACCTTATTAGCTGCCGATTCTTCAGTTCGCGCAGCGCTGGAAATACTTGCCAAATCGATCACTCTTTTTGATTCTCTGACCGCGGAAGTTGAATTTTTGGCGATTTGCTGGGCCATTTCCAGCGCCGCATCAAGTACCTGGCCGACGGGTAACATCGCATTTACCATACGTTCCGCCAACGCTTCCTGAGCGTTGATCTTTCTTGCGGTAAATATCCATTCTTTCGCTTTGGCGGCACCTACCAGGCGGGGTAGAGATGAGGCCCCAACCACAAGCCCATATTCGGCACCAGGCCAACGAATGGTGGATTTTTCTGATATTAACCGGATATCGCATTCCAGCGCTAGTCGTGCGCCACCGCCGTAGCAGAAACCGTCGATGGCGGCGATCACAGGTACTGGTGTTCTGGCAATTTCTATGGCGCCATCCAGCCGGTCCTGTTTAGGCACGTCCGGCAATGAATCTGCCTCAACACCACTCATTTCCAACATATCACCGCCTGCACAAAATGATTTACCGCCTGCGCCAGTAATAACAATTACGTCAATGTCGTCTGCAGCTGCATTTTTTACGCAGGTACCGATCGCATGATTTAAAGCCGCACTGAGAACGTTAAGTTTTTCAGGCCGATTTAAGCGCAATAATAAAATGCTATCTTGTTTTTCAATCAGTAATACCGGAGCTGTGCCGTTCATAGAGATATTTGCCTATTGGGTTTAATAAATTGGGTTTAATAAGGAGTGCGATCAGGTTTTTGCCTAATGACTATTTAGTTTCTGTATAACGTGTGTGTAATGCTGATGTATCGAAAGTAGGGGTGTGCTGGTCAAATGGTCATTTTCTAGACCGTCGATAGACACAATATCAGCGATTAACGTCTACATTAGCGATTAGCGTCTACGGATACTAATTAAAGAACGCGTCTTACCCCGTTGATTCTTCGGCCTAAGGATGAAGGCTTAAGCCTGATGAATCAAGTACCTCAGACAGGATGTGCAGAGGTGCAGAGAATATTTTCAAAAATGAATATTATCAGAATCGCAATATATGAAGTTATGTAGCGTGTTATATTGGCGTTGAAATTAATAATACGGCTGTCTATAAGGAAAATTATGTCAGAGAAACGAAATGAACTGAGTCAGCAAGAGCAACATGTAATTTTACACAAAGGCACTGAAAGTCCTTTTAGCGGTGAATATGATAGTTTCTTTGAGGCTGGCCGCTATGTATGTAAACCTGTCTCTTATACACATCTGACGCTGCCGACGAAGCTAGAAGTGTAGATCT
>JAHRVQ010000059.1 GCA_019090615.1 Pseudomonadales bacterium | reverse complement strand
ATTCACATTCTTATTGGCGATTTGCGATCGACACCACGCCGTCACAAAACTTATCCTCCAATCATGTAAAGTCATGGCCTGATCACTGTCTCTTTACTATGGCACTTTACACTGACCCCAGAAATTGCTGGAAGAACAACACCCTGATAATTTCGCCCGACATATTTCCTATATAGCGTCCCCGGGCTTGTTCAACAACGGGATAATGTGGCGGCTGCGCGCCACATTATCCTTATTCGTTATGTGCGCGCCCACTTACAGACCCTCCAGCCTAGCCCCAAAAATATAGTTGCAACACCGAAGGTAAATACATTTAGGTTCAACCCAATTATGGTTTGCTCTATGCCGTCGCCGTGATCTGATAGTGCGCCGCCATAGAGTTGCGCAGTTAAGCTGCTAAGAAAAAATGAACCATAAACTGCGGCGCCGAGTATTCCGGCAAGGTTTTCATTAAAGTAAGTATCCACTTTACGAAACCAAAGAAGATAGAGTGCCAGCAGGCCAACACTAGAAGTAAGACCTAAAAGCCAAACTGTATGTACTCTTGCATGCGGCATCCAGCCAGGATGAAAAACATGGGTGTCAGTAGCAAGATCCGCAAGGGGCGGTATGAAAGTGAACACTGCAATGGCTAGTGTCATGAACAATTTACCGAGTGTCTTCATACTCATAATTCTATCTCTCCGCGCCGGGGCACATAACGTTTAAGGTAAATCGCGCGGGGCTTTTCCCGCGTCGCCTTTGACTGCCGTGTTAGGTTTTTGTGCAACCACCGAGAATATATGCCAGTCATGCGGAGTACCTAGCAACGTGGTTCCAGTAGTTCTGTGTACATTGAAACGAAGGGTTTCATAGTTTTCAAAAAGCTTCCTAACTTCAGCCTCTTCAAAAACAGCTACTTCTGGCCAAAAAACACTAGGGTTATAACCTGGGCTAGCCATGGTATCTTCCGGGCCTAGAAAGGAACCGCAGAAAACTCCGCCTGGATATAGGCATCCATATATCTTTTCCCAAACACCGGGAAATTCAGAGCTTGGGCAAAAAAATAAACTTGCATCAGCGGCTACCAATGATGCTTTTGGATAACTGAACGAATTGAAAGATGATTTCGATAAGAACACGTTATCAATATTTTTAAAGCGAGCCTTGCACCTTGATATTGACTCCTCCTCCAGATCAAACCCATAAACTACAAAATTATTTGATGCCAGGTAGTTAATATCAGCACCTGCGCCACAACCACAATCAATGGCAATCTTAGGTTCGCTAATATTTTCAACCGCGAACACTAGGTCGTCGCGTATATCGCGAAATTCAGTTGCATTAAAGTATTTGGTGATTTCTGCATTGCTCATAAATGAAACCTAACGAGACTGTATAAAAAGCCCAAAAACTGCTGATTTTACGTTTTTATAATGGTAGTGGAAATTGTCAGGTGTCATTGGCACTGCCTTATATACGTTGTTTGGACCTGTTTAAGTAGCATTAACTGAACCTCGGCCTTTTATCCAAGAATATCCTAATTGTTAGCTTAGATCGCCTTACTTTTTCAAACATTGCAATATTCGGCTTTTTCTACAGCCTCAACGCTAAGCTAAGCGGCAGACAAGCTGATGGGGTTTTTGCGCGATATTGAGCGAAGCGAATGCACAAAAACCCCAGCAGTTTGGCTGTCCAGTGGAGGCGCGCTTTTTGCGCCAGAACGATGCTTGAGCGCCATGTTAGGCATTTAGCCACCCATGCCTGGAGGCATAGCGTCAACTGTTGGCAAATCGCTGGGGAAGGTTGCCGATGATGGAGCCGAAGATGCGTAGATTGACATTTTAGAAAGCGCCTGGGGTCAAAGCGCCTGGGGTCGGTGCAAAGTGCCAGAGTAAACCTTTTTACCGAGATAAAAGAATGGTGAAACCGCCAGTTATTTCTTCGATCTTTTCCGGCACAGCAGTAAAAATGCCTTCCAAATCCAGCCAGGCTAAGTTATTCGCGATCGACACCACGCCGTCACAAAATTTATCCTCCAATCATGTAAGTCATGGCCTGATCACTGTCTATTTACTATGGCACTTTACACTGACCCCAGAAATCACACTGACCCCAGAAATCAGGGCGCTGTTTACCGGGATAGTAGTCAAATGAACGGCAAAAGGCGCATCAGGGACGATAGAGCGCCGATACGAACAACCCAATACGACCATAATGTCAGCCATTCAGCACCCTGTGGAAAGCATAATGCCATGGTTCGTGATAACCGGATATGGCCAACGAACCAAATATATTTGCCAACAGGATGTGTTTTTAATCACAGTCGCTTGTTATAACTATAGCGATTCAAGCTCATTAATTATTGCTTGTGAGTGCTGTTGGCTACCAACAGCATTAAAAGCGGCTTTCTTTTTTGTATAAATTAGTACCCTCGTTTCGTTAGGGCTTAGTTCTAGTAAAGCTATTCTTATCCACTCACCATAACTCACTCCGGTCATGACTCCGCCAGAAACGCCATTCACCCCCGCGCTATATATCAATATCTCCTCGCCACTCTTAGCTGTATAGGATTCCTTTAACTCAAGGCCTCGATTACCGGCTATAAATTTAACATGAGTTATAGCGTCATTCACTCCAACTTTTATATTGTCTGAGCTCCCATAATTCAGCGGAATGGACTTGATGTCGGATACGCTAGCACAACCATAAATGCTAGCCAAAATTAACATTAGGATTATCTGTTTAATCATATCATCTAATTTTCACAGAGTTATAACTTCAACTCTATCAGTCAATAGCAAGCTCTGCATAAAAACTAGAAGTCATGTCGGTGTTGATTTTAATACCATTTAGGCTGACACTCATGGTTTCAAAACCAAGATAGGAAAGCTCAGTGTTGGTACGGTTTATAACACGAACAACTACTTTTTTAAGGGCTTCTTTCATGAGCTTATCTACGTTGGTCGAGTGCATAACCCCCATCCCTTCATTTTCCCTGCTAACTTCATTAAACAATTCATGGGTTAGTAGAGCATTACCTTTATTGTCAGTTAGGGTCAAGAGTAATGAGACATGCCTCCGGCTCGTTACCGACCAAACACCAGTTTCATTTTCAAACTCAAAATTAAGTATTTTTCCTTTTAAGGAATAAGCGGCTAAGGAGGATTCCTCCCCTTTATAAGCATCTACACCTATCGTCATAAAGTCCTTTATGAATACATCTTGTAGAATCATAGAAACTGGTTGAAATTCAATATCTTCATACTTTAAACCAAATTTCCAAGACCCCTGTTTAGCAATGAAGCTATGAGACTTTTCATCACTTGAGTCTATCCAGGCTCTAGCGTCCTCAAATTGGTAGATTGCTAATTTTTGGCCAGAAATCCTATTGTTCTCTAGCTCTACTCCTGGTTCATATGTTGCAATTAGCGCTCTAGTGCACCCACCAAGCATAGCAATTGCTAAGAATACTATTGTGATTTTTAACTTCATTTTAATCTCTTTTAGTTGATGCATTTACCTATTAGAACGCTGCCTTTAAAGGCGGCGCGTGGCGACACCCAGTCCGCTGTTTTTTAGTGGGCGATTTTTCAAGACCTTATTGAACGAAGCCACTAGACGGCAGTGTTTACCGCCTTCAATTCCCAATCAATAATTCCTCGCCGCACTAAATCAGATTGAAAACCAGAGTGCGAACAACTGAAGAATCTTGTCATGAACAACAAACAACAAACGCATTTTGCTCGCCTGTATGAGCAGTATCTTAACGTACTGATTCAACAAGACAAGAGTAAGGTCATGATTGACTGCTATTCGCCAGCGGCAAGCCTGACCAGTCAGTTCTGCTATTAGCAGGTGCAAGCTAAGCAATGAACATGGGTTGATATCGTTAGCGCCCCAATACCATGATTGATCACCTAACAATTTCACTGAATGGAGAGATCAGCTACTGGAATTACTCAAAGCTAATCGGGGGGAATTCGAAGCAAAACATGCAGAATCAATTAGCCGCCAACAAATTAAAGCGATCAGTCCTGTTCTTGATACTCGTTCGACCCGATACGGCGTTACTGCACTGAATTGTCGCCTGCGTGACTATCACCCCTTAAATTATCATGCCTGCGGAAATCGCGCCTTTCATCAAGGCCAAAACCCTCAATAAAAAACGGCCACATCTTGCTGAATAAAGAAAAAACAGCGTAAATTATAATCAGCAAGTATAAAAACTCGGCTGGAGAACGCGGTATGACGATGGTTTTACATACCCATACCAGCGGCTGATATGCCCGTGCCCGCTAGCCTACCAGCAAAGTCGGCGGCAAATTGCAGGCTATCAAGTACCTGTCGCGCTGTCTATATCGTGGCGTTATTAGCAAGAAAAACATCATCAAAGAAAATGGCCAACACGTCACGTATCGCTATCTTGATAGTAAAACTCTTGAAAGTAAAACTGAAGGGTGGAAAACCCGTACCGTCACCGGCGAACATATTTTATGGCTGATTTACCAGCATGTGCTACCAATAGATTTCCGGCACGGCAGGGGTTCCGGATTTTTTGTATGGCAATGCCAAAAGGCTTTACAGCGCAATTAAATTGCGCTGTAAAGCCTTCTTCAACTCAGCACTAACTGCCGCCAGCAGTGTAAAAGAACGACCTGCTATGCCCGGTAAATTATGCGGCGCACCATTGAATATATCTGGGTTTATGCTGCCTGGCTGGCGTTCTGGCTAAGCAAAAATGGCTGGTTTTTAACCGTTAACACCGCCACGCGTCAATAAGGGGGCAACCAAAAATATGCGCCAACAATCCAATTTTAGATCATCGGTTCAAGGCGAGGCTGCTGCTCGCCCATTCAAAAATCAGCACCTGAAAAATCACCCAATCCTGCTCGTCTAAAAAGATATTTGCTATAAACAGGTTTACCACGTTGAACCCGAGCTTGTCCAACAATGGAATAATGTGGCGGCTGCGCACCCCATATCCTTATTCGTTACCGGAAACCTCACCAAGGCTTCCAGCAAAAAAATCAACTGCTCTAGCGGCGACAGTTTCACGAACCTGCGCTCTATCCACATCAAATTCTTTGCCACACAAATCTAATCCACTAATAGACCAATCGGCTATATGGGTGAAAAAATTACATTCTAAAAAGATAAAGTGTCCGCCACTCGGCAATAACTCCAATTTCGAAGTGGGAATATGCTCCGAGTAACGAATAGCATTGTGAGCCGGATATACAAGCTCATCATCTTTTGCAGCGATAATAAAAACTGGAACCCGGATATTTCCAAGACTCTCTATTGTAATGGCAGATCCAACGGCTGGCGCCATGGCAAAAATTGATTTTATTCGCTCATCTTTGTATGACAAGGATGAGTTGGAATAATCAACATCAGAAAAATCAGAGGCGAGATCACAATCTGGACCATGATCTTCGCTGTTACAATAGACGCTAATTAGCTCTCGATCATATACGGCGCCACCGAGCGCAAGGACTGTGTATCCTCCAGATGAATATCCTGCCGCACCAATTCGGTTCTCGTCTATTAAATTCGACCATCTTGATTGTTCCAACAAATAGTCTAACAACTGACTCATATCAGCGGGACGCTCCCAAACACTAATCACACCGCCATCTTTATTGTCTCGAGTGGTATTAGATGGATGATTTGGTGCAGCAACGATATAACCATTTCCGACAAGCGTTTCAATAAGCCAATCATGATTTGTGTAGTCTCCACCACTACCATGGCTTAATAATACTAATGGATGCTTTT
>JAHRVQ010000058.1 GCA_019090615.1 Pseudomonadales bacterium | reverse complement strand
CGCTCTGGCGCCTTTATGCAATATTACCGTATCTCTGGATCTTCTCAACATTGTGAACCAGACAATACATCAACCATTGCGCACTCACCTTCTCTTAAAGCGCCTGGGGTCGGAGCAAAGTGCCAGAGTAAACCTTTTACCGAGATAAAAGAATGGTGAAACCACCAGTTATTTCTTCGATCTTTTGCGCTACAGCAGTAAAAATGCCTTCCAAATCCCGCTGGGCTAAGTTATTCACATTCTTATTGGCGATTCGCGATCGACACCACGCCGTCACAAAATTTATCCACCAATCATGTAAAGTCATGGCCTGACCACTGTCTATTTACTATGGCACTTTACACTGACCCCAGAAATCATAAAAATCATAAGAAGGTAGCGCTAACAGCGTGTATGCGCAAGACTATGGCAATTTTAAACGCCATGGTTCGTGACAACCGGGCGCAGCTAACGAGACAAATATTTTTGTCGGCTTAATCACAGTCGCTTGTTATAAAGCGAGTACAAGGCGAACACCTTCGTCTACAGCCTGTATTTTAGTACTAGAAACCTTGCCAACCCGATCACTGAGAAAGGATTTGTCTAATGTAATGAGTTGAGAAACATTTACTACTGACTCCCGATCTAGACCGACACTCTTCTTTGTCAAGATGACATTTCCCGGAGCTAGTCCTAATTTAATATTAGATGATATAGCGGCTGCGACTATCGTATTGATTCGGCTTTGGTTAAATTCGTTAGATTGAATTATAACAACCGGTCTTCGGAATCCGGGCTCTGATGCGGCTGGTTCGGGCATACTGGCCCACCAAACTTCACCTCTTTTCATTTACCAGTCTTCCTTTCCAAGCGAACTTGACTGCATCGATTGAAGGCTTGAATCTAAAGCAGATTTTTCGGCAGAATATACTTGATTCAGCTTTTCGGTAATTTCTTCAGATACATGCGATTCTATATAGTCTCTTACCGCGCTGGCATACAACTCGCTACGGGAGATGCCCAAGCGTTTTGCCGTTTGTTCCGCAGCGGCGAATATTTGGTCCGGGATTGATATCGCTGTTTTCATTTTATAAGTATAACCCCGGTTATACCATAACTCCAGCGTTATAACGTCTCTGTAATGGGTTTGGGTTAATTGGCAGCCTTTCTGCGGCTTCTTGCAAAAAAAAGCGCCTGGGGTCGGAGCAAAGTGCCAGAGTAAACCTTTTTACCGAGATAAAAGAATGGTGAAACCACCAGTTATTTCTTCGATCTTTTGCGACACAGCAGTAAAAATGCCTTCCAAATCCGGCCAGCCTAAGTTATTCGCGATCGACACCACGCCGTGACAAAACTTATCCGCCAATCATGTATAGTCATGGCCTGATCACTGTCTATTTACTGTCTATTTACTATGGCACTTTACACTGACCCCAGAAATCAGCAGCTAAACTTGCTTTGATTGAAGCTTGAATCGATATAGTTGGGCATGGAGTTTTGCTAATCAGCTGAGGAAAGTGGCGATTTTCCTGCGGGTTCTTCGTAAAATAAGTGACGCTTTTGGCAATCTGCCGGAGCCATTTGTCAAATCATTTTTCATAGTGGTATCGGCATGCAATAATCGTTAGTTGGTCAGCATCGACTACGTATACCAACCGATTACTTTCATCAATACGACGAGACCAAAAGCCAGATAAAGTTTCCCTTAATGGCTCTGGTTTGCCAATCCCTTCAAATGGGTTTCTTTGAGTTTCTAGGATTAGCTTATTGATGCGCTTCAGTGTTTTTTTATCCTGAGCTTGCCAGTATAGATAATCTTTCCAGGCTTCTTTTGTCCAGGCTAATACTTCAGTCATCAGCTAGCTTATGATCTTCTACTTCGCCAGAACGGTATTGCGCGATTGACCTTGTCAAATGCGCTGCATTAGCTGGGCTTTTTAATAGATGCACCGTTTCCATTAGTCCATTGAAATGATCGAGAGACATAACAACGGCATCGGCAGCATCTCTACGTGAAATCACAGTGTAATCAGCATCTTCAACCACTTGATCCAAAACACTTTTTAGCTTATTTCTAGCCTCTGAGAAATTGACAACCCTCATAGAAAACCTCTTACTTGTACTATTTACAGCACAATTATATCTTGTACGGTAAATTGTGCAAGTACATAATATTTACTTTGAGGGATTTAACGCCAAGAATTGCAGCAAATTTGGAGCGCAGCGAAAAAATTTTCAGACAACAGCATTTTGTTGAACGACGCGCCTACGCGGCAGAGTTTACCCACCTAAAATCCCCATCAATAATTCCTCACCGCACTTAATCAGATTGAGAACCAGATTGAGAACCAGATTGAGAACCAGAGTGCGGACAACTGAACAACAAACAACAAGCGCATTTTGCTCGCCAGTATGAACAGCATGTTAACGCACCGATTCGGCAAGGCAAGAGCAAGGTCACGATTGACTGCTATTCGCGGGCGGTGCGCCAGATCAGGCAGTTTTTTGATCGATACCCTGATCAGTTATCCCTTGAGGGTCTCAAAACCTTCGTGGCCAGTTTAACTCAGTCACGTTTTCTTACAGTTAAATGCCGAGTACGGTGAAAATCGACCGCCCATTTGACAGCAAGCATGCACTACCCGGCAGAACCAATCGCTGACTTTTTAAATTGCCACCAACCATTAATTTCTATCAGTATTATCCAGATAAACCTCTTTACGCCGGTCTCCCCGCAAGCTGATATGGCACAGTGCGCCGGAACCTTCCCGTTGTAGTGATCGTGACAGATGCAGCTTTTAACATCGATGCTGGAATGTTATAACTGATCCAGTATTACTTGTTAGCCGGCATTAAAAAAGACTCGGCAAACTCGGCCTACCATAAAAAATTAAGCCCCAAGGAGTATAAAATGAAATACGATTATTTAATTTTTGACCTTGATGGCACCATAAGTGACCCCAAACAGGGATTCACAAGGTCAATAAACCATGCGTTAAAGTTTCATGGTTTCCGCGAACGCGACGAAGATGAACTAGCCACATTTATTGGCCCACCGTTAGATGCATCCTTTGCCAGCCTGGCAGCCACAACTGACAGCACACTCATTAATGCGTTAGTTGAAAAATACCGCGAGCGTTATGCTGAAATTGGTTATGCAGAGAATATACTCTACCCGGGTGTGGTATCCGCACTAGCGCAGTTAAGTTCGATACCTGAGGTCCAATTAGGTATTTGTACATCAAAACCTGCACACTTTGCGGAAAAAATTCTTGAACTTTTTTCTATCCGCCAACACTTCACCTTTGTAAGTGGTGGTGATGTGGGTATTGAAAAATGCCAGCAATTGGCGACACTACTTGAGCAGGGCATTATCAATCACAAATCGTTAATGATTGGTGATCGATATATTGATTTAACCGCTGCGCATAAGAACCACCTGCAAGCCGTTGGGGTACTATGGGGTTATGGTTCACACACAGAATTAATCGCGCATAAACCAGCACGTATGCTGTCAAACCCATCTGAACTTATAAGCCTCGCTGAATAACACAGACTAACTCTATCAACTCAGACTAAGAGACTGAAAACATTACACCGGCAGCCGCGCAATGGCACACATGGCCTGGCAAATTTTCGCTATTTGTGGCGCCGAGCAGATATAGGGCGGCATGGTATAAACCAGCTTGCCAAAAGGCCTTAACCAAACACCCTGGGCCATCGCCAGCCGTTGTATTTGCTGGTAATCGACTACCTGTTTCAACTCAATCACACCGATGGCGCCCAAAACGCGCACATCCTCTACATTGCTGCAATCTTTGGCTTGCGCCAAACCCTTTTCTAACCAGCATTCAATATCAGCGACCTGCCGCTGCCAACCGCCATCAAGCAACAAATCAAGACTGGCGCAAGCCACCGCACAGGCTAATGGATTAGCCATAAAAGTTGGCCCATGCATCAATACACCACTGCTATTTTTCTCTATGCCCGCAACCACTTTTTTACTCGCAATAGTTGCCGCCAGGGTCATATAACCGCCGGTTAAAGCTTTGCCGACACACAGGATATCCGGTGTAACATCGGCATGTTCGCAGGCAAACATTTTTCCTGTGCGGCCAAAGCCCGTAGCAATCTCATCGAAAATTAAAAGTATCTGATGTTGATCACAAAGACGCCTGACTTCACGCAGGTATTGCGGATGATAAAAATACATACCACCCGCCCCCTGCACCACAGGTTCAAGAATCACAGCGGCAATACTTGCCTGATGCTGCTCGATTAATTGCCGGAAGCTTTGAATGTCATTTGCCTGCCACTCGTCCGCAAAAGCAATCGCTGGACGCTCGGCAAAAAACTGACGAGTTAATGCCCCTGCAAAATGTTCATGCATCCCGCCCACGGGGTCGCAAACAGACATGGCTGCAAAAGTATCGCCATGATAACCGCCGCGAATAGTCAGCAGTTTATTTTTTAGCAAACCTGACGGTTGTGCCTTCTCAGCTTTCTGGCCGCCCTGTTCAGCAGAACACTGCGCCGAAAAAGAATATTGCAGCGCCATCTTAATAGCCACCTCCACCGCCACCGACCCTGAATCAGCATAAAATATATGCTCCAGGCCCTGCGGCAAAAGCGCCAGTAAACGTTGACCCAACGCCACTGCTGGCTGATGCGTTAAACCACCAAACATCACATGGGAAATTTTTGACATTTGTTGTAACACAGCCGCATTGAGCTGAGGATGGTTATAACCATGAATCGCGCACCACCAGGATGACATGGCATCTAACAGGCGATCGCCATTTTGCATATTCAGATAAGCGCCTTCGCCACTTTCTACCGCATGGGCAGGTGTCGCATCCAACATTGCGGCATAAGGGTGCCACAAATGCTGTTGATCGAATTCGGTTAACTGCTCATTGGTTAATTGCGGTATTTTCATAATCTACGGCTTAACGAACTCCATCTAGTTTTATGCTGGCGACATCAATAATCTTTTACAACCGGCCCTGGGATAAATAATTAGAATTCAGCAAACAGGGCTATCGGCTGACCTGATAAACCATAATCGATCCTTCGGCGCACAGTTTAGCAGGCCTGGCCCTTTTTACTCACCCGCTTTCAGCCGGCCTGTTTCAGCCAGGCAACCTCAACCCACAGGACGATAATCCACGCAACTATTGACACATGAGTGAAATCTTTTAACCTGCGCACATGCATTATCCAATCGGGAAAACCCTTGTCGAATTTAAAATCAGTACTTTCGAAGGAATTAGCGCAACGCCAACAACAACAGCTGTATCGCCAGCGGCAAATAAGGCAGAGCCCACCAGAACCGCTGGTTAAAATTAACGGCAAAAACTATCTGGGGTTTTGCAGCAACGACTATCTGGGCCTGGCCCATCACCCGGAAGTCATTCAAGCCGCCCAAACCGCGGCTAAAACTTACGGCGTTGGTGCCAGCGCATCACACCTTATTCTGGGCCATCATCAGGTGCACCACGAACTGGAACAAAAACTGGCGGCCTTCACAGGGTTTCCCCGTGCATTACTCTTTTGTAGTGGTTATATGGCCAATATGGGGGTGATAAACGCATTAATTGGCACCGGCGACCGGGTATTTCATGATGCACTTAATCACGCCTCGCTACTGGATGGGGCCTGGTTAAGCCAGGGCAGCAGCACCCGATATCCGCATAACGACCTACCGGCATTAAACACCATGCTGACCACCGAGCAAAATTATTCACGTCGCCTGATCATCACTGAAAGTGTTTTCAGTATGGACGGCGATATGGCCGATATACCAGCCATCATCGATATCGCAACTCAGCATAAGGCATGGACAATGATCGATGACGCCCATGGCCTGGGTGTTTTGGGTAGTCATGGTGGCGGCATCAGACAACACCTCGGTCTGCAGCCAGAACAACTCGACATTTATGTTGGCACCCTGGGCAAGGCGCTTGGCACCCAGGGTGCCTTTGTCGCTGGCAGTGATGAGCTGATTGAATGGCTTATCCAACGTGCCCGCAGTTATATTTATACCACCGCACTATCACCGATCCTGGCTGCCGCCACCCTTACTAGCCTCAAAATCGTGCAGCAGGATAACGACAGACGACAGCATTTACAGTCTCTTATCGCCTATTTCCGGCAGCTTGCCGAAGCTGCCGGTCTGCCGCTGGAAAATTCATTAACCGCTATCCAGCCGATCATTTTCGGCGCAGTCGAAACCACCCTGGCGGCCGCTGATTACCTCGCATCCAAAGGGATCCTGGTATCGGCTATCCGACCACCAACTGTGCCGAAAAACACCTCACGACTACGGATAACCCTAAGCGCGGCCCACACCAAAAGCCAGGTCGAACAGTTGGTTGAAGCCCTTAGCGAGATTCATATAAAAAGCCCTTAGCGGCTCTACCATAAAAAGCCCTCAGCGGTTCTAATAAAGAGCCTTCAGCGGTTCTACAATAAAGAGCCTTCAGCGGCTCTTCTATAAAAAGCCCTTAGCACTTTTAGGATACCCCACCATGCAACAATATTTTGTCACCGGCACAGATACAGAAGTAGGGAAAACGTTAGTGACCAGCGCCATCTTAAAATCAGCCATTGCAATGGGCAAATCCACCCTGGGTTTTAAACCCGTGGCGGCGGGCTGTATTGAGACAACTGACGGTTTACGCAATGAGGACGGCCTGTTACTACATGAGGGCAGCTCTATCCCTTGCAGTTACGAAGAAATAAATCCAATCACACTCAAAGCCGCCATTGCGCCTCATATTGCAGCCGAGGACGAAGCGGTGGCACTCAATATCCCACTGCTACAACGGCATTTTAATCACCTGTTGCAATATCAACCCGACTTGCTGCTTACCGAAGGCGCCGGCGGCTGGCATGTACCCCTTAATCAACAGGAAACCCTGGCAGACTTTTGTTCCATATTAAAGCTGCCCGTCATTTTAGTCGTAGCAATCCGGCTGGGCTGTCTGAATCATGCACTGCTCACCGTCAATGCCATTCGCAATAGCGGTTTGCCACTGTCGGCCTGGGTCGCCAATTGCATCGACCCACAGGCTGCCAGGATGAATGAAAACATCACCTATCTGCGCGACCATATTGAAGCACCGCTACTTGGCATTATCCCGTTTATTAGTAACGACCTGACTGCCGAAGGCAAAGCGCCGCTAGCGATTGCAACCGAAGCACTGGATATCTCGGCGTTATTTGATGCGCCAACGTAATGACTTTTGCACCGTATATATACTGGTATAAAGGCAGAATATTGATCAACCTCGTCCAACGCAAGCACTAATAGTATAATTTAGTTAGCACCGTCCATTTGAGACGACACCGTTATGTCGCATAAAATTTCACTTTGCTTACCTTACTCAACCTGACTTTATAATTTGCTCGCCAGCGGGCCATATAAGTCGCAACAATAAATTCACCAGAATGGGGCGGCTTGTGGGTCGCCATTAATGACAACTCTCATCATCAAATATATCAACAATTCCATGTGGTCTAATCACGGCGGAGGGATTATAGGCAGCCCCCCACGCAGTCAAAACCATACTAGTGCCTATTTTCTGTTCAGCCTTATTGACTAGATATTATTTCGACAAAATAATGCTCAGCATCGCCTTTTAGTTGTCCGACGATACAATCCTAAAAATTAATTGGCCGCGAGGCTACAAGCTATACCAGATTGCGCACGTTTTACTATGAAACCTTATTCGCCCATCATCAATCAGCTCATGCCATCTGACTTTCAATAGATTTTGATTCGCATCAGTCATCCCCACACCCTTGCCTAACAAATTTCCTCCACAGCGCAGCGCCTTAAAAACACACCGTAAAAATAGACAAATTTTCGTACGATTTGCTAATCTTAAGAAACAACCGAAAAAGTATTACCACATCAATGCGGTACATTGCTACTTATTGAACGCTGCAATCAAGGGCCTACCAGCCAATTCAGCATTATCGTTATAAGGTGCAAAACGGCACTAGATAAACTGAAACAGGGTGACCAATTGGCATACAATCACCTATTAAAAAAGGCATATACAATCGACGTTGTAAGCAATGGGATTTTACTATAGTCCCGACGGCACAAGCTAAAGCCAAATAACGTACCGACGTTGAGATAAGTTGCTAGGCATGGTTTTTTTGTCATCTCATCGTTAGATTTCAACATTGATGTTGGAAGGTAAGAACTCTGCCCATGATTTCCTATCGTCTCAGTAACCGCTCACATCAACAAACGACTTTGCCGACAGTACCGTTAGAAAAACCCAGCAAGTTTGCCCTGGTGGCAACCTGGGCCTCTGGTTTAATCCCAACGAGCAAACCCTTACCCACTTCATTAGGTGCCCTGTGTGACTATATCGATCAATTACATTAAAAAACGCCAGCACACCTATGGGCTAAAAAAGGAATTTGAGCAATCGGCAGCACGTTTTGATTGGCGGTGTGCAGGGGGGAGGCTTTGGGCTAGTTTTTATATTCACCTTAACTCCGATAATATTTGTCATTTTTATAGTCGCGTTCTGCGATTCATCGTACTTTAGACACACAATGCCAAAAATATAAGCAACCCTTGGCCTATAACCAGCGCAATATCAGAACCCAACAATTTTTTTCTTTTCGGTCTGTGTCCCAAATTTTTTCTAAGTTACAAAAGCCCACACGAATATGAGCCCACACGAATATGAACAGAATTACTTAAGGGAATGTGCTTAAATGGTATCTACTTTTGATGGGAAAGATCAATTTTTAATATAAAAAAGTAAGTATAAATGAAATATTTTATATATGGAATGTTAATCTTTGCGTCTAGCTCGGCCTATTCGGCCGCCTATATTGAAACTGATATCTTGAAATCAATCAGGTATCACACGGTAAAAATGAACAACGCTAGTGTAGAGAACATAATGACCTTTAAGATAGATAAAGCGCTGTCAGGAGGATGTTCAGAGTTATACATCGCCAAAGATGATAGTGTTTCTCAAAGCATGCTGATCGCAGCTAGGGCATCATCGAGCAATTTAACTTTCTCTTACAGCGACGAAGCGCCACCACCCTGGGGTGATTCGAGCGTATGCGCTGTTCGCTGGCTGGAAATGTAAAGTTTTGCGGCGGCAAGAAAACTATCGAATGGGTTTCTGAATATTGCGAGGGTGACTTGCTCACGTAAAATCTGCCGCCGATTGTACAATTATTCGGATTTCCAAAATTTCCACAAACCACCATTCCGCCATTTCTGTCAACATCGATACGAATTGGGACAGCGGTACTGGTTGTAGCAGCGTATGCCTTCGACATACTAACCACACACGTCAGAACAACCAGTATTGAAACTTTCTTTAGGCGATCCCCGCTCACTTCGCTTGCCATTATCTAGTTGTGCTAAATTGCTATTATTGGATCGGAGCTGTTATTTCGACATAAAACAGTAGTTAGCAACACCTGCCCCATTAATCCAAACGCAAGCCAAAATGGCGCACAAGGTATCAATACCCCTGTTAGTTCTACAGTAAAGGTAATATTTTACTTACCTTTACATTTAGAGCTGTATTAAAAATAGTATTGGCGCCGCGGCTTATAAAAATTATTGGGCATGGGCACCTCTGGTTAAAAAACAACCGCGGCGGTTCAATATACGAATTTTACCCGGATTGGATTCGACGCTACAGGCTAGCGACGAGGTTTAGAATTACCTATTCCGACCAATCCAATCAACGTAGCATATAAAAACTCATATTGGGCTTAAATCAGGTTATTGATCGTATAACCACACACCAATAATCTTCGATAGACCACCAGCGCAGTCCGTTGGATCAACGGTTAGCTGCAACTTAACCTGCCTATTAGTGGAAACAGCTACCAATAGAAGCGAGTAAATTTCCTTGTAAAGTGCTAGTTTTTCAGAATCGGCAAAATCCTCTTTTATTTGAAAATCGGAAGTACCACAGGGCAGTTGTCCACCGGAAAAATTTGCAATAATTCGTTCGCCATTATACATTCTTAGATCACTAATTTCGCCGCTGGTGGCGGTCCATGCAGCAGCATGCGCACCTTCAAAAGCCAATATTATCAGCGCCAAAAACCTGAAGAGATTAATTAGTTTCATTACCGCTCCAATATTATTTCACAGCATGTTTGTTTACGCCTTACCTTAATTCTTTCGGGTAAATTCGAACTATACGCATAATATATATAACCGCCACTATATCGATCACGTACAGTATCATACCAACCGTTTTATCCGCCACCGTAGATTCACCTGCGAGGACACTATTTACTACCAACAAATCTACTAATCTACTAATCTGAATTCTGGCAAACATTTCATATAAAAATCAAACACACGATTTTATAACAGCCTACGAACAACGACATGCTAGCGCGGCACAACGTTCCACTACGAGACAAAACCATTAAGCTACCCCCTACAATCACAGCAAAATGTCACATTAGCCTGACTGGCAATCAAGCCTCGCCAGCACCCACCACACAACCAACCGCTAGAACCATTTGACCAATTATCTTACCTATCGAATAAGTCGCCGCATTGTAACGAAGTAATTATATTCACTAAAAATCCTAATGCACATTCAACCATATGACACCCAATCAGGGGTCAGGCTCAGCTACTATCCCATTCTATTTCTGGCCCCATTGAATTGAGCAACTTAAGCACCCCTTCTCGGCATTGGCTCGCCAATAATTCACCATTATCAGCCACCCAGGATTGCGCCCCCCGAACTGGACGCCGCTCAGAACGGCGCTTAAGCGTAGTAGTATTTTCCCGATCATTAATAGTATTCGGCCCACTAGAGTTTGTTGGCTTATAAATGTTGTTGGTTATAGCGATTCTAGACTCAACATAGGCGTCGGGATGTCCAAATAGATAACAATAAGGCGCCAGGATAACAGCCATATTTTGAAGTTGAACTGGGATATTACTACTTACCAACTCAACCAATCCGATTGGCGCCATATCCTCAAGCGCCTTAGTAGTAACTTTAATGGCGCCAACGCTCATGGCTATGCCCAACACAGCATTGCCAGGCATAGTGAAAATCAGTTCGTTATTAACCAAGACCGACCTATCCTTAACCGGCTGTGCCAGACGCTCACCATTTCCAGTTTCTGCTTGATAATAGAGATCTTTTGGCTGCACAACTATCGAACCAGTTGATATTGAAGCGCATCCAGAAACGTAACCGAGCATAAAGAATGAAAGAAAAACTATGGATATTCGAGGCATATATTCCCAGCATAACATGTGCCTAAAAGCACCACCAACTTGTAAATAATAGGCTTTCCACATAACGCAACGCCAAATCAGCACTAGCGTTAGCTTAATCAACCATTATAAAATTTACCGACTAACACGGCGATCAAAAAAGGCCACGACCATTACCCCGGTCAGCCAATTTTGGATCAATAGTACCGGAGGCATTGACTGCCCGAAAGCACTTTCAAAAATAATTTCTCATTACATAAGCGAAGGCTATCAAAGCGTACTAACCAACTAATAAGCAGAAGAAGCCTGGGTTTGGCTTATGGTACTAGTCGATTTTTAAGGGCTCACGCCAAGCGTGAGCAACGCACACCACGACGAGTCACCCCAAGGGCCAAATTTTTCGTTATCATACACCATGGCCATACTCTTGTTGGACAACACACCGGCTAACAACATTGAATATGTTGCGGGGTTATCTTCTACATTAACAAAGACACCAGAGGTACATGGCCCACTCAGCCCGCCATTAATTTCAAGCACTGCATAGTTTTGCAAGTTCAAATCTTCCTGATGCGCCGTATAAATAGACAGCGCTTTAATGTCCGAAGAAGAAACACTTGTTGAGACACCATTAGCAATAGTGCTGCTCGATAAAAAAAACACATTTACAACCACCGTCCATAAAACAAAATTTTTCACGATATTTTTCCGCCGCATTGTTCTTCCTTAAATTAGCAAACAATCCTGAATAATGGCGCGATTAGACCCCTAACAAATAGCGCCACCAATAGCGCAACATCCTATCATGGTGATATACAGAAAACTCTATGATTCCACTATAATCAACTCGCAATTATTCAACCGCTATCTAAGCCAAGCATTATCTTACCTAACCATTGTCGCAGCAACGGCGGCACCTAACGAATTCGAGGAATATTTGTTTTGCCAAAGGCATCTTTGACTGGTGACATTATGACCCTATTATATAGGCCGCACTCCAACAAAGCCTCGCTACTAAAGCCCAACGTAGCACAGCTGAAAAATACAAAACGGGCAAACAAAATTGCCCAGGTAACAGCTCCCTTATTGGCCAGGCATTAGAGCGGGGTGATGAGCGACAAATGTTGGCCAACAAAGCACACCGAAGTTACCAAAGTTAGTACTTGCAATCACTTTAGCCATCACGCCTCAATTCCTCTTGCAGGGTTTGGGCCGACGATTCTCCTCACTTTTATTCAACTATCCCTGGAACATATGCGATCCTCGATCAACGGCTAAAAGAATCACGTATCAAATAGTTTTCAGTTAGGTCTATTATGCCCCTGTTGATCTTTCTAGAAAACAACAATATAAGCTGGCATACTTCAGCCTCGTGGCAATAACCAACAAGTGTTCGTATTAGCTTCGGATAATCAACATCAACATCAACATCAACATCTACAAAAATTAGGCAAAAAGTGCGTGACGCAACTCGAAAGACAATCGTTAGATGCAAAGCAACGATATTAACAAGTGCCAAACATAGTGAAGGCGCACTACCGCCAACTTCAACTATTAACCCCCAGGCAAAACGTAATTATGAAAAAATACTTATCGTTCATTATACCGGCAGTATTATTTAGCCATATTAATACCGCTGTCGCAGAAGAAGTTAGCGACTATTTAAAAATCGTAAGATTTCACGCCACCAATTCAGACGGCTCTTTTTGCATTTACAGCGAAAACAATGAAAATTGGGTGACTAATGATATGTGCCCTGGTAACTATCGCCATGTAGCTTGTACCAGCCCAGCCACAACAAACAACAATATGAAATCTAGCATCGCCTTAGCTGCATCAGTAGCCGGCAAAGCCGTACAAATTCAAGCGTCTGCTTGTTGTGGTACTAGCGTCCCGTGTATTACTGAAATTAGCATCCAACCATAGAGCGAGCGAAAAAAAAGAACAAAATCATCAACCCGATGCGGTTCATGACACGCAATAACAAAATAGACACAGGGACAAATCAAGGCACTAAGCTTGGGTCCCGGCGGCCAATAAAGGCAAGCTTTTGTTGGTGTATCGCTTTAGATGGATCATGATTATAAAACGCAGACTTTCCCCCAGTCACACCCTGGATGCCACGTGGTTGGCACTTCGGTTGTCGATCGGCGCTAGGCCCAACTGCCCACGGCGAATTGACGATTTTTATAGCGGTTGCCTGGCGTTAGGACTGCGCCGAGCGCTTAAGCCAGCATCCATTGGGGATGCGATTCTGCGCATCACAATGAAAAACTGCTGGTAACTTTCTATAGGAGTAACAAGTGTGCTATTTGTTAGATAAATATCCAATTATTGAATATTGCATCCAATCTCGTAAGATTTGGCTATTTTATCATAGCCAATGCATTAAACAACGGGACCTTTTAATCTGCTTACCGCATTGAATTAACATTTATACTTGCCTAAAGCACTTGACCGAGGTAGGTTATTTGATAATTTTGGAGACTCAGCAATCGTGAAATCACTAGTATCGTTAACTTGTATGACCCTATGTTTAGTAATAACTTCAAATGCTATTGCCGTTGGAACAAAGGGCGAAATCAGAAGATTTTGGGTAAGTACGAATGGAACGACCAACTTTGTTATTGTGTCTTTAATTGACCCTTCCAATATAACCGCCAATTTACATACAAATCCAAATGCTTGCCCTCAAACCGGTTATTTTTCTTTAGAGTCCAGTAGTCCGTTTTATGAAACTGCCATGTCTACTTTATTAACTGCCAAAGCAATATCCACTAGTATAAGTCTAAATGTTACTGGCTGTTCAAATAACGGATACCCTAGTTTTAACAATATTGACTTTGAATAAGCTCAATAAGTATCACAGAGGCCTATTAGAGATACAATTAAGCATTTAAATATGCGAACAACTTATCGATCACGGGAACTTCTAATAACAAAATTAAGCGAATCGGCCCGGTTGAAATTACTTCAATTTTAAAATCGTCAGCTGTATTGAAAAACATCCAGATCGATAGCCTATCTGACGACCTGGGATATATCTTCTAGGGTTGCCAAGAAAATGATGCTCAAAAACCGATCAGAGCCTATCTGCATACCAACCATATAGAGTTTTTATTTTTTTTGGTTGGCCACCACTAAATCTCCGTTACAGGAGGACATTTATAAAAATTTCGTATATCCTACATGTTGCTTCAGTATCATTCTATAACAACGAGCATACTCAAGCGCACCAATTTCGACCCATAATTTTGGGCGCTTTTTTAAAATGACAAAAAAACTTAGTGACCAATAAACTACAAGGCATTTAGATGAAAAAATTATTACTTTTGGTTACGGCTTTATTAACCGCAGAATTCGCAGCGGCTGACGAATGCCAATCGTGGGGGTGTTCGTCACTCATCAATACCTTGCTCATTTACGCAGACGGCACTGTCAAGGTAGGAACACCGCTTCTTGAAACCAATGCAAATTGTACACCTGCTGATGGCGGGTATTACTTCACCCTTAGTCCAACAGCTGTACGTAGAGAAGAACAATATTCCGCTTTGCTCGCTGCTTATATCGCACAGCAAAAGGTGCAAATGGTTATTGTACAAAATTCAAATCCATGTGAAATTAACTATATACGACTGGATAGTAACTTATAGAATCCGCATTCTAGAAACCAGCCAGAATAAAAAAGTCACATGATGAGACCACTTTGCGGTCGAACGTTCTTTTTTTGTACTACTTCTAAGCGACCAGACCTGAAACCTGACCCTACTCATTCTTCACCCTATCAGAATTGGCGCTGTTAGGGTGCGCGCACAAATGGGTAAAAATGAGCGGTCATAACTATAATGCTACCGCGATTTTGCGCCTGATTGACCACACCCGAGGTCTGGAAACTCAAATCGGACGCCAGTTATATTTTGATCATTTTCGTTTATTTGCTGCTGGTTATTCGAGCAACGATTTTATTAAGCCTGACACAAATTAACCCGCAGGCGTTAAAACACTTGATCAATCCACTTACTCGTATCAACGACCAAATTATTCCATTAAACAAACAGGCAATTATACTCGGCAGGCGGGCTCCTACATGGCTGATAAGTGCAGTGTTGACTTCTGCCGGTATAGCTCGCTTGATCGTCATGCCTTGGCTGATGGAATTTCCTTCACAGCGCGGTGCTTTAGAAGCACACAGATGAAATAGATAAATTTTGTACAATTCCGTAATCTGAAGTAACAACCAAAAAATATTTGCCGCATCAAATCGGTACATTGCTACTTAGTTAGGGCTGCAATCAAGGACCTACTAGCCAACTCACAATCATCGTTAGCAGCAGCTATACAGCACCAGATAAACTGAAGTACTATGACAAATAGGCACAAAAAACCACCAATGAGAAAAAGCGCATACAATCGATTTTGTTTGCACCGAATTTATGCTACTTATCAAAAACAGCAAGCATGCAGTTTTGCCCAGCCCTTTTGCAAACGCCGAGTCAGGGTACGTGGGGCTGACCGATAGAGGGCTAACATTCTTACATCTATATATTTCTAGAGGGTTCATATATTCCAACGGCACTACCTACAGCCAAATGACATACCGACCTAGAGATAAATGCTCAGGTATAGAATTATAGCTGCCAGGCATCGTTGTTTTTATCGTGTCATTGGCAGATGACAACATTTATCTTGAAATATTGAAATGTTAGAACCCGCCCAATTTTTCTGTCTTCTCGGCAATCGCTCACACCAATAAACGAGATTGCTTACAGCACCATGAGACTGTGCCGCCATTGAAGATTATGCCCATACATCGACTTATCGACGACTCCAGCACCTTGAGCAAAACCCAGCACAACTGCATGCCCTGATGGCACCGCCAGTTTCTGGTTTTTCTCCAGCGAGTAGTACCTTATCCACCTCATTAGGTGACTACACCGATCAATTACATTGAATGAGCCCCTTTAAGCCGGACCAGTTAACAGACAAACAGTTAATCTGGTTTAGCAAAATTGCCAGTATCAAAAAGCGCCAGCACGCTTATGGGCTAAAAAAGGAACTTGCGCAATGGGCGGCACGTTTTGATTGGCGGCGTGCAGGGGATGCTTTGGACTAGTTTTTATATTCACCCGAACTACGATGATATTTATTAATTTGTTGAGTCGCGTTTTGCGATTCATCGGAATTTAAACACACAATGCTAAAAATACGGCAATCCTTGGCGTACGGCCAGCGCAACGTCATAATCTAACAGCTTTAGCTAGTATCGGTCTGTGTCCCTAGCTTTTTCCTAGTCTGGGTCCCTAGTTTTTTTAGTTTTTTATTGTTTTAGTTTGTTTCGATGTATGTCTCTAGAATTTTTGGTACAGATCAGAAAAGGTGGACTCCTTCAATAGTATGGATGCTATACTCATCGGCTTTACTGTTAGGTTACTGCTATTCAAGTCTTCATTTATTTTGCGCCTCGGTAGAATTGCTAGCATCCATATGCATCAATTCATTCGATAACATATAAGGGTTACGTAACATGAAAATGATTTTTAGAATACTCGCCACCACGACAATCAGCTTTTTTTTGACCAATGTTACTTACGCAGTTCAAAGCTCACCAACATTGACCATAAGCTCTGTGCGAATTGCAGAAACTGGCAATATTATATTGTCCTATCCCCAAGCCTGGGGGACTGGCTGTGGGGACAATCATAGTTTAGAAATCGCAAATCTTGACAATAATAAATCAGAGTTGCTGACGTTGGTTTTATCTGCATTCATGACTAATAAAAATGTGTCTTTTACCTATACTTATACATGCGGGACTGACGGAATGATGGTTTCAGGCATGACTATTATTGACTAAATCGCGACTATGTCACTGCTTTTAATTATCGTTCGTTTCTCAAATCTACATGTTTTACTATTTAGCGAGGCGGGTTACATTGATCACCGAGTTCTGGACACCCAGAATTTCCCACTGGATTTTCAAAAAAGACTGGATGTTTCTTTGAAGGCCCTGTGTGTCACACCCGACCCCATACACCCTCAGTTTGGGATAACATAGATTTCAGGGTGACTTATAGAGGTCAAGGATATGCCAAAAACTACGCCAAAAGGTAATAGCACACAGGTTACACCAGAAGCTGGTTTAGAAAAACGGACGCGCCGAAAATTTGCTGTAGAGTACAAGCTGCAAATTATCGCAGCAGCAAATGCCTGTAAACGTGGCGAACTCGGTGCCTAGCTCCGCAAAGAAAATTTATACAGCAATCAACTGGCAGACTGGCGCCGAAAATTTGCTGAAATCGGCGTTGCCGGGTTAAGCAAAAGCGCACCAGGTCCGGTCGCATCAAAGACGCCGGAGCAGCGCCGTATTGATCAATTAGAAAAGGAAAATGCGCGCTTAAGTCGTAAACTTGAGGTCGCTAACAATTGCCTTGATCTCAAAAAAAAGCTTTGTCGATGCTCGATCATTTGAACAGCGGGAAAGAGCCCAGGTTATCGAGGTGTTACACAGCAAGCCTTATTCTGATCAACCGCCAGCCGAAGTTTACCGGCGCCTGCTTGAGCAAGGCCAATATATGTGTTCTGTTAGCGCAATGCGGCTCCCAGGCTATTGGCCCGGGCGCCCAATGAAGTCTGGACATGGGACATTACAAAATTGCCACTTGTCCGCGGAGGCGTTTATCTGTCGCTCTATGTTGCCCTGGATCTCTTCAGCCATTTTGTGGTTGCCTGGATGATCTCACTCAAGGAGAACAGCACGTTATCTCAACAACTGATGACAGAAGCGATAATGCGTTACTCTATTCAGCCTATTCAGCCTATTCAGCCTATTCAGCTTACGCTGCATCAGGACCGCGGCTCGCCTATGACCAACTGGACCAAATGCGTGAACTGGATGTGACCTGTAGTCATAGCAGGCCGCGCGTCAGCAATGACAATCCTTTTAGTGAAAGTCAATTCAAAACACAAAAGTACCAACCTGATTACCCGGGTCGATTTAACGGTTTAAGTCACGCCCGCAACTGGTGCGAAGATTACTTCGACTGGTATAACTTCGAACATCACCATAGTGGTCTGGCAGGCTATACGCCTGAGCAAATAGCAGCGCGGTGGGCAACCTGGCATCGCTGGATATTTATGTGCTTCATGGACCAACTAACCTAATAATAAACCGATTATTATTGATACCAATACAGGTTCATTAACAACTGGATTCCTACCTACATTCAATTCATCGCCATCATTGAGTCCATCTCCATCAGTGTCAGCGAGACTCGCGTCTGAATCCCTGCCGTTCGGGTAAGGCGAATAAACTTCACAATCTCCATCCAAACAGACTTCTTGATAGTCCGTTAATCCATCGTTGTCTATGTCACCATTATTGGGGTCTAAACCCATAGTAATTTCAAAAGTATCAGGCAGCCAATCGTTGTCTGAATCCTGGCCAAGCTGGGCATAGCTTGAAACAATATTTACCTGCTGTTGATTACCAGCACCCAACCCATTTGTTGCCACTGTAAGCGTCCATAACCCTTGCTCTGGTTGGTCGACCAATATTTGTTCAACATTATCAACCGTATTAACTCCCCGAGTCGCAGGTGTGGCAGGGACGGTCTCATCCTTTACCCAGGGGAAAAAATCGACGCCTGATGGTGAGCTTAGGCGTATATCAATATCATTAACGAGTGCCTGTACTGCCCCTGCGGTACCCGCTGGATCCGTCCAAACGGTGGTAATCTTAAATTCATCAGTGCTTGCATTGACAACGAACTGGAACGCTAGTGCATTGGCGTTAGTAACACTCGCAGAGAACAAATTAAGCGCCCCCAAATTAACGGTATCAACGGCCTGCGCTAGATCCAGCAACCCCCAACCGAATTGATAGTCTGGCCCCGTATCGCCTCGATCTTGCGCAGAATGCAACAAAATAGCTTTTAACATTGAAGCCTCCGGAGGCTGCAAAAACACCTGTTGAAAACGTTGAGATAGTAACGCTGCAGAACCTGTAATCACGGGCGATGCCATTGAAGTACCAGACAGGATACGGTGGTCAGTGCCAGAGAGCTGTTCTGATGTTGAGAGCGTGTTTGTTCCATCGGCTACTATATCAGGCTTAATACGCCCACCATCAACCGGGCCCCATCCGCTAAAATTTGTAGTCGTTAGACCGTCGTCTTCGGTTGCGCCAACTGTTAATATATTTTTTGCATTACTGTAGGTAGGAATTGTGTCATAACCAGTTACCCCGCCATCTCGTGGTTGAGCCGCAGTTTCCTCAATAACACCATCGCCTCGATCGTTACCCGCTGCTTTAATCACTACTAGATCTGTATCGGCTACAATTTGGTCCCATTCTCTAGCCTGGGCGTTGTAATCGCCGAATAACTCTTGGTTATCCACAAACACCCATCCACCATTAATAATGCTCCAACCCACTCTTGTTCCATAGGAGTGGTTACTAATTTCAACGGGATCATCAGCGCGGTTAGCTGCAGTACGCATTTCATTTACATCGTCGTAAAAGTCAAAGGAATCTAGATTCGCTGCTATCGCCATACCTTCCGCATTGGCTTCGCTCAGCCCGCTTCCAATCATCGTGCCTGCTACATGGGTAGCGTGTGCCGATAGTGTTGTCGCATCTACTACATCAGGCTGGAGATTTACTCTCGCTCCGAAATCAGTATGATTGGCATTAACAGCACCTCCATCCCATATGCCAAGAATTATTCCTGCGCCATCTAAGAAAAATTCGAGTTTTACCTGATCGACATTAGACAGTGTGCCCGCAGCTAAATTGTTTGTCTGGTTCTCATAAGGCGCACCCTCAATCCATGAGACAATATTTAACGCCACCAAACGCTCGAGATATTCTGCAGATATATTCATGACGACAGACTTTTGTCCTGATGACTGAATATCAGCTCGATCCTCAATCCAGCCATTCTCTAACACATGATTAATGAGTTGATTTAGCTCGCCGTTATGGTAAACCTCAGCTGAGAGCTGCAGTGTTTGATGTGATGTGTCGATGGTCGAAAAACCCTTTTCAAGAATGTTTGGATCAACCTTATCTTTTAAATCACGATTACCGAGTGCGCTGACAAAGGATAAGCTTGATAAACTCTTCACCTGTTCGGCTGTAACGTTTACGATCCAGGTGTTTTTATAAATAAAATTCTCCACACTGATACCAAGGTCCGAAAGGATCTTCGACTCCGCTATGCCTAAAGCCTGCGTGGTTTTTAAGTAAATATATTCGCGGTCGCCGTCGATAAAGGGGATATGGTTTTTGTCCAGCTCAAAAATTGCCCCTTTTAACTGAATTACAGCAGGTTGATCACTTAATTTCGGGACTTCTGACTTGGTAAAATAATGCCGGCCTACTGCATTATGTTCACGAAGAAAATCTAGAATTGCGTAGGGCGATTTAATAATAAAACCTTTTTCGATACTTGACTGACTTGCACTAACGGTTAATTCTTCTGGCCCTACTGGGCTCACTACAGTGTTATTTTCACTCGCCGTCTTCGTCAGTTTGGCTGCAGCAAAATTGGAAAAGCCGGAATCTGAAATAGTTTCATCTTTCAATAGGTAGATAATGAACACGCTCAAGGAGAGCGCGATGGAAATTGATAGTGGCAATAGCTTCCGATTCATATATATGTCCTTGAAAGTATTAATGGCACCCAGGCCATCACCATAGCATTATATATGAAAGCATAATTTATTTGTGTTTATATTAAACCCTTAAAAATTATAGACCCCCTTTTGAGGGTACTCGTCATATACACAGCAAAAGTAAACAAGAACATTTAGTTTGCCCAGTTTTGCGACGAAGGGGATGGTAAACCTCCCAACAAGTGATTACTTTCAAACTCAAACAGAACAGCTGTGAGATCATTCATTAGCCATGATTATTATAGCCTACAGTGACAAGCTTGTGATCATCACAATTGACATGGGGTAGGGATGAAAGCATAACCATGATAATTTTTTCATGAGGGTTCCTTTTCAGGGGTTAAGCTTAAATCCAACAGCACCAACGATGGTAAACAGCCAACTGGGACTGGCACTAACTAACTAGTTCAATAACAATCCTGTCAGAATAACGACCAGTACAGGTTCGTTTACAAGTGGATTTCTCCCAATCAGGATTTCTTCGCCATCATCAACATTATCGCTATCTGTATCGGGGTCATTAACATCAGTTCCCAGTGCAATTTCCTCTGCGTTGGTCAGTAAATCCGAATCAAAATCCAGGCTTGCATCCTGTGCATCCAGAGGGTCTAGACCGTTTACCACTTCCTCTCCATCGAACAAATCATCGCCATCTGAATCAGGGTCTCTGGGATCAGTGCCTAAAAAGTATTCGTCCCTATTAATCAACTCATCGTTATCTGCATCTGTGGCTGCGTCGCCAGCATTGTAATTGTTAAAAGCAAAGTCCGCCTCCCAACTATCAGGCATCTGGTCCCCATCGATATCAGAGTCACATAAGTCTCCAAAAGCATCACCATCCAGATTAGTTTGACTACTATTACTTATGTTAGGACAATTGTCAGTGCCATCTGCAATATCATCAGAGTCAGAATCAACAAATATAGTTATGCCACTTAATCCTGATATTGCCGACAAATCGGTTGATGCATTGACTTTGATACTCGTAAGGCCAGACGCACCTTGTAAACCATTTAGATTAGCAACACTCGATGTTCTTAGATCCAGCGATGTAACATTTGCAATATCCGACTGCGTAATATGCCCATAAGCCGCATAACCCAGTTCTGTATTTATCGCAGTTCGTAATTGTTCCTCATCGATTGATACTCGTGCTGTTGTTGCAAGTGTATTGAGACCTACCGCATAGGAGAGCGCTGTAATAGCACTCGATGTTGCTAATACGCCACCCCAATCTCCAGCGGTCACTTGATTGACAAGAATGGCTGACATTTGATTATCCACTGGTGTAGTGAGCCCATTAAGTTGAAACAGCGCCAAGGCAACACGCGAAAGGGTAATATTGTTAATAGATGTACTCATACCTGAAAGAAAGCTAGACGCAGATGACATGGCGGTTGACACACCCGTTTGGCCCTGGAACGACACCAGCGCAAGTACAATTTCTGCAGTGATCCAATAATCGCTGCTTGTTGCTTCAGCGGTTGACCAGCCGCCATCATTCAGCTGAGTATCGACCAGATAAGCAATAGCGTCATTTTGCCCAGTTGTATCTGCTGCAGAAGATAATGCCTGTAATACCAAGGCCGACTCCAATGGGCTATTATAATACCCCGCACTTAGCCCCCAACCGCCTTGGGAAGCCTCGCGTTTTGAAGCCTGAATAATATCAAGATCAGGTGTAATGTTATTGCCACGTTCAACCAGTGCAACGATTTTTCGTGCTTTAAGATCAACATTATTAGCATGTTGATTTTCCAACCAGGCGATGCCGCTGTAATAACTGCCTGTTCGCTGATTAGCCGCTTTTAGCGCTTCAACGGAAGCTGCTGTGTATATGTAGTCCAAGCCTTCGGCTTTACCCCACCCCCCTTCGGTTATGTCTTGGGTGCTTTCTAGCAAGCTCACACCATTCTCCACAGCACTGGCTGCTGACGTTGCATCCAATGCCGGACTTGATAAGGGATACACACTTAAAAAAGTGACTAGTATTGCGGATGGCAATAACATTCTGTTTTTGAATTGCTTAAGATTCACTTTTACAGCCTCTAATTATTCAACTTCATATTAATTTCACACGACATAATCTAACTACCCAATACGCGTATGTCCGTCAAAATATAATATATGCCTCTTCCCAGATTTCTTTTAGCATAAAACAGAAGAGCAACATCACTATGAGATTTACACAGCAGCTTGAATTCAACTAATTCATCTTTTGATAGATCTAACCCGACCAATTCTTTCAAAAGCCCATGTTGATCTCGTACTGTAATCCGAATGTTCGACAACCGACGGGTAGATCCGCGTTTAAATTTGCAAGATTCGATTCTCCCCATTATCGTTTGTTCGCCCTTTTCGTGATCGGGCAACGATAGGGGACGTAGCAAAACTCCCAAAATTACTAGCAAGACTATTGTTACTATTGTTACTGTAGTCATAATTTTGTTAGGACTCTCATTCTTCTTAACCCTTACAAACGAAGCCATCACCACTCCCTTTGACAGAGACCATCAACGTCTATCTTTTGATAGTCTCTGTTTTCCTTTGCCATGGTTATTATTTGGCGTAAACGAGTCGAGCCATATTTGAATTTATTTTGCTCGGGTATAATACAAACCCACCTGCACTACCTGCGCTTCTGTTTGCGTTTGCAGATCGACCAAGTTCTTCTTTTACCCCACTTAATCCCTGCTTCACAATACCCCCTACAAAAGCTGATTCAAGTTCTTGAACAACCTGGCCCGCTATCACACCGAACCCGTCATTCCCGGTTCGAAGGACTGTTGACAACGCCACAACATTGGCACCGCTCGGGATAAAAGCATCAACTAATTGCTTGGCCCCCTGTGGTGCAAGCAACCCTAACGTGCTATCAAAAACAAAATCCCCCCCATCAAAGCCGACACTTTGGCCAGTAAGATTATTAACTCCTTGTTTTATTAAGTTACCAACGGGTGCTGCTATCATACCTATCAATAGTCCGCCAGAGCCTGCAGCAAAACCCGTTCCTGCGGCTGAAACATAATCCCCCAATTTTACATTATTAGACAAATTACTGTAAAAATCACCCTCTTGCATTGCTGCTGTATAAAGATCACTAGCGCCCTGCGCTGCCAGGCCAATCGCGCCACCTACCAACCCTGTACAAATGTTTGCGCAGTTCCCCGAAGGATCATTATTGATCAAAGGGTTATTACCTACATAAGCATAAAAATTAATCCCACCTCTAAACCCAATTGGATCCTCAGAGATAAAACGCCCTAATTCAGGATCGTAGTATCTTGCTCTGTAGTAGTACAAACCACTTTCCGCATCCTGCTCGCGGCCAGTGTATTTCATGGTATTAAAACCATCCCCGATGACTCCAAAGTTCTCACCAAACGGACCGTAACTAAAGGCGTGCACACTAATACCATTATGGTCTGACAAGGCTACTACAGAATTTACCTGGTCATGATGAAATGTTTTGTTTTCCAATACCTCACTGCTATTTATCTCAAAGCCATTAATAATCTCATCAACTACAACGCCCCTTAAGTAAGTTGCCTGCAAACTATCTGAATCGTCGTAGACAGACTCTAGATGCTCAGCTTCCAAGTAGTATATTTTCACGCCTTCAGCGTTCTGCTTCTCTATCCGATAGGCATTGGCGTCGTATTCAAAGGCCATGGCATCTGCCTGAGCATTAACTCCCATCACTGTCGCAAGACGTCGTTGGTCATAAGTAATATCCAGCAAGGCGCTGTCATTGCCATCAAACTTCTCGACCATGCTGCCGTTAGCATCGTAGTCGAAACTATAAACTACCGAACCACCAATGCTATTTTGTCTCACCTCATCTAACCGATTACCCGTGCTGTATATAAAGTGTTGAACACTGCCATTCGTCGTTTTTGTTAGGCGATTACCTACAGCATCATATGTATAACTTAGATCATGACTATTTATGGATGAGTTCGCAGACAGCAATCGATAGGCTGGATCGTAGGCATAATCAACAACTTCACTATTGTTGATCGTCAGCTTTTTGATATTACCCATTTCATCATGTTGAAAATCACGCTGGTCTATCGCGTTACCATCTGCACCAATCTGCTTTATGGAGGTTAAAAATCCATCCAGCGTATAGTTATAAAGTGTTGCGGATCCATTAGACAGGATACGACTGAGCAAACGCCCACCAGGATCATAATGATAGGAAGCCTGTATATAGACAGGGTCTCCCGCTGACATTGAGACCAAACGATTGCTGCTATCGTAAACAAATGACTGTTTTTCTCCTTGATAGTTGGTCTTACTGATTAAATTACCAATATCGTCATAGACCCAAGACATGGTTCGTGTGTTCCTGTCATCAGTCTTGCTTAACAAACGATGTGCAGCATCATAGCCAAAGGTATAAACATTGCCATCGTAACTTGTTGAGATCATATCTCCATAATGACCGTAGGATCTCATAGCGGTGGTGTTATCCGATAAATATTCCTCGGTTACCAGGCGATTCAGATTATCGTAGCCGTATCGCGTCACTTCGCCAAGACGATCGGTATAGGACATACGATTACCCACTTCGTCATAGGTCATGGTGACAACTTTGTCGGTACCAGGTTCTATAATAGGATCAATCACCTTGGTTAACCGACCAAGGTCATCATAAACAAACGTTGTCTTTTGGTTTTTCGCATCGGTGACGCTAGTTCGGTTACCTAATAGATCAAAAGTGTATTGGGTCTGCTCGTTGTTAGCATTAAGGGTCGATACCAAGCGGTTAAATTCATCAAAAACATTGTAGATGCTGGCGTCATGGCTATTCTTAGGTTGTGTCCCTGCTACGCCATTAGCATCTGTCAATTTGATAGCATTGCCATTGCCATCGTATTCATCTGTTTGGGCTGAACGACCTTCAGGGGAAGTGACTGACTTTTTACGCCCCAAAGCATCATAGGTATATGACAAGCTATTACCATTGGCATCGGTCACTTCTAATACACGACCAGCCAAATCATATCGTGATTTAACGGTATAACCTTTTTCGTCGGTCACTTTTGTACGTCGACCTTTCTCATCATATTCTTGGGTCAAGACATTGCCGTTAGCATTGGTTGTTTTTAGGATATTGCCCATTTCATCGTAGTCAAAATAAGTCGTTGCACCCATCACATCGGTCTTGCTGACCAAACGATCCGCTACATCATACTTTGCGATGCCACTCACACAACTATCATATTCAGACAATAACGGGTGTGAATCCTGATAACATTGGCTATGGCGGGGTGTATTTCCTGAAGTGAGACGTTTGTAATGAATAATGTTCTGACTAACCTTGCCATTGTCATCATAAATAGTCTCAACGATGTCACCTCGCGGGACAGTCGTCTTAGCCACCCTCCCCATATCGTCGTAACTGTAAGTAGTTGTTAGCGGAATGAGGGTTAAATCTGTCGCGCTGGCTCTACGATAAATGATTCGCGAAGTGAGTCGCCACAAAGAATCAAAAGATTTCTCAACTGTGTACGACGAAGAACCGCCAGTTGTGGTTTCAACTAGTGTATAGGTACCATTATCTGCATAGGTATAAATATAATTCGTAATTCGTTTTCTACTCGGCACGGCCGGGTCAATATACTCCGTCATTTTCTTGAGCGTACCATCTGGATGATATTGATAGTCCGCCAAAGTCACATTGGTATGTAGCACACCATTTACTGTTGCTGCTGCGGCGACGGTTTTTTGTAGTCGGCCCTTAACTGCACCCATTGAGGTATTGGTAGACGCATAATATGTATTGGCAAACTCATTGCCATTCTTATCAACCGTTGTGGTGATCTGATCATAAAGACCATAATCGTAGTCAGTTGTATAACCTAGTGCATCTTCTTCCCGTGTTACCTGGCCGTTGGTATTAGAAGCAACACCCGTAAGCGCACGAGAGGTATTGTAGGAATATCGGGTCCGCTGCCCTAGCGCGTTATGTTTGACATAACGTAAACCATCCTCATTGTTTTCAAACAACAGAATACCCTTGTCCGGTTCAACCAGCTTGATTAACGCGCCGTTTTCGTCGTAATAGTGTTCTGTCATGTAATCGCGAGGGTTAGTGACACGAGTCCGTCGGCGAAACAGGTCATAAATTAGCGATTCACTATAGCCGTTCTTGTCGACATAATCATAAGCCTGACCATTCTCGTAATAGCTAAAGGTCATGGTCTTCTGTTGGCCATTGCGATCTTGAGGGTGGACGATATCTTTTAACCAATGAGTACCATCTACATAGGTATATGCCATGGCTTTATCCAGGGGATTTTTAGCACCAGAGAGCTTGCCGTTGGTATATATGTATTCCCATTGTCGACCTGACCAATCGGTTAGGTATTGCAATCGACCGTTATTAGCCCCCGAAGCGAAATAACTGAGCGTTAATCCAGATCGCCCTGCTAGACCCAGGTTATCCGTCACACTCGTGAGCTGGTTACTTGTGTAGTCAAAATTCAGTTGATTGCCGTAGGCATCTTCAATTCGATGAAGTCTTGCAATCGCGCCCGGCGTTCTGACATCAAGCCCCTGGCTGTCGAATATATACTTGACACCGTTACTATAACTGATGGTATGTAGACTAGATGACGGGCTGTTTAGTACCAGGTTATCAAAACCTGCTCTAGGTGAAGTTGGTTGGGAGAATGTACTCCCATCATCTAGCAAGTAATTACTTTCTCCTCCTCGTTCATCAACATAACTGATCGATGAGGTTTTGTTATTGTTATTTTCCGGCGCCAGGGTAGCATCGTAACCTGGGTATTGGCCGTAATCATTAGCAACCAACTTCATATTGTACGAGTGGGTCCAACCTTGACTAAATGGCAGGTAGCCTGGGTTACTTGAATCAGGACCATCCGTTGATGTTTCATTAGAATTATAGGTTCGCGTAAAGGTATAAGGTAGACCTTTACCAACGATCACCAAGTCTGTTTCATCATGATACATATTGCCTGTCACTGTACTTACAGGGTCTACAGTAGACGGCGTTCTTACGACATCGTTATTAGCAATGGCGACCAGGTTTTGATCTGTAAAAACTTCGTTATTAAAAGTTACTCCAGATGTATCCAGGCTTGACCCACTGCCTTCAACGCCTTCAGTATCAGTGGCTGGATTAACTGGCACTCCTTCTGGAACGTACCCGCCACCTGCATTTAAACGCATGCTTTCATTTTTAATAATATATGAGGATGAGATTAAGTTGTCATTGGAGGCGTCGTAGGTATCTTTGATAAACACTTCGAAGACAAAGAAAGGACCAGAGGTGAGTTTAGAAGGTGCTACAAAATTAAACCAAACTGTTGGGGGGGCATCATAGAGATGATCTCTTACATCTATTACAAAGTCCACGCTGTAGTCAGTTAACGCCGGTTCCTTGTCCTTGTAATACATAGCTGAAGGTATGAATTCTTCATTTTTATCGAAGAAGTTTATATAATTGGCATTTTCATCGACAATCTCATTGAAACAGGTTTCCCACTCAACCAGAGCCACAGGCAGTGTAACATCTTGGAACGATTTGTTGTTGCATGTGACAGTCGCGGTTGATTCGTCATTATTTGCTATCAAGACATTAAGCTGATTTTCCGTAACGTCATAATTCGAGTAAAAGTTGTTAACACCATTGTCTGCATTATAAGTGTAATGAACATATCGATAATCATTAGTACTTACACCGGTAAGATCTCCTTTAAAGACATAAAAACCGGCATTGCCCGAATCCGATCCGGTATATTCCCAGCCCACCATATGCCGATCAAAAATTTCGTATTCATGTTTAATAAAATCACCTGGCGCCTGATTAGCCAAACCCATCTGCGATAAAGAAGTTGCGTAAGAATCCTCAATACTATTGTTATGGATATCCATAAGATCTGCGTTAGCGTCCAAAGCAAATTGAATACCTCGCATGGTTGATATCGCGTCGTAACCCGTTAATTCCTGCCAGACTTCGTGTTCAAGGGAAGAGGCAATGTGCCCTAAGAACTTAAATGTCGGTGTTGAATATGTTTCCGCTTCATCCATCAACCAGCTGCCATTTATTCGGATGCCCTTTAGATCAATTAGCAAACCACCAGGCAAAACAGCAAATGGCGTTTCATCAACTGTTTCAACTTCATAGGTTGTGCTAACAATGCCAACAAATGCTGATATGGGAGATATAATGTTCTTTAAACGACTATAGCGACGACTTTCCTGCTTCAGGCGCGCGTAATACAATGCTTGCGCTGTATAAAGCAAACCACCTGTTAATGCGTCTTGTGCTACCTGATCATCTAACAATAACAATTCACCAGCATCGATCGACCCGTTGCTGTTTGCGTCCACATAAACATCCCCACCCGCATTTTCGACTAAGGGGTACTGTTCACTTGCCGCTAGAACCGACTGATAAGCACGCCTTACCTGACTCCAGTTTGAAGTCTCACCGCCGGTGGCAACCAAATAATAGCCGCCCACGACCAAATTGTCATATCTCACTTCTATGGGATCAGCGTAAGGTGAGGCATCAACCTCAAGAACAACATTAAATGAAGAACCTAATTCAATTGGAGCAACAACCCCACCACATCCGAAGTTAAAATCACCTGCAATCCCTCCTTTGGACTCACCATCGAGACGAATTAATAAACTCGACACTAACCAGTTAATTGTTAGTTGCTTGGTGCTTAACTCCGCCACCGACGACGTCGATCCAAAAGTAATACCCGAACATTCAACACCGTTTCGAACAGGATGAATTGATATTTGTACAACCTTATTCCAATTATATATTGTTGACGAGCTTGCATCATGATCGACTATAGATACAAACCGATCAACATCGCCTATTACTTCATACGGCAAGGAAGAGGGCAAAAGCCCTAACACTTCCTGCCGAATCTCGCCTCGGTCAATTACATCCTCAAGTGTGACGCCCGGATGGTTCTCCCTTAAATAACCCAGGGCTTGTTCCTCAAAAATCTCAAGCGGGCTTTTGTCCCGCAATAACTGATCGCTCTCTGCGTTGTAATATGCATCGTAGTTAAAACTCAACGATTCAAGTTTATCTTTATGACCACTTCGAAAATCACGTAATTTAAAAGAAGGGTCTAGAGACACCCAACGACAACGGTCATTTTCGGTATCACAGTTGGTAATTGAAACGCCACCACCCCGATAGTTAGCAAAATCCACCAAGGCCTCGACCCAAACATGCTCAAACGTAACGTGAGTTGGATCGGTGTCATAGATGACGTTGATACCTTGATTCTTCAAAATGGAGATTGCCAGATCTTCATTTTCAACTGAAACCCAATTAGCAACATCCGCTTTAGGCACCTTAATATTTCCGACGACATAGCGGGATTTAACGCCAACAGATCTGTAGAGCGCGATTAATGTTGATGCGAGATCTACGTCATTACCCTCAGCTCCTAAAAATGCATTAAGTGAACTGCTTCTCGCGCCGTGATAAACCGCATAATCTGATCCATTTCTAACATATTCATAGATATCAACCACGCCACCCAGTTGCGTCGCTTTTTCCTTAAGTATGATTGACTCATCTGATTCAAATAAAATTTCAGGTGTTTCACACAACAAGTCATCTGTTAGGGTACCAATACAACCGTAAGCAAACGATATCTGGAATCCGAATGCCAAAAACGCTTTTAGAACAAACTTCATCATCCTTGACCTACTTACGATAGTGTTTGGTAATTGAAGAAAAAGTAGGCACTGTCTCTACAGTTTCATCTTTGACAGGTTTTGTCCGCTTCAGCCGTTTAGCCAAGCGCCTGATATTGTCTATTTGCTCATCGCCCGTGCTCGACTCAATAGACTCAAATTCTCCAACTAACGAATCAAACGTACTACTAAGCCGTCGGAGCCGCGGATCTGCAGACCGCCAAAACATCCATTTTGGCGGGATTTTCTTATCCAGCGTCACTTTTCGACTCAACGCAATTCCTTTCGCAATACTGACAAGCTCATTCGACTTCTGTCCCTTAAGCAACGACATTGACGCATTTTTTTTGACCTCAGTCATTTTCCGTGGCAATGCGGCCTTTCCTGTCTTAAGATTTACAGAAGCCACAAGTATTGTAGAAGGCCGACTAACCCCATCTATTACCGGCCTACGTTTTGATATCATAACCTGGTCCAACAAACGTTTCATCTCATCTAAGTCATCCATTACCGGCTTAACTTCAGCAAAAATAGCGCGTCGCTTTTCCCCACGTACCTTCAATATAGATTGGGAGACACTTCTAATGGATCTCAATTCTTGAGATTCAAATTGATCCATCTGGTTTTTGGCATAACCAAAAAATGGCGCCGCTAATAATACAGACAGCAAACCAAAATGTTTGATGCTCATTGAACATATGCCTCATGTTAGATTGGGAATTACACAATCAGAAGATATAGCTAATTCGTTTTTATAGTATTCTATTAATGTCTTTAAAGGGTATAGAATGCGAAGAAATATAACAAGCCTTATCTACCTCTCGACAAACGCAAAAAATACCGACCAACCACATACTGATATATAGTGGTTAGTATTTGACCAACAAAAACAACAACACCTATCCTGCCGAAATTTTACCACTATGGAATCATAACCAACAGAATCACTATCATCACGCAGCAGGGTGATTGTTGGGACAACTCAGTTGCAGAAAGTTTCTTCAAGACCCTGAAAACAGAGCTTATCTACGACAAGCACTATGCGACGCGTGAAGAAGCGAAACAAGATATATTCGAGTATATCGAGGTGTATTTTAACAGTCAGAGAAAACATTCATCTAACGGATATTTGTCACCTTTTAACTATGAACAACAGCAGTCAAAGACTGTTTGAAAATGTATCCGTTAAAGTCTTGCCATTCCATAGCTACCTTCAATGCATCGCAAAACCAACCACCTTTTAATATGCAAATTCATACTCCAACATACGCTTTACCCAGCAATCCAATCAATAATTGAGGCAACTTTCTCGCGCACCAGCAAGCGGTTTACGGGCACATTTTTTTAAAATTTATCCAATTCCGTTCAATGTTTAAGGATAACGGAGATTGGATTGGCGATTTTTCCTCTAACGACTAAATACACCTCGAAACATTCAAATATGGTGAACACACCCCGTTTCCCAGACTTGCTAATCAGCGTAGCAATACGATTATTAGCAGCGGCGACAGCAAAATAAATTAATTAGTCTCCCAAAACTCACAATTCAAGCCGTTCAGTTGATTACAGAAATTGGTTATTCGAATCCCGATACCGAACAAAACTTCGGTAACGGCCTGACTCCAGTCTATGTTCTGATCAAAAGGCAGTATTGTAAAAACGGCAGTAAAAGCGACTACTCACTTAGCTAAATAGGACCAGCACTTGAGAAACATACAGCATCTGTTTTCGTCGAACTTAGATTACGACGGGGTATTAAACCCGCCACTCGTTGCCGTTCGAGTCAGTCGCTGCACAAGAACGCGAAAACATATACCGAAGTAATTCAGGCCGTTTATCAATGCAGAAATTTACTCATCGTTTAGGCCCTTCTCGGCCGACCATCTCAACAGTATTTAACAAAATCAACGTTCATCGCTACAAAGCAGATACTGTTGATGATCATGCATGACTATCAGCAAAATAATCAAAACCTTATTATTTAGAAAATCACAAAAAATTTAAGTGGCCACTATTTTAAAATTGCCGTTAAAACAACCGCCTGTGCAAACAAGACAATGCAGAGCTTTCATCAGACAATCTACCTGAGCCTCTTCATCCAGGGATTGGGCCAACTTAAAAAAATGACTCAAATCGATTCCAGGGTCATACCGGACCACGCGCCAATCAAAGAAAAATCAATACTAAGGAACTGCACGTAGCACTATTATCTATGGTATTTCAATCAGCAAAAGACCTCCGAGAGGTGAATATTAGGTCACATCGACGCATTGGGCGAGGGTCATCTAGACTCTAGTTCAAAATTGAAATAAAGCCCACTCGACAACAATCCTATCTAATTTGCCAGTGTCACCAAATCGTAAAGCTAATAAACAATAGAATTTCAATCACTTACAATGGTAGCCACTCATCACCTCAGCTCGGACGGGCAAAGCCTGTAGAACTCCGTCAAAAATTCAGCTACTGTCGGCTACTGAATACAAATGGTTCTTCCCCAAACTAGACGGGTGCCATTTTGACAAAAAAAACCAGACCAGCCAGGCAACCGAGACCAACCTATGACCGACGAATTATCAAAAGAAATACGCTCAACCATTACTAGTGCAGGCAAGCTCTCCCTTGACATTACTTCAGTGCCTATGCCAACCCCAAAGGCTGGCGAAGTATTAATCAAGGTAGAAGCCACACCCATTAATCCTTCGGATCTGGGTTTACTGCTTGGCCCGGCTGATGTCAGCAGCCTGCAAATCACCGGCACAGGCGATAACACCCGGGCCATCATGGATGTACCCGCGGCGACCATGCCGGCAATGGCAGCAAGGATGGATGAATCAATGCCGGTGGGTAATGAAGGCGCAGGTATCGTTGTTGCCACTGGCGATGGCGCCGAAGCCTTAATGGGTAAAACTGTAGGTGTAGCAGGCGGGGCCATGTACGCGCAATATCGCTGCGTACCCGCGTCGGCCTGCCTTGTGATGAATGCCGGCACCAGTTCAGCCGAAGCCGCATCCTGCTTTGTTAATCCGCTAACGGCCCTAAGCATGGTTGAAACCATGAAAATGGAAAACCATACTGCACTGGTGCATACCGCCGCGGCTTCTAACCTCGGCCAGATGCTAGTCAAAATCTGTCTGGCAGACGATGTTCAACTGGTGAACATCGTGCGTAAAACCGAACAGGTTGAACAACTAAAAGCACTGGGCGCCAAATATATCTGCAATTCATCTGCCGCTGACTTTAAACAGCAATTGGTTGAAGCACTGGTAGCCACCGGCGCAACCCTTGCCTTTGACGCTACGGGCGGTGGCAAACTTGCCGGCCAGATCCTTTCTGCAATGGAAGTTGCTGCCAACAAAACAGCGAAGGAATATAGCCGCTATGGCTCGACAACCTATAAGCAGGTATATATTTACGGCGGGCTTGATACATCGCCGACGTTTGTTAATCGTAATTTTGGTATGTGCTGGGGTATGGGCGGCTGGTTGTTGACGCCTTTTATCGGCAGGATGGGTATGGAAAAGTTTGGCGAACTACGGCAGCGGGTTGCTAACGAGATCAAAACAACCTTTGCCAGTCACTATACCCGCCAGGTTTCTTTAGCAGAGGCCTTATCAGCTGATGCTATTGCAGCCTATTCGCAGCAGGCCACAGGCACCAAGTTTTTGATCCAGCCGCATAAATAGACTGTTTATATAAACGAGCTATATAAATGAGCTAAATAAATCAGCGCCCGTTGCCTATTTTCTGGCGGGTGCTGATCTAGTAGAAATTATAAAAACACTATTTTGCCCACTATTTGGGCCACTGTTTTGCCCATATAGGTTTATGAGTGCCTGGTGGCACTGACGGTAGACCAGGGGTTTCGCCAGGAAACTGGAATTTCGCCGCATGAGGTATAGCCTCTAATTGACCAAAACCTGACTTTTCACAACCTAGCCTGTCGCTGAACGCCATTTTTGGCAGTACCTGCGGGTAATCCCGCCGCCCCATAGCCCGCAACCAGCGGGCGGTTTGTGCCAATGAGACCTGCACATGCCAACTGCCGCCTTCTGTTGCGCGGCGTAATAGCGCGACCTGTGCGCCAAAGGCCATTAAAAACCCAGAAGCATAATCCAGTATCTGTACCGGTAGTGGTTTTGGGGTTTTACTGCCACTGGCCTCCGCCTCGGCAAGATTAAAACCGGTCGCCGTTTGTACCAGCGAATCAAAGCCGCGCTTACCGGCCCAGGGCCCATCGTTGCCATAGGCCGACAGCGATACATACACCAAATGCGGGTTATGTTGGGCTAACAGGTCTGGACTAAAGCCAAGTTCTGTTATACCGCCAGGTCGATAACCCTGCACAAATATATCCGCCTCGTTAGCGAGTAAAAGTAATTGTTGTTGACCCTCAGCTTTGTTGAGATCAATCAGTGCAGAGTATTTGCCTCGGCTGGTATCAATAATATTCTCCACATTCGGTAGATGCGGTGAATTAACCAGCATCACTTCAGCGCCATAGGTTGCAAGTGTCCTGCCGCAGGTGGGGCCAGCAAGTATGCGGGTTAAATCAAGTACCCGCAGGCCCGTGAGTGGCCGGGAAAGATTAGATATTGGCGTTAACGGCTGTACTTCTGCTTCGGCAATTTTATCGATGGTTATAAGCGGCTGCCCGTCCAATGCCTGCGCCTGAGGATGTACATCCCATTCTTCAAAGGCGCGAACTTTTGCTACTACCAGCCCTTTGGCTGTGGCAGCAGTTTCAAATACCTCTGCCTGCCATTGCATCAGGGCCGTTTCAACCTGTGCTCTGCTGCATTGCTCACCGGTTGGCAAGCCCAACAATTGTAATATGCCGTCACGATGATGGGTGAAATTGGCATGGAGTCGAACAAAGCCATCCGCGCAGGGGTATAGACCTGAGAACTTTGCCCACACATCCGGCTTTCGCCCATCAATTTTAAAATAACCAGTGCATTCATATTCCGCATCCGGCAAAGACACCCGCACCTGCTGGCGGTTACCACCGGTACGTTGACGCCAGATTTCAGCAGCCGCCAATGCCGCAAGCCCGATACTACTTTGTGCAGCGGCACCCACCTGAAAAGAACTCGCCAGGCCAGGCTTATCACCATCAAGGGTTATATAGCGCAATGCCGCTTCACTCAGCCCCTGCTGTAGCCATAATTCAGCAAGCACCTGATGGGATAAATTCATAGTAATATCTCGCTACGCTGGTTCTCGAAAATATTCTATTCGTCAGCTGCTTCTCATTGGATCTTCAATAGGCCTGTAATAAAGGGCTTTAAATCCTATGGATTAACTATCTGATACACAGTTTGGTTTAGCACTGAAAGTTGATCAAATTATTAATTCTAATCAATGACCATTGATTCACTAATAATTGAAGATGCTGATCTAAGGGCTACTTTTTGGCAGCACCTGTGATTTGGCAGCATTTCACATAGGGATAAGACTCAGCAAAGGTATGACTGCAGTGGAGGATTATATTTTTCAAACAAAATCTTATCGCACCGCTTCGAATAAAAACTTATATTCAAAGCATTTATTTAAAGCATTTATTTAAAGCAACATATCATTGACACTCAGGGGGAGTCATCCTGCTGGCTCAAAATCATAAGTAATAGCCGGCGGATACACAGTGATACTACCTGCACTAGCAGCACCTACTATAACAGCTGCTGCCGCATCTTCAGAGTGAGTACCCAACAGCTGATTCAAACCTACGGCAAAATCATATTTCAATTTGGCGCCATCAGTCAGCATAAGTTCCGCACTCACCTCACCCACCTGCATGGCCAGCGCCTGGCTAAAATCCACATTGCCCTGGCTCAAACCAAACTCATATAAAGGGGCTATTGTAGTGATTTTTGTTGTACGAAGCTGCGTAGTAGTAGCGGCTGAGTTTGTGACCGTAGTCGGTCCTAGAATAACTTCTTCAGCAACCCCTGACTGCCCCAACCAGAGCATTTCGCCTTCGGTGCAGCTAACACATAACCAATAATCGGCGGTATCAAGCAATACGGTCTTATCCATCGCCGCTACCACCCATTGCTGGTTATTCTGAAATTCGGCTGTCAGGCTAGCACTCCCTAGTAACGCGCCGTTTGGACCGCCATTGATAGCTTCAATTATTTGCACGGTAATATTTACATTAGGGCTTAAGGGCATCACAGCTATGGCAACAGTATCGCTATTAAAGGCATTTGTCGGGGTTATTTTTCTGCAAACGACAACATCGCCGGCAGCCCTTACACCAACATTCTTATCAAGGCTCGCTATCAATCCTGCATTTTGACCCAGGCCTGATACAGCGCTCATACTAATGTTTATTTCAACCTCCGCCTTTCTGATATTCGCAAGCGGCGGCAATGATAAATTCAATTTATTGTGCTCTAAGGTTCTACCGTCAAATTTAATATTTTGTTTTGTATCGATGTTATCAAAATGATTACGCAGCATTGAGTATTCAATATTTATTAGACCAAAATGCAAATGGGCCGGCGTATCCGATTCAAAAACTATGGGCAAAAACACCTCAGCAGCAGGTGACAGGCCCTGGCCGCGAATTTCATTAAAATAGTCATCACAAAGATTTTGCAACTGGTTACTAAAAACCTCTGCTTGCTGGGCTGTGGACAACAACGCCGTCGCCGGTTCAGTTTGCTCACCTGCAACCTGCCAAACACGGGTCAAAGCTGTCTCGCTATCTACCAGGGCACCAATTTTACCAAGCAAGACCCTGGGCCCAGTGGGATAACTTTGCAGCTCAATATTTTTAATTCCAAAAGCATTAACCGCCGCCTGCTTACCGCCGTTATTTTTTGATACATCGGACTTACCACCCGCACCCGTTGAGCCAGTATATTCCCCCTGCATTTTCTGTTTGGCATTTTCTTCAGAAAAATCCAATTTTGAGACCGACTGAAAATTCAGACCCAGCGCCACATTAAAAGGCGTGACCCGTCGCAACGCAAAATTCCGGCCAATAAATTCAGCACTAAAAGGCGCATTCGCATTACCAAAAATTGTCGGTTCATCGCTCACCGCTTCACCATCAAGGCGTAAAACTTCAACACCTCGGCTATCATAGCTATTCACCCTGACCAGCCGAAAAGGATGAGTTAACCTGACTTTTATAAGGTCAGAATTGGCGCCGGCTGTAACATCTGATGCCTGCCAGTCCTGCAGCTGATAATTTGTATCGGTCTGGTTAAGGTGTATCTGACAAGGTTTAAAATCGCCAGTCAGCAAGGTATTCTCTTGATCAACAACTATACCGTCAGTAGTCGGGTCAAGATTAAATTTCAGAATATAACTATTGCGATATATTGTCCGCCCATTGACATCAACCGGCGTATCAATCACTACTCTGCTGCCCGCACTCGGGCCACCGGTACTTTCTGTTGAATCCAATAAGCGCACAACTTTCACTAGCGGCCTCCCCCAGCGGGATCAATTATATCTGATCCAGTTCGTGTAACAGGCAACTCAACAGGTTTTATAATCACCCGCTGATTATCCGCCTGAAGGCTAACTAATGCATCATTCACCCCTTCAGTTACATTTACAATCAGCTGCTCAGCAGCCACATTAAAGTGTTTGTAATCTACCGCAAAGCTATCAAGTACCAGTCTGGTCTCAACACGTCGATTATTAAAATCCAGATAGTCGCGATTAAAAGCCGAGAAATCCGTATCGAAATCTGTATATTTGGTATCAAACCGCGTGTAGTTAGTCTCAAACATCGTATAGTCCTGACTAAAAACATCAAAGCTGGTGCGAAAAGAAAGCAGCTCTGAACTTAATTCTGAAAAATCAACACCTGCTGTCACGGTCTCCACTGAGCTTATTCTTGTTTCATGGCTACTCAGATCGGCACTCAACTGACCCACCCGACCAAGCAGTTCTGTATTTAGCTCTGTATTTAGTCCTGGATCACCTGCCCTGCGCCCGACATCAACAGCGACTACATTGGCTATCGCCAAATTGCCCTTGCCACTGGCCTGAGTGCTGCCAGCAGCCTGATTAACCAGGGTATATAATGTGGCGCGGGTATTTTGCGATAAGTTAGTCAGATCATCAGTTAACAACCGGGTCACTACCTCATTGCTTGCCTGCTGGCCAGCGCGCTCGCCCACTAAGCCGTTCTGGGACGAAACAAAGGTTTGTATTTCGGCTATCATATGACCGCTTAAACCTGCCTCATCATCACTAAATGACAGGGATCGCCCCAACGCACCAGCCAAACCGCCAGATGCGACCAAAGAGGCTTTATAATACTGGTACCAGGGAGTTAGCCAGTCCCGATACTCAATAGGTAATGCAGCAATTGTCAACACCGTAGCTGCATCACCGTAGCCACCTATAATCTCGCCTTCTTCACTAGCGGCCTCATTCGGGTGCAGGTAAACCCTGACTAATATCTGCTCATTATCCCAACTATGGGTTGCTGCCGAGATATTAAGCGTATCCACCAACCCCGCCTGGCGGCTTTTATAATGAATATCCACGGCACTGCGCAGATCACGGTTAAGCGGATGCTGGTATAGATCCGTAAGCTGAGTAAAATCTTCGCGGGCGTCTTCAGGCACCCTGGCAGTATGGTTGATTTTTGCCAACACATTAGACAGGGCATTTTGCTGGTCGATAGTTAATGGTTCAATGGTGGGTGTATGCAGTTTAACAATCACCTGACCATCTAACCCGGTTCGCGCCTTAACCACCGCACCTTTAGAGACTTTATAACCTCTGGCATAATGCAAATTTCCCTGACTAGTTTCAATGGTCAGCGGCATATTGGTTTTCGTTAGCCGTCGATAACGATCCACCACAGTAAGTTTGAGAGTAACGATCTGGCCCAGAAATGGATTTTCGTCAATCAACCGCATCTCTATACGGTATCGCCCTGGTGCGAGTTCTTCAGCCGTATCCAACTGTTTCTGCAACTGTTCAAACTGAGTAGTTAGTGCCAACAATTGCGCCGCACCGCTACCACCTATGCCTGGTGACACCCCTTCTACCAGGACGTCTAACGCTGATTTGCCGGTGATCTCTGTGACAATCTCGGTAAAACGCTCTGGGCCAATCAGCGGTACCGCCATTAGCTGGGCCAGGGAAAAATAGGCACCCCCCAGCTCAGCGCGTGCATTGATGATACGCTGACCGAGCTTAATTCCAATATCTAATTCATCAGGAATCTCCACCCGAGATGCAATCTGTTGTGCTGTCTGCACACTATTTAGAAACGCCAACACCTTTGCTGTGTCGATAGCATTAATATCGGCGGGCGCAAGATATATTTCAGCCATATTCTTTATTAACCCACTTAGCCACTGTTGATTACCCTTACTATTGTCGCCAGGTTGCACCTGTTTAAAATAGTTGGAAAAATCATACGCGTTTGATCACTTCACCAATTTGGCCAATTTGGGCCGAAATAAGGTTGATCTGGCCCTGTACAGAGTTTTGATCAAGGGTATTAATCTTCAACACATTTTGTCCTATGGCGCTCAACTCAGTATTTATCTCGGTACTGACCTGTTGGGCTGTTCTTAATTCCTCACCCATAAAATTGATCTTATCGGTGAGCTCTCGATTGGTGACTTCGATGTTGCTAAATAGTCCAACAGTATTGTCCGCCGCATCTTTAGCCGCAGCCGCCTGACGGGAAACACCTGCCACAGCCGCAAGACCCGGCGTTTTACTCAGTTCAGTCCCTTCTAATGCCACCGACGGGGATTCCTGGATCTGTTGCAAGGTAACCGCATTTTTAATGGTTTGCTTTAATTCAGCAAGATAAGCAGGTGGGGTTGGCACAGTTAGCTTATCTACCGCTGAACCAACGCCATTATAATAACGTTGCCGAGCGACAATACCCATGTTGCCAATATTGCTGGCAATCCCCTGGTGCCATAGCTCAAGGTCTGCCGCAAAACCACCGCTGCCTAACTGTCCTGCAAGGGTGCCCATAATATCCGGCACAAATATTTCATAATCCTTAACAAAACGATCAATCCATGGCCTGACCCAATCGCGAAAGGTAATTTGAATAGAGCTTGTGCCCTTAGCCGCATCAGGCGTGCGCGGATCACTATCGTCTTTTGCGAAAGCAACAACAATGGCTCGGTATTTTGTCCAGCTAGTCAAAATACCAGTATTCCACTGCGGCAGTACCTGGAATTGCGGAAACTGTTGATAGCTATCAATAAATGCCTGTACCGGGCTGGACTGAACCTGCTGGTATTGCACGCTCATTGCGTTAAACGCTTCAACCACCGGCTCACTCACAGGGGTAGAAGCATCAAGAATGGTTTGGTAAAAAAACTCACCGGTAGAAAGTGTGGTTTTCATGGCAGTATCTACCTGAAGCTCCTGTATCTCTGTCAGATGCTCAGTATGGGCAGATTTAACCAACACCCTGGCAATACCACTGGTATTGGTCCGTACTGATATACTGCTGCCGGACGCGCCAGGCTCGCTGGAAAACCCCGGTGCCTCACGCATTTGCCCCCAGGTGGTAATAAAGTCTACCCAGGGCCGAGTGGTCACAATCTCACCGCTTAGATCTCGTACCTCGGCAGTGATTTCGCATAACTCGCCAAGCGCATAGTTGACCTTTACTGTACTCATGGTGATCACATACTGATCTAACAATGGGGCTATTTCAGTACGAATGTCCGCAAGTTCTTCAACTAACGAATCAACTCGTCCTATCAAAGGTGTCACCTGGCCTTCTAGTGTCTCGACCCGATTATCCGTTTCGGCGATGTATTCAAGCAGTGCATCACCGATGCCCGCCACACCCTGGACTAGCGTATTCCAGTCATTATGTTTGATTAGATGACCGGCCTGCTTGTCGCCCAGGTCGGCCAGAGAAGCTACATCACCCTGTAATGAATCTAAACTCATATTTTTTCTCCTCTTACAGTTTCATCGTCAACTGCTAGTTGAATTTGCACCCCAGCCGGTTTTACTTTACCCATCCCCTGCCATACGCGATCAATAATTGCTGGATCTATAACATCGTCAGCACCCCTGGTCTGAAGCCTGACCAGCAGACGCAATGGTTTATGGGTTGCCCATTGAAATTTAATTTTTGCCGCTGGATCATAGGCGTAAATCATCTCGCCTAGTTGATAAGCTAACTGAGCACCTGATTGAACGGGCAGTTGATCTGTATCGCCAAATCGGCCAGGAAACGGCACCCGATATTCTGGCGGTGGCACTAGTCGGCCCTCAATAGACCACCAGGGTAACTCTGCTGGTTCTACCAGATCAGTCGGCTCAAGGGAAAGATAACGCCAGTTAGAATCTCCCTGAGGCATTCTTGGGATAGCAGCCAGGCCGCCGTTGACAATACGTGTATGATCAGGCTTACAGCGCATCAATAGTTTTTCAGCGGGTACGCCGCTTATTGGGCTAAATTCGTTAGCGGTCAACGTGCCAAGCTCAGCTTTTACGCTATCGATAAAAACAAACTCAAGAATCGAGTCTTGCTCGAGTAAACTCGCCGCTGTGAAGCCAGTCCAGGCAGACGCTATATCATCAAATATTTGCCATTGTGCCAGTATTTTATGGTATCGCCACAATCCACGTAGTGGCAATTCTTTTGCCACCGGTCCCGCACCTAAAAGGTCCGCCGGGTATCGCTGATCTGCCTGGCCTAACTGGGTCCATTGACCATTGGCTTTGTCCAGCCGCGCTATATCTCTACCATCAAAACGCAATAACCCACGATTGGTAGCGAACCAGACAAATCCATATTCGTCTTTGCGGATTTTTGTTACAGCGCCATCCACCAGGTCGGCAAATGCCTCCATCAAGTTACGATACACAAGCTCGGCTTCTTTTCTGGCACGATACCGGGCCAACCCGGCAACGGTGCCAATCCATAAACTGTTATCATCACCCAACATTAAGCTTAATACTGCCGGCAAGCCAAAGGTTTCAGTATCTGGCAATATGCCCGCTTCAAACTCAAGCCAGTCTGGCTGTAATTCTGACTCAAATTCTGCGCTTAAATAATATAACTGCTGGTTACTAAACCGGTACTGCATCACACCAATGTCGCCGCCAAAGTACAACACCAGATCGCTTTCAATGATCGCGCGGATGCTGGTAGCGGTTAATAGTGTTTGGCTAATGCTGTTATCGATGTCTAAAAGATCCAAACCGTTAGCAGAGCCGACATAAACACTCATCGGGTTTTGTTTAGAGGCCTTGATGCAATAGACTGGGTTAGTTGAAAAAGCGGTAATTGAATGCAAGCTATAGGCATCAGGGTCAGCAGCAACATCAAGAAACAACGGCATGGCATCAAGGCCAGCATCACTACCAATCAACAAATACTGCTGCCGTTGATACAAACAATGAATAGGCGCCAGGGTTTCCGCAGTTAATACCTCCAACCATGCCGAACCATCAAACCGCCAAAGCTGCTGGTTGCCAGCATTATCCAGCGCAAACCACATGATTTTATCGGCAGTTTGAACACTGGCAACAACACGCCCCGCTGGCTGCCCTGAGGTTTCTTGCCAGTGTCCCAAAGACACCTGGCTGGTAGTAGCAGCTGCCTGTTCAATACCTGTTGGCCCGGCAATAAAAGCACTATACGCCGGTGTTAATCTCAGTGTAATGCCTGACTCAATGGTATCGTTATAGGCGATACCCAGCCCCACCAGGCTGTCTTCAGGATCAACCGTCCCGCTTAGATTAAATCGCTCTACAACAGGTAATGCCGTCGCGGCATGATCTTGCGTTGCTTCTATACCTTGAATATAAATAATCGGTGCTACAGCGGCCTGGTCACTATTGGATAATTGCCAGCGCATCAATGGCCCAATGGTCTCAACCGGTAAACCAATACTTTGTATAGACGTCAAAGCACCAATACAGGGACTATTTTCTTCCATAGAAAAAGACCGTTGCTGTGCCGGTAATAGACGCTCGCTATCTTCTGGCAACTCAGCCGTTACCATTTGGCGCATAGCTTCCAGCGTACCCAGGCCATTACGATATATATTAATGATGCGTAATAATCGCTGCCGATAGGCTTCAACTGATTCCCTCAGTCCACTCGGCTCACGCCACGGCGGTATGGATAACAGCGCCCCCAGTCGTACCAGGTCTAATAAATAGGGATGCGCTGCAATCGCCTGCTGGTCGGGTTGATGCTGACTATCCAATGGCGCAAGGCCTGCCTGGCGGCGGGCGCGAATAAAATGATCATCAAAACTGGCTTTATCTGCTGTGCGATACCAGTGCGCCTGCATTATATTGGTTAGCAGCCGACCTATTTCATCCATATTGCCACCCAGCTCTTTTAGCAACAGATTCAATAGATTGGTATCCTGCACCTCTGGCTGGTAAAGCTGTGGTAGATGTTGTTTTATTTGCTGATACTTGCTCACGCTAAGGCCTCAGCTTTTGCTTTTAATTCAACCGCAGCCAGGGACAATCGTTCAAAGGCGGTCAATGTAATCGCGGGGCTGGTTTCACTGCTCAAAATATGGCTGATGCCAGACGCAGACGTAATTAGATATTGCAGGTTATATTCACCCGCTACGGCACTGGTGGGTAAGTTGGCATCCTCACTGGCACTCACCGCTGCATAATCTATCAGCGCCGGTTTAATTGGCAAAGGCGTCCAGCTAAGTAGTTTACCGTAGTTTATTTGTCGTTGCCGTAGCTGTTCTGGGCTGGCGTCGTCAGCCAGCTCCTGCGCATTGGTGCTATTAATAAATTCAATGGCTTTTTGCAGGGCACTGGTTATTTGTTGTGCTGATGGCGGCGACTTATTAATGGGATAATCCACCATCAGGCTAATCGTGCTCGCCAATGCAGGATCAATGATATTAATGGCACCAGCGACTAATGGTATCCCGTTATTTGCTGGAACAGGTATCTGACTTATATCGATAATGCCTTTTTCTACCGCCAGTACGTCCGTAGCAGCCACCATTGCGGATAGTATTTTCACATCAACAATGGACGAATTACTCAGCACCAGACCGATGATACGATTAACACTGACTGTTTCTGCCACCGCTAGCGAGTTTATATAGTCTTTAATCTGGCTCACTGCCTGCTCCTGGATAAAGCGCAAATCCGCCTCCAACAGATCGTCAACCGTGCTAATCCGCAAATCCATATCTACAGCTAAAGGTGCCGCAGCAGTCTTAAAATATACATTAATGCCCGCAGGCCGCACATCACGTATTGCCTGGTTAAGGCGCTGTTCTACTTCGGGGGTAAAACTATCGGCGTACACAGTGATTGCTATATGGCCCGGCAGTGGATCATTTTCTATCACATCAGCGACGACATTTTGTTGTGCAATCGCCTGGCGGATCGCGCCCAGGGTCGCCTTTTCGCTACCGTGTAAAAAATTCTTGCTGCGGGTACGCAACATCTCATCAGTTTCGTCCTGCTCGGCTATTTCAGTCGCAGCAGGATTAGTTACCGATTCTATACCCGCCAAAGGTTTGGTCAGCAGGACTAACGAACTCGCAGCCAACCCTTCGATATTATCATCTACGTCACGGGCACTCACCTGAACACTATTCTGGCTATTCAGCAAGGTCACCGATACAACGGTTTCATACTGAATACTGGCATCCGCACTTGCGATACGGGTACCCGCTGGAATATGAATATCACCCACCGCGGCAGCATTTCGGTCAAATTTAACCAGGGCGACATTGCGCCCGGCTTTAATCCGCTGTACACCTAGCAATGCAACCACATTTTCCAACGAACGATTTTCTGCAGTATCCACAAACCCAGCTTTATAAACCGCCTCTGCCTGGGCATAAAGGCCAGCCATTTCAAGACTAAATGACTCTGACAGGGTGCGTAGTACGCTACCTACCTGAAGATCATTAAAAGTCGAGGTTGCTCCCTGGGTACTATAATTGATGTGGAATACACTGCCTGGATCAGGGGTATTGGCCGCTTCCAGCCAGATAAGTTTGTTATTTTTTAATGCATAATCTGTTTCTTTGGTAAATTGAAAGGATTGATTATTGCGCATCCCATGCACTGAAATAATCTGCTCCACCGGTGGATTTTCCAATGCATGTTCAAAGGGGGCCGCTCCCTGAGGCGGATAGGCATGACTTTCGGCAGCCACGCCACCGGTCAAACCAGTGAGCACACTCTCCATAATTTCCGGATAGCCGCGACGTCTAAAACTCATTTTTATATACTCCGTATATCCTGTTCATTGCATCGGCCCTGCTTACTCGGTGTGTGGCGGGTGATCTATGCGCTCCTGGCAGTTCATTCATATCAGGCTAAAAGAAAAAGGCCCGATGGTAATTACATCAGCGCTTTTAATGGGTAAGACTGCAAGCTCTACAGACACCATACCGGGCTGGCGTAATACAGTTGACACTGTAATAGAACTAATCTTCTCGACCCGTGGTTCTTTTTTAAGGCTCTCAATAATGTATAAACGCATTAGATTGCGTGTAGTTTCGGTGTTTACTCGACCAACCAGTTCATGCAGTCTTGAACCAAAATCTGCATGGCCCAAGCTTGCAAGTTCACCCATTGGCGTTAATAACCTGGCCATGACTGCCTGACGCAGATTATCTCGGCCACCAATGGTTGGAATATCTTTAATGCTGCCCCTGCCCGCAGGCAGCCGTTTCTCCTCATCAGCCACGCTATACACGGGCCGAATCCGGTGATCACCCAGGGTAAGGGCTATGTCTGTCAGTAGATGCTGATCTGCATTCATATGTTTTGTCTTCCGTTGCCTACTCTTTTTTATCCACTTTTTATCTACTTTTTATCTAATTTTTTAATGGGCTAAATTTTTTTTGCCCATCTATTTTAAGCCCATCTATTTTCAACCAATGTTCACCGTGCCCACGGCCAACACTGTACCCACCGCTAAATCAGCGGGATCATTACAGGTCATTGCTGGATCGCCATTTCTTGCAGCACCTTTGCCGTTAATAAAAACACTCGTACTACCCATACTAATTTGCCCTTTGTTGGCAGGCGGCGTCTGAAACGGCCCACCCTGAGGAACATGAGACGGTATATTGCTCGCCTTGCTGTCCACAGTGGCAGCCGGTTGGCCACCAATATTCACATCTTCACTCAGCGCGTCATCTATCTGGCCAACAAAGGGATGCGGCAAGGGTGTAGGTACAGGCCCACCCGGAGACGGTATCATCACTATATGAGTATCCGTGGCAATAACCTGATCGCCTTTTTTAGCTGCTGGCTGTCCCATTACTTTCTCCTACTTCTTTCTCCCATTGCTGTTCTCCTCTGGCAACCATTAATTGATATTAACCACGCTACCTTTTAGATTAAGTGCACCACCCGCTTCAATATCCATGTCCGCATCACTTTTAATACTCACGGCCGATTGACTGACTATATTTACCGCGCCGTCCTGATCAATCTGGATCACTCCCTGACCATCACCAACACTAATTTCAACTGCCGGATCGTCATCCTGTATTTTAACCACGGTTTTGCCACAGATATTAATTAACAGAGAGTTCTCCTCAACACTGGTCGCAGCGATATGTATGCCTTCACCCACTACAGCCGTTTTTGGCAACTGCAAAATGGCCTGACCCGCCAAATTCAATGGCGGTCGATCTTCATCGTTATACAGACTGGCAACTATAATTGGCGCATTGATATCACCACGCAGAAATTGTACCAACACCAGGTCACCAACATCTGGGATAGCAACCTGGCCTAACCGACCCGTGGCTACTGGCACCTGTTTTAACACAATGGCTGAATCCCGCAGGACTATCGTACAGCTATAATTATCCTTGTCCGAATCAGTTTCATGCGAATGCTGTGCCTGTACCACCGCCAGCTCACCCAGTCTTAATTGTTTGATCTCCTGTTGGACGATGCTACGAATAGTCTCCAGTAGATCAGCACTCATAACAGCCCCGCTAGACCGGCCTTCGCACCAGCCGCTGACAGGCTATCTAAGCTGCCTGCAGTTTCCATCATTACCACCAGTTCAGTGATAAAACCCTGTAACTTACTATAATGATGCTGTGCCGATTCAACAATCGCCGCGCCGTTACATGCCACCTGTGGCGCAGCTGCAATTTCAATACGACTGCCGGCATTGACGTCTGCTGCCCCAACCACTGTTAATTTCGCCTTAGTACACTGCTGGTTGGCAAACAACAACTTGCCAACTGCCGCCTGTTGTACAGCGTCAACACTGCGTAGAACAGGATCAGAAACTAGTCTTGACTTACTATTGGCATCACTCAGGTCACCCGCTGTGGCCGAGATTGATTGCGGATCTTTAACCAGCCAACTCCAGGTTTCGGCACCCTGGCTTCCCGCTGCACCCGCACCTACCATAGTCACTGAGTCAATCCTGGTAGCGGTATTAACCACTCTAACCTGAATCAGGTCCACACCATAGGTGAAGGATTTTGTTATGCCAGCAGCAACCATAGGCATAAAATTTAGCTTGTTGGCCTGGTTTACAAAGGCGATATAGCCACTTTTTTCTGCCAACAATGCAATATGTTGATAAAGGCTCCTGCCGTCGTCGAGCACATAAAAAGGCAAGTCTATGCCACTTTCAACAGTATCAGTTTCAACATCGACCGACCCAGCTAGCGTCTTAATAATTTCGCCAGCAGAAAGTTGTTCAAAACTTTGATTGATTCGCTGTTGCGACAAAGTATGGGCAGCATTGCCAACCTTGACAGTTGCCTTGCCATCTATGCCACGTTTTATACCAATAATATTGCCCTTAAACACCGCATACAATTGATCATCCTCATAGCCCAACTGTAATTCTCCGCTATCGCCCACATTGACTGGGGGCGATTGACCATCGTCCGCCAGGGTAATAGTCGCCTGATCGACCCGTGGCGCGAGAAATGACTGGCTAGTAATGTGCATAAGGCTGCGTTGCCACGGGTCAATAGTCGATCCAGGACCAAGCCCAACTGCCGCCGCCACATTAGCCGCTACATCGGCCAGCCCACCAGCCGCACTATTAACTGCCGCAAAGCTAACCTGCATACCAGGCCGGCGCGTTGCCGGATCAGCATTTAGGCTAGCATTGATACCACCAGATAAAGGTAAATCCATCATGTCACCCCGTTACTAGAGGTATAGAAGGTTAACGATTTAACAACGCCGTCAGCATCCACATCCTGGTAAACAAAAGGGATTGTATCTACTTCAAGCTCATCAATCCCTACGCTTTTATCCCCCGGCAGCGCCGTTTCGTGGACTTCAAGTCTAGTCTTCACCTGAAAATGAAGATGATTATGAAAACTAATGCCTGTATTACCCGCCTTCATAATGACTTCGCCCTGGGACACTGTGGTCCCCACAATTTTATCTACGGCGACACTGCTGCTCCTGGCGGCAAAGACTTCTCGCACGCCGTTGGTTCGGCCATGACCATAGACACCATAAGTAATATATTCACCACCATCATGGTATTTATCGTGTTTGCTCCGAACTGCCGGCACTTCCATAGGGTCATCATGGCGAATGACAATATAATTCCATTGGCCTTCTGTATCGTTTGCAGTCTGATCAGAAAAGTCCACTACTGTGCCTGAGCGAGAAGCTACTATTAGCTCTGCCTGGTCAAAACCGAAATCCACCGCATATATTTGATTACCCGCAGCAAAGTGGCTCCACATACCCTGATTACCCTGCACACAGGGTTTAGTCTGACCTGCCGCAAAGGGCAATTTATACGGCGAATCTGATTTTTCTGGATAACCAGCAAATTCATTCTTTTCACCATTAAATTTACCCGAATCAGTGTCACCCTCAATCCAGCTATAGGCGTTTAGATAATAAAGGAAAAACCCTTTACCTGTTTCAGTACCAATATCAACCAGGAAGTCTTTGAAACTAATATTAATACCGGCAAAAGCACTGCCGATGAGTGTACCTGTTAGGCCGCCGCATAATCCGGCCAGGGCCCCTGCAAAACTACCTAAAAAACCGTTAAAAGGGTGGCTATATTCAACCTTATTGTACATCGCCTTAAAATAGATAATGGTTGCCACGGTACCACCCACTGCTGCCCAGGTAGCGGTATATTCTTTATTGATTGGGTGGCTGTTATCGTTACCCTGCGCCTGACCAGCATTATTGATCAGTGTTAAGGTAGATAATAAAAGGTCCCTTACCGTGCTTAGCACCAAATGATGCCCCGCCCGCTCCAGTACATCATCAGCTAACAATATGGCAAAGAACGCTGCTGCATCTTCATCGGCTTCGGTATGACGGCCTTCAAGTGCTGGAAACAGGGTGCCAAGGACCGGAAAAATAGCACTCATCCAGCCTTGATGCCCCTGGCCTATACCAGACGCCGAAGTCAGGTAAGCATTAAACGGCTTATTACCAATACCGGCAAAAACCGCATTAAAAGTATTCCATATCAAATGAGTTACCGCAGACGCATGGTCACCTGGCTCATCGGCATCGATGGTATTAAATATTGTCTTGCCAAATTCGACCACAATATAGGTTGCCCGCGCCAGCGCCTCCAGTGTCTCAGCACCAATATGTGGAAATAATACATATTCATTCAACACAGCCGCACCATCAATAGCAGCCGCTTCGTTAAAAATAGGCGCCTGGTGCCATTTCACGTTAACCCCTTCATACAGGCAGACGTCATCACCAAACACCGTGCGCCAAACCACCTGAGTCTTATCCGCAGTGACCCATACCTCATCGGGTGGATTCAATATAAACAGGTTGCCAAGCGCCTCCAACGGGCATCGCTTACGGGTGGCCAATAACCAACTGGCATACCAACAATAGCTATCCGCCGAATCAGCCTCTCTTGCGGCAGCACCAACACTAACCCCGCCTTCAGCTATATTTATAAGATCAGCAATAGAACCCGCCGCGGCAAATGTATTCTGCATTGCTTCAGCAATTTTGTTAGCGTACTGAATCCAACCCTCTAACCCCGCTTCACGTAACACAGCCATTAGCGCCTGGGATATTTCCTCACTATCAAGATCAGGCAACACTAGCTGGTCTTCAAGCTGCCGTTTGATCCTGGCAAGCATACTGGCGGTCAACAATCGCAGCGCTCTTTGTTCTGCATCGGTACCAGCAGGAATAGCCTTAAGTTCAATAATTATCGTGTCGAACAAGGTCCATAGTTGATTCACAATAGTTGCTAATGAAAACCCAAACTGGTTGACCAATATGCCAAGTATCTGATCCACAAGGCCACGTACCTGATTGATGTTTATGCTTTTGATAACATCCGTCAGGGCGACAAATTTCTCCAGCAACAAAGTTAGCAAACCGCCGAGATCAGACTCATCAGGGTCGCTAAAGCATTGCAATTGCTCAACCAGCGGCGCAAACAGGCGGTTAAACTGCCTTAATCCGTCATCGAAATTACTGGCGTTCTGAATAAGATGGTCGGCAAATTGTTCGAAACCAATCTGTATTGCCTCAAGTACCGCGGCACTTTTTTGGGTATCCGTGACTAGTCGTCGAATGAGCACCAACAGATCATTTCCGAGCGCAGCGTCAGCATCTTCACTGACAGCATTACCAAGCTTGTCGGCCAGTTGCGGCTGAATTAGCAGTCCTGCCAGGCTCATTATTTTTTCATCCTATCTTCTCACCCTGTTTTTTTGTCGCTTTTTCATGCTGGTTTTTCGTCCTGATTTTTAGCCAGATTCGTCGTAATATGCCAGCTAACCACTCAGCTAGACTGGTGTCGATTGCTTAAACCCCTGGTAGGCTACATTCACACGATCCATTTCTACTGCCAATTCTGCCTGAATCGGTCCCAGGCGATCCACCAATGTTTCAATTGTTGGCGTTAAATCTAGCGCAGCCAGAAAAGGCGCCAAAGCGGCCTCATAGGCTGGCTGAATCACCTCGATTATCAGTATCTGCGGATCAAGTACACGCAATCCTTCCAGGGCGGTGTCTATGTCATCGTCTACCTGCTCCAACGCATCAACAGGAATAATCTGGTCAACGCTAATCGTTTCCAATAGTTCATTAAATGCGTCATCAAGTGCGGTTTTTAATCCCCTGGGATTAAGCCCACGAAACTGTGTTTTCACCGCGTTATAAACATCAAGTATGCTGCCGGTAATAAAATCCAGATTAATCGCCTGCAACCTCTCAAGAATTTGCTGCAAAGATTCACCCACCGCAACCAATGCTGCAGGCGCAGCTATGATGCGCTCAACCGTGTCACGCAACTGATTAATTAATTCTACCAGCGGAGCGATAAACGCATCCAGCAATTGCGCTGTCGGAGCAAACTTTTCAAATAGACTTTGTAGTGGCTGGATCAACTGACTATCCAGCGCATCGATCAACCATTGCTTCAGCGCCTGCGGCGTTGTCGGCACTTCACGATAAGAAGCTAATATGCCATCGAACTGGTGATAGGTATCATCCCAGAGGACAAGTGTTGACTGTAATGATGATTGCGTATCGGCAACCGTGGTTATAATCCGACCGTAAGCTGTAAACACTGCGGCAAAATCAGGCAAAGTTGGATTAAGCCGCAACAATAAGGTTTCAACTCGATCCTTCTGAAGAGAGTCAGACATCGCCTGCGATGAAGATTTACAGTCAGTATGCGATTTGACTAACGCAGTCATTAACGCGCCTGGCTGAAGTGTCGTGCTAAGCGCCTCATTAAGCGGCTCTACTGCGGTATCATAAACGGCCTGCAGCGCACTTGCCTGAGTTTCATCGATCGCATCTGACAATGCCATAAACCCAGTTTGCAGGGTATCAATATCGATACCCTCAACCACCGCCAGTGCATCACTTAACCAGCTTTGTATTTCATCCGATATTGATTCAGTGGCTTCTACAAAGGGCCTAAGATAATCGCGTATTTTTTCTACCAGAGCGATAATACTATCGGCTACCCCATCAACACCGAGGATTCTTTGTATATCAGCAATCACCTGTTCGATTTCAGAAAATACACCAGCGATGGGTATGGACGCAGCAATTTTTTCGGTCGCGCCCTTCAGGGCCTCATTAATCGGCTCAATAATTTCTAACGGATTAAAACCTTCTAAATCCGTTAGAATCTGCTCATGTACAGTAATCAATGGATCAAGTAATTGACCGGGCTTCGCGCTGGCCTGCAGGCGACTTTTTAAGGCCTCAATTTCTTCAATAATGGGGTCTAACAATAGATCCGGCTCAATAGATTCTAGCGCCGTTAATAGTGCCTGAAAGGGTGCCGACAGGCTATCACCCACAAGTTCAGCAGGGTTAAATTGGTTAATCGCATCCACAATCATCTGCGGTACGGGTTTTATCTCTTCAAGTAAACTGATTGGCCCAGCATCCACCAGCGCCCCAAGCCCTGCCACTAACGGATCAGTGGCAGGATGAAGATCATCCGGCAGGACATCTAATGCACCTTTCAGCAAACCAGATAACGGTTCCTGAAGATTATTACCAAGGCCCAGTACGGCTTTACTCATCTCATCAATGCTGCCAACAACTTCATCAGTCACTGGCGTGAATGAGATTGCAGCCAGACGATTGGCAATTGATTTCAGCTTTTCTACCACCAACAAAGCGTTGCTAATTTCTGGCGCCGCCAGCGCCGCTACCAGAGAATCTATGCCGGCTTGTATACTGGCAATTACACTGGCCGGATCAAAAGTGTTCACCAACGTCGATATCTGTTGCGTAATGGCTAATATTTGGGCCCGCACAGGCGCAAATGTTGCATTCAGCGTATCCACGATTCCACTAATATAAGTTTCGATGGCCTGTTCAGCTACGCTCACAATATTGGCCAGATCCACGGATGCAATCAGCCCTTCAACCTGCGTAAGCCGGCCCACTAGTTCCAGCGTCACCAGGGTAATGGCTTCATCAACCTCTACGACGGCACTATCAATAAGCTCTGCAGGTTGTTCAAAGGCCGCTGTTATCACACTTACATCCAGTGCCGCCATTAAGTTTTCAAACACTTCGGTATATTGGTCCAGGAACCCTTCCAGACCATCAAAAGCAGTAGCCGCAGGCATAGAAGGCGGAAAATTTGACGACTCCGCAGGACTGGTTAGTGCGGCAGGCGGCTGTAACAGCAGCAGCAATGCCGACATATTCTCGTCCAGCAACTGGGGAATTATCGCGACTTTTTTTAGCTGATTTTCCAAATCCTCTTTAATATCATCATAAAACACCTGTATCAGTGCATCCCGCCTAACGATTAACGCATTTACAGCTGCTTCCATATCGGCAAGCAATTGTTCCGTTAAAGTCTGCGTATCAATCAGAGTTTTTAGTTCATCAAGCCTGGCCTGAATTGCCAACACCAGCTCACGCAGCTCAACCAGATCGATGCGATGCATAATCGCGATCAATTCCTGCAGTTGACCAGCAAGCCAGTTATTAGTCTGATTGGCGATAGCCTGAGCAAGTGTCTCAAGCGTATTGACTAGCTGGTCCTGCAAATCGCCAACCGTCATGGACTGCCAGGCAAGCAACGTCTGCACCGGAGTACGAATATCATCCAGATAAGGAATCGAACGTATGGCCTCAGCCATTACCCCAGTACGCCCCAAAGTCACTGATTCATTGAACCATCGCAGTAAATTGCCAACCCTTGGGTCGGCAGGTAACTGGTCTATTACATTGCCAAAGGTTTGCAGTCTGGCGGGGTTAATCTGAGTATTGGCATTACTGGATACCAGGCTGATTTTACTGGCAAGCTCTGCGCCACCGCCAGCTGAAGGCAACGTTGGAGAAAAATTAAAATCGGTATGAACAAGTACTTCAATGGCTTTAAAGGCATCAACCAGGGGCGCAATAATCTCTGTCACACCTTCCCCCAGGCCACCATCCAGCCTGGCCAAGGCGTCGTTAACGGGGGTAAATACATCGGCCATATCAGTGGGTATAATATCTCGTACCTGCACCACTTTCGCCAGCAGCTCATCTACAAAGTCAAAGGTTGGCAGGTTTGTTTCTGCAATGGCCTGCACGAAACTATTTAAGGCCTGTGGCTGACCCTCTGTTAGCTGGGCAACGGTTGCCGCAATATTGTTGAGATTGGCAACCTCTACCCCAACGATATCATCTACGTCGATATCCGCTAGCGCACTGGTAACAATGTCTAACAGGCCACTCATATCACTCCTTGACGCAAACTACCTGATTGACTATCCGCCAGTATATTTATTTTCATGTGCTTCTCTAAAATTAAATTATTTTGATATCAATCGAACAAATCACCTAAAGACGAAGCAATATCACTCAAATCACCTAGCACAGCCGTCACATCATCCAGGGTAGCTGTTAATGGTCCACCTGGGTCACCAAAATCAGGGATATTTGCCAGCGCATCCAACGCATCCAGGGCACCGCCCTCTGCATCCACCAGGGCACCTGCCTGATCGAGCAAGCTTGTATCCAGGCCATCAAGAAAACCGCTGGCGGACGGCGGTGGTGGCGGCGGGCTTTCTTTCAACAACAAAAAATAATCCAGTTGATCTGGGCCTTTGGCGCTGATTTTAAAACCCATGGTTTCAATCACAACGTATTGCAGCTCTGTACCGGTGACAATATCACTCACAAAGGTTACCGCTGCGCCAGCCTGGTATTGGCTTCTCACCTGTTCGAGAAATTCATTACTGGTCTCACTGCCATACAGGCTGCCACTAATCATAAGCTGCATTGGTAAACTGTTCATATCCTGAAACACACTGCCAACGCTGCCCGGTATTGGCAATTCAACCAGAGAACGCCGCTCAAGAGTTTGCATATCAGCTACCCGCGGTATTTCCCAGTCAGCCAACATAGGTTTTACATTCACGATAAATCAATCCCATGTAAACTTGCCTGTTCCTGCAGGTATTCACTTAAGGCATCAGCCACCTTTGACGTATCAACTGATTCAAGTGAGCCACCAGCAGAATCAGGTACATACGCGTTTATGCTTCCCTGGTCAGGTTTGCCCTGCGGCGAAAAAAACCCAGCTGGCATATCTAACCAATCATTGGCAATTCCACCAGCGCCTGTTTGTTGCTGTCTAGCTGGCGCTGAGACTAACGACTGACTGTCCAAAGGTGAATTCATTGATGGATGATCTGATATCTGCCTTTCTGCGGTGCTAGATTGTAGATGGGAGTTTTTAGTTGATGAATAAACCTCGCTAGTAAGGTTCGCCAGTCGCGACCTCTGGTTTATAGATGGCTGAACAAATATAGACGAGCGTTTATCTAATTGGCTGGCGCCATCTTTTTCGCCGCCCAACTGACCCGTCTGTAATTGATCAGGCAATATAGAATCAACCAGTTCCTGAATGGCACTAAAAGTCGTTGACACTGGTCGATTTGCGTCGGTTGACCCAGTTTCAGTCAATGTTTCATCTGCCGACCTTCCCACGCCTTCTGCCGGCGATGCCAAAAGCTGCGGGTTATTACCCCTGTCTGCTCCGACCGAAATGTTTTTGGTTGCTAGTTGCGAAACATTTGATGTTGAATCATTCACTATACTATCGGCTGATACAGGCTGAGGTGCCGATATATCAGCACCTGCGCTCAAACTATCTATTTCACTGAGCAAACGGTCAAGCGTGGCCAATACAGAGTGAGGTACAACCACCGCGGCTGAAGTTTCCCCGCTGACATGACTATATTCATTACCCGCGCTTGAATTTGGAGTACTTGAACTAGCAGCACTTGAATTAGCAGCACTTGAACTAGCAGCACTTGAACTAACAGTACTTGAACTAACAGTATCTGAACTCGCACTTGCTGGAAAATCCACCCCGGTACTAGTCACTGAACTGGCATCAGATCGGTTTGTTGCTGCGGAACTTGCAGGTGATGTCGCTATCGCCGCACCAGTTGCCCCCAAATGTGCAGCAGGCAGCGGCAATGTATGAGAGAAAGAAGAAGCCATTTTAGATAAACTTTCACCCAGGGGTGCCTTATTTTTTCTCTCCGAACTTCCGCTTTCCGAACTTTCTCCTGCAAAGCTTTGTCCCGCAGATCTGGCATCGGAGCTTAGGCCAGAGACAGGCAGGTTATTATCAAAAGGGTGATATCCTACCAAAGGCAACTCTGGGCTAATAACTGTTAACTGATTGATATAGTCCTGGTTGGACAAACAGTTAAGTGCAGCCACTGATCCTGGCTCGACCACATTATAAGTGGCCGCCCTGATTCGCCTGACATTTATTGACAATTTATTCGGCGTCACTATGAGTTCCTTGACAAAGCTTAAGCGAGGTTAGTCTGTGTCTGTTTATTTTTTAGCATTTGAAGGTGCAACACCACCTGCCCCAATGTTAGATCGTTAATATCTTGCGGTGTCCAACCAAATTCTTTTGCCAATATAAAGGCAGCCTTTGCCAACGGATCTTCAGCGGCGTTATTCAAGGCATCCTCATTGGTGGAAATACCACTAATTTTATTCACCTGGTGCAACAAATATTCAACTAGCCCTACATGCATTGCACCTACCTGGATCACTGTCATCGGCGGTTCGACCAACGAAGCCTGCACCATTAACGTAGCAGTAAGGTTATCGCTCTGCTTTGCCGCTCTAGATATACGCTGCAGCACTTTAACAGTGAGCGGCCTTAACTTAACCTTGCCAGGCACCACCGAGCTATTGATACCAGAAGCCGTTATTCCAGAACTCGAAGCACCAGCTGGATCTAATATTAGCGGCGGAATATCGATATCAAAGGTTAGCTCACCACCCGCTAATAGTTCATCTGCGGTTAACACTATTGTTCATCGCCAACAGTAATTGAGAGTGCCTGAAAATTTGCCGACTCCATCACAAAGTCATCCTCAGGGATACCGTAATTCCAGTTGTTAATTTTAACCCCATGCAACGTTACTGTATTGCGTACACCTGGGCGAGCGACATTTTCCATCAGCAATGACATATTAAAAGCAGGTTGATTCCAGTTAGCTGAGGGCCGCGTTTCAGCAGCTTCACCGAGTAGCATTTTCAATAGCGCACCGTTCACAAAAGCGCGACTTATTGTCCCTGTTACCGAGACATTACCAGGGCGCAATTCGGTCGCATAACGGCTACCAATTTCATGGAAGGGTTTAAGGTCAGAAGTAACTTCCACCGACACGCCCTGCACTCTACCTACCGAAACCAGATCATTCGCATCAATCACTGCTTGCGCCTGTTCGCCTTCCAGTCCTTCTGGACTCGATAGACTAATGGATCCATCGGCCCCCGTATAAACATTTGTATTTGCCACAATAAAATCTCCTTATAAACGCGATTGGGTTAAGAAAGTACCAACGTGACATGAATAAAGTCGATACTAAACACAGGCTGCATAGCAATATTAACCACCGCCCTTCCGGCGATTTGATCCTGTCGGCTTGCTTTAACTTCCAGGCTATATCCAATCAGAGACTCATTCACCACCATATTACTAAGGAAGCCATCAATCGCCCCCTGCATGGATTTTCGAATCCTTTCGTTGTTCAGCCGGCCAATAAATGGATTGCTCACCTGGCGGACACCCGCCTTGGCAAAATCAACAATGCGGCGTGTGGTAATTTGTTTAAATGCAGCACCCTCTGTAGTGAGGCCACGGACCACCCGAATACCCTGACGATCTTCGAGCGGTACAATATTTGCATTTAGCAAACTAACGGTTTCACCATATGAATAACGTTTTGCAAGCGTAGTAATGCCAGGAATTGTTTTATTAGTAGGGCTATTTTGTACTGCCAGGCTGCTGATTAGGCCCGCTACGGCAGCAGCGGAATAGGTACCGCTTAAAGTAACATTTTGACCGTCCGTACCTTCTTCTGGATCAAAAACTTCAAACCCAGGTGTGGTCATAATAAAACGCTTATTAGCAGAAACCTGACCTGTCACCGCACTCACATCCTCACCATCGCAGCCGATCACGGCAATCATATCCTTGCCATTGGTTTCCTGCGTATCAACCAGCCCCATGACAGCCACCGCAGTACTGGTGTCCAGTTCAGGTGCCACCAGAATATTTACCGCGTCTTTCGCCAACTCTGCAAAACCATCGGTAAAAGTCTGCTGGTTAGAACTCACCGGAACACCATAAGCATATACAGTGCGGGCACCAGCACGAAAAAGTATTTCAATACTACGCATCAAATTCATGCTAGCTGCGCTCATTGCATCAGATACCTGGTATACATCACGAGCATCAGCGATACTCGATAATATATGCGTACGTTCTAATGCATCTGTTACCCCAGATGCCGCTGCTGCCGTTCCAACGATGCCGATATTACCGGAAGAAACACCACCAGCGGTGATAAGGTTTTCTGCCTGCACCCTGACAAAAACACCGGGAACTACTATTTCACTCGGAAAGCTCGTTTCCATTGGGCATACCTCCTGTGGTCGCCTATTAGTCGTTAAATGTTCTTTTTACCGTATTACTATCTTGCCTATTGATTTCTAACAAGGTGACTATTATCAATCTGAGCATTGTTAATCTGAGCATTGTTAGCACCAGGTATTCAATTTTGGGTTTTATACAGTGAAATCTATAAGCTCAATATTATAAAATCGAGCCGCTGAATTACGATGGGTTAAAAAACCCACGCGACCAGGCTCACTAATACTATTATCTTCGCCCGATACGACGAACTTATCATTTAGATAAACACTAAAATTCTGATTTTCGATACTCAGCCTGGCAACTATTTTTTCGTTGATAGAATAGCCCGTCGCTTCATTTAATCCACCGGATTGCAGAAACTCATAATTACCCGCTACTTTTTTTGCCAGCAGGTTATAGTCATTTCGCGCCGACATCACAAACAGATAAAAATTATTATCATCTAACCAGCGAAAAACAAAACCAATACCATCAACATCAGCGGACTCCAGTTCGGCTTTTACTATCAGGTTTTTCGACAAATAGGGGCTGCCATCTTGCAATACTAAGGCCTGCGCGCCTGCTTTCTTGGGATTAGTTGCTGACGATGCCCCGCCCCTGACATTATTAATTTGTTCCAGATAACCCATTTGCGGGTCAAACTCCCACTGACCAACAGGTGAGGCGGAGACAACGTCAGGGTCATCAAAGAAATCAAAGTGCGATAATGGGTCATCACCCGCGGCGTTCACGCCCGCAAAATTCAAATTAAAAAAGGCCGCCTTACCTTCTGCGTGGCCAAGCTCAGAATTTTGCACGATGGTCTCGATATTGCCTTCGTCAACGGCGGGGATGGGAATAAATTCAAATACTATTTTGAATACCAGGGTACGTATATCTACGGTATTGTTACCTGTGCCCGAACGAGCAATGTCTGTCAAATGATCAAGTTCGATACTAAAAACACCGTTGCCACGCAACGTTGTTCTAGTTTGCGACAACATAGCCTGGGTGCAGTCAGACACAGCTTGTGAGAGCAGGCCTGGACCATCACTGCTAACAACCATAACTTCGATATCTGCTTCAATGAGCCGACCAAATAACGATGCATCAGGACCAACATTAACACCGACATAGCCACCCAGCCCGGTTGGCTTGACCCTGGATGGCAACAGCACGAGTGATTGTTCGATATCGGACGATGGCGCAGGCAGGAACGACTGCAATACAACTTTTATATTTGCCATTGCTTGCTGCGTGATCTCGTCCAACTTCGCTTACTCCTTAAGCTTTGATCTCCTTATATTTGTATTTATACGCTTTTGAAATAAAAAATAGTGGAACTGCATCACACATTTGAAACGACAGTTTCTTTTACTGTTATTACGACCGAGTACCAGACCAGTCGAACAGACAGATCTGTTAGTGCCATCTTTCATCGCACCAACACAATCAGTTGCAAACCTGTCGTAAACCGCCAAACGATAACCCACACATCACGGCAAAGATTCGTCGCTCCTCAGGGTTAATATTTCGCATCCTGTGGCAGTCACCAACAGCGTATGCTCCCACTGCGCAGACCATTTTCGGTCCCAAGTAACCACAGTCCAGTTGTCGGTTAATAATTGAACAAAGCGAGCACCCTGATTGATCATGGGTTCAATCGTAAACGTCATTCCAGGGATCATTTCAACATCATTAAGTTGCTGTTTAGAGCGCCTGTTTATTCGCTTATGGCCGGGAGAATAGTTAAGCACCTGGGGCTGTTCATGAAAGAACCTGCCTATTCCATGCCCACAATATTCCCGTACCACTGAATAGCCGTTTTTTTCCGCATGCTGCTGGATCGCAGCGCCTATATCACCCAGTCTTGCACCGGGTTTTACCTGTGCAATACCTTGATATAAACACTGCTGACTGGCCCTTAATAAACGCTCCACCAACGGAGCAACCTCGCCAACAACAAACGTAACACTGGAATCAGCATGGTATCCGTCTTTTAAGACAGTCACATCCACATTGATAATATCACCGCTTTGAAGGATCACGTTGCCTTGCGGAACCCCATGACAAACCACGTGGTTCACTGAGGTACAAATTGACTTCGGATAACCGTTGTAATTTAGTGCAGCAGGCTTGGCATTGAGCTGATCCACTATAAAATCATGGCATAGCCGGTCCAGACCTGCAGTACTAATACCTGGCCGTATATAGGGCTCGATCATTTCCAGGGTCTGCGCAACTAGCTTGCCTGCTAAACGCATTTTGCAGATTTCGTGTTCGGTTTTAATCAAAACATCTTTAGTCACAATATCTTTAATTTCAATATCTTTAATCACAACATCCATGGCGCTCATCCCCAAAAAAGCGATATTAAGTACCTGCCATTAGCACCTCTGGAGTGCCGCCGTAAAAGCCCCCCATTAAACTCACCAGAAACGCTTTGCAAAACATTCGCTCTACTCTCAATCAGCTTTTCGACATCCTTGAAAAAAAACTGACCACTTTGCGTTAATCTAACTTTGAGATACCTGATATAGCCGCTAAATTTATTTGCCCACTGTATTGCTCGATCTCAGTTTTCTTATCGTACAACTTCTATTAGGTAACATTCATCAAATTACGGATTAGGCATTAAATTGCGGATTAGGAGCAGCCTGTAGCATCTTAAAACAAAACATAAATGCTGCGTCCTTACAGACGTAACAGACGTACGCGTATTCTTTTACAAGCAATGTTCAAGTTTTTTTATTACGATAGGCGCAGACTAAAACACCTTTTTACCTGATAAGATTTGCAGATTTGTTTTCCCATGTGTATTTAGCATGTATGTCTTTATAAATTACCTTAGTATGGTTATACCAGCCAGTTCCACTCTACCGACAACGACCATCGCGCGCCCAACAGCAATATCATATTGCAATAGAGCTAACACCGCCGGTAAGAAAAGAGAATCTGCTGCAATTACCCTGTTCAAAAATTGTTCTACCAACAGCCAGCTGGCTCAATAAGCGGATCAAAGTATGATGTTAATACCACGGATATTTGCGCGACTCCTCCCCATTAGTTTGTTACTGATAATTATCGGTGGTTGTGAAGAGGCAGACAGCGCTGACTTTAGCGCTAATATCAATGGCGACAAAGCGGCCAGACTTGCCATTATAGGCGCCAGTGATTTTATGCCCGATGCCACCGGGGCAACTAACGACGGTTTACCGGATGAGCTAGTGGCAAGGATTACCGAGCGACTCAATTTGAGCAGGCGTTTTACCCTGCTAGAACGCACAGCCTTGCGACGTGTGGTACTAGAGCAACGGGTTGGCCAAAGCCGTGACAACAGCGACATTGACCGTTTACTGAACAAGGCCGTTGCTGATCTCGAATCCATCGATGCTGCGACCTTGGCGGTGGCGGCTAACATATCCAGCGACAACGATGCGCTAAAAGATTTACAGGATCTGGGCAACGCTGCCAATGCGGATTATCTGGTCTATGCCAAATTAGAAAAACTTAACCGATCATCCCAGTCTACTGCAATTCCTTATTCTGCCAGTGGCAAATCAATGACCACCCAGTCGGCCAATGCGCGTCTTTATCTGCGGGTTATTGATGTCGCCAGCGGTAGTATTGTCGGTGCAGCCAGCCTGCGTACTCAATTAGCCGAAACAAACTTCGCCGGCAGCCAATCAACCCAGGATAGATATTCGGTTTATGACCTAATAGGCCGCCAGGCTGCCAGCAAGATTATTGATATGGTTTACCCCGCCAGGATTGTTGGCGCGGATCCTTTGGTGATTAACAGAGGTAATAACGACGCGGTACAGGTCAACGATATTTACAACGTATTTCGCGAGGGCAAAGAAGTCAAAGACGCCGATGGTATTATCCTCGGCAAGGTTAAAAGTCAGGTCGGACAAGTCCAACTAACACAGGTTCAGGATACCTTAAGTCTCATCAAGGTGCTTTCCGGAACCGTCAATACCAACGACCTTCTGGAATTATCAGACGCCAGCACACTAACAAACTCCCAATCCAGCCACCGTAATGGCACAGATCTGGCAGCAAAAAACACCCAGGGCAAAGCAACCCTGGCGGTAGGTAAATTCTCGCTCAACTCAAGGAGTAATAATACCCTGCTAAAAAGAGCGGGGCTAAATCGAGTGGTGGACGATCTTATTGTTAAACTTTCCCAAACTCGTCGATTTGAAGTTATGGAACGACAACAGGTAGATCAACTTATCGATGAAAAAACATTTTCCGCAGTAACTCAGGGCGGTAATATTACCGATAATTTGCAACAACTGGTTGGCGCCGACTACCTGATATATGGCACCGTGGCCGATTTTTATATTCAAACTAAAAATACCACCATTGCCGCGCTGGACACGGTTGAAACCAGCAACATTGGTATCATTGAGGCCAACCTGAGGATCGTCGATGTTCATACCGGCAAAGTGGTCGCAGCTGAAAAAATCCGCTTTAACAAAAAACTCACCACCCACCAGGATAAGCAGCAAATCGAAAATGCCCTGCTGGATGAATTCACTTCAAGCCTGGTTAATAAGGTATTAACTCGCCTGCATCCTATTAAAGTACTGGGCATGGCAGGCAACGGCAATTTTTATATTAACCGCGGTCGCGATAGTGGCTTACGCCGCGGCGACCAGTTTACGGTATTACGCGCAGGTGAGATGCTAACTGACCCTGATACTGGGGTGGAGTTCGGTGCAGCCGAGATGCAGATCGCCACAGCCGAGTTAACCAATATCGAAGCAGGCCGGTCAATAGCAAAAATTATCACCGGCAGTGATGTCATCAAAGGTGACATCCTCCGCACAGCTGCGGCTAGCGAGCCTCGCCGCAGAAAGAAAGTAGTTAGAAAGGTCAACAAACCCAGTTTCTAACTGGGACAGGCACTTTAGCCAAAGGGCCACAACCCCTCAACTAGATCATGCTACGCCAGCATGAGTGCAAGATGCGCCGCGGCATAAAACTCATGTCAGGCATACCCGTACGCCGTCCAGGCATCAGCCTTATTGATCCGATTAGCCTTCTGCATCAAACAGCGTATGATCAGAACCAACTAATTAGCAGATAGGAGATACGATATGCGCTTTGGAATGCTGTACGAATTACAACTGCCTAAACCCTGGGATGAGGGCAGCGAACAACGCCTGGTGGACAATGCCATTGAACAATGTGTATTAGGCGATAAACTCGGTATCGACTATGCCTGGTCGGTCGAACATCATTTTTTGGAAGAATATTCACATTGTTCTGCCAGCGATATATTCCTCTCTGCTATCGCCGCAAAAACCGAACGGATAAAAATTGGTTTTGGTATTCGTCAGGTGATTCCAAATTATAATCACCCAGCTAGGACCGCTGAATCAGTCGCCATGTTAGACCTGATATCTCATGGTCGGGCCCAGTTTGGTATTGGTGAAGGTGCAACCCGGCTGGAATTAGCAGGCTTTGGTATCCCGGCGAGACGTAAACGGGCCATGGCGCTGGAGGCTGCCCGAGAAATTTCCGACATGATGGTCATGGAACCTTACCCAGGTTTTAAAGGTGAAGACTGGTCGTTACCCTGCCGCAACGTATTACCAAAACCGATTCAAAAACCCCATCCACCCATGTGGATGGCCTGTACAAACCGCGACACCATCAAAGAGGCGGCTCGAAATGGCCTCGGGGTACTGGCCTTTAGTTTTCTTGACCCGGAAGAAGCCAAAGCCTGGGCCTCAATCTATTATGACATTATTCGCTCTGAAGAATGTGTCCCCCTTGGACATACAGTCAATGCCAACATTGCCATGGTGTCTGCATTTTCACTACACGATGATCATGAAGAAGCCGCCCGCAGAGGCGAAGATGGTTTCCGGTTTTTTGAATATGCAGTTGGTGCCCTTGTTACTGACGATGTACTACCGGGCCGTAGCCAGTTATGGGAAAAGTTTATGGCCCGCAAAGCCGAACGAGAAGCAGGCAAAGATGTGGTTGATACCGCTTATGGCGGCGGCCAGGTTAATCCCGACCGAAGCATGGCGCGCTCACCCGGGATTGGCACATCCGCTGAATTTCGTCAACATATGCAAAGCTTTACCGATGCCGGAGTGGATCAGGTAATACTGCTGCAGCAGGGCGGCAAAAACCAGCACGAGCATATTTGTGAAAGTCTTGAAAAATTCAACCGTGAGGTATATCACGAATTTGCTGAGGGCCGAGATGAAAGAGAAGCCAGGAAAGCTGAGGAACTTGCGCCTTATATCGAAGCAGCGCTGGCCCGACGTAAAACACGGCCACCGCTGAAAGATGAAGAAATCGACATTGTGCATGCTTCACGGCCACAACCAGCTGGCTAGCCCATTACGCGAGCCTATTACAACAGGCAAACCCTGCAACTCGCATAAGCCAGGGCTGATTACCAAACAGCTCTGGCTTATATTTTGATTTCAAGCGCCAATCAATTGAATACCTTTCACCAGATCTCCAGATACCAGGCTTACCACTGCCCTGGGCACTTTTAGGCGGTTGGTTTAAGTGCATACGTTGGCGACTTGAATTAACCGCCGGTGTGGCATTGGGTTGAAGGCCTCAAGTAATTGGCTTGAGTTAAGCCTTGAGTTGAGCGGTTGAGTTTGCATCAGGTACAATAAATATGTTTTCGTATCATCAACAAAAACTCAGGATTGATTAATGGCTTATGACAAACCGATTCCTTCGCAAGGAATTCACACCCAACCCTTCTGGGCGGGTACCAAAGAGGGCAAACTTATGCTGCCCAGATGTGAGGACTGCAACCGGGTACATTGGTATCCAAGGTTGATTTGTCCCCATTGCCATTCCAAGAATCTCGAATGGATTGAAGGCAGTGGCGAAGGCAGAATTCATACCTATGCGGTGCAGCATTTGGCATTTGGCCCCTGGCAGAAAGAAACCCCTTATGTGACGGCCTATATTGACCTGAATGAAGGTGACCGGATGCTAACTGTTCTAAAGGGTGTTGACCCTTTAAAGCCAGAAGAAATCAAGATTGGGGCGAAAGTAAAAGTAGAATTCGAAGAAGCCAACGAGGATACATTTATCCCGTTCTGGCGTGTAATAGAGGAGTAGACTATGCCAGGAAAATTATTTAAGTCCGCCGCCATCGTTGGCGCCGCAGAAGCAGATGAAATTGGCTTTCTCAAACAGCCAAAAACCTCATTACAACTTCATATAGAAGCCATATCCAATGTCTGTGAGCAGACTGGTATACCCATCTCAGCTATCGAAGGGGTGTTCTCAACCGGTTGGTCTTCAGAAATCTGTGAACATCTGGATTTAAAACCCAAATATATCGATACCACAGCCGTTGGTGGTTGTTCATTTGAAATGCATGTTCATCATGCCATGGCCGCTATTCACTCCGGCATTATTGATATCGCTTTAGTTACTCATGGCGAAAATGGCTTTTCTGCCAATAAAATTGGTGGCCGTGGTGCCGGTAATTATAGTACCGGTGGCCCATCATCGCCTTCACTGGAGATGACCAAGGCTTACGGTCTTGGCGGTGCACCGTCGAATTATGCCCATGCAATGGTGCGCCATATGCATCGCTACGGCACTACCCGAGAAGACTACGCACATATCGCAAAAGTAACCCGCGACTGGGCCACACTTAATCCCCGTGCGGCCATGTATTCAAAAGAAAAACACCCATTTGGCGGGCCTATCACAGTAGAGCAGGTCGAAGATTCCCGTTTGATCGCCTGGCCATTAACCATTCTGCATTGTTGTATGGTGGCCGACCACGGCGGCGCTGTCATTGTGGCAAGCCCTAAAGTTGCAGCAAGGCTAAAAACTAAACCGGTCTGGATTGCCGGTGCAGGTGAAAGCATGGGGCATTCCAACATGTTAGAAATGGATGATTTCACTGCTACTTCTGCTGCACGCTCTGCAGAAGCAGCCTATACCATGGCAGGTATGGGTCCGGCCGACATGGAAATGGCACTGCTATATGATTCATTCACCATTACTGCGGCCATCACCGCAGAAATGTTAGGCCTGGCACCCAAAGGTGAAGGCCATATGTTATGGAAGGATGGCCGCGCAGCACCGGGCGGATCATTCCCAATTAATACCAATGGCGGCGGTTTATCCTTTAATCACAGCGGCATGTATGGCATGCCCTTGTTGATTGAAGCCTATAGACAACTCTCTGGTACCGCTGAAGATGGTATTAACGGCGATAAAGGCAAACAAACCAGCGCAAAAACCTGCATCGTGAACGGCACTGGCGGCACCTTGTCGACCACAGGCACACTTGTGCTAGTTGCCGACGACTAGCTATCAAGTAGCCCCAAATTGCGTGCTATGGCGCATTTTGGGGCACCCTTGCTAACCTTACTTACCAACATCACTTGGCAACATTAGGTATCAGGAGTTAACTCAACTGACGCTAGAATATCACTCTCTATTGTTGCCCTTAACGGACGCTGATTAGTTGTCAGCAGTATGCTGCTGCCGTATGTTATTCCAGGCTTCAAACGCAGTAATCAAAGCCTGGTTTTCCTGTCCCCAGGCCAGGTCCACATCACCGATCACATCAACCAATTGCAAATAAAAGTACGCCTCAAGGTAATTATTGTCCTGCATGGCTTTTAGCTCTGCCAGATACTCAATATCACCCAGGTCCTGCCGATGTAAGATCCAGAAACTAATCAGTTTCTCAGCCACATAACACTCTTCCTTCAAACTGCGTTTATAGCCGCGTTCATCGGGATAGGTTTCTCGATGTAAGGTGGTAAACCAAATCATTCGTAAGGTCTGTTTTAGCATTTCGAGTTCAGGATATTCCGCCTTTGGGTTCACATAGACCGTGTTGGCTGTCAATTCCTTATGCCGCTGCTCAACAATCGATCGCCGCGAGTCCTGCCCTGCAACCTCAAGATATTGACCGATATATTTTATTTCATCGTAATGGAAATCCTGCATCGCACTACTGACAAATAAAAAGTAATACGGCGAGGGGTGCTCGGCTTCAAGCCTTGTGGCTTGCCTGAAAGCATTTTCTGCCACCCGGTAGTCTTTAATTTTCAGGTGAGTAATGCCTTTGTTCAGCCAGGCCATAAAACTCTCGGGATGAATCAGCAATAATTTATCCCAGGCGATAATAGCGCCGCCGGCATCACCTGAATCGTCTAACAAACTGGCCTTCATAACATGCGCAGCTTCCATGCCCGGGGCTAAAACCAAAGCGCGGACAACATTACTGTACGCTTCAGCTAACTGGTTTAACGCCGCCTGAGAATTTGCTTTTTCGTAGTAGGCAATACTATTAAGCGGGCTTAAGTCAATGGCTTTATCAAAATAGGAAATCGCTTTTAGATACTTACCCTTATCATGGGATTTGACCCCGCGGCGGACTGCCTTATCGGCCTTGTTGAGCAGTTTCTGCGCCGGCAATACGGAAGTATCCACCAACAGATCCATTTCGGCCTGGATTTTTTCACTATTGGGTAGTTGTAAGGCCGCCTGCAACGCAATGCAAGGTAGAAAAAAACCGATAACGATTAATAATAATCTGGCCAGCATGGTTATTCCTTAAGTGTTTCAACTGCCTGTTGAAATCCCAGGTCCAGATGAACCAGATCGTCCAGATTGATTTCATCAGCAAATAACCTGTCAACCAACAACCGATTATCATCTTCTGAAGACATAATGGATATTTCTGGCAGCACACCAATGGCATCCCAACTATGCACCGCATCAGGATAGAAATATCGAGATTCCACTAAAAATGCTATTCCTTCATTAATTTCATAGCCGGTTTGTCCGACTGCCTTACCCAGTGAGGCTTCGCCGATGAGATGAATATGATCCTTATCTCGCAGCATGGCTGAAAAAACTTCAGCCATAGACGCACTAAATCTATTTTGCAATATGACCAAAGGCAACCCAGTGTAGGCCAAGGTACCATATAAACGCTGAATTTCGGCGCCTTTAGGTTGATGAACCAGAACTAAATCTGCAGGCTTTAAAAAATAATCAACCACATCAGGGCTCACTGCTCCGCCGCCATTAAAACGTAAATCGACCACCGCCCCCTTTACATTATCGTCAATCTGACGCATAAATCGGGCTAATTCAACCCCAGTGCGGTGGCTAAAGTAATTTAATCGAATATAGGCAATTTGCTGCCATATTTGCGCATTAAGGCTCTTTACAAGCCTTGGAATACTTTCTCCCTTGATGAGTATTTCACTGCCGGCAGCAACCGTCCGCAGCGTATATTCGAACGGCCGATGTTGCAACCACCAGGAACTGTTACTTGTCGGCTTTAGATCACGACTATCAATTTCATTGATCTTCATACCCGACCGAAGCCCATTAAATACTAGTTTGTCATCGTATATTTCATCAACATAAATAGCGTCAGATATAATCTTAGGTTTAAATCCGACCGCAAAACTGCGCCCAGTGAACATTAGTGCACTCTCTTCCAGTTGGTCAGAATATACATAGTAATTGTATTTCTCAGCTGTTGCTGCCAACAATGACTCCGTCCAGAGATACCAGTAAAGCTGTATAAATTGTTTATCTGCAGGGCCCAGCTTAAGCTGGCGCAATATCTTTGCGGCACGGCCAGCCAAACTTTTTGTGGCGCCAGCCTTCAGCACCAGCCGAGCCTTAGTTGAGACAAAAGCCAACTCGCCAGATTGCCAATGTACGTCTGTTAGCGGCCCAGATATTTTTTGATCCGAAACTTGACCACTAACGGTTTGACCATTAGCTAATTGACCACTATCAAATTGATCCCAGCATTGAGAAAATGCCAGCAATATATCGGCATCATTTTTCGCCACAAGGTCAAATTTTAAGAATAACTTGGTAACCGCCTGGTACTGTTTTTTATATTTACCGGAACTAGATAACAACCCAATATCTGCCAGATCTCGATCGACACAGCTAACAAGCTGGGCCTCCTGCGCAGCACTACTCGCAGCGATTCCAGCTAGCATAATTATCACTATGATTCTACATACAGAGTTACGAATACCGCTACCCCAGCCTGGCCTTGGCTTCATAAGTTATTCTGGATATCGAATAAGAAGGCAGAATTGTCGACCGAATCAACAGGTGGCAGTTCAAGCATATAAGCAGGCAGCTCAATGAATTTAATCGTCTATCTTACCTGTTTTGCAGACCTACCACAGATATTAACGGCGTTATATACGCCTGAGCGTGTATATAAACACCAACCCTTGCCACTGCGCAATTATGCTTTTACAAGCCTTCAACTACGATAATCATGAATCATATCACCATTAGTTCTATACCCAGCTTAATGCCATATTCAAAGTCAGACTTCGGCCTGCAAAGCACCTTGGAGACTATAATTATTTTGGGTTTCTGGGACGAATTGCCGGTGGTTTCTAAAATTACTTTTATACTAAATAACAAGTCTTGCCAGGCTGACCCGCGAGGGCTCGGATTTTTATTGATTGGAAAGCTGTATGGAATCAATTGACGGTTACGCATTAGGACAACTACTGCACGAAGGAGATTTCTCGAAGATATATCGGGGCCAGCGCATTTCTGACCAGCAAGCTGTCATTTTAAAATGTCTAAATATTGAACACCCTAAACCTGCTGAACTGGCGCGTTTTCGTCGCGAAAAAGAAATAACCGATCTGATCGACTCCAAAGGCGTGGTTAAGGTACTTGGCCTGGAATCTTTTGGCAATTCACTGGTTATCATTCTGGAAGATTTCGGCGGCGAATCACTAAACAGCCTGTTGAAGAAAGGCCCGCTGGCATTAGCAACGTTTCTGCCATTGGCAATATCAGCGAGTCAAACACTGGCTGATATACATAAAAAGCATATTATTCATAAAGACATCAATCCAGCAAATATACTCTGGAATCGTGATCTTAATCAGCTAAAAATCATCGATTTTGGCATTTCAACCAGGTTATCCCGCGAAGTTGCAGCCATTCAAAATGCCAACGTGCTTGAAGGCACATTGGCCTATATTTCACCCGAACAAACTGGCAGGTTAAATCGTTCTATCGATTATCGTACTGATTTTTATTCCCTGGGTGCAACTTTTTACGAATTACTCACCGGCCTCAAGCCGTTTGAGAGCGACGATGCAATGGAACTGGTGCATAGTCATATTGCCCAGGAGGCCAAATTAGTCGATGCCTGCAACCCAGCCATTCCCCATGTTGTGGCGATGATCATCAATAAATTGCTGGCTAAAAAAGCCGAAGACCGATACCAAAGTGCTTATGGCCTGGCAGAAGACCTGAAAAAATGTCTGGCGGGATTATCTGGCGCAGGATCGATTGAAGAATTTGTGCTTGGCACAGCGGACTATTCCGACCAACTAAGCATCCCACAGGTATTATATGGCCGTGATGCTGAAATATCCGTGCTATTAGACGCTTTTGATCGCGCCAGCGACGGCTCGATTGAATTTCTCGCAGTAGCCGGCTTTTCTGGGATTGGTAAATCATCACTTATTAACGAAATTCACAAACCCATCGTGGCCCGCCGAGGATATTTTATCGGCGGCAAATTCGATCAGCTGAATAAAAACTTACCTTATTCAGCGATCATACAGGCACTGCAGGATTTCGCCCGACAAATCTTAACCACACCCGCCGATGAACTTGCCCTGTGGAAACAACGCATGCTGGATGCGGTGGGCGAACAGGGGCAGATAATTATCGATGTGGTGCCTGAGATTGAATGGATTATTGGCCCGCAACCAGTCGTACCGGACATGGCCGGTAGCGAAGCAAAAAACCGCTTTATCTCGATTTTTCAGAGCTTTATTCAGGCCATTGCCCAAAAAGAACATCCGCTGGTATTATTTATTGATGACCTACAATGGGTTGATGCCGCATCGCTGGCACTAATTCGCCTGATTCGATTCAACCCACAACAAAAATATTTACTGTTGATAGGCGCCTATAGAGACAACGAGGTTCAGGCCGGCCACCCGTTGATAGAGTTACTGGACGAATTCAATGAAGCTGGATACAAGGTAGATAGCCTGTTGCTTGGCCCCTTAACTGAACAATATGTCAATGTACTGGTTTCTGATGCATTGCATTGTGATCTCACTCAGGCAGCTGATCTTGCCAGGTTGATCTTTGGCAAAACAAAGGGCAATCCGTTTTTTGTCAATCAATTTTTATCGATGTTACATCAGGAAGCGTTGATCCAGTATAACCAGGATAAAGCCCAATGGCATTGGCAGATCGACGTCATTGAAAAAAAGCAGATGACAGAAAATGTGGTCGATTTGCTAACCTACAAGATTAAACTGATGCCCGCTGAATCGCAAAAGGTACTCAGTGTCGCAGCGGCGATAGGCAATCAATTTGAAATCAAAACTCTGGCAGCCGCGTATGGTCAAAATCAGCGTCAGACCATGCAGGATCTATGGCCTTTTGTTGAAGCCGAGCTATTAGTGCCGCTAAATAATGCCTACGCAGACCTGCTACAAGAAGACGCGCCACTGGCACAGCATGATGTGCCCGATGACAATGATGCGCAGCCAGAGCAAGATCTTACCACCAGTAAAATCGCTCGATTCGCGTTTCAGCATGATCGAGTCCAACAGGCGGCCTATTCCCTTATCCCAGACCACGAACAGACCAATATGCATTACGTTATTGGCATGTCGTTACTGAAGGATATAACAGCAACACAACTCATTGAGCCCAATGAAGATAGCCTCCACGAAAAAACGCCAGGCGATGACCATGAACCCGTCGAAAGTCAAAAACCAGCCCAACAACAGGGATTAGACGCAAAGGTATTTAATGTCGTCAATCAGTTAAACCCGGCGATGTCGCTGTTAGCGGACCAATCACAACGAAGATTATTATGTATGCTGAATCTCCGTGCCGGCCTGCAGGCAAAAAAATCCACCGCCTACCCCGAAGCTTACGGATATTTTAAAGCAGGGATTTCTTTACTCCCCGACGATGGCTGGAGCAAACACTACGCCCTCACCTTCGCGCTTTATATTAATGCCACGGAAGTTTCCCTGATGACCGCTGACTATGACGGCCTGGAAGTATACTCCTCCGTAGTGATAGAACATGGCATAAATTTACTGGACCGAATGCGGGCCTACGAACCCGTGATCGATGCCTGCCTGTTTAAGGGTGATCTGGTTCGCGCCATAAAACTATCCATATTAGTATCAGGTCAGTTGGGCATTAAATTCCCAAAAAAACCCACCCGGTTGCATGCAATTGCCGGATTAATAAAAGCCAGACATCAGATCTCAAAATTTACTAACGATGAGATTCTGTCTTTGCCATTGATGACCGATCCGGGTTCTCTTATCGCTATGCGTATACTCAATAAATCAGGATCAGCTGCCATCACCGTCAGCCCCGATTTTTTACTGTTATGTATTTTTAAACGTGTCGAATTAAGCCTAAAGCTGGGTTATGCCCCCGAAACGATTGCCGCCTTTGGCGGTTATGCCTGTGTTTTATGTATTTTTAATAGAATCGATGAAGCGAATAAGCTCGCTGACCTGCTGCTTATAATGCTGGAAAAATCATCTGATGGCAGTTACCTGGCAAGAAATGCCGCCGTACACGCTATCGTCAGATCCTGGAAATTGCCCTACAAAGAACTTACCAAACCCCTTAAAAAAGGCTACTTCAGCGGAGTCGAGTCAGGCGACTGGGAATTTTCCGTACTCTGTATGGAAATCGGTTTTTGGTGCAATTTTTTCTCAGGTAACCAACTTGGCAACATCCAGGCTGACTATAAAAAATATTACGATGGCATCGAGATGCTCGGGCAAAAAAACCGTTTTCTTACCTTCCGCATGTTTCGCCAGTTTCACCACAACCTAAGCCTTGAAAGCAGCAAACCTTTTAATCTGGCAGGCGATTTCTACGACGAATCAACGCTGCTGGAAAGTCATATTTCATTGCAACAGGATCAATATCTATCGCAATATTATATTCTTAAAATGATCGGCTGTTATTTGATGTCTGAATATGAATTAGCCATGCAACACTCGATTAAAGCCATAGAATATGTATCCAGTCAAAAAAGTTTACCGCTATTTTCTCAATGTTATTTTTACCAGGCATTAGCCAATATTTCATTGGTATTACAGGGCCATACCAACCAGCCAGCATCATATATAAAAACTACCCGCAAAAAATTAAAAACAATAACAATCTGGGCGAAGTATTCAGCTGCCAATCAGCTCAACAAAAAATATCTGTTAGAGGCGTTACTAGCCCAATCACAACACAAAAATATCGAAGCGGAAAACCTGTTCAATAAATCGATCACAGCGGCAAAAAAGTATCAGCTTGTTCATGAAGAGGCACTCGCTTACCAACTATTTTCTGAATTCCAATTATCAATGCAACGCCCTAAATACGCAAAGGTTTTAATGCAGGAAAGTCACTATCTATTTGACTGCTGGGGCGCACAAAGAAAATGCTGGCAATTACAGGCCAAACACCCCGAATGGCAATTGGGCAATCCCAATACAACCCTGAGCGACAAACTTTTCGTACCTGTAAATGGCACCATTCAGGGTACAGCTGGTACCAACCAGGGCCTGAGAAATTCAGTTAATGAACGCTCTTTAACCAGGACTATTCATTCTACCCTGACCCAAAGCGCTGCCAGCAATACCAACGACAGCCTCGACTTATATTCCGTGGTGAAGGCTTCCCAGGCCGTCTCCGGCGAACTCATTCTCTCTAGTCTGCTAGAAAAGATGATGGCGCTGGTGCTGGAAAATGCCGGCGCACAAAAAGGCATACTCATTAAATGCGAGGCTGATAAGTTATTTGTTGAAGCGACGGCCACCCTCGAAGAAACCAAACTCTATTTGACTGAGAAAATTGCTCTGGCGCAATTTGACCAGGCATCAGATACGGTAATCAATTTTGTTGCGCGCAGCAGGGAAGTAACGATTATCGCCAATACAGCACTAGATTCACCTTTTGCCAAAGATACCTATATTAAACAAAATCAAATTAAATCGGTATTATGTTATCCATTAATCAACCAGCAATCGCTCACTGGCATTCTCTACCTTGAAAACAATTTAGTCGAGGGGGCCTTCACCCCGGACCGTGTAAAGGTGCTTGAAATGTTAGCATCGCAACTTGCCGCGGCTATTGACAATGCCCACCTTTATTCACGCCTTGAGACCCAAAGTGAGCAGATAAGCCATTTACTTGAAGCAACCAAAGATATGTCTTCTGCCAAGGACCCCTTCGAGGCGGTATCTATCGCTATAAGTCATATCCTTGCCATCGCACCAATGATTGAAATGGAACGCGCCCAATTTTATATTCATCAAAAAAACGCCCAGTCATTTACCGGTTATTGTATCTGGGAAGACGGCGAACCGATCGAAAACGCGGTGGGTTATTCCATAGACAACAATCAGACGGAGATATTATATAAGCTCTCTTCAATCAATCTGGATAACTGCACGGTATCTATACCCGTGGCCTCGGAAACAGAATTATTTGCGGTCCTGCAGATAGAAATGTATCAACCAATAGAAGATGCCAGCAGCCTGCCCGACGACCTAATAGTAGGTATTATACGTTCACTAGGGCTGGCGATGGAAAACCTCGAAGGTGAAGCAAAAAGTCGCCTCTCGAACCTGGGCGGCATGGCCGCCTCCATTGTCCACGATTTGAAAAACCCCATCGGAGTCATCCAGGGCTATGCCACTCTTGCAGACGAGAACGCAATTGAACCAACATTACGCTCTGAATATCTTGGGATAATATCCAAAGAAGCCTCCCGCATGTCGGATATGGCCCACGAAGTCCTGGAATATAGCCGCGGCGAAATGACCCTGACGATTAAAAAAATCACCAGTGCCGCGTTCATTAAAGACCTGAAGATTACCCTCGACCCAATATTTGATAAAGCCAACATAACCTTCAGTTGTGAAGACCGGTTTAAAGGGGATTTATACCTGGATGTCGATAGAATTCATCGAGTTTTACTAAACCTTGCATCCAATGCCATCGATGCACTGGTTAACCTGGAGCGGCAAGGCGACCAGGATACCTTTTCAATTATCGTTGCCTGTCATGATCAGAAAATACATATTTCGCTCGCAGACAATGCCAATGGTATCCCTGAATCCATTAGGGCCACCCTGTTTGAACCTTTTGTAACCAGCGGTAAGGCCAATGGCACCGGTTTGGGAATGGCCATCGTAAAGAAAATTATCAACGCCCACAAGGGTGATATTGACTTCATTACAGAACAGGCCATAGGCACCACCTTTAGTATTAAAATGCCTATGAACCTTGGCGATGCACTGCCCGCTGAAGAAAATATTATTAAACCCAGCAAAGCCACCCTGGAGGATCAGGCTACTACGCAAAACAGTGCTGTAGACCCGCAGACCAACGCCGCCACTGATAAACAACAGGTACATATTTTACTGACAGAAGACAATATAATGAATCAGAAAATGATTGGCACCTTCCTTAAAAAACTGGGCTTTGCCGATGTCGACATTGCTGACAATGGCAAACAGGCCATTGTTGCCATGAGCGAAAAACACTATGACCTGGTCCTAATGGATATTGAAATGCCAGAAATGAACGGATTGGAGGCGACTGAATCCATCAGAGATATAGAATCCTCAGTACTGGATCATCAGGTATCAATCATTGCCATGACCGGACATTCTGACCAGGAAGCTATCAACCGCTGCATGCAGGCGGGTATGAATGATTTTATTTCCAAGCCGATAAAAATAGATCATTTATCGCAAATAATCGACAAGGGTTTAATCGCCTCATACAACCATGATATGGGCGATGATTTTGCCCAGGCCAATAAGCTATAAAGAATCTGTCTAAGCCAAACCCGAAGTACTTACTGCCTGCAAACAACAAATGCAACGCTCCGATCCTGGCGAATGCAGTCGGCTTCTTGGCAGCCTCTCCCGATACAGCGCCGGCTTTATCTAAACAACGAAACATACACTTACCGGAACCGCTTCTCGTTGGCGACACGGGTTATCCGATTATCTGATTATCTGGCGGTTAGACCGCAATTATGTCTTAATGATGGCCATATAACAGTGTTGAGCAAAGCAACCGTATTTTTCGGACAATATTTATAAGGACAATATCATGGACAAAAAACATGTACTTGACGGCATATCGGTATTGGATTTCACCCAACACGTTGCCGGCCCAACTACCACCCGAATGATGGCCGAAATGGGTGCGGATATTATTAAACTTGAACTGGCCCCCTATGGCGACCAGATACGTAATGTTGGTTATATGAAACACGGCCGGTCAGGTTATTTCCTAACCCAGAATCGCGGTAAAAAAAGCCTTTGTGTTGATGTTAAAAGCGATGCTGGGCGTCAGCTATTACTAGATTTAATCCCTCAGTTCGATGTTTTGGTAGAAAACTTTGCACCGGGTGTCATTGGCCGTATGGGCCTTGACTGGGATACCGTACATGCACTCAATTCACAACTCATTATGTGTTCCATTTCAACCTTTGGCCAAACAGGCCCGCTTGCCCAACGTCCTGGCTACGACTATATCGGCCAGGCTTATGCCGGCGTCACCGGGCTAATTGGTGAAGAAAACGGCGCACCCATGCTCCCCATGTTAGCCATGGGCGACGTTAATACCGGCGTGCACGGGTTGGCAGCAATTAACGCCGCGCTGTTTCATCGGGCCATGGGTGGTACTGGCCAGCATCTGGATATTTCCCTGCTCGATAGCTATTTCCATTGTCATGAGTCCAGCGTAGCCATGGTCAGTGCCAGTGACGGCCGCCTTGAACCTAAACGTGGTGGCGCGCATAGCCCCGGCCTTGCCCCTTTAGGTGCATTTAAAGGTAACAACGGTTATCTGGTTATCATTGCTGTCCTACATCATTTTGAACGTTTATGTCATGCCATGGGCCAGCCCGAAATATTAACTGACTCACGGTTTGAAGAATTCAGGCAGCGCATGAAAAACCGCTTCGACCTGGTGGAAATTATCGAAGCCTGGATCGCAGGCTTCGATAATGACCAGCAGGTCATCGACCTGCTACAGCAGGAAGGTGTGCCGGTAGCACCGGTACTGACGTTAAAAGAAGCCATGGAACATCCTCACCTTATAGAACGAGGCACCGTTCGAACAGTCACCGAACGCCAGTTTGGCAGTTTTCAGTCCCCCGGTATGCCATTGCGTTTTTCTGAATTCGAAAATAATCTGGAGCTACAGGCACCATTTCTTGGCGAACATAATCACCAGATATTAACCAACATGCTGGACTACTCGGAGAGCAAGATAAAACAACTCGAACAACAGCAGGTACTAGTCAACGAAACCATACCGGCGGATTAAACTATAACCGCAAACTACTGCGCGTCCTTCAGGTGCAAAAACGACGCTGCTAAAGAGGTCCACTCTCCAACAGCTGCTGTCTTTTTCCTGTTAGTTGTCCAACTTGTCGTTTGAATTTCCCCGTACCTAATACAAAGCCTGTGTTAACGGCATGCCGTATTTCCGCGATCACTTTCTCCGATTAAAAAGTGCTCGATAGCACCCTTGCCTGTGCATAGGTTCACTATCTAGTCTGGTGTATTGAGCATGTGGCGACCACATATCATTTCAGTTTTTACTCTAACCCCGAATACTTCAATTTAATGTCCCTTAAATACAGGCTCGTCCTTAAAACCCGTTGAAGGTGTCCCTAAAATAAGATAACTTTAGTTAAAGGACATTAGAGCGGTGTCATGGCACTAGAAATTCGACAACAGCTGGAGCAAATCGTAGCAGCTATAGCGAGAAATCCAGCAGGCATCGCACGCGGAAAACTCGCTGAAACACTAACTTTTACGGTAAATAGTAAGACTTTACAGCGGAGGCTGGCGAGCCTTGTCAATGCAGGCCGTATACTTAAAAAAGGCGATAAGAAAGCCACTAGATATTACCCTCTCCAAACTTCATCAGAGACAAGTAAGGGACAGGAAAGAGACAAAACCTACGAAATATTTAGTCAAAAAAGCCAAAATGTCCTTATATTTTTGGATATCCCCCACCATGCTAGAGAAAGACTGTCCTATAAACGTGCTTTTCTTGAAGAATATGTCCCTAATGAGACGACCTATGTCCCAAAAACGTTACGCGCAAAACTCTTTCAACAAGGCAAGCGCTTTGACCAGCAGCTAGCAGCGGGCACCTATGCGCGGCAAATTTGTCAGCGCCTGTTGATTGACCTGGCCTATAACTCCAGTCGCCTTGAGGGAAACACCTACTCAAGGCTTGATACACAGAAATTAGTGGAGCAAGGGGTTTCCGCGGAGGGTAAAGTTGACGAAGAATCAGTGATGATTATGAACCACAAGGAAGCCCTCTTGTTTCTGGTCGAAAATGCGCAAGACGTTGAACTCAACAGCCTGACAATCCGCAATCTTCACAATCTACTTTCCCAGGATTTGTTAGCAAACGCTGGGGCTTGCGGAAATATTCGCACGATTGAGGTTGATATTGGTAAATCCACCTATCAACCCCTCGGCAATCCTCATGTTCTGCGGGAACTGTTCGAGCTGATTTTGTTTAAGGCCAGAAAAATTAAAGACCCGTTCGAACAAAGTTTCTTCCTGTTGATTCACCTTTCCTATTTACAGGCTTTCGAGGATGTAAATAAAAGAACATCGCGCCTAAGCTGCAATATCCCGTTTATCAAAATCAATCTATGCCCATTAAGTTTTACCGATGTATCGCGTGATGACTACACCGCCGCGCTACTCGCGATTTATGAGAAACACGAAATTTCGCCGATGCTCGACCTGTACTGCTGGGCCTATATTCGTTCTTGCAAGCAATATAGCGTGGTCAAAAAGTCGTTGGGAGAAATCGATGCCTATCGCATTCAGTATCGGCAACAAAAAAAACAAGTGATGGGTCTGGTGGTCAAGCAGGGCCTTCATGGCAAGCAGGCCGAGGACTTCATCGAACACTATGGCCATGAACACGGCATAGCTAACACTGACAAATTCACCGCGATGACACTCGCCGAATTAAGTACATTACATGCGGGGGCAATTATCGGCCTCAGTATCACCGAAGGACAATTCGACGCGTGGAAAGAACAATAAGCCAGATTGTAAAAAAAACAACAAATCAAGCAGCGCGGTTGTAGCGGTCATTGAAATACCGAATATATAATCTATCTGGATATTGCATCACCAGCAAAACTATATCTGGATGTGCTGGTGTCGCCAACCAATGAATAGAGTTGGTCATAAACACCCAGGCGTGAATCTCAAGCCCATACTTTTCTGCGGCTTCCTTTACCCAGTTCGCATACGCGGCCATGTCTTTATTTGAGGTAAAGCACACCTGACGATTATTACCACGGTTTTGGGGTAGCGTTAACATGATATGCATCGGCATCCCTGGCGGGCAGTATCGGTGACGTCGAGTCACTTTTTACCAAATATCGATTTAAACGTGGTCTGTCCCCTATTACTTCAGCCGTTTTTTACGGGCGATACTTGGCACCTATGTTACGGCTTAATACCATTAAATACCTATAATTGATTTTTAGGTGCCGTATGCCCAAAAATACAAGCATGACCCTTGGTACGCACTTCGATGGATTTATCGCAAAACAAATTGATGAAGGTCGCTTTGCTTCTGCAAGCGAAGTAGTCCGTGCCGCCCTTAGAATGTTTGAGGATAATGAACAGAAAATTG
>JAHRVQ010000057.1 GCA_019090615.1 Pseudomonadales bacterium | reverse complement strand
TGGTGGAGGGGGGTGGATTCGAACCACCGAAGCTTACGCGTCAGATTTACAGTCTGATCCCTTTGGCCACTCGGGAACCCCTCCAAAAAGAAGGCGCTAGATTTTGCCTTTGAGGCTAACCATTGTCAATCATATTTTGATGATAATGCGTTGATCACTACACACTGTGCTTGAGCAGGAAAAACCTGTTTAAATTGGTGCCGCCACCAAGAGTCGAACTCGGGACCTACTGATTACAAATCAGTTGCTCTACCAACTGAGCTATAGCGGCATAAACCCTGCCAAAAACAGGCTGCGCATTGTATGCGAAGTTAGCCCTGCTATCAAATGTTTATCTTAGCTTTCACTACATTGAAGCTTACGGAGTTCGATGTGCGGGTAATTTTGCTGCAGCGTCGCCCATACAGTTGCGGCCGGCTGAAAATCTTGCTCTTGCGTTGAAAACACCCAGAACTCCCTTACTACGCGAGATATTACCACTATCTCTGCTTCATAACCCAATTTAACCATAGACTGAAGTGCTTTTTTTGCACCACTTTCTGAGGAAAACACACCTAGCGAAATCCCCAAAGCCGCATCGCCTTTTGTGATCACGTAACTATCAACGCCCTGCTGCTTCAATTCTGTTAATTTTCTGAAGGCGTCCTGCAAGGACCTCGCGGGCGGGATCATCACTCTGTAATCGTTAGTTCCACCCATATTATCCACCGCCCTAACAGCCACTTCGTAACCTAGCAAAGTCATTTGCTCGGCTACATTTTCGCCACTAAAAATATCTAGAAAAGGCCCCAGACCTAAACATTCTTTACTCACGCTCCCATTTACGACAAGCGGATTACTAATAATGTCACCTAACCGCTGCTCACGCAGCTTTACTTCATCCTGTTCTCGCAATAAATAGATGCCATCTACATCTGCCTGTATACTTTCAGCGGTGACTTCAGGATTAAACTCATAATAGAAATAATAATACGAAAAATACACTGTGTTCATAGCCAACAGAGCCGCGAAAATTAACTTCACTACTCACTACCTGCTCGCAGACTGACTTCTCCAGCATTAAAAGCCAACATCCCTTCGCCCGTCTCTAACATCAAATTTCCCCTCTCGTCTACGCCACGATCCAAACCATAAACCACCTGCTCGCCGGATAATATACGCACCGGCTTATTGAGAAAATAATTACAGGCATTCCAACTTTCCATATAGGGCGCAAAACCTGTTTTCGAAAATTGCGACAATTCTTTCAAAATATTTGTAATTAGCCGGGCACAAAGTTTGTTCCGCGACATCCCATCTATGACTCCGGTAGCGCTCCACGGCTGATCAATAGTTTCAGCTTCCCGCCGATTCATACCCAGGTTCACGCCAACGCCAATCACCAGCCTGACCTGGCCTTTTGCCGGCGCGCCCATTTCAATGAGTATGCCGGACAACTTACCATCTCGCAGTATAATATCATTCGGCCACTTGACTGAAACACCTTCAACCCCGAAAGAAGCCAAGCTCTTTGCCACTTGCAAACCAACCACCAAACTCAGGCCCTCCAAAGCACCTTTCTGATTTTGCATTTGCCAGCCTAAGCTTAGGTAAATATTTTTGCCGAATGGACTAGCCCAAACCCTGCCGCGCCGGCCTCTGCCTGCGGATTGACTTTCAGACAAACACACTGAACCGTGAAAACCAGCAGCATTAATCCTGGACATTAAATAAGTATTGGTTGATTTAATACGTCGATGAATATCAACACTGGAAATTTGGGCAGCAATGTTCGCGTCTATATGCGAGTGGATAGTGCCAGCATCAAGTAGTTCAATGGGCTCTGTAAGCTTAACCTGACCCTTTGAAAGAATCGCGCTTAGCTGTAGCTTATCAATCACAACTCTATTTTCTGCTATGTCAGGCAACGCGTCGCCGGCTGCGAGCCTGGCTAAAATTATTCTGGTATGGTCCATAAACCACATTATAGCGAGGAACAATTTACCAGAACAAGTAACCTTTTTCTGGAAAGGTTACTCGGCTAGTCAAGGTAGAATTGGTGGAGCCAGACGGGATCGAACCGTCGACCTCCTGCGTGCAAGGCAGGCGCTCTCCCAGCTGAGCTATGGCCCCAAATCTCTCGTAATACAGGACTAATTTTAGTACAAGCCTAATATTTCCTGTTCCGACACTATCCATGGGGAATAATGCCTTCATTTTAGCCTGTTTAGCGAAGTTAGGTACTTCACGAAAACATTGCTAATTCTTAGCTGGTGGGTCTGGGTGGATTTGAACCACCGACCTCACCCTTATCAGGGGTGCGCTCTAACCAACTGAGCTACAGACCCCAGCAAAAATTAACTCACGTCGCCTTTCTAATCTGATCACAGCACCATACGCGAGGAGCGGTATTATACGCACAGGCAGCTAATTTACAACGCCTTAATAATAGAAACAGCAGCTCCCGCTAAAAAATCAATTATAGAAAACGTTTTCATTTATGACGATTATTCGATTAGCGCTTTATTTGGAGGGT
>JAHRVQ010000056.1 GCA_019090615.1 Pseudomonadales bacterium | reverse complement strand
GGCATAACACATTTTGATAACGAGCGGGGGTATGTAAATTTATTAAAACGCTATTGTTAGCCAAAAGCCCCATATAATCAATATGTTATCGGTTAAACACGCTAAACCCCTAAAATGTAAACGCCGCCCCTGCGGCGGTAAGTCATCCTAATTTGCGCGGGGGTATTCAAATCGCGAATCTAAAAAATCATCAAAATTCAATGACTTACAATATTTGCGCCTTATTACCTCCGCAACGGCGGGAGAAGTCAACGGGAAGTTGCCTAATAACCAAAGATTTCTGGGGTCAGTGTAAAGTGCCATAGTAAATAGACAGTGATCAGGCCATGACTTTACATGATTGGAGGATAAGTTTTGTGACGGTGTGGTGTCGATCGCGAATTGCCAATAAGAATGTGAATAACTTAGCCTGGCCGGGTTTGGAAAGCATTTTTACTGCTGTGCCGCAAAAGGTCGAAGAAATAACTGGTGGTTGCACCATTCTTCTATCTCGGTAAAAAGGTTTACTCTGGCACTTTGCTCAGACCCCAGGCGCTTCTTGTCATTGGCATCTGTAATCTGGTCTTTATGCCCATCGAGGCCATCAATATCATAAGTATTCAGCACCAGCCGATTCGGCGCTGCCGCCACTGCTGCGTTTACTCTGGCACTTTACTTCGACCCCAAAACTTGCTGGGCAACTATTAAATTTGGTCTATACTTCAGCTTCGAGCTGCATGGATTGCAGCTGTTTATTACAAAGGGATCTCAGTAAGAGCGCAATATGCAGGATGCATTATCCAAAGGTAAATTTGGTCGGAAGGGTTGAGTAAGTCACTCATTTTTCGATGCTCGCTACTGATTGTTATACTGCTGGGTGGTTTTGGATCAGTCTCTGTGCATGCTGCAGAATCATTCAGTTGTAGTAATGTCGACCTTTGGTTTGGCAATGACGAATCAAGCAGCGTTACTGGTGCTGAGTTCGTCGACTCCAGAGAGTTCATTGAAGGTATCGCCGCCGAACTAACTTTTGGTGCTTCCTCTGCCAACGGCGCTTTATTTGGCTGGGCGAATACTTTTCAGCAAAGTTTTAATCTGTCGCTGAATGAAAATTTTCCTGATCGGGCTAGCCTCTATAGTCGGTCATTTTCCTTTGCCGGTACTAATATCAGCACTGCCATTAGTTATGGCCATGACCTGATTCTTGGCCTGGGGACGCAACCGCTATCCACTCAGGATGCTGTGGCTACGGTGAATACTGGCGGGCGGGATGGTCGAAAACAGATTCTGGTGATCCTGACGGATGCCACGTCAATCCAGATTGGTAGCCTGTCAAATAATACCGGTACAGCGATTATTGCCGCAGCAGATGCCTTTAAAAGTGATACCACTTTATTTGAACCTTCACTGGCATTTGTGGCAATTGATGCGGCAGCCATTCAGTCGGATGTGCTAACGGCCGCTGCCAGTAGCGCTGATCTGTACCAGGAAGCGCCTAAATATCCTGATATTTCGGTGCAGGAAATTGTTGCGGTAGCTAAAACGTTATGCCCCACTTACAACACTAATGTTCAATATAGAAAAACACTCCCGAGTGGCGATTCTACGCCTGGCGAAGGTCAGACTATCGTTTTCCGTATTGAAGCTGAAAATTTGGGCATAAGGGACGCGCCGCAGTTACAGGTGAGTGATGTGATTCCTGGCGGGCTAACCTTTGTCGGTGCAGCGCTCACGAGCAGTAATAGTTACGATAGCGACAAAGGTGTCTGGGATGTTGGCACCCTGGCGGTTGGTACTACCGCTAGCCTCGAGCTTACCCTGACTGTAGATGGCGGTCAGGCTGGCAATACGATCGATAACATTATTGAACGGTTTGATGACATTGATCCCTCTGGGGATGACCTGCAAGAAAGTATCACGGTGCTTCAGTTGCCAACGATAACTAAAAGCTTTGCCGAAAGTTCAATTGTTGCCGGTAGCTCAACGATGCTAAGCATCATTTTGGGCAATCCGAATACAGAAGCTATTCAGATTAACAATGGCGGTTTTACCGATACGCTACCCACAGAAATCGCAGTGGCGGCTACACCAGCCATTGGTGGTAGCTGTACCACGGCTAGTGTCACTGCCAGTGGTAATACTATTACTTATGCCGATGGTGCGGAAATTCCCGCAGGTGGTTGCACGATTACCCTGGCGGTAACTGCATCGACGCCTGGTACGTTCACTAATCAGATTGCGATAGGCGGGTTAATGACCAATGCTGGTGCTAATGCAGCAGCAGCTAGCGCAGATTTAACGATTACGGCGCAGGCGCCTACCCTTAGCAAATCTTTTCTGCCAGCGGATATTATGCCTGGCGGGGTTGCCCGTTTAACCTTGACGCTGGCTAATGCAAATGCCGTAGCAGCAACGCTGAATACAGCGCTGGTGGATAATTTGCCCGCCGGTATGACTGTGGCCAATACGCCAAATATCAGCACAACCTGTCCAGCTGCGGTGCTGGCATTAGCCAATAGCGACAGCATAAGTTACCCGTCGGGTGGGTCTATTCCAGGTGGTGGATGTAGCATCTCGGTAGATATCACCTCAGCGACCCTGGGCGCTGTGGTTAATACTATTCCCGCAGCAGCCCTGGTGACGAGTCTTGGCAATAATGCCGAGCCTGCCTCAGCGACTTTATTAGTTGCTGAGAGTACGGATTTGATCACGGTTAAAACAAGTTCTGCAACAGTCGCCAGCGTGGGTTCAAACGTAAATTTTCAGGTCACGGTAACCAATAATGGGCCAAGGCCAGCGACCAATATTAGCCTGATCGACCAGATGCCGATGGGTATCAGCCTGTTAAATGGAATACCCGATCAGGGTAGCTTTGATGCCGAGTCGGGCCTCTGGTCAATTGGTACCCTTGCGGTCAACGCTACGGCGCAGATAAATCTTACTGGCGTGGTTGATACTGGTCAGGGTGGCAATAGTATTACCAATATTACCTCGGCTGCAGATAGTGCCGATTTTTCCGACCCGAGTACTGCGGGAGATATTTTGCAGGCTAGTATTAGTATCCTGGCGCTGCCGACGATTAGTAAATCGTTTACATCTACAAGCATTGCGCTGGGTGAAATTACTCAGCTCAGCCTGAGTATTGGTAATAGTAATACTCAGCAGATTAATTTGACCGCAGACCTGGTGGATGTATTGCCGGCCGGCCTGACGGTGGCGGATACGCCGAATATTGGCGGTAGCTGTCCTGGCCTGACGCGTGCTGTTGCGGCTAGCCAAACGGTTACGTATATAGACGGTGCGGCGATTCCTGTGAATGGCTGTACTATTGTGGTGGATATTATAGCGACTCAGGTTGGCGTAAAAACCAATACGCTGGTCGCCGGTATTGTGGATACCACGGCCGGTGCTAACGATACCGCCGTTAGTGCACAGTTGATAGTTACTGCGGTCGCCCCAACCGTGGCTAAAGGGTTTTTGCCCGCTGAGGTAGCGCCTGGTGAGGTGAGTCGGCTCAGCCTTGAAATTGGCAATAGTAATGCCCTTGCTGCCATTTTATTATCGGACCTGGTGGATGAATTTCCTGCGGGTATGCAGATAGCGCCGCTACCCAATAGCAGCGGCAGTTGTGATCAGACCGCAGTGGTGGCTACTGCTGGGGCTAATCAACTGATCTATCAGGCAGCGGCAAGTATCCCCGTGGGCGGTTGTACTATTGCGGTTGATATTGTTAGACAAACTCTGGGGCTTAGCACCAATACCGTAGCTGTGGGTGCTTTGCGGACCACTGCCGGTGACAGTATTGTCGCAGCCAGTGCCGAATTATTGGTGATGGCGCAAAGCGCGGATCTGGTGACGCTAAAAACCTTGTCTACTGGTGATAATAACGCGCAAATTGATGATCAGATAGATTTCCTGCTTAGCGTCACCAATAGCGGCCCAGCGCCTGCTGACAATATTACTCTGGTTGATGTGTTGCCGCCTGGCTTGACGTTTATATCCAGTCTGCCGGGGCAGGGTAGTTATGTAGCGCAGACTGGGCTGTGGTCAATTGGTAGCCTGTCGAATGGTGATTCGGCCAGCCTGATTATTTCAGCGCGGGTTAATACCGATCAGGCGGGGAATACCCTGACTAATATAACCACAGCGGCCAGTACCCCAGATCTGGTGGACCCAGATGATGGCAGTGATGATCTAACGGAATCAATTGTGGTTGCCGTAACCATGCCGCAATTGGGTGCGGCAATGCAGGCAGAAGTCGTCGGTGATGTAGGTACTCAGGGCGAATTGAGTATTCGCTATACGGTAGTGGTGAAAAATACCGGTGACCAGAAGCTGCAAAATCTACAATTGATTGATGACCTTAGCTTGCCTGAACAACTAAGTGGGGCATTCGATGGCATTATTAGCCCGCCGGTTGTTACACTGGTAAACAATAGCGGTGATTCTGTCGCGCCGACATCCAATGGTGCTGCCTATGACGGTACCAATGGGTTGTTGGTTGGTGATGATGGTCTGCTCGCGGTGGGTGATAGTTATCAGCTGGTATTTGTTGTAAACGTTAATCCAAGAGCATTTAACGCGCCAGATAGGCTGTTAGCATTAGCCACAGCAACGGGCATTGATCCTGCTGGCGTCGTGGTTACAGATACAACCGATGCGGGTGTAGATCCTGGGCTTAATCCGGGTGGCCTGGGTGCTGCTACGGGTATTGATAGTGCCGATGTGGCGCTGTCTAAAAACGTATCGTTATTGCTGGATGCGGATGGTAGCTCGACCTTAACGCCCGGCGATCAGGTGAGATTTACGTTGGTTATCAATAACAGTGGTCCGAGTCAGGCGCGGGGGCTGGAAGTGGGCGATAGACTGAGCGCGCGTTATGCCTATATCAGTGATGACGGTGGCGGTGTTTATGATCCTGATAGTGGCATCTGGAATATTGGTTTACTAGCGGTTAATGCCAGTCAAACGTTAAATATTGACGCGCTGGTACGTAGTAATGGTGATATTACGAATAATGCTGAAGTCACCCGGGCGATAGTTTCTGATCCTGATTCTGCACCTAACAATGCCGCTGAAGGGCGGATGGAAGACGATGAAGCGGCATCGCCACCGAATCCCAATATTGGCCTGGCGAGTCAATTTGGTACACCGGAGCCTTTGCGCGACGGGGATTTTAATATTCCTGTGGTGTTGCTAATTAAAAATACCAGTATTGTTGATCTGGATCGAATTGACGTGCAATCAGATCTGGGCGCTGTATTTGGTGCCGATAATGTGCGGTTGATTTCTCTGCCGGTTGCCACTGGTGACCTTGTTGTAAATCCAAATTTTGATGCAGTTACTGATACGGGGTTGCTCGATATACAGCAAAGTATCCTCAGGGATAACTCTGATGTGACCATCAGTTTTGTTATTAGCGTGACTCCAGCAGCTAATCAAATCGAATATTTACATAATGCCCATGTCAGTGCCTTTAGTAACGATTCAGATAATCCAGGGGTTGTAATATTTGTCGAAGATATTTCAACTGCCGGTAGTGAGCCTGATACCAATGGTAATAATAATGCAGAAGAACAGCTGCCAAATATTATCCGGCTAGAACTGGCTGCGGCTGTAGAGGTAACCCTTGCAGCATCACCCGCGGTGCCTGCAGTTGCAGGATCGAGTCAATTTGACACGGTACTAACAATTGACTTAAGTAATCAGGGCAATCTACCCTTGTCAGATGTCGGCCTGGATAATGATCTAGCGCTGTTATTTCCCGGTGGCTTCGAGTTACTTGGCAGCCCAGTCTCGACTTCCGGCAGTCTGATCATCGATCCAGACTTTAATGGTATGGATAAAATTAACCTGCTTGACTCTGATCCGAGTGATGGCATTACCAGTACCCTTGGTGTTGGCCAGCAAGGGCGGTTACTGGTTGGGGTACGTTTTAACCCTGGTGCGGCACAGAGTTTCGAACATGAGGTTGTCCTGAGTGCTGTAGATGAACAGGGGAATAGTCTCGCGGCAAGCTCAACAGATGGTATTGAAACAGAAATTCCCAGGCCGGCCACGACAATATCCGTTGTGCCGATAGCCAGTATTGGCCTGGCGCAAAGTGCCTCGCCGGCGCGGCGGGTGATTGATGCCAATACTGTGGCAGAGGATCTGGTGTATACCACCCAGTTTAATTTGACCGTGGAAAACCTGGGTAATACCGGCCTTGAAGATGTCCAGGTGCAAAGCTTGCTTAGTGCAGCGTTGCCCCAGGGCACTATTATTGTTGTTAGTCAGCTGAGTATTACGGGTGCCTTAGACCAAGTTAATAGTGGCTTTGATGGTGGGCCGGATTCTGCGCTGTTGGTTGCCGGTCAGTCGCTTGCGGTGGGCGCCACAGCTATTATCAGTTTCGAGGCTAAGTTAGATTTTCCGGATAATACCATTGTTGAAGAGTTTGCAGTGGTTGCTAACAGCCGTGCGGTATCCTCTGGTGAAGCACAGGTTCAGGGCGTGTTAGTTGACGCTGTGGTGGTCGAAGATATTGCTGACGATGGCACGGTACCTGATACCAATGGCAATGGCTCGGCCAGTGACGGCAACGAAAACGATCCAACGCCTATTGTTATTTCGACCCAGCCGGTGATTGGATTGTTGCAGCAAATAGTAGCGCAAAACGGCGCTGTGGTTACGTTGAGAGATCAGGGCGACTTATTGTTACCACTGGATCAAAGAACATTAACCTACCAATATACGATATCACTCGATGTAGTTAATTTGGGTAGTGCTGATCTTAATGAAATTGAGCTGGTTGATTTTATTACATCTACTTTCCCATCACTGACTGAACAGGGCAAAGTCGATGTTTCTGCACCACGGATAATATCGGGTTCGCTGGTAGCGAACGCAAATTTCGACGGTATTAGTGACCCAAGATTACTTGATAGCGGTAATTCAAGCTTGGCAATACGGGAACGCGGCACGGTGGAATTTGATGTGCGGGTACAAATTGATTTTGCGGATGCTGCGGGTATTGCTGAGCTACAACAGCAAAGTTTCAGAAATAGTGCGGTGGTAAATGGTACTGCTGTGCTGAGCGGGACCAAAATCAGTGATATATCCAATGATCTATCGCAGCTGGCACTACTTGTGGATATTGGTTCGGTGATCAATGCCGTAGATCCAGATGGTGATTTTGATCCTAATGAACTGGGTGAAAATGAACCCACACCGATCGTGTTTCCAGCAGCTATTCAGGGGTTGGTATTTCAGGACATCGACGGCGATGGCAGCCGAACTGAAGATGAACCAGTGCTGGCTGGCTGGAGCGTAATTATCCGCGACGCTGTCGGGGCCGAGGTTGCAACTGCAATTGTTGATGCTGCGGGTTATTACGCCGTACCTATTGTGCCTGCAGGTTTATACGAAGCGTCGTTCATCACGCCATCTGGCGTCATTGCAGGCAGTATTAAGGGTTTGGCAATTTCAACCATGGTGCTTGATCTGGATTTTGTGGTTGATCCTGGCGGCATTGTTTATGACTCCCGTAGCCGTTTGCCGATTAATGATGTGCAGCTATTTGTAGTAAACGTTGCCAGTAATGAACGACTTAATGTCGCCTGTCTAGCTGAAGGTCAACAGGGACAGGTAACCGGAACAACCCTGGGCCTGACTGCTGGCGAGTATAAGTTTGATATCAACCCTGGCGCCGATGTCACCTGTCCAGCGGTGAGCACGGTATATGGCATCGAAATCCAGGTTAATGACGAACCTTTTAGCGCGCCGTCTAATGAAATCCCTGCATCTGAGGATGTACTGGTGGCGACTAGCTGTGTCAATGATGCGGATCCACTGACTGCGCGCTGCGAAGTGTCGGCCAGTCAATTTGCCCCTCAGGTTGGCGAACCAACTTTGTATTTTTTGCAATTTGAATTGGCTGAGAATGCCCCCGACATTATTAATAACCATATACCGCTGGATTCAAATTCTGCGCCGGCAAATATATTGCTAAGCAAAATAGCGCACAAGAAAACGGTTAGTGTTGGTGAAATGGTGCCCTATACAATAACCGCAGAAAACCTTAGTAATGAATTTGTTTCGGCCATTATTTTGCGTGACCAGATTCCTGCTGGGTTTGGCTATGTACAGGATTCTGCTCGTCTAATTCGCGCCGGTTTAGACGGTTTGCTGGATACGCAGGACGACATTGTTACCCTGTTGGCAGTTACGGAAGAGAACCCATTAGAATTTGCCGCACTGGACTTTTTTATAAACGAGCAGCTAGCAGTGAGTTATTTATTAAGAGTGGGTGCTGGTATACGACCAGGCACGGCGATAAATAGAGTATTACCATTGCAAAATGATAAGTTTGTTGGGTCTGTTGCCAGCGCGTCCATTGAAGTCGTGGCTGACCCGTTCTTTGACCGTACTACCATCGTTGGTAAGGTATTTAATGACCAGAACGGCAACGGTATTCAGGATGCTGCGAGGGATAATGTGCTTGCGGAACGGGGGATTGCCGGGGTGCGGCTAGTGACCGTGGGTGGGGAAAATATTACCACTGATCAAAATGGTCGTTACCACATGGCGGGGGTGGACGCAGGTGAAAATGACCGAGGTCGGCAATTTATCATCAAGGTTGATCCAGCCTCGTTACCAGCTGGGTCAACCTTTACCACTGAAAACCCCAGAGTAATGCGTATTACCTCGGCCCTGATGAGTCGAATAGATTTCGGCGTGCGCTCAGAAAAACCAGGTCAGGCTGATAAGTCAGTCGTAGATCATAAGAGCCCAGGGTTAATAAGCCAGGCGAATAACCCAAACAGTAATCAAGCCATCAGCAGACAAAGAGCTATCGTTAGCCTTAAAGGCAATATATTTGTCCAGCAGGCGGCAGTTTTGATTAACCCTGAATTAGAACTCAATGCTAACGGTATTTATCAGCTATCGCGGCTGTCCGAGTTGATAATTAAAAATGAATACCAGCAATATGTAGTCCGGCTACCGGCCATTGCGCATAGAAATGACGCTATAGATGATGCCAGAAGGGTTCTGGTGATTCGCCAATATTTACTGCGCCATTTGAGCCAGGCTCAGTTGCAAAAGGTTGAGATTATAACGGGCCATACTGACAAGCTTGGTAGCCGTTATTACTTTCAGCCCGATGATAAATCTAAGTTGACTGAAATGCGTGTTGGTCAACTGGTACAACGCCGAATTGGGAGATCTCGTGCAGCAGGATAAAGGTAATATGCTCGCTCGGAACCTGAATGGGCATTTTAAGCTTCGACCGCTGGCAGAATTTATTAGCCGCCAGAAACCTGATGCCGTTGGTTATCTTCGGCAGCCATTGTTGCTCAGTATTTTTCTTGGTGCTCTGCTAAATAGTCAACCATTGCACGCTGCTGGGCAGCCTGAGAAACATCAGAGGGTGATTGATAAGGCAGGCGAAACCTACCTTATGCAGCGACGGATTCAAATTATTGAACCTTTGCGGTTCCGCCTGGGTCGGTCTGAAATACGTAGCGTCGATATTGATATTCTAAAGCGGGCTTTGAGACAACTCAAAGGTCGGCCTAATCTACGCCTGGAAGTGGTGGGTCATACGGATAATATCCGAGTCTCAAACCCATCTACGCTGCAAAGGTACGGTGATAACCTGGGCTTGTCGAAAGCGCGAGCAGACCGAGTGGCAGACTATTTACGGTTACACCTGAATGTGCCGGATGTCACTATAGTAACAACGGGCATGGCAGATAAACAGCCCTTAGCAACCAATAGTACGTCTGATGGCAGGGCGCGTAATCGGCGGGTTGAGGTGCAAATTGCCTATGACGAATTAGCTGAATATGAAAACTATCAGCTTGAGGTTGAAAAATACACAGACCTCGCTATTGGTCCGAGTAATAGATATGCAACTGGTGAGGCTATTCAGCCTGGGAACGGCGCGGCTGGCGGACCAGGTGGACTAAATAGCAATGCCAATAGCCATGATATATGGCTTTCAAAGGCACCAGCGACTCGGTTGCCGCGACTTGCCTTTCAGGCCCAGCAGCAATTATTGCTGCTTAATTCAGCTTTAATTACGCCGTTGGTGGTGCAGGTAGATACAAATTTTCCTGACTATATCGCAAGTTGGCAACTGGAAATATTTTCCGCTGATGATTTATTGCATCAAAAACCACTGGCAATTGTACAAGGGCAGGGCTCACCAGCAATTAACAAAGGCATTGTATGGAAGGGTAAAGACGCTAGCCGATCTTTGGCTAATCTGGCTGGTATTAGCTATCGTCTACGGTTGCGGGATGCGAAGGGCCGGGAGGCACTAACACATCTACAAAGTACAGATTTTGTTGCCGATCCTCGGTTGATGGACTTCGGTAAACTGGATTTTGAATCCCTGGAACTGGATAACGGGTCGGTTAATAAGGAATATTTCAGGCGAAAATTGAGCGACCAAGAAACGGCTAATAAACGAGCAACGGGTCAAAGCCTGGCATCACAGCAAACCTGGTATGAGTATTTGCAGCCGCGTAACGACCTTAAATTTAACAATTTTAATTTGCCGGGTGGCCTGGTCACAGTTAACGCCCGTCAACTGCCGGTTGGCGGCTGGTTTATACTGGATGGGCATAGTTATCCGGTGCCCGCCAGCGGTTCATTAACGATAGAGCGTCAGTTACCCACCGGCGAACATAAGTTGGCCGTTACTATTGTAGAGGCCAATGCCGCCACGTTATTCGAAACCGTGCTGACAAGTTCGATGGCGGAGAATTACTTTTTTATGCTAGGCCTTGCAGATTTAACGGTAGGTAAGAACAGCATCAGTGGTGGGCTTGAATCGTCGCAGCAAACAGACGGCTTTGATGACGAATTATTTGTTGATGGTCGAGTTGCGTTTTACCTGAAAGGCAAAGTAAAAGGCAAGTATTTATTAACCGCTCAACTGGATACGGGTGAAGATGATATAGCAGACATATTTAAGGATCTTGATCGGCGTGAGCCAGGGAAGTTATTCAAACGCATAGATCCAGATCGATATTACCCAGTCTATGGCGATGATTCGACCATTAGCCGTGATGTAGATAGCCAGGGAAAATTTTATCTTCGGTTGGACTGGGATCAATCGTCAGTACTCTGGGGCAATTATAATTCAAGTTTTAGCGGCACTGAATTAGCCACCTTCAGACGCGGTTTATATGGCGCTAAACTTGATTTGCGTAGCGGTGATTTGACCTTGTTTGGTGATCAGGTAGCCACCCTTAAAGCATTTATTGCACAACCTGATGCACTTGCAGGACATGATGAACTGGAAGGTACGGGCGGTAGTCTTTATTATCTTTCGCAGCAGGATCTGGTACTTGGCAGCGCGAAGGTGAGTGTAGTAGTCCGCGAACGTGACTCTTTGCGAATTCGCCAGCAAACCGATCTGATAGAAGGGCGCGACTATGAAATTGATGAATTTCAGGGACGGATTATCCTCCATCGACCGTTAAGCAGCCATGCCAACAAAACCCTGCTTACCATTATTCGCGACACGCCGCTGGAAGGCGATCGCGTTGTTTTGACCGTTGATTATGAATATGTGCCAAAAATCAGTGCGGCTGATAAACGTGTTACGGGAGGGCTGCGACTTAAACGTTGGTATAATAAACATGTTGGCCTGGGGGCAAGTTATATCCAGGAGCAAAATGGTGACGTTGATTATATGAATCGGGCGTTGGATTTAACTTTAAAGGCCAGTAAAAGCAGTTACATTAATATTGAAGCCGGACAAACAGACGCGCGGCAAAATATAACCTCGCGTTTGTCCGTTGATGGTGGTTTATCCTACCAGCGGCAAAATAGTCGCGCAGTGGATGGTTTGCAAGGGGATGCTGCAGAAATTGATGGCACAGCAATTGTTGTTAATGCGGTTGTAGATCTGGCGGATATTAGTCGGCAGCGATTTGGTGGAAATATCGGTGCCTGGTATAGAAATTTGGATGCAGGTTACGATTCTTTGCAATACGGGCTGGATGATGATGAAGATGGCAGAATTAACTACGGCGTCGAAGGAGATATTCATCCAAGCGAAAACCTGAATGTCAGTTGGCGGTTTAGTAGTGATCAATTCTCAGGGCAGAAAAGTACCAAAATCGGCCTACAGGCTGATTATAATATAAATGATGCTATTCAGATATCTACGGAATATCAGCATCGACAAGTTAAAACTGTTGGCGATAAAGATGGGCTGACCGCTAGTGGTGAATCGCAGGCAGATATAATCGGCGTTAAACTTGCCTATCAATACGATCAACGACTGTTTTGGCATATTAGTAGTCAGCATCAGTTAGGTTCGGATGATGATGCGTCACTGGTGACCGAGCGGGTAGCGACGGATAATTTGGCAGAGGATCTCTATGGTATAGGGTTTGATTTTCGTGCCAATTCCAAATTTAGTTTAAATGGAGAATATTTTACCGCCGATGGCGCGGACGGTGCGCGGCTTGGTGCCTCTTATCGGGCTAAAGAAAATAGTCATTTGTACCTTAACTATATTACTACCAGCCAAAGTGTGGTTAAGCGCGGTATAACCATAGGGCAGAGCACTCAGCTAACAGATAAAATCAGTGTTTATCAGGAGCACCGATTTGATGTGAACAATAGTGATCAACAGCGCGGCAATAGTTATGGCTTAAGTTATTTACTTCGACCTGGCTGGAGTACCGATTTCGAAATGTTTGCTGGCTCTACTGAGGTGGCCGATGATCGTCTCGATCGAAATGCCTATAGTGTGACTTCGCGGCTCAAAAAAACCGCTTATGAGCTGGTGAATAGACTCGAATATCGTGAAGATGAAAACCAACAATGGGTGACTACTAATAGATATTCGCTTACTTTATCTAACGAATGGTCGTTGTTAGGAAAGATCGATTATTCAATTACTGATCTTGCTACTCAGGGTCAAACGCAGGCACGTTTTGCCGAAGCGGATCTGGGTTTTGCCTATCGACCGGTGCTGGCTAACCAGCTAAATATCCTAGGCGTATATTCTTATTTATATGACCTGGATCCATTGCAGCAATTTGGCGCGTCGCAATTTGATGAAAAGTCGCATGTGGTTTCTCTGGAGGCCGTGTATGAATGGAATCAGCATTTTGAATTAGGCGCAAAGCTGGCCTACAAACAAGCTTCGCTGCGTATCGATCGAGATGCGGGCAGTTTTTTTGACACTAAAACTCAACTTGGCATTTTTCGCATCCGTTATCATTTGATTGAAACCTGGGATGCGCTGGCGGAATATCGCTGGCTTGAAGTGGTTGAAGCTAACGATCGCCGACAGGGTTATCTGGCCGGAATCGAGCGGCATCTGGGCAACGGCATAAAATTGGGTGTGGGATATAATTTCACAGATTTTAATGCCGACCTTAGAGTGCTAGATTTCGATTCTCAGGGTTGGTTTGTTAATTTATTGTATAAACAATAACCACATGCTGTAAATCTATATTTGGCATATGCACGGTTTAGGGAAGCTGTGGAAAAGATGGAGTCAGGTCAGCTGACATTCTGGTATAGCGCATAGCAGGTTCGAGCCTGATAGGTAATAGATGATTTAGGCTTATTGAGTAGGGCTCGTCTAGCAGAGGAGATTTAACGGTCAAAATCAATTTATAGCTGGAATGGGTTTGGTGTCCACAGATTATTTAGTGTTTTTCTTCCGTAGTGCCTCTAGTGCATTATTGAAGCTATCCAGTATTAACGGATCAAACTGAGTGCCGTTATATTTGTTAATTTCAGAAATTGCTCGATTGGTAGATTTCTTAAATTGTCTATCGGCACGCTTGTTGGTCAAGGCGAGATAAGCGTCTGCAATGGCCAGAATTTTAGCCCCGGTAGATATCTGGTCACCTTGCAGTGCATTAGGGTAGCCGCTGCCGTCATAACGTTCATGGTGTTGCAGGATAATATTTGCTGCGGTCTGCCAGCGTGGTAAGCGGGATAATATTCCATAGGCTTGAATCGGGTGCTGTTCCAATGTCATTCTTTCTTCAGAGGTATATTTAGTTCGTTTGTATATTAGGCTGTCCGGTAGAAATGCCATGGCCATATCGTGGGCATAGACTGCCATGGATAGCTGGTCCTGGTTGACGGGGTCCTTGAGATAGTTATTAATTAGACCGCAAATAGCGATTGATTTATAAGAGCGGTTGGCTATCAACTCAGAGGTGCTTTCAATGGATTCAGCAATATCCTGGAAAAAGGATAGATCTTCCTTTGTAGATGTTTCGGCCGCTCTCAAAGGTTGGATTAATGTGGCTGTGGGCTCTGGGTTTGCTACTTGATTCTCCTTGTCATAGTGGGGGTTTACTTCATGGGTGACAAATACCAGGTCCTGATGGACACGACTGGAAAATTCCGGAATTAAGGTTTTCGCTGCTGCATCCAATGCTTTAGGTGACAACGCGGCCAGCATCACTATACGCTGCTGGAAATCGCCTAAAAGAGTGGTGTCCATGGTTTGTCTAAGTATCAGGTCGTCTTTGGCGGCACGTATTTCGTCAAACGCAATAAGCAGTAGCTCGGTTAATGACTCTGTTGGGTGGATTTTCTGAGTGTGTATCGAGCGTAGCAGGCCTTCAATGCCGTTGACAAAATTAAGCAGCGGGTCCATGAATATGAGTCGACAGGCCACTTGTATATTGTTGATTGATTTAATCGTTAATTCAAGCGGTCGATGATTGTTTGCTGTGGTTTGTAAGCTCATCAAGGCGGTTTCAATGGCGTCGAGTTCGGCATTAATAGTTTCTGCAAAATCATCCAGAAAACTGGCGTCAATATCATTAATGAGCTGGTTTATGTCGTTCATAGCGGTTCTTACTCGTACTGTCTTTCGGTCCCTTTACTGCGTCGGACTGAAACTGCGTTAGCTGGGCTGGTGTGATCATTGATGATGTTTAATGAGTACAAGCTTCGGTTAATGGCGTTTTGCTATATCCAGTGCGGTCATTAGGGCCATTACGACTGAAGGGTATGTTTCATGCCCTTACTCAGATCTTAGTGTAGACGATGCTAGCTAATCCCTGATACAGGGTAAGTGATTAAGCGGAAATTTTTTGTTCCATTTTGATTAAACATTGCATTGGCATAGATGGTGTAGCAGGACTGCAACCGGCGGCGAAAAATCTCGTCATCTAATCAGGCATTTAGAAATTGGAATGCTGTGGATGTTGTTAACAATGAATGAATTTATGGATAAATGATCCCTTGACTGGGTGTCCTGAAATGGAGATTTAGGCGTGCGGCGTAAAAGCCAGGTTTGAGTTACCAGGTTAAGGTTTGGGGGAGGGGGTTTTATACGTCCTGTGTGGGGGCTTATTTGGTTAGTTAGCACGAATGTGCTTCAGGTCACAAATTTGCCATGAAGCTGCTCACAGAATAAGTAATCCATGTGGCAATCTTGCTGCTGATTATTATCATTAAGGAAACAATAACGAAGTATGAGGTAGGTTCAGTTGCTGCGAGATAAATCCGCTAAAAGCTCGCTGCTGATTCTGCAATTTTTGTTAAAGTTTTCCTTGACCTCTTTTTTAATGTTGCCGTTGATCTTTATATTGGTCTTTTTTGGTGGCAACGCCATCGCAGATACAGCGACCTGTGCCGAACTTAGTCGAACGGAAAGTTCAAATTGGTATGGTGCCAGCCAATCCATAATGGGCACTGAAGTGAGGGTTGAACTTTCGCATAAAGACCAAGCTTTGGCCTGTGAAGCTATTGCTGCGGTGATGCAGGAGATGCGCCGTATAGATACATTGATGAGCCCATCCAATCCCGTTAGTCAGCTATATAAACTCAATATGGAGGCCTCAAAAGAGCCTGTTCTGATTAGTGAAGAGTTATATGATCTTCTTTTGAAAGCGTACGAGTATTCCAGGTTAACAGATGGTGCATTTGATATCACCTATGCCTCTGTGGGTCGGTTGTACGATTATCGGCATAAAATTCGACCAGATGACAAGGCCCGGCGGGCAGCGATTCAGGCCATCGACTATCGGCATGTCCAGCTTGACCCGGCTGCTAATTTGGTGCGCTATAGGATGGATGGCGTGTACGTTGACCTTGGTGGCATAGCCAAAGGACACGCGGTTGATCGTAGTATAGAAATTCTGCAACAGCTCGACATTAAGCAAGCGATAGTCTCAGCTGGCGGTGATAGTCGTATAATCGGCGATCGTGATGGTGAGCCATGGATGGTGGGTATTCGTGATCCGAGAAATGATGCTGAAATGGTGGCTATATTGCCGCTGCTGGACATTTCTGTGTCAACATCTGGAGATTATGAGCGATATTTTGAAACCAACGGTATTCGCTACCACCACATTATAAACCCGGCTAATGGCGATGCTGCGCGCGCGGTGCGTAGTGTGACTATTTTAGCTGCTAATGCGACAAAAACTGATGCTTTGTCTACTAGCGTGTTTGTAATGGGGGTAGAGAAGGGTCTGCGGATGATCAATGCGATGCAGGAAGTAGATGCCATTATTATTGATCACCGAGGCAAGATGTATACCTCCGACAGTCTTATGGAAATGACAGGCAGGTGACCGCCAACAAGTATTATAAGGCTATTTATTAAGTGGTATTGATATGAAATACAGGAAATTAAAAGTTGTTGGCTGCATAGTGCTGATTAGCCTGGCCATGTTAGTGCCGGTAAAGGCGCTGGCAATTGAATTGAACGATTCGGCACCAGATTTTACACTGCGAAGCCTGGCAGGGGAAAATATACGCCTGCAGGACTATCGCGGCAAGGTTGTATTGATTAATTTCTGGGCCAGCTGGTGTGGCCCCTGTCGGCAGGAAATGCCAATACTTGATCGTTTATATCAACGATATAGCGCTGTCGGGTTCGTGGTACTTGGTGTCAATATTGAAGAACAAGTTACCCGAGCGCATAAACTGGCTCGCCGGTTAGACCTCAGCTTCCCGTTATTATTTGATGAGGCGCAAGTAGTCAGTGAGACTTACGATTTAAAATCTATGCCTTTTACGGTACTGGTTGACCGAGACGGACTGGTTACTTTTATACACAAGGGGTTTAAGCCCGGCGATGAAAATGAATATGTTGATCAAATAAAAGCTTTGCTAAGGCGTTAGTTATGCAGCCAGTCAGGTACAAAATAATTCGTAAACTAGCAAGCTTGTTATTGTTAGCTGCTCTGCTTCACGGGCTGGGCTGGGCACAGGCTGAGTCAATGAACGATAGTCCAGATAGAATAGTTGGCGACCCTGTTATGACAGGCTCGTCTGCAGATGAAGAGAATAAAACGCAAGTTGGCGAAGAAATTGACGAAGAAATTCACGAAGAAATTGAAATAGAGGGCCTTGAGGCTGCATTAATGGCGCTAAACACGGAGCTTGTGATTCTGGAAGAAGATTTACTTTATCCAGCAAGTTCACGCGTGGCTGTTTATCTTTCCCTGGATGTGGGTGAGTTGTTTCGCCTGGATGGCGTAAAACTACTGCTAAACGGCAAGCAGGTGGCGCATCATCTGTATACTCGTAGGCAGATGAATGCGTTATATCGAGGCGGTGTACAGCGCCTATATATGGGTAATGCGCGCCAGGGAGAAAATGAACTAACAGCAATATTCCTCGGTGAAGGCCCGCATGAGCGGGATTATAAACGCGCTGTTACAGCAAACTTTGAACAGTCGTTTGAGCCTGTTTATGTTGAATTGAGCATCAAAGACTCAGCCGCAAGCCAGCAACCAGAATTCACTGCCAGCGTCTATTAATTGCCGTGAATTTTATGATGCGCAAAAAAGCTCGAGTCTGGTATAAAGCGCTGCCGCTGATGTTGATCGGCGCTGGGTTATTTAGCGATGTATCTGCCGGTATATTGACTGGTATTTTTTCGAGCAATACTGATGTGATTGCATTGCCCTTGAGTTCAGATAGTTCGAATTCAGATAGTTCGAATTCAGAAAGTTCAGATGTGGCGCTTTTAAAGCAACTACGCCTGAAGCAAGAGGCCCGAATTGCGTTTGTTGAAAAATTGGCGATGGGTCATGTGCTTTATAAGCATTATCAGGACTTACCGGCAGAGACATATTCTGTTGCGCTTTATTACGAGCATCGTTTATCAGAGATGCAATTGGCGGTTATTAAATCCGTTGAAAACGTGCCACTGGATCTAAAGACATTGCGTCTCGCCAAGGCCAATGCGGCGTTAGAATTAGGCCTGGATCAACTGGCATTAGCGGTATTGAAGACTATAAACGAGCAAACCTTGCTGCCGGCAGACTATCAACAGTTACATTTTTTGTTGGCAAAAGGGGCCTACCGTCGTCATCAGTGGGCCCGCTTTGAAAGCTCACTTGGGCAGCTAGATCCTAACTCCTCGCAATTGAATAGTGTTCAAGGATTATATCTGCAAGCTGAACTTGCACGGCTAAAGTTGAATTTTGACCGGGCCGACAACCTGTTGCAGCAATTTGAAATTGATAATATTTTAAATTATTACGGTCGTTTCAATTTAGCCGTTAGCCTCAATGCCACAGGTCAGGTTAACCGAGCCAGACAAATATTGGTGCAGCTAGTGGAACAACCGGCAAAAACACTGGAGCAACTTTCTATCGCCGAGCGTAGTAGGATTGCGCTGGCTGCTATCGGTATCGAGCGACAAGACTATGGTGCCGTAAGGGAATGGTTGTTGGGGGTGACTTCTACCGGTCAATATGGCCCGACAGCATTGGTAACGTTGGCAAACTTATCGATGGAACAGCAGGACTACAACCAGGCAGTGAAATTATGGCGTTTTTTGATCGCTGAATTTCCACATCATCCAGAAGTGAATAATGCGCTGCCAGGGCTGTGCTATGCGCTCGAGCAAATACAGGAAAAGGAGCAGGCATACGCCAATTATTGGCAGGCAACGCAACAGTTAGAGCAACGAAGTGAGTCACTTGATGAATCATTGCAAAGGTTAAATTCATCCACCGTTGCAAGTGTAGTGGAAAGACTAATAACGCTTGAGGCTATTCAGCCAGAATTGGCTGCGCAGCAACAAGTAGTTTTTGGTCGCAGCGATTGGGCAGGCTGGTTTGCTAATAGCGATAGCCAGCGGCTACTGGATACCTGGCAACGGATTAATGGGGCGAATGACCTGTTACAGCGTAAACGTGCCGAGTTGGGTATTCTGGTGGATGTTGATAAGGAGCAACAACGTCGAATTCAACAGGCAGCAAGACAGGTTAAAAACAAACATTATTCGCGGTTGCTGGACAAAATAGAAGCGCAAATGACTGAATATGGAGATCAGACTAACGCGTTTTCTGAGGTGCTGGTATCGCGACGTTTCGGCAGTGGGATTGAGGACCTTGCGACTCTCGAAGAACAGGCGACTTTAAGACAGCTGGATAAGCTGGAAGGCATGGCGAATCTAATTCATGCCGGCGAAGAAATATTTGTCCGCCTGGCCAGATTACGCGGTCGAATTCAGTATGAAATTTATGATGCCATTCCGGTCCGTGCGCAACAGCGCCAAAACAAAATTTTGATGATGAGTGACCCCCTGAATGCGGCCCGAGCAAGAGTACAACGAATCGAAACAGCGGCCGCGATATTGGGCCAACAAGATAGTATTGGTGGTCGGATAGCAGATATGTTGGCCCATACTGAGCTGGTGATGGCTAACACTGATCGCGCACTAGAAAAAACTGGCAATGCACTCCGGCTGCAATTGCGACAAAACATAGACCGGCAACAAGCAGGGATACAACAACAATTAGTATTTATGCGTTTGGCGATGGCGCGCATTGGTGATGCGGAACTTGCCGCCGGAGCGGATAGAACCGCCGGAGCGGATAGAACCGCCGGAGCGAAGACAAAGGTTCTGACCGATGAACGTTAGTAGCGCGACTATGAGTTTGAGGTTTATATCTACTGGATGCCTGTTATCTGTAATCATTCTTGTACTTAGTAGTTGTTCAATGCGGCTAGCCATGCCGGAAGTTTTGTCAGAGATCAGCCTGGCAAAAATTGGCCTAGCTAAATTTAAGTCAAAACCGGCAGGTATTGCCCTGCCAGGGCCTTCAATAAAGGCGGCCATTAGCACCATGCCAGTGGATCAGCAGCTGGGCCTACCCGGCCAGTCAGATACCTCTGTGCCGGTGCGGCGGGAGACGCCGGACCAGAGTAAAGTGTTAGCCTTATATCGTAGTGTTCTGGGTCAACTGGATGATGCAAAACAAAATTATGCGGTGGGTCTAAGGATAGCAGAACTGGAAATGCAACAGGCGCAGCTGGCGCTGGAAGAAAATGCCGGCACGAGTGCCTATAAAGCCGCTATTCAGGACCTGGAAGGTTTATTGTTGCCAACCTCTTTAATACTTTCGTCGACAGGAGCGTCGAACATGGCCTCCGCTAAAACCATGCAACCCCTAGCGGATCAGGTAATGATTCATTATCAACTGGCGCATGCCTATGACCAAAGCAGAGCGCTGAAGCAATCCGTATATCATCTGGACCGCACAATAGAGCTAGGCGATACGGTACAAGGCGTTGCTGCAATTGTTATGGAGGCGCGTTTCAGGCGAGCTGAGATAAACTTTTCAGAACAAGATTATCTAACTGCAGCTGTTGATTACCAAACAGTAGCCGAGGCACCTGGCCAGTATCAAATTCATGCCCTGTATATGTTGAGCTGGGCATTTTTTAAAGAGGGTGAATTACAGTCATCATTTGACGCCCTGCTAACAGCGATGCATAACCTGTTGCATGACAATAGCATAGAAAAACTTGAGCCTTCACAGCAAGAATTTGTTAATGACCTGGTACGTCTGGCGATGATTACCTTAAATTATCTAGATGGGGTGGAAACCCTGTCTTTGTCAATGCAGAAACTGCACAAACCAGAGTGGCAAATTCATCTTTATGCGGCGCTTGCAGACTGGTATCAGGATAAAGGCCGGTTGCAGGATAGTGCTGGTAGCTGGTTGAAATTTGTTGATGAAAACCCCCTGGCAAAGGAAGCGCCAGGTATTGCGCTAGCAGTGATGAATATATATCAAGAAGCAGGCTTTGATTCTGAAATCGCGCCAGGGCGGTTGGAGTTCATAGATCGATATGCGAAAAATAGCGAATTTTATGCCATACATGGCGATGCGGTTTTTGATACCTACAGGGCAGATCTAGTTGAGTTTATGACCGAGCAAACAACCAATGCCCATGCTCAGGCGCAAACCAGTGGGCTTATCGCAGAATATTTGATAGCGGCAGGCTGGTATCGAAAATGGCTGTTGAATTTTGATGCAACCCTTGTCGGCGCTACTACAAATAATGGCCAACCTGGCAATGCGAAAGCCGATATATACGCGGAAGATATTGAAAAAATGTCCTTTCTGTTAGCAGAAAGCTTATTTGATGGCGGTGAGACCCTGGCAGCGGTTAATGCATTTCAGCGTGTTGCAGAGCGATTTTTATTCTCGGACCGAGGCAAAGAAGCTGCCTATGCAGCCATACTAGGCCTGGCAAGCCTGGCAGACGAGGCTATTGAAAACAATTTGGTCTTGTCCTATCGGCAGCGAAAAATTCTCGCAAGTGAGTTTTTTATTAACCATTATCCAATGGATTCGCGTACCGATCGAATACGGCTTAATGCCGCTAATATGCTTTTTGAGCAGCAACAATTTGAATTGGCCAATACTCTGGTATTGCCGTTAGTCAATCAGGGTGTGGAGAAAATTCCTAATAATGAAACGGCAGCTGAGCTCTGGTCAGCGGCAATTCTGATTGCAGCGCATAGCCAATTTGCATTAGGTGATTATGCGCTGGCAGAGGCAAGTTATCGCCGTAGCCTTGCGGCGCATAAAAATGATAAAAAAGTGCTGGGTAAATTATTGGCAGCAGTTTTTAAGCAGGCCGAAATTGCGGAAGCTGCAGATGAATATTTACAAAGTATCAATCACCTTAGACGCCTGTCAGAAATTGATGCCTCCAGTCAGCTTGCGATTGACGCAAGGTATGATATCGCCCAACTTTATATTAAGGCGGGGCGTTATCAAGAGGCTGCGATGCAGTTAGAAGGTTTCAGAAAATCGTTCAGACATCATCCAGCAACTATCAACATTGCTAACCAACTGGTTGAGCTTTATGAGTTACACGGCAGTATAGATATGGCTGCAACTGAATTGTTATCCATATCAGAAGATGTAAAAGAAACGCCTGCCGCCAGGCGAAAGGCCCTGTTCAGGGCAGGAGAGCTGTATTTGAAAATTGAAAATATTACTGCCGCTATCAATAGCTTTCGGCAATACGCCCATCAATACCCTGCTCCCTTCGAAATCCGAATGGAAGCCATGCAGCATATGGATCTGCTGTATCAATTAACTGGCGAAAAACAGAAACAACGTTACTGGATGAAGAAAAAAGTCTCAGTCTATGCGGCAGCTTCGCCCGCTGAATTAAATCCCAGGGTTCGTTATTTGGCTGCTCAGGCCGCATTTACCTTGTCTCAGGATAAGCTTGATGAATTTAATGATGCCGCTCTGGCATTGCCATTGAAGCGCAGCCTGAAAATCAAACGGCATTTGATGCAACAAACGCTTAGCGTCTTTCAACAGGTCGGTGAATATGGCGTTGCGGAATTCATTTCTGCAGCGACGTATAAAACGGGGGCCATTTATGAAGCGCTGGCCGAATCGATTCTTCAATCTGAGCGGCCAACAGAATTGAATCCACTGGAACTAGCGCAGTACAATATTTTGTTAGAAGAACAGGCATTCCCCTTCGAAGAGCAGGCTATTGATATCTATGCCGCTAATATTAGTCGAGCCTGGAAGCAGGGCTGGGATCAATGGATTGATGTTAGTCTGGAGAGATTGGAGCACTTGTCGCCGGGCGAATATAAACGACAGTCATCGGGGGTAGCTTATGTTGAAAGGCTTTATTAAGCGGCATATTCATTGCCGTATACTGCTCCGTTTGATGGTGCCCCGTCTAATGTTGCCTGGCTTGTTGCTGCTGATCGTCACAGGCTGCTCAAGTTTATCATCGATCTTGCCGGTAAAAATCCTGTCGGTTAAAAATACAGAAACAGCCGTCGGTAAGCCAGCCACGAAAAACGTGGTTCAGCCTTCAGCACGGGCTGATAGATTGTTTCAGCAGGCGAACACAGCGCTTGGAGAAAAAGATTATGCAGCGGCGGAGCAACTGCTGCTGCAGCTAATCAGTGTTTATCCGCAGTATGCCAGTTCCTATACTAATCTCGGGATTGTCTATGCAAACACGCAAAGAGAGGAGCAGGCTTATGCGCAGTTTGACAGGGCTTTGGTTGCTAGCCCAAACGATTGTCAACCATTGGTGCAAATTGGCTTGTTAGCACGGCAGCAGCGAGACTTTATACGCGCCGAGGCGTCGTTTAAGCGTTGCATCCTGGTCAACCCTGATTTTGCAGCGGCTCATTTGGAACTGGGTATTCTGTATGAGTTATATATGGGGCGCCTGGTAGCTTCCCTGTCCGCTTATCACACAGCACAACGAATCCAGCCAGATAATCGAGTGGCTCGCTGGATAGTATTGCTTCAGCGACGACTTGATGCTGCTGATCAACTGGCTGTTAACGGTGCAAACCAATGAACCTGGCTCAAACATGGTTGTTATTGTTAGTAGTGGTTTTATCCATAGATAATTTTGCTGCGCAACCGGCTACCGAAGTCGTTAATGAACAGCCTGTGAGCAAAGATCAGGATAGCAAAGATCTGGAGAAAGTTATTTATCTGGATGAAACCTTGATTAAGGCTAATCGAGAGTTACCGAAGGTGCTTTATATACTACCCTGGAAAACTCATCAGGGTCAGGTAATAACTGCACGTCAGCCAATACTGTCAAACGATAGCATCATGTCGCCGATTTACCCGAACGAATATCGGCGCGAAATGTTATATCGCGGTATGGCGTCAGCTAAACCCTTCGAACAACCTGCCGAAAAGAAATTTTCATTTACAAAACTAATATTTCGTACTAAATCAGAGGATAAATAGCTGATGGAATTTACAATTCAGATAATACGCTTTTTTCAAAACGGCGGGCCGTTTATGATGCCGATTTCTTTGGTTTTAGCCGTAGGCTCGGCGATTGCTATTGAGCGTTTTGTACATTTAACCAAAATTAACCGCTCAAATCGGCGCGAGTTTGAGCTGCTAGTACCATTGCTCAGGAAAGGCGAGCTTAAGCCGTTACAGGAGCAGTTAAAAACCGCAGATTCAGCCCTTGGCCATATATATCAGGAGGGCCTATTACGTATGCAAAGTACCAGGCGGCGGCAGGATGTGGAATACGCGATGGAAGAAGGCCTGATGGAAGCGCTACCTGCGATTGAAAAACGGACACCCTATTTAGCGATTTTTGCTAACGTAGCCACCTTGTTAGGCCTACTCGGTACTATAATCGGTCTTATTGCAGCCTTTACAGCGGTTGCCAATGCAGATCCTGCTGAGAAGGCGAATTTATTATCGCAAAGTATATCGATTGCAATGAACACTACAGCCTTTGGCTTGATGGTGGCAATTCCTTTGCTGCTGGTACATGCCTATCTACAAGGTAAGACCAACGCTATTGTTGAAAACCTGGAAATTGCTGTGGTTAAATTTCTGAATTTTACTGACGCAAGTAGACAGGCCAATGTCGAGGCGGCAACTCCCTCCGGGCTAACTGCTTCGAATCCAGGACAGGCCAGTCCCGCAGGACCCAAGGCTCGAACCAGGGCAGCCGCTGCTGCTAGAGTTGCCGAAAATACAAAGCCTGTATAGCAGGGGTAATGGCATGAGTTTAAAAGCAAGGCGGCGTCATAAAAGGGATAACAATGCTAGTGCAGATCTGGATATTACGCCATTTATGAACTTGATGATTGTACTAGTGCCAGTGTTGTTATTGTCGATGGTATTTACCCATACCAAGATCATTGATCTAGATTTGCCGCCAGGCTCTGAAAATAGCATGCTCTTTTCAGAGCAGCTTCAATTAGAAGTTCAGTTGTTGGATGATGCTATTGTGATATCTGATCAGCGTGGGGTGATCAAACGCATAACCAAACTTGAGGATGGAGCATTTGATTTCCGTAGCCTGTCGTTGGTGATGCAGGAGATAAAGCAACGGCTGCCAGATAAACGTGATGCTATTGTGCTTTCACAGCCCGAAACAGACTATCAAACACTGGTTTATACCATGGATAGTATGCGCTCATTCTCTGTTACAGTGGCTGGCGAACAGCTAGCGGTTGAATTATTTCCTGATTTATCTCTCGGTGATGTGCTGGCAGTAGAAGGTGTAGTTGCGGATATGAACGGCGATGTTACAGATGATGTTACAGATGATGTTACAGGTGATAGAGCTGTAGATGAACTGAAGGCAGAAGAATCGTGACAACCTCCTTTCGGCAAAAACGCCGCCAGCGCAGTAAGCTTAAGCCGAAGCCGCTCAATCTGGTTTCCTTAATGGACATATTCACCATTCTGGTGTTCTTTCTGATGTTGAATTCTAGTGATGTAGAGATGCTGGAAGCCATCGATCATATTGATTTACCGCATTCAAATGCTGAGCAGAACCCAGCCGATAACCTGATAATATCAATATATCGGGACGAAATTAGTATCGAAGGGAAAAACATAGCGTCCGTGGCGGATGTACTGCGACAGTCAGATATTGTGATTCAAGCATTGGCCACTGAGCTTGACCTACAAGCAAATTTAATGCGTCAACCAGATGTGGAGTTTGTTGGTGCAGTAACCATTGTAGGCGAGCAGGATTTATCTTATGCGTTGCTTAAACGAATATTAAGAACCTGTCAGGAGGCAAGCTTTACCCGTATCGCATTGGCGGTAAATCAGGTTGCTGGGACGATTTATACTGATGAGTAATAGCTTGCAGGTTGATGATATCTGTTCACGTTCACCCTGGGATGTGGCAGATGACGAGAAATTTTTTACCCAGTTATTGAGCGTTTCACTTTTTGTTGGGCTGATCCTGACATTTGTCATTTTGTATATTGAGTTGCCGGAGGTTGAGAAAAAAATCTATGTGCCAGATGCGCCGCAACTGGTGCAATTGCTGTTGGACCGAGTTGAAGCAAAAATCTTGCCGGAAATTATTAAGCCTGAGCCCGAGCCAAAACCAAAACCAAAGCAGGTCCCGAAACAGCCTATGTCAGTGGAGCCAGTACCGGTAAACAATATATTGCCAGCAAAGCAACCGTCGGTTGCACAGGAAGTCGTTGCAAAAAAAGCACTGCCTGAGAAAAAAATTGCGCCGCTAGTCGAAACTATTGTGCCTCAAACCGTTAAGCAGGCGGAACAAAAAGCGCAACTATCTGGGTTGCTGGCTTTTAAGGATGATTTTGCAGCAATGCGGGAGAAAATTGATATAAGCAGATTGAGTGAGACGGTTTCAATCCAACCAGCGCCTGGTGAAAGACCGTTGCAGCAACGCGAGGTATCGATAGCAAAGACCGCTGGACGTCAGGCTACTATTAATATTGCAGAATTATCCACCGATACTATCGATGTTGCATTGGTTGAGCGAAGCACCACCAAAGTTGAAGCATCGGTTCCATCTGCCGTGCCATTGGCGAGACCATTGGCGGGAACAGGCACTACGCTTCAACCTCGAACAACATCCGAGGATCAAAGGTCAGGGTTGATAGCTGAAACAAAATCCTATGAGAGAAGTATAGAATCTGTAAGAAAGGTGTTTGACTTGAATAAGGGGGCTATTTACGCCCTCTATAAACGTGCCTTGCGAACTAACCCTGGTTTGTTTGGTAAGGTGGTGCTGGAGTTAGTTATACTACCCGATGGCCGAGTGTCTGAAATTAAAGTGATATCGACAGATATGGCTGATGCAAATATGATGGAAAAGTTGGTCAACCGAATTCGGCTGTTTGATTTTGGGGTTAGCCATGATGCCATTACCCGAATTAGTTATCCGGTACATTTTTTGCCGGGTTAGGCGTTATCTGTCTGGTTAGACGCGCCGTCAATATGAGCAAGGCTGTCGCTCACTGCGAAACTTAATTGCAGCAGGAGCAGAACCAGGATAAATCGATTTCCCGTAGGCCTGAATTTACTTCTTCTAAATCCACTGCGTTTGAAGTAAAGCGGTCTTATTTATATTCAGTAGATAATTATCTAAGAAGCTGCATTTTGCGTAATTTCGTTAAAACCCATTGAAATATCTTGTTGATTGTAGGAGCAGGTATTTTGCAGCCTAAGCTGTGAAATAAATACCAGAGCCTTGCGCCTATGGCTAGACTAATCTTTGGTATGGGCGGACAGCTATGATGGTGCAGTACGTTTAATTTGGGTGCATGAATATTTTTTTTGCGGTCATCAATACGGCATGCGCCTGGTAATACAGCATTTAGGCTGACTTTATCATTGGCCCAAAAATTGCTGTAAAGGTATTTTGTTAGTTTTAATGGAGCCACAAATTGGGCAGTTCTAGTGTCAGGGAGAATTTTCTCTCATTTACTGGCAGGTCAAAGATATTACATATGACCTGGTTTGCTTTTTTCGTCACTTTTCTGGTGTGGTTTAGTCACGCGCCGCTATTACTTGCGATTCAGCAATCGCTGGGATTGACTGATCAAGAAATCAAAACGCTGCTGATACTCAATGTGGCTTTAACGATACCGGCGCGGATCGTCACAGGTATGTTAGTGGATGTCTATGGTCCACGTAAAACCTATTCCGCAATGTTGTTGATGACTTCGTTGTTATGTTTTTTCTTTGCCGCAGCACAAACTTTTGAGGTTTTAGCGCTGGCACGATTCCTTATGGGGTTTGTTGGTGCAGGGTTCGTTATTGGGATCAGAATGATTAGTGAATGGTATCCTGCCGAACGGCTTGGACTGGCAGAGGGTATCTATAAAGGTATGGGCAATGTGGGTTCGGCGGTGGCGGCAGTGAGCCTGCCTACCCTGGCAGTTATGTTTGGCGGTGATGACGGATGGCGATATGCGACCGCGATTACCGGCGTTATCGCACTGGTATATGCGTTTATATACTATGTCTCTGTCACGGATACCCCGATAGGCTCTACCTACTTTAAACCGAATAAATCAGGTGGACTTGAGGTGACCAGTAAACGGGATTTTTACTTTTATCTATTGTTGAATATACCCATGTATGCGGCATTGGCTGTTTTAACCTGGAAAGTAGCAGGGCTGGCGCTGATATCGGCTTTAACGGCGAATATTATTTATGCTGTACTGGGGGCGATTTATGTGTTTCAAACGCGGCAAATTTATAACGTAAATAAAGAAATATTCGTAACGCCGGTTGACGAAATTTTACAATATAACTTTAAACAGGTGGCTGTACTCAGCCTGGCTTATGCGGTAACTTTTGGTGCGGAGCTGGCAGTGGTATCCATGTTGCCGTTATTTTTTCTACAGACTTTTCTTGTGCCAGTGTCCTTAGCTGGTATTTTTGGTGCCTGTTTTGCTGCGACCGATGTTGTTTCGTGCCCCTCAGGTGGCTGGATTAGCGACAAATATGGGCGTAAGAAATCTTTGGGTATTTTACTGGCCGGTGCTGCGGTCGGTTTTTGTGCGATGTCCCAGATAAACGCAGACTGGCCTATACCGCTAGCGGTTGCGGTGATGATGATCTGTTCATTTTTCCTGGGTTCAGCTGCAGGCGGTGTGTTTGCGATTGTGCCGTTAGTAAAACGACGGCTGACTGGGCAGATAGCTGGTATGGTGGGTGCCTACGGCAATATAGGCGCAGTATTATTCCTGACTATTTTCTCTTTTGTATCATCATCGACATTCTTTCTGAGTATTGCTGTTGGGATCGCTGTTGCGGCAATTGCCACGCTGTTTCTCGATGAACCGAAGGGCGCTATGGCAGAAGTGCTGCCTGATGGTACAGTACAGATGATCGATGTGCACTGAGTAGACCCAGGTGTACGATGCTATGCGCCCAGGCTAGCAGAGACAAATTAAGGATTACGAAGGCCAATCTTATGAGTGATGTTCACCCGCCTGGAGAATTACTATTTACCGTTGGTCAGCGTACCGTGGCGGGGGTGAAAGATGAAAATGAAGATGCCATTGGCATCCGTATACCCAAAGGTTCACAGATGGCCAATAAGGGCGCGGTCGCTGTCATTGCTGATGGTGTTAGTGCAGCTGAAGCCGGTAAAGAAGCCAGTGAAACCTGCGTCCACAATTTTTTATCAGATTATTATTCCACGCCAGACTCCTGGAGCGTAAAAAAATCTACTACGCAGGTGCTGTCTGCGCTTAATCGTTGGCTAGTGGGCCAGGGTCGGCTTTATAAAGATGCCAAAAAAGGTTATGTCAGTACTTTTAGCTGCATAATTTTCAAATCTCATATTGGCTATATTTTTCATGTTGGTGATACGCGTATTTATCGTTTACGCCAGGGTGAACTTGAGCAGCTGACGCGGGACCATACGATGGTGATAAGTAGTGAGCAATCCTATCTGGCGCGGGCGATGGGCCTTGATGTGAGTCTTGATGTTGACTGTCGTAATGTTGATATTGAAGTGGGTGATATTTTTCTATTAAGTAGTGATGGTGTTCACGATTTTCTGGATGATAAGGCCTTGTTGGCAGGTCTGCAGGAACTGATTGCTGAGAATGAAGCTGATGAATTTGAGTGCGGCTGTCAGGCACTGATTACTTCCGCACTTGAAAATGGTAGCAGGGATAATTTGAGCTGTCAGATATTGCGCATAGATAGCTTACCAACCGAAACGCTAGGTGATGTCAGCCGTAAGTTAGGTCAGCTACCTTTTCCACCTCCGCTTAGTATTGGTATGATACTGGATGGGTTCAGAATAGAAAAGGAACTGCATGCCAGTAACCGTAGCCAGATATATGTGGTCAGGGATGTAGCAACTGATGAAGTTTTTTGTATGAAAACGCCTTCGGTCAACTTTGATGATGATTTAGGTTATATCGAACGTTTTGTGCAGGAGAGCTGGATTGGTAGTCGAATAAATAACCCCCATGTGGTTAAAGTGGTTGCCGGTCTGCGTACAAAAACCTGTTTATATTATATTACCGAATATGTTGAAGGCATTACTTTAGCGCAATGGATTAAGGAAAACCCAAAACCCGCTGTTCAGGATGTAATCTATATGGTTGAGCAGATTGCCAAGGGTATCAGAGCCTTTCATCGTCGCGAAACTTTACATCAGGATTTAAAACCTGGCAATATTATGATCGATAACAATGGTGAAATTGTTATTATTGATTTTGGTTCCTGTTTTATTCAGGGTATAGCTGAAATAGATACGCCGATTGATCATCAGGGTATTTTGGGCACCGCCAGCTATTCAGCACCAGAGGTGGTAATCAGTGCAAAAAGTAGCGTCCAGTCCGAAATATTCTCGTTGGCAGTGATCGTGTTTGAAATGTTGACAGGGCAGGAGCCTTTCGAAGGTAAGTTGGGTCAATGCCGTTCTTCACAGGCCTATTTGCGGACAAAATATATCCCGAGTTTTGAGCTTAATCCGTTAGTACCAATCTGGATTGATGGCGCGCTAAAGAAGGGCCTACGTTATGATCCAGGCAGACGATATGATGAGGTGGCAGAGTTTCTGCATGAACTGAAGGTGCCCAATAAAAAATATAAGCAGCAATATAACGCTGCTTTGATGGATAAAAACCCGCTGCTGTTCTGGCAAATCACGTCCGCCCTATTGTTGGTAGCACTTTGTGTTTCCTTACTTTATTAAATAGCTTTATTAAGGCAGCTCTATTAAGCACGCATTAGTAGGAATGCTTTGTTAACGTTGGCCAGAATAAAGTCGTACAAGTATTTCTAACACTAGAAAAACAGCGATATAAATGCTCGGGTAACCACAACATCAAGTTCGTAAAGGGGTTCAGAGCCGAGCGCCTGGCCTTTTAGGACATTACTGAAATCCTCGTATTGAAATTGTAGGTAGTCAATGTTCAGGTTGATGGTGCCGCTACTGAAAATTAGAAATGGCTGTTTGTTAAACTGATAACTGATGCCGAGGCCAACACTTATATTGTCATAGGAGGCCAGTTCTTTATCCCGCGCAAGAAAATTCTGGGCATTCTGAAAAGGAAAAATATCCGCATAAAAATCTGCGCTAGTCTGGTCGTAAATTCGAAAATTAAAATCAAAAACCCAACGTTCGCGCCAGGGATGAGTATAGGAAATTTCAATATTTTGCGCTTTTATGCCCCAGGAATCACTGTAGTTACGATATTCGCCCCGTAATGCGGCCCGATATGGCAGGTAATACATTGTGCGGGCAGCTACCGCATCACTGGTGCGTGTACGGGGATAAATTTCAGTTTGATAACTAAACCCCTGGGCTACACTGTCGTCAAGAAATCTTATGGATCGATAGGGATTGTTAAGGAAACCCTCATCGGCGATTGCTTCATAACTCAGGTTAAAAACCCAATTTTTAGAGAGTATCTGGGATATTTCTATATGATAAGACTGATGAGTTGCCTGGTCTGAAAATTCATCATCACCATTGCGGCGTACCTCGTCGTCGCCATAGGCATAACCGAAAGAAAGGGTAGTCAGGTCGCCAAAAAAATCCTGGCTGACACTGGCGTTAATGGTATTTGCATCGTAGTCATCTTCTGTGCTGCGGGTGAAACCAATGCCGAGTAGCGTACGATCAACCAGGTAGTCTGCGCCCAGGCTGAATTCAGTGCGGGTCTCAGTGTATTTTGAGGCGTTAGCCTGTACATCAATCGAGGCGCCGGAAATCATATCGGCGTAGTAGTTACCCCAGATAGAAATTTTATCCTTATAAGCTTTGCGCACCAGGATAGAGGGGCCATTGATGGTGATGCCACCACCAGAGTAGGAATGGTAGAGCACATCCACACGATCCTCTGGCAATACTTTGGCAAGGCCTGGTTCGGCCAGTATCATGAGAATAAAAACTAGTGTTAATACAACTTTTGATGCCAGTGTATGGATTGCGGGCTGGTTTTTTATCGGCTTAGTTGCAACCACAGCCGCCTCCGGTATTTCCTTCTGCACCGCGTGCGCCTTCTCGAGATTGGCGTACATGGTTCATATAGGCGCCATCCACTGGCGTGCGTGAGAAGGTCATGATTGGGTCTGCCAGTGCGTCGCGCTCATAGGGGCTTACCCAGGGTTCAATAGACATGCAGCTGGTAAGGCTGAAAAAAGAAAAGATCAAAAATAGGTATTTCATATTGCTAACCTGGTGAGTGCTATTAACCTGTAGGCAAATTTTTGCGCAGGGACTAAATGCGCCATTAGTGTAAATGAACCTAAGCAACTGGTCCCATTATAAAAATTGGCCTAGAAAAAAATCGACAGTCCAGCGCTAACTTCAAAGTTGTGGGTGTTTTTTTTATCGCCGGTAATTTCCGTTTCAAAAATATGATCCCGCACATGAAAATTTAGCGAAAGAAAATCATTGGCCAAAATTCGATAACCAATGCCGCCATTGATAGTGAATTCCTGATTACCCGCAAAATCGGTTGAACCAATGCCAGCGATAAAATAGAAGCTAGAATTAACGGCCCAGCGATCAAGAATAAAGGCTTCTCCCGGGAAGATGTTGAGCCCTATGGAAAGGTCATAAAATAGTAGATCCTGGTCATCGCTGGATAAAAGTTTGGCACCACCGGATAACTTGTCAAAACTGGTCTTGCCGAGTTCTGACTGGCCAAAACGGGCTTCAACAAAAAAATCCTCAGTGACATGGTAGGTGAGGGTGGCTACCAGCAGTACATTGGTTTCAAAGTCTTCAACAGATAGCAGGCCTGCCGCCAGACCAATTTCAAAGTTTTCATTATCAATATCCGCTATGTTAATTTTGCGGCGCTCCTGCTTTGGCACTAACTTGATCTCCTGATTACCTGTCAGAGGGTCCTCTGGTTCTATACGCTGGGCATGGGCTGCGGGTAACCAAAAGCACAGGCTGGCAGTCACAATATTAATGCAGCTGGCTAGAAAAAAACGCTGATGCCAATTTTCCATTCGTGAAGTTCCTCAAGGTTATTGCGGCTGGTTAAAACAGTGTGGTAACGGTAATCAATAAATGAAATAAATCGGCGGGATAAATAATAGTTTGCGCCGATACCCACATTAAGTGTTTGATCTGTGGTGTCTTCAGTCTGAACGATGGTAGAGAACGGTGTTGTTTTTAGCAGTCCAGTGCCAAGTTGCAGATAAGGTGAAATACGCCAGTGCGGAAAAGGTGAATGCTGAATGCTGGCAACAATCATTTGGCTATCAGAAAAGTCGCCAAAAATTTGTGAAAACTGAATTTGCGCTGCAAGATTTTTTGTCAACTGATAAGCGATGGAGGTGGCCACCAGGTTGATGCGTCCGAACTCGCCACCCGCAATCGACCATCGCCAACGTTTATTGGTTGGGTCAAATTGATCCGTCTCCTGCAGCGCCCAATAGGTCTCGCTATCATCAACGGTTTTCGCAATTTGTGAACTATGGCTCCAGCCGCTAATAGCTTTGCGGTCCAACGTTTTTACTTTAAACCAGTCGGTGCGCCGTTTAATAACTTCAACTTTGTTACCCCTTTCGACCACATGAAAGATCGGGTAACCGCGGCCAGGTCCGGTGCGTAATTCGATAAAGGGTTCGACAATGGTGGCAATTTGGGGTTCGGCAATAGTAGTGTTAGATATCAGCGCTGATATTAGCGCTAGCCCCATACAGCAAAAATTTAGCCAGCCTCGACGGCACAAGTTACAATAGAGTTTTTTAAGCCGATTCACTATTGCGGTACCTTAAAAGGGTCATTGTAATATTGAGCGCCGATGTCGAGCCATTCTGATAATAGTCGAAGTTCCGCTTTTGTCAGATAATCAGCGTGAGAGCCATTATTCTCAAACAGATTAAAAAATCCATTAGAGGAATTTGCGCCTGCAGTAGACATGCTGGGTGATACCGTTACGGTTTGTAATATAGGAATAGGGTTACCCGCGATATCGAGTATAAGTTCTTCGTCTGCATCCATCTCAAACAGCGGTTGGCCATTATTGCCGAGTACGGGAATCATTCGGTTCACTAGTTGATTATCGATAATCTCCTGTTCGGCGTCGTTAAAGAGTAATTCTCGATAACTGATAAGATGATCGTTTTGATCTGAAGATGTTGCGCCAGATAACTCTAGCTGTGCGGCTGGGATTTGGGTCAGGCCAAGCTGGTCGGTATCGCTATGGCATGCAGTACAGGTTTGGTCTGCTATAAGAGTCAGGCCATCTTGCTCAAACACTCGCCGGTCAACTGACCAGAGTGGATGAATATGTTGTTCATAATGAATCGTCGCGCGGCATGTTGCTTGCCAGGTGTCTGCGCAACTGGGCTGAAGCGGAATGTCGGTATTGAGATCCTGGTAACGAAATGCAAATTCAGGGTCTATCGCTCGATTCGCGGGGTTGGTCCAGATATCTGTAAATTCGACATCAAAATTCGGTGCAGGTAATTCGCCAAAATTGGCAAAGGCTTCGGCCATCGTTTGACCTGGGTTCACCAGAAAATCCGCGGCTAGTCCGGCAAATGGCCCGCCGGTATTAATGCTTGCCGGTTGGGCATCCCGTCGGCCGTGGGGTTGTTGGCTGTCGGTGGTATGACAGCCGTGGCAGGTCAGGGTTTCTCCAGGTTTCAGTTGTAGCCAATTTCGGTGTAGTGGTGAAATTCTACGTCCGTCAGGATCAAGAATACTGATGCTAAAGGCAATATTTGCGGGCACCTTTACGTATACAGAGCCGTCTGGATGAATGTTAGCGTAACCAATGATTTCTCGCATAAGCTGATTTTGTGATCGACCAAAGGCTGTGCCGGGCAGATTGACCACTTCTCGTGGTGGTAGAGAGACGGGTTTTATGATCCGCAAGAATAAGCGCCTGCGTTCAGCTGAAGAGGTGATTGAAGGATTGGCAAGCGTGGTAAGGTCAGGTACTGCGGTATCGCTACCATCTATATCAAAAATACTCTTAATGTGCAGGATACCGGCATTTTCGTTTATCAACGTCTGGGTCATTGGATCTGCTGGGTTGGGCTGAAGGAAAAATGGCGCGGGCCTGGGTGACATCACAACAGCTTCAGTTAATGCAACGCCCTCGGTGGGTGGGATTATGGGCTGCTGGGTATCATCGTCCAGGTTTAGTATCCACAGACCAAATAAAGGTGGTGCTTCAATTGCTGGGTTGTCTGTATCATTGAGTCGCTCAGCAGTGCAGGGAACTATTTTATCCTCTGCGGTATCGGCCGGTTCAATCAGCCGACATTGAGACCAGGTGATTAGCAGTCGATTGGTATTGTCATACAACGGATATGCAGAGGCAAAACGACCCCGTGCGGATGGGCCATCAAGACTTACCAGGGTTGATAATGGTGAGCTTTGACCGTTTGATATCAAACCGGTGTTTGCATTGGTGGGCTGGTCAATTTCGACGAAATTATCTATATCTAAAAAAAGTAAATCACCGCCTATCTGGTTCGGTTGGCTACTCTTACCGATTACCAACAGTTGACCATCTGTCATTTCGCGGGGTTCCAGGAACAGAATATCTGAACCATCCCTGCCGCTGTTCTGGCTATGATAGCCATAAAGATGTTCCAGTTGGCTACCGTCGGGATTAAGACGATATAGGCTAATAACATCGCGACCGGGGGTGTTGTCCCAGCGGTTAAATGCAATTCGGCCATCTCTTAATATCAGCGGATCCTGGTCATGGCTCTGGTTAAATGAAAGTTGCGTTATATTGGTACCGTTGTCGTTCATTTTATGCAGTACCGAAGCCTGTTCGCGCCGATCTTCATCAAGGGCGGGGAATTGCGGTCGACCTTCATCTAACAATAAGGCACGTGATCGCCTTTGGCGGTCGGAGGTGAAAACAATGCTGCCGTCGGGTAAAAAATGTGGGTCGCGATCCTGCCCAGCTTCGGCAACGGTATCAGAGCTTATCACTCTGCCAAGTGTTTCTGTGGTTATATCATAGAGCCAGATATTCCAGCTTGGTTGATCGTCTGAATCGGGGTCAAACGGCCCGCGCATAGAAAAAACCAGCCGTTTACCATCAAAGTCTGGTTCTAGGTCGCGAACATCATAAACTGGCCGGTTGCCGTTGCTATCGGTGCTAAAAGCCTGATCTGAAATATTACGTTCTGCGGCGCTAGAAATTGCTCGATCTTTAAAAATTAACTGGGCACCAGGCTCAAATACATCGAGCCGGCGTGGGGTGATAGCGGGCGGTGTTGGCAGCACACCGGGCGCAATAACGATTTCCTGAGCGTCATCTTCGGCGTCGTTAATGTTGGTCGGAGTGAAGGGGCGGCGTATAAAAAAAATAGGGAAGTCGACAATCACTGGGTCAGCGCCCTGATTATTATTCTCGTCCGCCGCAGAAGAGCCTCCAGAGCCGCTGCCACAGCCAACAATTGAAATCATAGCTATGGCAACCATAACCCTGGGAGCCCTAGAAACCATAGCAACCGTAGCGACAAAGGGGCGGAGGGTCCTGATTTTGGCCATTATAGGGACTGAAATATTCATGGTTTCCTATTCATGGTTTCCCTCGATGGCGCAGCGAATCATGTAGGGTGATGAAATGTGAGTGGTGTCGTAAGGTAAATGTTCTGCCAATTAACTTTACTTACCTTAAAGAGCTTAGTTGGAATAATTTCGATGCTGTGTGACCAGTTTCACAAAATGGACTAATAGCCGAATAAAACTGTGTAGAAGTTCACATATTGCAGGTCGAGCGCTTTTGTTGGATAACTTTTTGCCTATGCTTGATAAATAACATGAGCAGCACAAGAGACAATAACCAATGGTTGATATTTCACATGTTTGATGTCGTTAGGTATCGACCGAAACGGTCTCAGGGAGATTCTGGTTTGAAGAAACTCGGCTGGCCGAAGCAGCTTGTTAAGCTGCTGCCTGGGCTGATATTTTTGTTGCACTTTTGCTGCAGCATGGTCCAGGCTGGGCCGCGCGAGCAGGCTAAGCGTATGCACGATCGTATAGCCGGGGTGCCTCCCAGTGCTGAAGTGCTGGATGAAATGGCCCGTTTGATTGAGTTTGGTGTCGGCTCAGAGACAGAAAATGCTCAACTCGCGGCGGAGCTGGCGATGCAACATCCGGATTTTTATCGCACCACGCTTAAAAATTTTTCGACCCCCTGGACCAACAGAGATGCGGATCCCTTCGCAGCGCTTAATGACTACTCTGCAACAGTGATTGGGGTGGTGCGTGATGACGTTGACTTTCGCCAGATATTATCCGCTAACATTATATATGTTGCGGCTACCAATACGGGTGTTGCTGCTTATTCGACGCTAAATAACCAGCATTATGAAGACCTTGAATCGCAGGGAGTTGATCTTGCGGTCGAATTACAACGGCAGCAGCAATCATCATTTCTGGATATTCCTGCTGCAGCAACGGCAGGCGTCATGACCACACGGGCCGCGGCAAAGGCATTTTTTATCGCTGGGACTAATCGGGCCATGTTTCGATTTACGTTAGTCAATCATCTTTGTGTTGACCTTGAACAGGTTTCAGATATTAGCCGAGCACCAGATAGAATTCGTCAGGATGTAACGCGATCACCCGGAGGAGACAGCCGGCTGTTTAGAAATAATTGCATTGGGTGTCATTCCGGGATGGACCCAATGGCACAGGCCTTCGCTTACTATAATTATGAGTATGATGCGGATAATGATCCTGCCGGAGAGGCGGGGCAGCTGACCTATAATAGCGCCAGTGAAACTGACTCTGCGACGGGAAGTCGAGTGGTTGCCAAATATCATATCAACGCAACAAATTTCCCCTTTGGTTTTGTGACTGATAATGATCGTTGGGATAACTACTGGCGAGCGGGTTCAAATCAGTTTTTGGCCTGGGACCAGAGCCTGCCAGGTACGGGCGCGGGAGCAAAAAGTATGGGTGAAGAATTGGCCAGTAGTGGTGCTTTTTCATCCTGTCAGGTGACCAAGGTATTTAAACAGGTTTGTTTGCGGGAGCCGACTAGTGTTGCAGATCAAACTCAAATAGATGTTATGGCGAATGCTTTTTCTGCGTCAGGTTTCCTGCTAAAGCAACCTTTTGCAGCGGCTGCTTCCTATTGCAGAGGTGAATAATGATATTGTATAGGTGTTGTTTGCTGTTGTTGAGTATCGTTTTTCTGGCGGGCTGCAGCGGTGGATCGGGTGAGTCGGTTAAGCAAAATATTGATTTGTCAACTTCGCCAGATGTAGGTTTGGTGCTTAATGGACCGCCGCCTGAGACGGCAGACGTACAACGTTTTCGGGTAAATTTGTGGGAAAGAGTAGCGCCAGATGATCGTTGCGGTCAATGTCATGGGGCTGGCGGGCAAAGCCCAACCTTTGCCCGCAATGATGATATTAACCTGGCTTATGAGCAGGCAAACCCGGTGGTCAATTTACTTCAGCCTGGCCAGTCTCGGTTGGTCACCAAAGTGCTGAGTGGGCATAATTGCTGGCTTGGTTCTGATCAGGCCTGTGCGGATATTATTACTGTCTGGATTGGCGACTGGGCCGGAGAAACTGGTTCTGCGAATCAGGTCGAATTACGCGCCCCACCGTTAGTGGAGCCCGGTGCGTCAAAATCCTTCCCTGTGGATTCATCTTCTTTCGCTAGCACTATTCATCCGTTGTTAACGCTATATTGTTCAGCTTGCCATGTAGATACCGCGGATAACCCTCAATCGCCTTTTTTTGCGGTGGCAGATGTTAATTCGGCATATGATGCAGTGCGCAGCAAAATATCTATTGATGATCCAGGTAATTCCCGCCTGGTATTGCGCCTTAATCGAGAGTTTCATAATTGCTGGACAGACTGCGGTACTAATGGTGTAGAAATGCAGTCTGCGATTGAGGCTTTTATAGCAGACATACCGGAGACGGTGCTTGATCCTGCTTTGATTAATTCAAAGGCGTTGCGGTTTATAGATGGTACGGTTGCATCCGGCGGTGGACGTAGCGAGGTCAATGTGATTGCTTTGTATGAGTTCAAAACCCTGGCTGGTTTTACAGCGTTTGATACCAGCGGTGTAGAACCTGCATTAAATTTGGGTTTTACTGGTAATGTAGATTGGGTAGGTGGCTGGGGTATTAGTATCGGTGATGCTGGCAGGGCGCAGGGGACTACCAGTTCAAGTGTTAAACTGCATGATCTTATTCGCGCAACCGGAGAATATTCCATTGAGGCCTGGGTTATCCCAGAAAATGTTACCCAGGAAGAAGCGCGTATTATTAGTTACTCGGCGAGTAATAGTTTACGTAATTTTAGCCTCGATCAAACCCGATATAATTATGACTTTCTGGCGCGCTCCTCGGTGGTTGATGCTAATGGTAGCCCTGCATTGTCAACCCCTGACGCCGACGAGGTGCTGCAGGCGACGTTGCAGCATGTTGTGGCGACATTTGATCCTACCAACGGACGACAAATTTATGTTAATGGGGTCAGAATTGATCTAATAGATACTACTGGCGGTAATATTAGTGACTGGGATGATAGCTTTGCTTTTGTATTAGGCAATGAAGTTTCCGGTGATCGACTATGGCGTGGCATCCTAAAATTTCTGGCAATTCATAATCGAGCGTTAAACCCAGGACAAGTTTTACAAAACTTTGATGCAGGCGTTGGTGAAAAGTTCTTCATGTTATTTGGCATTAGCCATCTTATTGATGTTAACGATGCTTTTGTGATTTTTGAAGTCAGTCAATTTGATAATTTCAGCTATTTATTCAGTCAGCCATATTTTATTTCCTTAGACGCTACTGAAGCGCCGAGTAATATTGCGCTTAAGGGTATACGGATAGGTATAAATGGACGCGTACCAGAGGTAGGCCAGGCGTATCAAAATATTGATCTGGTCTTGAATGAGGCTGATTATTCCTCTTTGACCGGACAGCCTCTGGCTGCTGTCGGCACGGTATTAGGCATCGAAAAAGGGTTTTCTGCCGACGAATTTTTCCTGACCTTTGAGCGGCTTGGAGAAAATTCTAATGTGGTTGTTGAGGCCATACCAGATCCACGGCCTGGCCCAGTAGCTGGTGAGCCAGTGCCAGATATTGGGATTAAAACCTTTGATGAAATTAACGCCAGTATGGCGCAGGTGACTGGGGTTGCGATGTCTCAGCCAGATATAGTGCAAACCTTCGGCACAATTCGGCAGCAATTGCCAGCTGTAACTAATATCGAGGGTTTTCTATCTTCTCAGCAAATGGCTGTTACTCAGCTGGCCATTGAATATTGTAGTGTGCTGATGGAAGACCAGGGTTTGCGCGCTAATTTGTTCCCAGCGTTTGATTTTCAGCTGCCGCCTGGTGAGGCTTTTGACACGGCTGGCAGAGACGCTTTATTACAGCCGCTGTTAGATAAGTTATTAGGCATAGACGTTGATTCGCAGCCGGATCGAACCTTGAGCGACGCTGAATTACACGCCCTGGTTACAACCCTTGCTGGCGCTGGGGGTGATGTCGAGCGCACCAGGACTGTTGCAAAAGCGACCTGTGCGGCAGTATTGGGCAGCGCAGTTTTATTGGTTCAATAACCTCTGTTAGAGACAGGTTTAAATGAAATCATTCACAAGACGTAAGCAAACAGTTGGGCCGCTAAAGCCTGATGAGCCCCTAAAGCACCAAAATCATAAGCGGCCTGTGTCACGCCGAGATTTTATTCGACAGGGCTTTGGGGTTGGCTCAGCGATGGTTGCAGGGCCAACTTTATTTAGCCTGTTTGCTAGTCCACGAGCAGCACAGGCAGCTTTGTCGGCAGATCTTGAGGCGCTGAAGCAGTCTTGTGGTTTGGCTATACCGGGTGCGGGGAAAATTCCGTTTATCTGTTTTGATTTAGCCGGTGGGGCTAATATTGCGGGTTCCAATGTGCTCACTGGTGGTGCTGGTGGCCAATTAGATTTTCTATCGACGATGGGGTATTCAAAACTGGGTCTGCCAGGGGATCAGATTCCCTCTGTGGCTAATCCGGTAACTGGCACTAATGATTTTATCAATACCCAGCTTGGTTTAGCTTTCCATTCGGATTCAGCTTTTTTACGCGGCATTATTGAGAAGACAGCAGCTGCTACGGTCAATGCTGTTAACGGCGCGGTATTGCCAGCGCGCTCAGAAAACGATACTAGTAATAATCCGCATAACCCCTTATATACAATTAATCAGGCGGGTGCTGATGGTTCTTTGTTAACGCTAATTGGTTCGCGTAATTCTGAATCTGGCGGTAATTCTATTGCCCCAATCGATTCAATTAATCTCGGCCAACGACCAACCAAGGTTGATCGACCAACGGATGTTACCGGGTTGGTTGATGTGGGTGATCTGGTGAGTCTGTTGTCTCAGGATGATGCTGTGGCGGTGATGGAATCCATTCAGAGGATCTCCGATTTAAAACTGAATAAGGTTAATACCAGCATAAGTCGCGACGATGTCATAAAGGATCTGGTCCGCTGTGGTTATGTGAAAAGTGCTGACCTGGCGGATCGGTTTGGTGACCCAGGTGCTCTTGATCCGCAGATAGACCCAGATATCGTTGGCCCATCGGGGATTTTTTCAACGGCTGAATTTGATGCGGAAGGTGAATTTCGCAAGACTGCATCGGTGATGAAACTGGTCGTGAATGGTTTTGCCGGTGCAGGTTGTATCACCATGGGCGGCTATGATTATCATACCGGTGAGCGAGGTACTGGAGAGCAGCGGGATTTACGTGCGGGCCGATGTATGGGGGCTTGCCTGGAATACGCCGCAAGGGTTGGCGTGCCGTTAATGCTCTATGTTTATTCGGATGGTTCGGTAGCCAGTAATGGTCGGATTGATGAGTCCCTTGAAGGCCGTGGTAAAGGCGAGTGGACCGGTGATAATCAATCTACCGCAGCGTCTTTTTTCCTGGTTTATAACCCTGTAGGCCGACCGCAGTTGTTGGGCGCATCTACCGAGTTACAGGCCCGCCATCAGCAGCTGGGTTGGTTTAGAAGTGATGGTTCGGTTGAGACAGCCTCTTCTCCTGCTGCCAATAATGTTAATTTGCTGGTGCAAACTGTGGCGCTTAATTATCTTGCGTTACATGGCGAACAGGGACAGTTTAATAGCCTGTTTGGTGGCAATGGTTTGAGCGGCTCAGCATTGCTTGATAGTTTGACTGCATTTAATCCAATTGTGTCCGGAACCTTATAGCGTTGCCGCCAGGAAGGCAGCCATTTTTATAAGGTGGCAATTTTCACGGGCTAGAACGCATTTTAGTGCTTGTGTAGCGAAACAGCGAATATGCAAAGTACTGCGTCGCTGAGTCCTTATTACTTCTGGTTAGGTGTTCTGGTCAGATGCTTTGTTTAGGCGTTTTGAAAATGGCTTTTGCGGCGCTGCAGATAAGGTTTGGTGTCGAAGGATAGCTTCCGGATGATTTTATATGTTAGTTTTGTGGCTCTGCACCTTGAGAGAAACTAATGCAAAATCGACAATGGAAATTGGCCCGTCATCCGCTGGCAGGGTGGCCCTTAGATGATGATTTCATATTTTCTGATACACAGCTACCGGTGCCAGCGGCGGATCAATTAAGCGCGCGTACCATTTACCTGTCTATGGACCCATATCAATGGGGTCGTCGACGAGCCGGTATCGAGGTGCCAGGAGATGTTTGTCACGGGCGGACTGTGTCGCAGGTTGTGCACAGCCGACATCCAGGTTACCAGGAAGGTGACTTTATTTTTAGCACCAATGGTTGGCAAGATTATGGCCTGGTAGGGCGAGATATTGATTTTTTTAATTATATGTTGCCGCGAAAAATTGATCCGAGCCAGGCACCCATTTCAACGGCGATTGGCGTGTTGGGTATGTTAGGTCTTACTGCTTATGCGGGGATGTATCTTCAGTGTCAGCCTCAACCGGGAGAGACCGTGGTGGTTTCTGCGGCGTCAGGCGGGGTGGGACAAAATGCCGGCCAAATTGCCAAAATCAAAGGTTGTCGGGTGGTGGGTGTGGTGGGATCAGACGAAAAATGTGATTTTGTAACCGACACCTTAGGTTTTGCTGCCTGTATTAACCGAAAAGCTGAGGATTTTTCAGAGCAATTGGCCAGGGCCTGTCCAGATGGTGTTGATATATATTTTGAAAATGTTGGTGGCGCAGTGTATGAATCTGTTTTGCCGCTGCTGAATAAACAATCGCGAATCGCGCTTTGCGGAATGATTTCGACCTATGGCGATGATCGCGAAGCTGGGCTTAAACAATGGCGTATGACGGGTAAGCCGTATTTTGATCGCCACCAGGTGAAAGTTCATGGTCTGTTTGTAGGTGATTTTGTAGAAAAATACCAGGCGCAGTTTTTAGCTGAAATGGCGGATTGGGTTAAAGACGGTCTGGTGAAATATAAGGAAGATTTCTGGGATGGTCTGGAACAGGCGCCAAAGGCTTTTTCTACCATGCTAAGTGGGGGTAACTTTGGCAAAACTATTGTTAAGGTCAGTGATGATCCAACGACAAATTAGCTTGTTGGTGGCGGGATGAAGCAGGTCCCATTTTGTTCGATTGATAATGCTGCTTAAGGGCTTTGTTAAAGGCCTTAAGGAAATTTCTTTTGTTGGCTAATTTGCCGAAGCAAAGGAAGTTAGGGTTTATTTTGAATGGCTGGGGGAGGATCACAAAGCGACTTTTATTCGCTTCGAGCCTGGGGTCAGCTGAAATTATTTGATCGAAAGTTGCTTTGCCAGCACTAAAAAGGGCGATATCAATGCGATTTTCTAATAACTTTAGTAAGCGCTGGCGTGGGCTGTTATCTTCGTCAACGTGCAGAATGGTTTTTTTTGCCTGTTCAAAATCATCACCGTATTGGACATTTTTTGAAACGCCCAGGGTCATGCCTTTGAGTTGACTTAACTGCTGATAGTCAAATTGATTGCCCTTAAGGACAACCAGGTATAATTCATCGAAGTATATCGGATCAGAAAAATCCATGGTTTTAAGCAGGGTCTTGTTCTTCGTTGCGCCTATGAGTCCGCCCATGCCTTTGAGGGTGCTTCGATAGGCATGGTTCCAGCTATAGAGCCGATATTTGAAGGTTTGGGGTAACTGCTGGTCCAGGTGCTGCATTAATTCGATTAGCTGCCCCTGAGGACGGCCTTGATCGAGATAAATTTTTGGCGGGTTAGCGTTATTACCAAATAATATGATTGTTTCGGCCTGGCATTGAACGCCTGAGAAGACTAGCCATAGGGTGAACAGGATTGTTTTTGCCATTGCGAAGTTGATCCGACGGTAATCAGAATCGATGTTTTTAGTGTAGTAGAAGGAGGTGGGATAGCCCGATTCATTTTTAGGCCTGACTCGATAGCCAGGCCTGCCAGAGCGGGTTTTCAATAAACTGCCAGAGCGGTTTTTCAATAAACTGCCAGAGCGG
>JAHRVQ010000055.1 GCA_019090615.1 Pseudomonadales bacterium | reverse complement strand
TTGTTTAGCGACTTAAAGCTTACTCGCCAGGCCGGCCATTTTCTATTTATATATCAATATCTTACGCTTAAGTAAGTGCCATTCTACTCTGACCCCAAAACTTAAAATGACTCGTTATTCTCCCGGACACCTGAAGAAAAAACCTCAGTTATAGCCATATCTATAAATTCAATCTCTAAATGCCCCCTAAGTGAATAACCATCACCTACATGCATATTAATGCGTTTACAAGACGAAATAACAGCACGGTATTGACGTAAATCAACAAAATCTTTATCTACATTTAACCTCTTTGACTCTTGGAAATACTTAGTATTAACCTGACTCCAAAAACGAACAATTACTTCGTTTGGCAATCTTGAATTTACCAGCTGTATTGATTTTTTATCACACTTTCTCTGCCCACTTCTATCAGCGTTAGACCAAAAATCAACATAAAAGACCCAGCCATTATTTGGTAAAGGAAAATCAAGCACGCTACCTCCAATAACAATTTTTGACAAATAGTCATCAAATTCTTTTTGAAAGTCTGCCACTTCTTCTTTAGATGGTGCGGTTGAACACCCCGTCATTAATAGAAATAAATTTATCAGTAAAAAACATTCTATTAAATTATTTTTCATTCGCTGCATCATTTAGACCTTCAACAAGTGAATGTACATCAATATTAGCCTCAACTTGACTGTTAATAACATCATTTGTAAATCTATCAATAGCAAATTGGCGAACGTTTCGATTTAGTTTGCCATCACCCCAATCTAACCCTCTAAGGATCGGCGATAGGTTTATTAACTCTTCGTCACTAAGCCCTGGATTATTGCCGCTTTTATTATTGCTGCCACCTAATAAACCCATTAAGTTTATACTCGCATCGTGATATTCAGGTTTTATACTTGATCTAAACCCATGCTGATTAATAGAGTGCTGCCTTGCAGCCTTTATACTTGCATGTTCTTCCGCATCAAGTAAGCCCATATTTTCTTTCGTCAAACTAGCAATAGCTTTAGTTTGTGATGAATTGAATGTAGACACTGACGTGTCGAAACGCCTCCCAATCTGTTCTCGAGTGAGACTAGTCATGCTATTTCTGGAAGCCCAAGAATATAGTGCATCAACTTGCAATTGCAGAGATGCAGCGTATTTATTCTTATGAAGGTATGCTTGATCTACATCTCGACCATGACCAAGATCCTTCGTAAATGGTAAAAAGTCTTTAACTTTTAGATGTCCTGCACGGACGCCCAAAGACTTATCGTGACTACTTTTAAAATAGTGCCATTGAGAATCAGCCAAAACATGCCCTCTTGCAGCTAGTTCTTCAAAGCTGTTCTCAGGATTATATATCGAAATCTGCGCAGCCCCAGTTACAAGTTCACGAAGCACCTTTGCACCGCATAAACCATGGTTACCACAGTTATTCGCCTTAAAATCATTGTAGTTAATTATCGAATTCAAACTTGTAGAATTATGTATAGCGTCAAATTGAGTTAACTCATCTGGAACTTGAACTCGCAATGCATAGCTAAGCGCAAAATCAGAAGGTAAACCTACAATCTGAGCAGCATTATAACCAGCATAAAAATGCCCTGCCTCATTAGCATTCCCCGTAGGATCAACCCAAACCCCCGGATTCCCATAAGCATACAAATACCGATGCAAACTCGGCGCAACATCACTCTCGCCCAAATAACTATCCTGGGTAATGAACCGGGCTGTATCCGGATCATAATAGCGCGCGCCAAAATAAATCAGCCCCGTATTCTCATCATGCTCCTGGCCGGTAAAGACCTGCTTATTAACGCTGTTGCCTTCTTGATGGGTGATTTCACCAAACGGATCGACCCGGTAAGACTTGGCCACCACGCCAGCTTCATCAGACAGGTTGGCCGTGGTGCCAAGGCTTGCGAATAAATAAAACTGGGTTTCAAGCGGTGTATTTAAACTCAGTAGACGATCCGCATAGCGATAATGAGCAAGCAGGTTACTACTGCCACTCACCAGCTCTTCGATTACTGCATTACCATCATAGATATACTCAACAGACCCACGTTCTGAACCCAGATGCCGAATCCGCATGCCAGCGAAATTATAGTCATAACTGCCCTGGCCTATTTCGGCACCGACATCACCTGTCGCCACAGACAACAACTGGTCGCGACTGTTGTAGCTATCATAAAAGGTATATACCGTTGCCACGCTATCGCCACTTTGCTGATCAGTGACGGTATAGTTCGCCATCCGATCCAGCGCATCATATCCATAATCGGTGGTTTGTTGCTGATGACTCACAAAACCGTTCTGGATTTCAATTTGCTGGCTGCGATTAGCATTATCATCATAGAGGTAATTAATAATCTCTGGGGTCGGAGTAAAGTGCCAGAGTAAATCGCATCAATTATCCATAGAAACAAGCTGGTCCCCGGGTTATATCTTCAAACTGTTGTCTAAATTTCTCAGCACCTAAAATCAGGCCCCCTCTCAACCTGTAGAATGGGTACAGGTGAGTTTAAATTCTTTCAACACCCTCTGCCAACCAGTGCGCGTAGGCAGCCATATCAGCCTCAGATGTGAAACAAATTTGACGGTTAATGCCACGTTGTATCACATGCACTGGATA
>JAHRVQ010000054.1 GCA_019090615.1 Pseudomonadales bacterium | reverse complement strand
CACTTCTAGCTTCGTCGGCAGCGTCAGATGTGTATAAGAGACAGATAATATGTTGTGGAATTGAAGTTGCCGCGCTGGTGCTGCGTAAGCAGGCAGCGTCGATCAGTTGATCGATATTGCTATAAATATGGTTTCTCTGATCAGCAACCTGGGCTTGCATATCCCACTTCAGGTTGGGTGGCTGAAACCAGAACGTTTCATTAGCCATTAGCGCTGAATGTTTGAGCTGTTGGGCGTGAATTCCCATGCGCATGGTATGCGAACCGAGTTCTATGATAGCAATAATGTGGGCGTCATTGACCTGCTGCCTAAGCCCTTCAAGGGTGGTATTAATGGCGGTTGGGTGGTGTGCAAAGTCGTCATAGACCGTCATGTCTGCATTTTTATAAATGGTTTCCATCCGCCTTTTTACACCTTTGAAGGTTGCCAGTGCCTCAGCAGCGATGGCGGGTGTAACGCCAATGTGGCGAGCAGCAGCGATAGCAGCCAGGGCATTGGAGATATTATGTTGACCGGTCATATTCCAGTTAACATCTGCTACAGCCTGGTTATTCAGTAAGACCGTGAACTGAGAGCAGTCGTGGTTGGTGGTGCTGGCGCTCAGATTGCCGTTATTGCCGAAAGAGATTCTATTAGACCAGCAGCCCTTGTTCAGTACCTCATCAATATTGGTATGGTTTGCTGGATGGATTACCAGGCCTTCGCCTGGGATTGTGCGTAATAGCAGATGGAATTGATTCTGGATGGCTTCAAGGTCTGGGAAAATATCTGCATGGTCGTATTCAAGATTGTTCAGAATGACTGTTCTTGGTCGATAATGGAGGAACTTTGAGCGCCGATCAAAATAAGAAGTATCATATTCATCCGCTTCTATGACAAAAAAGGGTGTTTCGCCCAGGCGAGCAGATTGAGAAAAATTGGTTGCGACACCACCTATTAGAAAACCGGGACTAAGGCCTGCATATTCCAGTATCCAGGCCAGCATACTGGTAGTGGTGGTTTTTCCGTGGGTGCCAGCGACCGCTATGACCCACTTATCTTTGAGCAGATATTGTCCTAGCCACTCTGCACCTGAGGTATAGGGTAAACCCTGTTCCAGAACATATTCGACTGCAGGGTTGCCGCGCGGTAAATTAGCATTGCCGATCACTATCAGGTCTGCACTGGCAGGAACATTTGCTGCACTATAGGGCGAATTGATTTCTATGCCCGCGCCTATTAGCTGGTCACTCATGGGCGGGTAAATATTTTCATCAGTGCCAGTAACGGTATGCCCGAGGGCGCTGGCCAAACTAGCTATGCTGCCCATTAAAGTGCCGCAAATTCCGAGGATATGAACGTGCAAGGTAAGTCCTTATAATACTTATGTCATGAATTGGCTGATTATACTGGTGGTGTAGCCAACCAGCAGTTCAATGCTGATAGCGATAACAATGCCCTGGAAAAGACTGATATGTGCGGCTCGGTGGAAGATAAACCCCGCAATGGCAAACCACCAGAACAGGCATATCACATATAACGTTGTGAAAAACTCAAGCAATATGCCGTCGGCCAAATTAAGTAGCATGCCGTTAATAGGCATGGTTAGGAGTAGCATGATTGAATTGCAGCCGAAAAGCGCGGAATAGGCACCAAGCAGTCGGTGCTTTTGTTTCTTAAAGGTCAGAAGGGTATACAGGATGGTTAATTCAGCGGTAAAACTGAAACCGATCCGCATTAACATCACTGTCCCGGTCAGGTCTGAACGGGAGATTGCGGTGGCAATTACCTGCAGCGCCAAATATATGATACAAATGAAAATCGTAAAATTAATGCGATTGGGTATTTTCTCTGGGCCAACCCGAAGCAGGCATATCTGCCAGAAGTAATTCAAAATTGCCTGCATCTGCGGGGGAATATCCGATGGCTAAATGTTAAATCTAAGTTTACATGAGTTGAGACGAGGCTGCCTGAGTGCTTAGCTGCTTTTTGTGGTTAAAAACATAAGTTGGCCAGGGTTAGGTCTGTTCAGGGCGTTTATGTAGGGCCGCTCAGGGCTGTTTATATAGGGCCGCTCAGGGCTGTTTATATAGATCCGCTCAGGGCTGTTTATTCGAGCCGCTCAGGGCTGTTTATCAAGGTTTTCATAGCCGGTGTCGATGGCGCGAATTTGTGGCATGAGTAGTCCGGCAATCAGGGTAATGAAGACCAGGATAAGACCGCTGGTCACCAGTCCTGCCTGGATACTGACATGATCCACGATATAGCCAATAGGCACTATGCCGAGGGGCATCAGGCCATGGGACATCATGTCTATGCTCATGACTCGGCCGCGCATATTCTGTTGTACGCGCAGTTGCACCAGGCTGCGATTCATTGACATATTAATTGCTGATGAAAATCCCACAACGCTGATGGCGGCAACGGCATAGGTGAAATTTTCTGTTATGGCGACGGCTGCGACCGCTGCGCCCCACAATGCATTGGTGCCGAGTACCCAGTAACCTTTGTGTCGAATATTGCTCAACTTTGCCAATACCAGAGAGCCGACAATTGCGCCAACCCCCATGGCCGTCATCAGCAGGCCCAGGTCGTCTGGGCCGCCGAATAATACATCGCGATTAAAAGCCGGTAGAAATGTATTGATCGATAAGCCGAATAAAAAAGGGAATATGGATATTAAAATTAATCCGCCGACAACCGGCGAACCCACCACATATTGCAAACCATCGAGCAGGTCTTTTAAGGGTGATTTGTCGGTGTTGTGGCTGGGTATGCCTTCATTTGATATAAGTAATACCGTGACCGCAGAGATAAAGTACAAAACAGATAGAACCAGATATACCAGCCCAACACCGAATGCAGATGAGGTATCACCTGCTGCAAAGACGGCAATCATAAATCCTGCTAGTGCCGGTCCAAGGATGCGTGACAGGTTCCATGAGGCAGTATTGAAGGCCATGGCATTAAACATGAGCTTTTCCCCAACTATCTCAGGTATTAAGGCTGTTCTGGCCGGGATTGAAAGCGCCATGATGGTACCGTTGAATAGTCCCACCAGGATGAAATCAGAGAATGTGACATTACCTGAAAGCACCACATAGGCCATGAGTAATGTTGCGACTCCATTAGCAAATGGCGACCAGCCGATAACCGGTTTCTTTTTTATTCGGTCAGCGAGTACGCCGCCAATGGGGGAAAAAATCACCTGCGGTAGCATAAAAGCAAGAGTGACGTAGGTCAGGTCCATGGCAGATGAGGTCATCTCATAAACCAGCCAGCCCTGAGCAACCATTTGCATATTCATCGCAAATGCCGATCCCAACATGCCTATCCATAGAAATAAATAGTCGCGCACTTTAAGGGAGGCAAACATGGAGCGATCAAAGGGGGTTTCGGAAATGTCTCGGCTGGGCGCGTTCAAGCTGGAGTCTCTAGTATAAAGGACGAGTATACCCTATGACTGGAGCGATGACCGGTAGCTTGTTTGAAATTCTAGATTTGCATAACTGTAATGTCATCTACACTCTGCATACTGACCATAAATAATCTTGAAGAGGGAACGATGAAATTTTACCGGTCGACCTTGAATGCCTGTTTGTTATTTCTAAATCTTGTGTTAATTAGCCCTGTATTACTTGCCGAGGTGGATTTCTCCGGTTCCCTGGTTGAAGGTAAATACAATCGTTATATTCCGGCAATATCCAATCCGCTGTTTAATGAAACGCCATTGATGACCACGGAGGTCAGACCGATACTATTGTTGAATAAAATTCCTGATGATTTTGTTACTGGTGGCGGAAATATTAAAATAGTGGCCGCTGAAATTCGGGTGGCACTGAATGACCGCTGGGGCATAATTGCCACTAAGGATGGTTATGCAGATATTGATTTTGAAGGTGTTCTGCCGGATGAATCAGGTGCGGTTAATGTTTCTTTGGGAATAAAATATGCCGCCTATTTTAATCGGCAGACGCACAGTATTGTTACTCTGGGGCTGGAATATGAGCCGCCCGTTGGTGCGTTGGAGTCCGGTGGGATTGATCTACAAGGTCAGGGGGATGGGTTTCTGGACTTGTTTGTTAGCGGTGCGACCTTTAAGGGGCGCTGGGGTTGGCAAGGCAACATAGGTTATAACAAAGCGCTGGATTCAGATCATGATAGTTCGATGCTGCATGTTTCAGGGCATGTTAATTATCAGGTTAATCAGTTTTTCTACCCGGTGTTAGAGCTTAATGTATTTAGCGTGGTGCAGGATGGCGACAGATTCCCTTTTGATTTTGAGGGCATAGATCTGGTTAATTTTGGTAGTACCAATGCCGGAACCGTCACTACAATGGCCATCGGTGCGAGATTTATTATTACTGATCATGTGCGTTTAGGTTTGGCTTTTGAGGCGCCAGTGGGCAGCAATGAAGATATCATGGACAAAAGGCTTTATGTCGATATGGTGCTATCTCTATAAGCGCCATTCTCTTTAAAAGTTTTTCATTTTAAGCGTCATTAGGGATTGTGTTGCTAGTAGAACCTGGGTAGCAGCCTACAAAAATAAAGAGACTATTTGTAGACTGCTATCAGTCGCTCAGGTATTACTCAGGTAAGCCAAGTACCCGTTTGGAAATAATATTGAGCTGTACTTCATTGGTGCCGCCATAAATTGTTACCGCACGGTTACTTAACCAGCCTTTGGTGGTTTCGAGTTCTTCAAAACTAAACTCATCTCCCTCCCAGCCAACGCCCTGAGTACCCATTAAAACGGATTTAAGTTCGGCGGCATCCCGAGCAAGGGTTGAACCAACCAGTTTAAAAATAGAAGTTGTTGCCCCTGGTGTTTTACCGGATCGATTTTCCTCAGCTACTCGCTGCGCAGTTAATTTAAAAGCTTTATCCAGCATTGAATGGTTAAGCACCATTTCACGGGCACCAGCGTCAGCAATCTGACCATTTTCTTCACCTGAATAAGCTTTTGCCAGTTGGGCAAATTCATTGGTTTGTTTGGCTTTCTTTTTATTGTTGCCAGCGCCAGACAGACCGCCTATGCCTGATCGTTCGAATTGCAGTAGACGTTTTGCTATGGTCCAGCCCTTGTTCAGTTCGCCTACCAGGTCTTCCCGTTTGGCAACCGCATCATCAAGAAAAGTTTCACAGAATGGCGATGAACCAGATATCAGTGAAATGGGTTTGATAGTAATGCCGGGTTGATGCATATCCAGCAACACAAAGCTGATGCCATCATGTTTTGACGCGTCGGGATCGGTACGTACAATGGCAAACATCCAGTCGGCAAACTGGGCACCGGAGGTCCAGATTTTTTGCCCGTTGATAATGAAGTTGTCGCCATCTACCACTGCTTTTGATTGTATCGCGGCAAGGTCTGATCCGGCACCTGGTTCACTATAGCCCTGGCACCAGTGAATTTCACCGGAAATAATTTTAGGGATATGGCGTTGTTTTTGCGCTTCTGTACCAAGCTCCAGTAAAGTTGGCCCGATCATGGTTAGTCCCATACCGGTTAATGGTGAAACAGCCTTTATGCGGCTCATTTCCTGAGAGAGGACCTGGTGTTCGGTCGCAGATAACCCGCCGCCGGTGTATTCTTTTGGCCAGGTTGGCGCTGTCCAGCCCCGTCCTGCCATTGCCTTGAGCCATTGTTTAGCTTCATCAGTTGCATAAATTTCATGGGCATCTTCCCAATGGAAGGTACGCGCGCGCATTGATTGGGGGCAATTAACTTCGAGCCAGGCTCGGGTTTCCTCGCGGAATGTGTCGATATCGGTCATTGAAGACTACTCCTGATACATAACCCTGGTTAAAAAGGACCAGGGGCAAATTGAGTCTACTCATAAATATGATTAATGGTATCTTAGTGCCTGATGCGGATCTATTTCCAGCGAATCTAGGCAGTAAAAACCGGCTGATTTTGAGCGTATTTTTCCGCAGGATCGAGGGTCATGCCCTGGGTGGCTGCTAAAAGGCGACGGAGTTTAAATTATGGCTGATAATTCGGCAATACGTGTCGCTGTTTATCAGACTAACAAATCAATCATGATCAATTATGACCAGTTTATTTATGGTTTTATTAGCTGGCCCAGGTGGTTGTCGAGATTCGTGCGTTGTTTTTTAGGGCGATTGTTACATTCGGACATCAGGACATGAGTTGGTTCCCATGCAATGATCCATGTAGAATTGGCTCTCCAGTTGTTTACCCCGATGAGATCAGATGCCGCATTCTAATCGCGCAGTCATAGTTTGGCTGATTATTGTTTGTATCACAATTTTTAGTATGGTCGTGGTCGGCGGTATCACGCGTTTGACAGAAAGCGGGTTGTCTATGGTCGAGTGGCGACCTTTGATTGGCATTGTACCGCCGATAACAGAGGTTGAATGGCAGCAGGCCTTTGACGCCTATAAGGCATTTCCACAGTATCAAAAAGTCAATTCAGGTATGGACGTGGAAGCTTTTAAGGGCATATTTTACTGGGAGTATGGGCATCGCGTACTAGGCCGCGTAATCGGCATTATTTTTTTTGTACCCTTCATTGTGCTGTTGTGGCTTGGCAAAATCGAAAAACCGCTAGTGCCAAAGTTGTGTATAGGGCTAGTACTTGGCGGCCTACAAGGTCTGATGGGATGGTATATGGTCAAAAGTGGCCTGGTTGATCAGCCGCGGGTCAGCCATTATCGACTGGCAGCTCATCTTATGTTGGCTTTAGTTATCCTGGGTTATTTAGCCTGGTTAGTAATGGCGTTATGGCCTGCGCCACAGGTCCAGGTGTCCACCAGATTTCGGCGCCTGGTCCATTCAATGACTGGCTTGTTACTATTACAAATCCTTTACGGTGCTTTTGTCGCGGGTAGTCGTGCTGGCTATGGATATAATACCTTCCCGTTGATGAATGGCGTGTTGTTGCCAGAAAGCGCGTTTCAGATAGTCCCTTATTGGCTAAACTGGTTCGATAATCAGGTTATGGTGCAATTTATGCATCGTTGGGTGGGTGCTGGTGTGTTGATGCTTAATGGGTGGTTATTCATTTTAGCCTGGCGCTCGGCAAATAGTACTCTGCTAAAGTTGATGGGCCTGATGTTGGCGGTGATCATAGGGCAGTTTTTATTAGGTGTTTTGACCTTGCTCTATGTGGTACCTATCGGTTTGGCGAGCCTGCATCAGGCGGGCGCCTGTGTCGTACTGGTGGTGATGGTTGCGTTAAATTATACGGTGCAGAAAAAAGCTTAAAAATTGAACTTGGCTTACAGGTATCGCCTTTTGGTTTAAATAAAACCTGTTCGAAGATGGGCGGCTAATATGCGCCCAGACAATGTAAATCCAGACAATGTAAATCCAGTCATTTAGCAGGAGCGAGTCCATTTGAAAGTTTGTCTTGGTCAGATTAATACCACACCTGGGGATTTTGCAGGAAATGTACAGGCGATAAAGCAAGGTGTTGATATTGCTGCTGCTGGACGTTGTGATCTTGTGGTGTTCCCTGAATTGACCATTCCTGGATACCTTAGCCAGGATCTGATCTATCATCCAGAATACATTAATCGCAATCTGGCCGCAGTAGAAGAAATTGTTGCCTACTCTGCAGCGCTTGCTGGCGAGCTACATATTGTTGTTGGTTATATCGAGCGTAATGATGCACAGGGTAAGCCATTTTTTAATATGGCAGTGGTAATATCTGGCGGCAAAATTGTTGGTAAATATAAAAAACAGCTCCTGCCTTTCTACGACGTATTTGATGAGTTACGTTATTTTGAGCCCGGCAACGAGTTGTTGGTATTCCCTTTAGCAGGTAGAAAAGTTGGCATTACTATTTGTGAAGACCTTTGGAACGATAAGGCAGCAGATAACTATAGCTATGAGAATAACCCGCTGCGGCAATATCGAGATGCTGGTGTTGATACTATTATAACGCTGAACAGCTCGCCATTTGTTCATGGCAAGCCCTGGCAACGACTGAAGATAATTGCACCTGGTACCATGCCGGGGTTGACCGTTGTTTATGTTAATCAACGGGGTGGCCAGGATGAACTGGTATTTGATGGCCAGAGTTTTATTGTCAGTGATGGTGATCTATTACATTTGTCCAGCCGGGTTGATGAAGATAGTTTTGATATAATAGACCTTAAGTCAGCGCTGCCGCAGATTAAATCAGTTTATGATCCCGCTCATCGACTGGCGATACTCGGCGACTCAGCTTCTTTGTTTGATCTGTTGGTATTATGTTTAAAAGACTATGTTGAGAAGTCTGGTTTTTCGCAACTTGTATTAGCCTCCAGTGGTGGGGTCGACAGTGCTGTAGTGTGTAAAATTGCCTGCGAAGCGGTCGGGGCGAAAAATGTACATGCGATCCGAATGCCCTCTGTTTATAGCAGCGACCATTCTCGATCAGACGCGAAGCAGTTGCATAAAAACCTTGGTTGCTGGGATTATGAGGTCGACATAGACCATCAGCCGGTGATTGATAGACTAAATCAGCGCTATCATACTTATCCAGACGATCAGTCCAATATAGTGACTGCAAAAACTGTGTCAGGGTATGCAGCGGTTGCTGATGAAAATATGCAGGCACGATTGAGAGATTTATATATCATGCATTTTAGCAACGCCTATAGCGCCATGCCGCTATCAACCGGAAATAAGACCGAGTCGGCCTGCGGCTACTATACCCACTTTGATATGAATTTTAGTTTTGCGCCGATTAAAGACCTGTATAAGTTTCAGGTGGTTGAGATTGCTAAGGGCTGTAGTGAAATACCCGCCAATATCTGGTTGAAGCCGCCCAGTGCAGAGTTGGCAGAAGGGCAAACCGATGAGGCTAGTTTGTTAGCCTACGCCGTGCTGGACCCGATTGTTTGCGCTTATGTAGAAGAATATATCAGTACATTTGACGAGTTTTCGAATTGGGTGAATGATCCGCAAACAGAATTTTCCGCAATCACCAGTGATCAACAGGTGCTGGTTGAGTGGTTAGCAGGGCAAACTGCTAGCAAAGATTTTTACCGCATCATTAGCCTGATTGGCAGGATGGAATTTAAGCGGCGTCAAACTTGCCCGGGTACCAAGGTATCAAAAGTGGCCTTTGGAATTGGACGAAGAATACCGATTGTAGAGAAGTGGTCCTGAATTGGTCGTTCAAATAATGACTAGAATTTTGGTGCTGCTTTGTTTTGCTGTTGGGAACAATCATGTTGTTGGTTAAAACGCCCACCAGGGAAGTTCTTCTTGCCGTGCTAGATGGTGTCCTGACAGGCTTACGTTCAAGAGATGAAGTATTTAGCTGGTATAAAGCGCTATTTGAATTGCATGGATGGGAGCTGCCGTTATCGGTAGGTGAAGGTTACTGGTATTTCTATTCGCTTGCCTGCATCACCCTGGCGGATAATGGGTACGCTGATTCGCATTTTATCCGCCCGTCAGATTTGCAGGAATATATTCAGGATATCAACCAGGTTCCTTATCAGATAACTATTAATGGCGTTCAAAGGCTACGTTCTTTTCAGATTAATCTGGCTCAAATACAATGGCCTTTGACGGTATACCGCAGTCAGCCAGGAAATACGTTATTGGATAAGGGGTTGCGACCTGTGCGTGGTATCTTTGAGCAAGGACAGGATCTGGTGGAACATATTCATCTAAGGTTTGAAGGCAAGTGTTATTTGATTATTAAGCAATTTGATGCATTTTCTGATGATATGATGATATTAGGTGAAAGTAGAGATAAGTTGAGATTGCAAAGGTTTATCGATGCGTTGGACCTGTGTTAGTTGGATCTGTGTTAAAAGTATAGTGAATAGATATGCAGCTGATAGTTGGCAGGTTGTTAGTTGTCAGATAGCTAATTGTTAAATAAATAAGCCGCGCAGCGGTTAGGCAATTAAACTCTTAAGCTGCTAAGCAGTTAAGCGATTAAGTAATAGTTTGGGCTAGTGCCTGTTGGAATACTAACGGAGATTGAAATGGCTACACAATCAGAACGACGGAAGGCTGGGCTGGCAGCATTGGCTACCATGGTAGGTGATGAGACCAGTGCTAAAGGCGTTGCAGAATCTATGGAGCAACGGCTGGGTGTGCTGGGGTCTTTTACACTGGATTTTACCATGGGTAGTTTATGGTCCAGGCCAGGTTTTAGTCGTCGAGACCGGAGTATTGCGACCATAGCATCGCTAGTCTGTCAGAAGGCTAAAGCCGATTTGCAGTTTAATGTCAGGGCTGGGTTAAATCATGGGCTTACGGCGGATGAAATTCAGGAGATTGCGATCCATCTTTGTGCTTATGCAGGGTTTCCTACCGCCATTGATGCAATAGAAACAATGGATGAGGTCTTTCAGTCCGAGGGTGTTGTTGCGAATAAGGCCGCGGCAGAACCGCAGGATGATGCCCAACGGTTACCCACAGGGGTTGATATTTTTAGCCGGATTCGTGGCAAGGATATGTCGTTTCTTGCGGCAGGTGATCCAGGTGAAATAATGGGCCTGGTTGGTAAGCATGCGATGGAATGGGCTTTTGGTGAAGTCTGGTCACGCCCCCAGTTAACGCGTCGAGAGCGGAGTATTTTGGTGGTGGCTGCTTTGACAACATTGGGTAAGCCGGATGAATTGGAAATTCATTTGCCGGCGGCATTAAATCATGGGGTTACAGAGCTTGAATTAAAAGAACTGGTAGCGCATATGATTGCCTATACGGGGTTTCCTGCTGCTGTAGAGGCAAATACCATATTGGTAGCGGTTCTAAAAAATCAGTCAGCGGAACTTTGATTAGCTTTGGCGGGGTAAAATTGCGCCTTATTCAGATCTTCTGTGGTGCATTGATTCGACTACGAGTTATTTACACTTAGTGGCAATTCAGGTTCATATTTGATGATAAAAATTTCAGCCAGTTCGAGTGCTGCCAGACAGGAAAGGTATCCCGTCTTATATTCCTTTAGGCGCTGTCCTTACGCCATGCGCGCCAGGATGGGTTTGTTGTATGCGGGCATTACCGTTGAGCTAAGGGAAGTCGTGCTAAAGTCGAAACCGAAGGAACTGTTGGCACTGTCACAGAAAGCAACTGTGCCGGTATTGCAAAAGGTTGATGGCAGCGTATTGGACGAAAGTCTGGATATTTTGAACTGGGCCTTATCTCAGCAAGACCCAGACGGTTGGCAAGCACAGCCTAATGAAATATGTGCCGCGATGCAGGCGTTGATATTCGACAACGATTTTTCTTTTAAGAAAAATCTGGACGGTTATAAGTACGCAGGTCGTAGCAATAAGGTTGCTGCCCTTGAGTGTCGGACCAGGGGTGAGATATTTTTGCAGCGGTTAGAGCTTATGTTGACGGAGCCTTTAAATAGGGCGCTTTTAAATGACGAGCATTTAATTAAGGGGCGGCGTTTCTTATTTGGTGAGCGTATTTCTACCGCTGATATTGCTATTTTCCCTTTTGTTCGTCAATTTTCCAAGGTTGATGAGGGCTGGTTTTCTGCTGCACCTTATCCAAACTTACAACGCTGGTTAGATGCACAGATAAATAGCGAACTTTTCCTCAGCGTGATGAAAAAGTATCCAGTCTGGAGTAATGCTGATCAGGCTGTTTTGTTTTAGACTAGTAATATTTCAAAAGTAGCGAATCACTCGCTAAATTCAAAGGGAGATAATTTTGGCAAAAAACGTTTTTTATGCGCAATCTGGTGGTGTGACAGCGGTAATCAATGCGAGTGCATGTGGGTTAATCGAGGCAGCTCGGGCCAACAAACAGTTTGGCAAGGTCTATGCGGGTAAAAACGGCATCCTCGGCGCTTTAAAAGAAGAGTTGATCGATACCTCAAAAGAATCAAAGTCAGCGATTAGTGGTTTGAGGTATACACCCTCAGGTGCATTTGGTTCCTGCCGATATAAATTGCAATCTCCCGCACAAAATCAGGCAGAGTATCAGCGTTTAATTGACGTGTTTAAAGCACATAAAATTGGTTACTTTTTTTATAACGGCGGCGGTGATTCGCAGGATACGGCGAATAAGGTAAGTCAGTTTAGTCAGGCGGTAAATTACCCTATTACCTGCATTGGCGTACCTAAAACTGTTGATAATGATCTGCCGTTGACTGATTGTTGTCCTGGTTTTGGTTCTGTGGCGAAATATGTCGCTGTATCAACTCGCGAAGCTGGGCTGGACGTCGCGTCTATGTCTGAGTCATCGACTAAAGTATTTGTATTGGAAGTAATGGGCCGCCATGCCGGCTGGATTGCAGCCGCGGCTGGGTTAGCTAAAGATGAAAAAAATGATCCGCCGCATCTTATTTTATTTCCCGAAGTTGCTTTTGATAAAAAGAAATTTTTAGCCAAAGTAGCTGCGACCGTTAAGCGGGTCGGGTTTTGTGTCATTGTTGCATCAGAGGGAGCGCAATATGCAGATGGTTCTTTTGTTGCGGATGCCGGTTTAAAAGATGCATTTGGTCATACCCAGCTAGGGGGCGTTGCGCCGATGCTAGTGGATATGATTAAAACCACCCACGGTTATAAGTGTCACTGGGCGGTGGCGGACTATCTGCAGCGTGCCGCCAGGCATATTGCTTCGGCAACTGATGTTGAGCAGGCCTATGCGATGGGAAAAGCGGCGCTTGAACTAGCAGCTGCAGGTAAAAATGCAGTAATGCCCACTATTGTCCGTGCCAAAACAAAAACTTATCGCTGGTCAGTTGGTGAAGCGCCATTGGCAAAAGTGGCTAATGTTGAGAAAAAATTGCCCCGTGGTTACATCACGGCAGATGGTTATGGGATTACCAATAAAGGTCGGCAGTACCTGGCGCCGCTTATCGTTGGTGAGGATTATCCGCCGTATAAAAACGGGTTGCCTCAGTATGTAAAACTGAAAAATATCCTGGTGGAGAAGAAGTTGACGCGGTTTCGGCTTTAATGCGCTACGGGCTCTGACCCGGTGCGTCCGCTAATTAGAGGTGTCGCTGGTATAAATTAGTTTTTCCCGATTAAACTGTTCAACCAGGTCGATACCCGCTTTGATGAAATTGTCGATATTTGTGCCTGGGCCTGATGCCCGGGCTTTCTGGTGTAGCCAGTCAGGCAGTAGTATGCCTGATTCCTGTTGCATGGTGGTTAGAAGCTCAAAGGCTAGTGGCTGTAGTTCGAAAAACCTAACACTATCATGCTGGTCTCTGAACAACAGCAGACTGGCCTGTTTTGCTTCGTATTGCCAGCTGTTGCTGATCTGCTGCACCGGATATTCGTAGGTTATGGGTATTGCGAGATCGGATAAATGGAGCCGTTGATGTTTAAGCTCTGCTTTATCGAGTGGATTGACGGGTAATTCTGATTCAGACGTGAATAAGCAAAGTTCTAACCATTCATAGTGAGCCAATGATACAAGATAGTCAGGTTCGTGGTTGGTGCCTTCTCTGCCCATTAAAAACTGTAAAAATTCGTCGGCGAGTTTAGGGAAATACGGTGTTTCGCACTGATAATTGATGAAAAATTCGCGAATTAAGCTGCGCCAGTCTTCACTATCAGTGAGTGAAAAGATGACTGGGAAAAACTCAGATATGAGTGATGAAATGTTATTAAAAATTAGATCGGAATATATGCCCATGCGGCGTGCATCGAGGCCTTGGGGTACGGGAATGGAATCGGGATTACGTAAATGCTGGGTGAAAGCTGTTTGTATTTTTAATAATTCTGAATCTGGCGGTAATACGGTTTGACTGACCATTATCAATTCCGAAAGGTTGTGTTGCTGGCGAAATATTTGCTGTGATAATTATCGTCATAGTTGCCATTGGAATATGTTTGACCGTTGTGTGGCCTTTCCCTGACGATGCTAAATAAACGGTTGTTGGGCTTTGTGAATCTGGTTTACTTCCTGTAATAAAGTATCCATTGCTGGGATATTAAAGTCCCTTTCCAACAGGGTGGGTTTGATTCCGATTTCAGTGTAGGTTTGGTTGAGTAGTGCCCAGACTGGGTCAATTACGTCAGCACCATGGGTATCAACAATAATGCCGTCAGGTTCGAGATAATGACCTGCGATATGAAAATAAGTGATTTTTTCAGCCGGCATCTGGCGAATAAATGTCATGGCATCATAGCCATGGTTGGTGCTATTCACGTACACATTGTTGATGTCCAGCAACATATTACAATCTGCTTCAGCTATTACTGCGGTAATAAATTCAGCTTCAGATAAGGATTGTTGGGGGCTTAGATAATAGGAAGAATTTTCGAGGGTAATTCTTTGCTCCAGTATATCCTGGACTCTTTTTACTCGGGTTGCTGTATGCATAACAGCTTCTTCAGTAAAAGGTATTGGAAGCAGATCATAAAGTTGTCCGCCATCCGAACAATAACTGAGATGTTCGCTATATATTGATATTTGATGTAATAACATGAACTTTTTGATTTCATGCACCAATGTTTCGTCTAACGGTGCTGGACCGCCAATTGACAGAGATAGGCCATGTGCAACCAGCGGAGTTCTTTCTGTAATAGCGCGTAGTTGTTTAGCGAATCTGCCGCCTAAGCCAATCCAGTTTTCTGGTGCAACTTCCAGGAAATTGACCTCGTCGGGCGTGGCTTTGCTAAATTGCGCCGCCATTACCCTTCGCAGGCCAAGCCCTGCCCCGCAAATAGCGGAGCATCTATCAGCATGTTCATTGCCTTGGCTGTTAGTTGAAGATACTAACACTAGCGTAACACCGTCTGGTTAGTTACCGCATTTACCTTCGCCGCAAGAACCCTCAGATTTGGCTTTGCTATCACCACATTTGCCTTCGCCGCAAGAGCCCTCAGATTTGGCTTTGCTATCACCACATTTGCCTTCGCCACAAGAACCTTCAGATTTAGCTTTGCTATCACCACATTTGCCTTCGCCACAAGAGCCTTCAGATTTGGCTTTGCTATTACCACATTTGCCTTCGCCACAAGAACCTTCAGCAAGTTGCATATAGCCACCTGAGAGTTCCGTTGCTGCAAATGGGTTGGCATTAGTATCTGCGATTGCCAGTGGTGCAATTGCGGTTAGTGCGGTGCCGATTGCCAGCACCAGTGATTTCCGTGTTGATTTTATTTTCATTAATTTATCCTCAAGGTATTTGGGAGATGTTGCTGGAAATATATCCTACAGCTCTTATACGCACTAATAACTAGACCGATGATGATTGTATGATATTTCTTTTCTCGGCAATAAAGTTTTTTGTGCTGCCTGTCTTGGCATTAGAGAATCTTATCATGAATATTTATTGCAAGTTTAGCGAAGCTTCAAAGTACGGAAAAGTTGTGCCAGTTCCTGTACATGAAGTTGTTGGTACTCTGCATAAACGCAAGAAGAATGGGGTGTTAGTAGAACTTTGGGGTGATGCCAGAGCTTAGCGCTATGTTCCAGCGGTTCAGTTTCTGTAACATCGATGCCAGCGCCAGCTAGTAGATTATTGTCTAACGCCCAGAGTAAGTCATTTTCGTTGATGGTTGTGCCGCGGCCATAATTGTAGAGGAATGTACCTGGTTTAATCTTCTTCAGACGTTCATGAGACATGAAATGTTTTGTTGATGGATCACCTGGTAGTAGAATTATAGTGTGATCAGCCAGGGCCAGGGCAGCATCCAGGTCATCGTGATGTACGTATTGGACGCCCGTATTTTGGTCATACCCTGAGTGAAATTGACGCTGATGGCCAAGTACTTTCATGCCCATATTGGTCAGCATAGCGCCACAACTTTTGCCTATATTGCCATAACCGATGATTAAAGCAGTTTGATTGCAAAGTAATGTGCAGTCTTTTTGGGCATTTGGGTCCCAGGTTTTTTGCTGTTGCAGGCTTAGCATCAAAGGCATTTTGCGATTAAAATGTAAGATTTGGCCTAACATAACCTCGGCAATCATCCTGCCGTGGAAAGTACCGTAGTGTACCGGTACCACGCCATTTGGGTCTGATTGTATCCAGTTTTTGCCCGCCGCGGGTGTGAAGATGGTGGTTAGCCTGGGTGCCTGATGAAACCAGTCAGAATAGAAGTGCCAGGTATCCAGGTATTTTATTTGCGGTAAAGCCGAAACCAGTGCCTCGTCATTGTGCAAAAAAACCAGTTCAAAATCAGGGTGGTTTGCGGTGAAGCCGGTAAAATGATCAGGTTCGAAATGTAGGCCGGCATTTTCTGAGTCTAAATAAATGAATAATTGAGGTTTAGTTGGCGCATTCATAGGGGATGCTGGCAAAAAGGTATGAAAGGTATTATACCTGAGGCAATGGCGGGGTGGTTAAGAAATAGCTCAAATGAGAGGCCTGTTGGGTTTAAAAGCAGTGTCTGGGGGTTACCCTATGTTGCTGATAGTTCGATAGGGGTAGCACGGATTAATTATCCAGGCAAAGGAAAAGGCGGCTGTAAGCCGCCTTTTTTATCACTGCTAGTTGATCAATTTGATCGACTTGATAATGGTGTTGCGTTTACATCTGTATTTACAACAGTGGCGCTATTACCAGGCTAACAATTGCCATGACATTAATTAAAATATTCATGGATGGGCCGGACGTATCTTTGAATGGGTCGCCGACAGTATCACCAACAACAACCGCTGCATGAACCTCAGAACCCTTGCCGCCAAGGTTGCCTTTTTCGACATGTTTTTTTGCATTATCCCAGGCGCCGCCAGCATTGGCCATCATTAGCGCTAGCAGTACACAACCTAACAGAGCGCCTGCCAACATACCGCCTAAGCTGGTAGCACCAAGACCAAAGCCAACAACGGCAGGCATTGCAATAGCGATAATACCTGGCAATATCATTTTCTTCAGTGCCGCCTGGGTGGCTATATCTACGCATCGAGTATGGTCTGGGTCGGCTTTACCTTCCATCAAACCTTCGATTTCACGGAATTGACGGCGAATTTCCTCAATCATCTCCATCGCTGCATCTCCCACCGCGGTCATGGTAATGGAGGCGATAAGGAATGGCAGGGTGCCACCTATAAAAAGTCCAACGAGTACATCGGGGTCAGAGAGTTCGAGAGAGAAGCCTGGCCGGCTAACACTCATGGTTTCTACAAAGGCGGCGATAATAGCCAGTGCAGCTAAGGCTGCGGCACCAATAGCAAAACCCTTGCCAATTGCAGCGGTAGTATTACCTACCTCATCAAGGCCGTCGGTGATTTCTCTGATATCTTCTCCCAGGCCGCCCATTTCGGCGATACCACCGGCATTATCAGCAACCGGTCCATAGGCATCGAGTGCCATGGTCATGCCTACTGTGGCCAGCATCCCAACAGCGGCGATACCAACACCATAAAGGCCTGCCAATGTCGTTGAAGCATAAATGATCGCTGCGATGACCAGAATAGGAATTACCACTGATTGCATGCCAATTGCCAGACCAGTAATCATTACTGTCGCGGATCCGGTTTTACCCGACTCCGCAATTTTAATGACAGGGCCCTTAGCCGTATAATATTCGGTGATCAGACCAATAATAATGCCGCCCGCTGTACCAACAAATACCGACCAGAATACGTTGATGCTCACACCTGCGATGTCGATAAGAAAGTAGGCAGCAATCATCAATGCCACTGCTGAGAGCTGATGGCCCATTCGCAAGGCCGTTTCAGGCGCGCTGTTTGACATGCTGCGTACAATTAAGATACCAACAACAGAGCAAAGCAGGCCGACAGAAGCCAGGCCGAGGGGCAAAAACATTAACGCGGAGCGACCTGAATCGGGTGCTAGTGCTTTAATGCCAAATTCTGCGCCTAGCGTCAGGGTGGAGGCAATAGCTATGGTGGCTATCATAGCGCCGCAATAGGACTCAAATATATCGGAGCCCATGCCGGCAACATCACCTACATTGTCGCCCACATTATCTGCGATAACACCTGGGTTACGAGGGTCGTCTTCTGGAATACCAGCTTCAATTTTGCCCACTAGATCAGCACCGACATCGGCGCTTTTAGTGAAAATACCACCGCCAACACGGGAGAATAACGCCACGCTTGAGGCGCCCATGCCAAAACCATGAATGGCGTGGGCAGTGTGCGGGTCGCCACCAAAGAACCAGTACAGGCCACCAAGGCCAATAAGGCCCAGCGACGCGACACATAATCCCATCACTGAGCCGCCATAGAAAGCGACAGTCAATGCGCCTGCTGCGCCTGTTTCCTGTGCTGCAGCAGTAGTTCTAACATTCGCTTTGGTGGCTGCAAACATACCGAGATAACCGGCAAGTGCAGAAGTGGTTGCACCAACAGCAAATGCCAGTGAGGTATTCCAGCCTAAATCTGTAAAACCAAGGATGAGGCATAGTGGCGCTGCAAAAAGGAACAGCATTTTATATTCCCGATGCATGAAGGTCATTGCGCCTTCATGGATGGCTTTAGCTATTTTTCGGATTTTTTCTTCGCCATCAGAATACCTTGTCATCAAGATATAAATTATTAAGGCGCAAATTAGTCCAAACACGCCGAACAGCGGCGGCAGGTGGGTCATATCACTCATAGTCAGTTCCGGTAAGATTAATTTTTTTCGTTGTTTATCCCGTTTACTCCTAAGCTCAGATCTTATGTGCCTGAGTTTAGAGACGTAATACTACAAAAGAGATAGCACCGGGTGAACTGATAATTGCTGTTATTGATGATTGACTGAATAAACAGGTGATTAACCTTCCTGTAATAACCGCCTGAGATCGATAATCGCTGCGTTTGCTCTGGAAATATGCGAGCCTATTATCAGAGAATGATTAGCCACCATGCCCAGCCCGTCGCCGTTTAGTATCAGTGGGCTAAAAAGTGTGTCCTGAGTAGGTTCCAGTTCGCGAATAATTTGCTGCAAACTAATCAGGGCATTTTTCTTTAACAACACATCGCGAAAATCAATTTCAACCGCGCGGAGCAGATGGATCAGGGCCCAGGTTGTGCCACGTGCCTCATAAAAGATATCATCAAGTTCGTTCCATGGTGTTTTAAGTTGAATTTCTGAGCCGCTTTTGGTGGATTGATGCGCTGCAGTATCACCGGCCAGGGTGATATCCAGTTGACGTTTGCCAACGCTGGTGCTGAGGCGTTGCGACAGGCTGCCTAAACGGGTTTCAACTTCTGACAGCCAGGCTCTAAGGTTGTCAGCTCGCGAGTAAAACTGGGCTGACTGATACTCTGAATTGCCAAGTCTTGTTAGATACTTATTTAATGCGGCAATCCCTTTGCCGTATTCTGCTTCTGTTGCAGGTAACATCCAGTTGTTATTATCGAAATAAAACTGGTTTTCTGCCGTGACCAGATTTGGATCTTCGGTTGATTGGGATTGTGATCGGCTGAAACTATTACGCAAGATACGGCTTACATCTCTGATTTGAACCAGCACGCCAAATTCCCAGTTGGGCAGGTTATCCATCCAGATACCAGGTGGCATAATGTCATTGGTTAGATAACCCCCAGGCTTGCCCATTAGAGTTTCTGCCAGAGCAATAGTGGTTGCGACGGTAGTGCTACCAACGACCGTGTTTACACCCAGGTCATTAGTCATGGTTGCTGTTATTTCTTCTACGTCAAATAGGCCCGGTTCATTATCCCAGATAAAACCGATGGCCCCAGTAAGAGCGAGCAGCAGGCAGACTGTGGTTAAAAAGTATCTACTGCCAGCAGAAATCGATGTGGTTGCTAACCCGTCTGATATTTTAACTTTTAGCTGGTTGATAAAGTCCAATCGAGTCACCGTCCCTGTTTTATGAAAAGTTTTATGAAAAGTTTTATGCGGGGTTTTATACGCGTTGTTGCCCAAACTTTAGCAAAAGGCATTGTTTATATGTTACCCAGTTCTTGACCTGAAAGGTAAAATTCTATTCTAATAATCGGGTCCAGGCCGACCAAGAAAATACCCCATCACAGCATCAACCCCTAAACTGCGTAGTGTTTCGAGCTCTGATTCTAATTCTACGCCTTCTGCAATCAGCAACATATCTCGAGTATGGGCTATCTGCACTGCTGACTGTATAAAAAACTGATTATCGGTATTTTCACAGATCCCGGTAATGAAACTTCGGTCAATTTTTATAAAATGAAGATCCAGGCTCTGTAGATAAGAGAAGGTTGTAGCCCCACTACCAAAATGATCCACTGAAAATCGATAACCGAAAGTATTACCCGATTCGATCAGTCGCTTCACCTGGTCATAGGCAAGATGAATGGAATACTCCTGAAGTTCAAATATAACTTTTTTCCCATGATGGCTAAACTCCGCCAGAAGTTTGATTAACCAGTCGATAAATTCGGCGTTTTGAATCGACCGAGTGGACAAGTTGATTATAAAATCAGGCGAAGCGTCGACCAATTGCCTGAGTACTTTTTCGATAATTATCTGATCCAGTTTTACCAGTAAGCCAAAGCGTTCAGCCATGGGCATAAACATGCCTGCATCGATAATTTCACCGTCAAGTTCAATGCGTACAAATACCTCGTGAGCGAATTGACACTGTTCAGGAAGGCTGAACACAGGTTGATAATAAAATAACAGACCATCTGTTTCGATGGTTCGGTTTAAATGATGTTTCCACTCGCTTATTTGTTTCACGAGGGTCGAAATTGGCAGCTCCTGGTCACCGTGGATATGAAAATGAGTACTGTTAGTACCTTCACTTTGGGCCTTCAGTAGTGCCGAATCAGCCGCAGACAACATGGTTGAAAGGCCGGTTTTAGTGGGGTGGAACGATCCGCCCATATGGATAGCGTCCAAATTTGTATCGGCGGTAAAAAAATGCAGGGATGCGATTGAACGAAAAGTTGTCTCAAGGTATACCCGTGCCCGTTCCAGGCTAATACGATTAAGGAAAACTGCAAAGTTACCACCGGACCTACGACTGATTACAGCGTCGTGCAGTGGGGCCAAATTTTCCGTTATACGTTCGGCTATCTGGATCAGTAACAGGTCGGCCTGTTCGTGACCAATGGTGGCATTAACTGCGGCAAAATTTCTGATTTGAATGATCATCAGGATGCTGGAACCAGGGCCTTCTTCGGCGTTCACTTTGGCGTTGGCTACAGCATCAAATTCTGTGCGGTTTGTGAGTCCGGTTACTGGGTCGAGTCTTGCTTCATTGCGAAGGCTTTCTGTTAACTTAAGCTGCTGTTGGAACATCAGACGAACTTTTTCAGACATTCGATTCATTGCCTGTACCACCCGCCTTAGCTCACGGGTTCTGGGAATTTCATCCAGCACCACGAATTTTCTTTCGCAGATATTATTCGCCAAAATTTCGACCTGGGTCAGAGGGCGCATAATTATCTTTAAAACCAGGCCGATGAACAGGTAACTGAGGCTGAGAATGATGCAGAACAAATAAAAGAAATGGCTGCTTATACGCCATAGATCACGATACGCGTGGCCTGGATGGGCGATCACAGTTAGTTGTCCAAGAATTGACCAGCCAGACATTATTTCGCTGGTTCCAGCGGGAGACGGCAAGGCGATTAATTCCAGGAACCAGCCAGGCACACCATCGATTGTCAGTGGGTTGTGGCGTTCAAGCAGTATTTTCCCCTCAGTATCCTGCAGCGTAATAGTCTGATAATAACCTCGGTCAAAAACAGCGTTTGCGAGCAATTCCAGGTTGGCAGAATCTTCATCACCGAGTGCGGTGGTCATGGACAGGCCCAACGATGTGGCTGTATCCTGGGCGTGCATACGCATCTGCTGTTCAAGGTATAAACGCGAATCGTAGACGGTCAGGAAAAAATTGGCGCTAAACAGAATTAAGAATATGGCCACCACTACTAGCATAATTTGTCGTAACATTGTCATTTTGTGCTCTTTTCCCTCTGTAATCGTGCAGATAGATCACGCCACATATTTAGGTCATCGGCAGAGCCCATTTTCTGGCCTTCATCACGCATTTTTGCCGCCCATAGTCCGATGCCATTAAAACTATATACGGGTTTTAAATCTGTTCGTTGAGTGGCGGGTTTGATGGTTCGGTTCAGATTGTCCAGCACCAGCGGTACTGACCTTTTAGACTTGTAATAGGTCAAAACCATATGCGCCTGGTTGAGCAATATGGCTTTGACATAGGTAATGCGAAGTTTTTCGTCGGGAATACCTAAGGCGCGCAGAGTAAGGTATTTGGCGATTGCAAAATCTTCACAATCGCCACCTTTAGTGGATAAAAACTCGATTGGGGTGGCCCAGTAGTCTGGTTTTTTCCAGTGTTCAATGTCTGAAACGAAGCGGTTTCGATTAAAAAACTGATTTACTAGCTGAAGTTTTTCAAGTTCCGAGTCGTTGCTGTGCTGGTCCACCAGATTGTTCCATTCCACCACCCGTGCTCGCGCCTTGCGACCATATTCTGTTGCGATGGTATCCAGCATTTGCTCGGTAATACCTAGCCCCTGGGCTATGGCAAAATTTATTAGTACAATGCCAAGCAGAACTGCTACGGAAAATAATCGCTGGCGGGGTCTGTTTGCGTCAGTTTTTCGCGTTGATAAATCCATGTATCATTGACTGTATCATTGGCTGTATTTAATCGTAAGAACACGTTTCCTTAGCTCTAAATATAGTCAGGGATAGATGATGCGCACGTTGGCAGTTGCAGCTTTTTTGAAGGTTGCCCGCAGGCGGCTATCGGTTGCGGTGTTTAATTGTTGGTATATCCATCGGCCCTTCGCATCTGAAGGTGCAGAAATGACCACGCTGGCTTCAAACTGTTCGATTAGCTGGGCGATGTTCTGCAACTGGTTAACCAGGGTCTCTGATCTGGATGTTAAGGCGTCTTTAGAGAGAGGGTAGACTTTACTCGCAGTATTGCTCTGCTTTAGGAGTTTGTTTTCGATGCGAATAATATCTGGGTGAGCAGGATTCACCGCGCGGGCCTTATTGAGGTAGTATCGGGCCTTATTCAGGTCTTGTTGGTCGGCGGTTTTTATTGCCCATTGAAGATATTGTTCAACAATATCTTCAATGCCCTGCTTTGCTAATCGGTTGTGCGGATTAAAATCAAGTATTTGTAGGAAGTAGTTGTGGGCGTTGTTGCCGCTCGGTGTGGTTAGGCGTTTTTCGTCTAGTGCAAGATAGGCAGCCTCCAGTAGCCGTTGAAGCTGGTATTGAAGTGCTGGGTTTAGCGCAGGTTTGATGGCAGTGGGCGAAGTCGATTGATCGCGGCTAACTGGCGTGAGTACGCAACTGTTTAATAGCATAACAATCAAGCCGAAAAAAATAACCCTGCTAGTGAAATAGATAGCTTTGAAATAGATAGCTGGGAATTTGTCGGGGAGTATTTTCAGCATTGAGGCCTAAACAGCCTTGTGTCGGGTAGTGTTGGCTAGGATAAGGATAATAAGCGCTTTGATATACATGAACGGTTAATATATTTGCTGCAATGATCAGAGTGCAAGTGATTTTAACTAAAGCATGGCAGCCTGCTGGAGCAATGACCAGGGCCCTTAGAATCTGAGTCAAAGCATGACATAAAAAGCATGACATAAATTGCATAGCTGTTTTTAAATATATTGTCGCTCGTTGAATTAGGTTGTATTAGGTTGTACTGGGTTGCATGAGGTTGTACTGGATGGTTGATTGAATGATTGGATTAATTATAGCTGGCTTAAAGTTGCATCAACTGGTGCGCTACAGCACATCAAAGTTCGTCAGGGTGTTTTGTTTTTTGCCGCTATTATTGGTCGGGCAGGTGGGGCCTTTGAATGCAGAGGCATTATTCGGCGGCGTAGATAGTTTGGCGCCACCTGAAATATTACCGGTTGATGAGGCTTTTCGGCTAACGGCCAGAAGACAGGGCGGCCAGGTTCGGTTAGTCTGGCAGATAGCGCCGGGATATTATTTATACCGGCATAGGTTAAAAGTTTTTTCAGAACAGATTGAGTTATCTGAATTGACGCTAAACCCTGGGATAGAAAAGACTGATGAATATTTTGGCAAGGTTGAAGTTTATTATCAGCTCCTGGAGGTCAGTGTGTTTGTTGCTAAGCAGTTGCAGGCGTTTACACTGGGGGTTGAATATCAGGGTTGCGCTGATGCAGGAATCTGTTACCCGCCACAACAAAAAATATTATCGCTCTGATATTATTGCTCTGATATTATCGCTCTGATAAATGCTTTGCTAACTGGGTTCGGCGGTTATTACGGCGTAGAATAATATAAGTTGCCACTTAGCTCCTGGCGACCCTGGCTGCTATGCAGATCTTTATAATTTCAGCAAGCAGAAGATTAAAACCAGAGTGTTTTTGAAGAGCAAAGCAACAAGATGCGCTTTTAATGTCGTCAAATATGTCAAATAAAAAGAACTCAGATATGTCGAATATATTGGTAATGAATGGTCCCAACCTTAATTTATTGGGGAGTCGCGAGCCGGATATATATGGTCATGAGACGCTAGCAGATATTAATGCAGGTCTGGTTGCAATTGCGCGCAGTCATGGCTGCGAGTTGTTAACTTTTCAGTCTAATGCGGAGCACCAGATGATAGACCGAGTTCATGCTGCACAACAGGAGTCGGTCGCTTATATCATTATCAATCCTGGCGCGTTTACCCATACCAGTATTGCCCTGCGGGACGCATTATTAGGCGTGGCTATTCCCTTTATAGAAGTGCATTTGTCAAACGTATACGCTCGTGAGCAGTTTCGTCAGAAGTCCTTTCTGTCAGATGTGGCAGTGGGTGTTATTACCGGATTAGGGGCCAAAGGCTATGCCCTGGCCTTGCAGGCAGCACTTACTGAGCTTGGAAAATAATCGATGGATTTAAACAAAGTTAAACAGCTGATTGAACTGATGGAACAGGCTGATGTTCAGGAAATTGAGCTCAAAGAAGGTGATGAATCAATACGTATTTGTCGTAGACTGGCGGTAACCAGTAATACAGTTGTGACGCCACAACAGGTCTCTACAACTGATGATAACAGGCCTGTGGGTAAGGCGGTAAAGGGTCATATCGTTCGAGCACCAATGGTTGGGACTTTCTATCAGGCCGCCTCACCAGCATCGCCGGCTTTTGTGGAACCTGGTGCGCAGGTAAAACCTGGCGATACGGTATGTATCATCGAATCCATGAAAATGATGAATCAAATCAAGGCTGAGCAAGCTGGTGTGATTGAGGCCATATTGGTGGTGGACGGTGCTGCAGTAGAGTATGACCAGCCACTTTTCACAATTAACTGAGTTAAGTCTGTCTTATGTTAAGCCGCATTCTGATTGCGAACCGAGGCGAAATTGCCTTGAGAATCCTACGCAGTTGCCATGAAATGGGTAAAGAAGTGGTTGCAGCCTATTGTCAGGTTGACAAACATTTACGCCATTTAGCGCTGGCAGACAAGACTATCTGTATTGGACAAGATAGTTATTTGCAGCCGATTGAATTGATTACCGCCGCTAAGGTGACTGGCTGTGACGCTATCCATCCAGGTTATGGGTTATTGTCCGAAGATGCTCAATTTGCTCGTTTGGCCTTTGAAAATGGACTGGCGTTCATTGGCCCGAGTGCTGACTTGATCTTAAAATTGGGTGACAAATTATTGGCCAGGGAGGCGCTTGCAAAATATGGACTTAAACCGATTAGCGGCAGTAAGCAGAGATTGTTTACTCCGCTTGAGGCGGTTAACGCAGCGAGTGCAGTGGGGTATCCATGTTTGCTTAAAGCTGTATTTGGTGGCGGTGGCCGTGGTATTCGGCGCATCGATTCTAAGCTAGAGTTGTTGGCGGTATTCGCTGAAGCGCAGCAGGAAGCAAAAGCAAGTTTTGGTCAGCAAGATTTGTATATTGAAAAGTATCTGCATAATGCGCGTCATATCGAAGTACAGATATTAGGCGACGGTAAGGGTGAAGTGGTCCATCTTGGTAGTCGTGATTGTTCAGTGCAACGGCGGCATCAGAAACTGATAGAAGAAGCACCCGCACCAGCTATCGATGCTGCAATGCTTGAGCAAATTGCCTGTCAGGCGGGCAGGGCGATGGCGGGCTTAAACTATAAAAATGCAGCCACAGTAGAGTTTTTATATGCCGCAGAAGAATTCTATTTTATGGAAGTAAATCCCCGAATTCAGGTGGAGCACCCAGTGACCGAAATGCTTACTGGTATTGATATTGTCAAGGCGCAAATAGCCATTGCCGATACCGGTAAAATACCCATCACGCAGGCGGATGTGGCGTTGCGGGGTTGTTCTATTGAAGTCCGAATCAACGCCGAAAGTGACAAGTTTCACGCAAGTCCAGGCAAAGTGACGAAATATGAACCGCCAGGTGGTTTTGGTGTGCGAGTAGACTCGCATCTTTATGCGGGTTATGTGGTGCCTCATCAATATGATTCGTTATTGGCGAAATTAATTGTTTGGGCACCGACTCGACCAGAAGCATTGGCGAAAATGCGTTGCAGTTTGGCAGAATTTAGACTGGAAGGTATTGAAACAAGTATACCTGTGCTAAAACGCATACTTGCTGATCGTTGTTTTGAACGCGGTGAATATAATACGCAATTGGTAAAGGTTGATGTACATGAGGTCTAAAAATGATTGTTTGAAGGGCTGCAGGGCGGTGATCTACCGTGCCTTATAGGACCATAGTTGTGCAATCAGCGAAGCCTCGATTAGATGAGCTGGAAACGTTATTCTGGAATTTAGAGGCGCTTTCGGTGACCCTTGAAGATGCCGAAGATCATCCCATTTATGAACCTGGTCCTGGGGAAATACCGGTTTGGGATAGTGTGATTGTTAGCGCATTATTTGCCGACACGGTTGATGTTCAGAAAGTCCAGATTGCGCTAACAAGCCAGCATTTCGAATGCCTGGCAGAAAAAAAGCTAGAAGATCGAATCTGGGAGAGAGAATGGCTAAATCGGTTTAAACCAATGCAATTTGGCGAGAACTTATGGGTTTGTCCGAGTGGGCATCAGGTCGACGTACTCGATGCGGTTGTTATGGAACTCGACCCAGGGCTTGCCTTTGGTACTGGTACTCACGCGACCACTAGTATGTGTCTGGAATGGCTCGATAAGCATATTCAGACTGATATGCGGGTAATGGACTTTGGTTCAGGTTCCGGCATTTTGGGTATAGCAGCATTATTGTTGGGCGCTGAGTTGGTGACCGCCGTAGATAATGATCCGCAGGCGCTGACGGCGTCAAGAGATAATGCGATAAGAAATAAGGTTGAGGAAAGGCTGGAGACTTTTATGCCAGACCAGTATGTAGATCGCAGTTATGATGTTGTTATTGCTAATATTCTCGCCCAACCCTTGATTGATCTGGCGGGTAAACTTAGTGGTTTGTTGGCGTCAGGCAGCAGTCTGGTGTTATCCGGCATTATGGTAGACCAGGCAGCCGCGGTAAAAAAAGCTTATGCACTTGAATTTGTCAGTGAGCAGGTAGTTGATGGCTGGGTTTGCCTACATGCCAGGAAAAGCTAGTGTCGGCTGACTTTGTAACCCAATGCCCAAACTGTGCGACCGCATTTAATATCACGCACGCACAATTAAATGCGGCAGAAGGTGCGGTTCGATGTGGTGCCTGTTTAACCATTTTTGATGGGCAGGCATTCATTGCGACTGAAGCGGTTGAGTTTGATGCACAGGGTCAGCAGATAGAAGCTGAAGAGCTTGTTGTTGACGAGCAGGCGGTACAATCTTTAGCGGATGTCGTCGGACCCGAGATTGCTCTGGCAGAACCGGCCAGGTCCCTACTGCATACTCAAGCCGACAGGGTTGGGCCGGCGGAAATTCAAATTCCAGTAATTCATGTTGAATCGAATCAGACCGCTGCGGAGTTAATGATTGCTGAGCCAATGGCCACCGCGCTAGCGGGTGTAACTGGGTTAAACGAGCCTGCAGACTCGACTGAAACAACAGAAAATATAACCGCGTCAGTTGCCCAGGATGTCAGTGTCGAAGTCCGAGTGATGGGCCCTGAGCAACTTAATTCAGTCGATCAGCAGGATGCCTTTGAATCAGCGGCTGTTGCAGCGGTCAACGAACCGGAAGTAGACGCATTAGTGGGCCCTGCATTAGTAGATCCAGCTTTGGCGGATAATATTGCCCTCGCCGGACCACGATCTGATTCAGTAGAGGCTGATTCAGTAACAGCTGATTCAGTAACAGCTGATTCAGTAGAAGCGCTAGAGGATCTGTCTCCTTTGGCTGGATTTGAGCTTGAATTTGAGTTGGATGCTGATGAGCCAGAGGTGGATGTTGTCGAATCTGAACCCAGCCTGAAGCTGGCCTCTATACTGAAGTATTTAGGTTGGTGCAGTTTCAATTTGCTGTTGTTGTTATTGTTGTTGGGCCAGTATCTTTGGTTTAACATGCACAGCCTGTCTCAGGATATTTCGCTCAGAAGTTATTATATAAGGGCCTGCGAAATTATCGACTGTCAATTGCAAGAGTTTCAAAATGTTCAGGCACTGACTGCAACTGATCTTGTCATCAGAAGCCATCAAGGCAATGACAATGCGTTGATTATTGATGCAATCGTAAAAAATGCAGCACCTTATAGACAGCTATTGCCAAGACTAAAACTGCGATTTAGAAGTATTAACGGCCGAATTCTTGCCTCCAGAAAACTGCTACCTGCGGAATACCTTGGTGGTGAAATGGTCGGTTTACGTTTCATTCCTGCTAATACTGAAATACGTTTGTCGTTGGAGATTGTTGATCCGGGTATTAAAGCTGTCAGCTATTCTTTAGTTGTACTGGCGCCCTGATTGCAGCTGATGTTTTACCCATGGCAAATTTTTTCTATTGCCCCTTTCTATTATCCCTTTCTATTATTTATTTCTATGAAGCTCACTTGTGAAGGTAACGACTCTTGAAAATTGGTGCTTTTGAGCATAGCAGTAATGTTGTTGTTGCGCCTATGGCAGGTGTTTCAGATCAGCCATTCCGTAACCTTTGTCGAGCCAACGGTGCTCATTGGCTGGTATCAGAAATGGTAACTAGCGATCAGCGTTTATGGCATACCAGAAAGTCCGCCAATCGACTGCGGTTTCAGGATGAGCCGGGGCCACGCTGGGTACAAATCGCCGGTGCAGATCCCATGATGTTGGCTGAGGCTGCCACGGTCAATCAGGGTTTTGGGGCGGATTTTATCGATATTAATATGGGCTGCCCGGCGAAAAAAGTATGTAATAAAGCGGCTGGTTCGGCGTTGTTGCGAGATGAAAAATTAGTCGCTCAGATATTAAAGGCAGTCGTGGCAGCGGTTACTGTGCCGGTCACCTTGAAAATCCGCCTGGGCTGGTCACGAGATGAAATTAATGCGACTAAAATTGCGCACATTGCAGAACAGGAAGGCGTTCAACTGCTTACCGTTCATGGTAGGACACGGGCCTGTAAGTTTCAGGGGGAAGTGGATTATGAGGCTATTCGGCAGGTGGTAGAAGCGGTGAATATCCCCGTTGTGGCGAATGGCGATATTGATACCGAGATTAAAGCGCAGCAGGTATTACAGCGTACCGGGGCGGCTGCTTTGATGGTTGGTCGGGCGATTCAGGGTCGGCCCTGGTTAGCCAGCCAGATTGATCATTACCTTGGATCTGGGCAATTTAAAAAAAAACCAGAATCAAGTGAGATAAAGCGCCAGCTAGTGGCACATCTAAATTGTCTATCATCTTTTTATGGTGAGGTGATGGGGCCGCGAATAGCCAGGAAACATGTGGGTTGGTATTTTGGCAAGATGTCAGATTTCCCATCCAGACGAAGTTTTATCAAACATTTTAATACTTTGGTGACATTGACAGAGCAATTGGAAGCTATAAATATGATTTTTAATGGGATTGAAATCAATGCCGTAGGTACCTTTAGTTGATTGCAGGAAAGCGAGTTGATTGCAGGAAAGCATTATCACGGTTCAGCAAATATTAAGCTGAATTGCGGGTTTGGTTTTAATAGCCAGAGGCTGTGTTTTCTAAAAGCTTTGTGTTCTAAAAGCTTTGTTTTTTAAAAGCTGCGTTTTCTAAGGCTATGTTTTCTAAGCGCTATGTATTTTAGGTATTAAAAACGACTCATCGCAACGATATGAGTCATTAATTGGATTTAAGTCCGGAGAGGAAAAAATGACAGCGTTTCAAGTAGCAATTTCCGAGGAAGAATACATTGAGCCAGAGGTGATCAATGAAACCAGCGAGAGCCTGGCAGATTTTGTGGTAAAAGCCGTGAGCAGTTATATGGACACAATGGATGATCAGCAGGTGACCAACTTGTATCAACTAGTTTTGTCCGAGATGGAAGCACCACTGTTGAGGCATGTGCTCAAAAGAACGAATAATAATCAGAGCCAGACTGCGTTAATACTTGGTTTGAACCGTGGTACCCTGCGCAAAAAATTAGAAAAGTACGGTTTACTCTAAGCATTCCTTTTGCCCCTTCGGGGGTGTAAACTTCCCCACCAGCGATTTAAGGACGGTACTGCCGTCCTTTTTCTTTTTTATGGCGCTATATCCTGGCGCTGATCTTGAATGGTGGAATTTCCCATGTCAAAACCTGTGCCAGCTTCAGGGCCAGATATCCAAATTCGTACAGCGCTCATTAGTGTTTCAGATAAATCAGCGTTAGCGACTCTCTCCGCAGCATTAATCAAACACAAGGTTCACGTTATATCAACGGGCGGTACTTATAAATTACTGGAAGAGAATGCTGTGTCTGTGCAGCAGGTGTCCGATTATACCGGGTTCCCTGAAATGATGGATGGTAGGGTCAAGACTTTACATCCCAAAGTCCATGGGGGCCTATTAGGCAGAAGGGATGCAGACGGCACTGGCATTGATGTTGATATAATGTCTAAAAATGAAATATCGGCGATTGATTTGTTGGTGGTTAACCTTTATCCCTTTGAGCAAACCGTCGCTCGGCAGGGAGGAAGTTTCGCTGATGCTATTGAAAATATCGATATTGGTGGTCCGGCAATGCTGCGCAGTGCGGCAAAAAACTTTGCCAGTGTAGCTGTCGTGGTTGATGTGCAGGATTATTCTATGGTGATTGACGAGTTGGCTGCCAATAACGGCTCGTTAAGTCATAAAACCCGCTTCAAATTGGCGGTGAAAGCTTTTGCGCATGTGGCGCGTTATGATGCCGCCATTTCTAATTATCTGGCGGGTGTCGAACCTGAGTCAAATAGTGTTGATTTATTTCCGAGTACTATTACTCGTCAATATGTAAAACAGGAAACTATGCGATACGGGGAAAACCCTCACCAGCAAGCAGCTTTTTATGTTGATGCAGAGGTTATCGGAGCAGGTTCTTCGACCGGTACCGTAGCAACTTCAAATCAGAGCAATGGCAAGGCGCTGTCATATAATAATGTTGCCGATACGGATGCCGCTTTAGAATGTGTGGCGGCCTTCGTAGAGCCTGCCTGTGTTATTGTTAAACATGCAAACCCATGCGGGGTTGCTGTGGCTGATAATATTGGTGCCGCCTATCGATTGGCTTTTGAAACCGATCCAACGTCTGCTTTCGGCGGTATCATTGCTTTTAATCGTTCAGTTTCAGCGAAAGTTGCTGAAGATATTATAGATAAACAGTTTGTTGAAGTTGTTATTGCACCGCAAATTGATGCTGCAGCTAAAGCGATATTCGCGCAGCGCAAAAATGTGCGTGTTCTAGAGTGCGGGGCGTTGCTGGTGGGTGCAACCGATCGGCAGAACGAATTGAGTTATAAGAAAGTCATGGGCGGCATGCTAGTACAAACCGCAGATTTATCTTTGCTAGAACAATCAAACCTTAAGGTAGTGTCTGCCCGTGCTCCTACAGCTAACGAGCAACGAGATCTGGTTTTTGCCTGGACAGTTGCCAAATACGTTAAATCAAATGCCATTGTATATGCTAGAGACTGTCGTACCATTGGCGTCGGCGCCGGTCAGATGAGTCGGGTGTATAGTGCAAAAATAGCCGGTATAAAAGCCGCCGACGAGGCGCTGGTAGTACCCGGTTCAGTGATGGCATCAGATGCCTTTTTCCCTTTTCGAGATGGCCTTGATGCTGCGGCAGAAGCTGGTATTACAGCGGTTATCCAGCCGGGCGGTTCGGTACGGGATAGTGAGGTAATCGCTGCCGCAGATGAAGCCGGTATAGCGATGATGTTCACCGCGATGCGTCATTTCAGGCACTAACTTCTGGTCCAGACTACTGGAAAAAATAAAGAGCAGTTTATGAGAATTTTAATTACTGGATCTGGCGGCAGGGAACATGCATTGGCCTGGCGTGCAGCACAATCAAGCGCGGTTGAAACGGTTTTCCTTGCGCCTGGCAATGGCGGCACTAATCACGACGGAAAATTGCGCAATATAGATCTCGATGTAATGGATATTGCAGGCCAAATTGCATTTGCCAGGCAGGAAAAAATCGATCTAACAATTATCGGCCCAGAAGCGCCACTGGTTGCCGGGGCGGTCGATGAATTTATAGCCGCTGGTTTGCGATGTTTTGGGCCGACAAAGATGGCTGCTCAGCTTGAAGGCTCGAAACGCTTTAGCAAGGAATTTATGTTGCGGCATAATATACCCACAGCAGATTATCGTAGTTTTTCGGATACTGCAGCGGCTGTGGCTTATACCCATACGCTAACGGCACCTATTGTTATAAAAGCTGACGGCTTAGCCGCAGGAAAAGGTGTCGTGATAGCTGCAGACCAGGTTGAGGCAGAAAAAACCATCAGAGATATGCTAGATAGCCGATTATTTGGTGAGGCGGGTGCGTTGGTTGTTATTGAGGAGTTTTTACAGGGCGAGGAAGCCAGTTTTATTGTTATTTGTGATGGCGTAAATGCCATTCCGTTTGCTTCGTCGCAGGATCATAAAGCAGCCTATGATGGTGATAAGGGCCCGAATACCGGCGGTATGGGCGCGTATTCGCCAGCGCCAGTGGTGACACCAGCGGTGCATGATAAAATTATGCGCGAGGTCATTATGCCTACGGTTGCTGGTATGAAAAAAGAAGGTAATGCTTATACGGGTTTTCTTTATGCAGGATTGATGATTGATCAAGACGGCAATCCCAGGGTGATTGAATTTAATTGTCGATTTGGTGACCCTGAAACACAACCCGTTATGATACGTATGCAGTCAGACCTTGGGCAGTTATGTATGGATGCTATCGATGGTAAATTAGCTGGCCAAGAAATAGAATTTGATGCTCGTACTGCGCTTACTGTCGTTCTGGCCGCTGGCGGCTATCCTGCAAATTACCAAAAAGGTGATGAAATTACGGGTATTGCCCTTGAGCAAGATGAGCATAAAACTTTCCATGCGGGTACAAGGCTTGAGGATGACAAGCTAGTCACCAATGGCGGTAGGGTGCTTGGCGTAACTACATTGGGGAAAAGTGTCGCTGATGCCCGAGATCATGCCTATAAAATGCTCGGCGGTATACAATTTAAAGATGCGATGTGGCGGACAGATATCGGCTACCGGGCCATTCAGCGGGAGAAAAATCCGCCAGGTTGAGCGAATATAGGATCGTTAGTTAGTCTATACGGACTGCGTGTCAGGCTGCTAATTTAATCTTATGCCGGCATTACCGCCGGCACAGAGAATAGTTGTTGGTCGTCCAGCCGGAAGGCTGTTAACTTTCTGCCCCAGACACAGCCAGTATCAAGGGCAATTATATTGGCCTTACCGGTAATCCCTTCTATCGCCGCCCAGTGGCCAAATAAAATGCGTTCTTTATTGGTTCGTGGAAAATCGAACCATGGTTTATAACCCGGTGGCGGCTTAGTTGATTTGTGCGTCAATTCAATTTTGCTCTGTTGGTTACAAAAGCGTATTCGAGTCAGGTAATTTGTAATCAATCGCAAACGTTCCCAGCCATGCAGAGAATCACACCAGAGGTCGGGCAGGTTGCCATACATTCTGGTTAGAAATTCCTGATAGTTGTTGCCCTTTAGAATATTGGCCACTTCTTCTGCATATTGCAGTGCCTCGCTGACATGCCAGATTGGCGGTATTCCGGCATGCACTAGCAAGTAATTGAAGCTGCTATCGAAATAGGCGAGTGGCAGTTGACGCATCCAGTTGATGATATCAGGCAGTGCCGGTGCATCCAGCAAATCATCCAGAGTATCACCGCGGGTTGTTTTTGCGACCCCTGTTGCGACGGCTAAAAAATGCAGGTCGTGATTACCAAGAACAATTTTGGTATGTGGCAGTGATCTAATGAACTGAATGGTTTCAAGGTTATTGGGGCCGCGATTTATCAGGTCGCCTGCAAACCATAGTGCATCGTGTTGTGAATTAAAATTAATAAGCTTGAGCAGATTTTGTAGTTCAGTAAAGCAGCCCTGTAGGTCGCCAATCGCGTAGGTAGCCAATTACGCTACTCCTGCTGAGTAGCGTAATTGGCTATGGTTGCATAGTTGGCAAGGCTGAGGTTTTCAGGACGGCTCTTGGGGTTAAGGCCTAGGGTAATAATATCGGCTTCGCTAACAAACCCTTTGAGGGCGTTGCGAATGGTTTTGCGGCGCATGCTAAATGCCTGCAAAACAATTTTTTCCAGGCAAGAAATATTTGTTTCGATTTTTGACTGGTTCTTTGGCGCCAGCCGTACAATTGCTGAAACTACCTTGGGTTTAGGGATAAATGCGTCGGCTGGTACCGAAAACATTTTATTTACTGTGCAATAGTATTGGGTCATCACTGAAAGGCGCCCGTAGTCAGGGGTAGAATGCCCGGCGATCATTCGGTCAACAACCTCAAGTTGCATCATAAAGTGCATGTCATGAATTAACGTGTTTTGCTTAAATAGCTTGAATAATAGCGGTGTGGATATATTGTACGGTAGATTACCAACGATTCTAAATGGTGTATCCGTGGCAATAGTCTTAAAGTCGAATTTTAGAATATCTGCCTGAATAACATTAAGTTGGGGATACTTCAGGCCTAACTCAGCTACAAGGTCGCGGTCTATCTCAATCACCTGTAGATTGCAACCAGACTGAACCAGGTGTTCTGTTAGTGCCCCGTGTCCTGGACCTATTTCGATAATATGGTCAGAAGGCTGGGGATTGATGGTTTGTATTATTTTGTGGATTAAATGTTTGTCATGCAAAAAATTTTGACCAAACCTTTTCCGTGCACGTATTTTGGCCATATCAATCCCGGGGTGTAATATCGTTATTGGCGAGTTGAAATGTTGATGAGCTGAAATGCGCAGCGCAATCTGCCATTGACGCTGCGCATTCAATAGCAGTGCGCAGACTATTATCGTCAGCGTTGCCTGAGCCCGCGAGTTCCAGTGCGGTGCCGTGGTCTACAGAGGTGCGAATGATGGGCAACCCAAGAGTGACGTTAGCGGCCTGGCCAAATCCCTGGTGTTTCAATACTGGAAGGCCCTGGTCATGGAACATGGCAAGTACGATATCTGTGTTCGAGAGGCTTTTCTCGGTAAAGGCTGTATCTGCAGGTACGGGGCCGGAAACATGAATGCCGGCTGTTTTGGCTGCTGCGAGCGCGGGTATTATAATATCGATTTCCTCTCGGCCCATATGGCCGTTTTCTCCCGCATGGGGATTAAGGCCGCATACCAAAATCTTTGGCTCGTCGAAGCCAAAGTGTTGCTGTAGTTCTTTATGCAGAATAGCTAAGGTTTGCTCTAGTGCTGGACCTTGAATGGCATCAGCAACTTCTCTGAGTGGCAAATGAGTTGTCGCCAATGCGACCTTTAAACTGGGGGTTGTTAGCATCATAACAACCTGTGGTTGGCCCATGCGTGCTGCCAGCCATTCCGTATGTCCTGAGAAACTGATGCCGGCATCGTTGATACAGGCTTTATGTACTGGGCCAGTAACCATACCCTGACAAATGCCTGACAGGCATAAAGTCACCGCCAATTCTAGCGTTTCCAGGACGTAGTGGGCATTGGTCGGGTTTAGTTTGCCCGCCACTGAAGGTGTCCTTAGTTTTATGGGATAAACATTGATTGCCTGTTCGTTCCAATCGTCCATATTATTGAGCGTATTGATGGGGACTGTAGGGAAATGAAGTGACCTGGCACATTGATGCAGTAAGTCTGGGTCAGCAATCAGCAGTAGCCGGGGCTTATTTGCGCCTTTGATATGCTGTTTGATTGCGTGTCGCGCAACGGAAAGTGCAAGGTCTGGCCCTATACCGGCAGGTTCACCGGGGGTGATGGCAAGGATGGGTCTAGATGCGGATTTCGACAAATGCGTCTTCCCGGATTTCCATTAGCCAGCTTTGAAGTTCTTCTTCAAATTTTTGGCTACGTAAAAAGTTTTCGGCCTGCCGCAGTTTAAACACTTCGCTAAAGTCCTCAATACGACGTCCAGTAACCTGTAGAAAATGATATCCATGCACGGTACGGAAAACGCCCGATATTTCATCGATTTCGGCTTTTAGTAGGTGATCTTCAAATTCAGGGACAAAGATGCCTCTTCGGCTCCAGCCAAGGTCGCCGCCGCTTAATGCTGAACCAGGGTCATCGGAATGCAATGTGGCGATTTCCTCGAATGGTCGACCCTGGATAACTTCTTCGCGTAGGGTCTCGGCAAATTCCTTACATTCACTTTCGGATCTTATTTCAGAAGGTGTGATCAGAACATGACGTACCTGGGTTTGAGGTACCTGCCCTTCTGCTGTAGCGCCGCGTCTGTCTAACATTTTAATGATATGGTAGCCACTACCGCTTTTAATCGGCCCGTCGATGTCATTGGGCTGCATGGTGAGTGCGACATCGGCAAATATGGTCGGTAATTGGATCGCTTTACGCCACCCCAGGTCACCAAAATCGTTGGCATTTGTGGCTGCGCTCTGAGTCAGGGCGAGACTTTTGAAGTCTGCGCCATCATTGATACTTTGGATTAAAGCCATGGCTTGCGTTTTGACAGTTTGAATTTGGCTTGAGTTAGCATCTTCTGGAAAAGGTAACAGAATATGCGCTAACCGATATTCATCTGCTGTGATAGTGCTGCCCAATTCCGAGGCAAGAAAGGTTTTAATTTCCTGTTCAGAGATCTGGATTCTACGTCGCATGACCCCTTGTTGAACGCGACTGATTGAAATTTCGCGGCGCACCTGGTTTCTCATGTCGATATAAGAAAGGCCTTCTCCTATAAGTTCCTGTTGAAATTCGGCCAAAGACATCTGATTTTGATCGGCAATTCTAAGCATGGCATCATTTAATTCTTCGTCACTGATTCGAACCCCAGCTCGCTCCGCCATTTGCAGCTGGAGGCTTTCGACCACCAGGCGTTCAATGATTTGTTTGTTGAGCGCTGCCTCTGGTGGTAATTGTTGTTTGCTGTTTGATAGCTGGGCTTTTATTGCTTTGCGTCGAATTTCAATTTCAGAAGTCATAATGACGTCTTCGTCTACAATAGCGCCTATTTCATCAAGGATGACAAGTCCCGCATGGACGGGTTGTGTCGCTATCAAAAAGATCAGCGCCGAAAATAATGTTAAAAAGCTGTTTTTCATGTTCATTTATAAACCTATTTTATCTTCTCGTTCCCTATAACCGGTGATGCCGTCGTCCAGTAAAGAGTCGAGTCGCTTGCCTAATGTGGCGAGTCCTTTGAGTTGGAATTCGAAAAAGATGCCGACATCAGAAGGTGTTTGGAATCGGGTAAGTTCTATGAATTCGCCTGCTGCCTCGGGGTCATCAATTAACCTGGTGATATTTCTCGGTTGCTTTAGGAACCGTCTGATAATCAGTCTGGATTTCCAGCAGCAATCATTGTATTCAATACCAAAAAATGACTCGATGGTGCGGTTATCATCCCAGCCAAAGTTCCATTTACCAATGAGGCTCCAGTTAGTTTGCTGGCGTGATTTGAGGCTGACCAACGGCAGAATAAAGCTCAGATCGGATTCTTCTGACTTATTCAACAGGTTGGCGGCTTCAACGTCTGGTGAAATATAGATATAGCTAAGGTTAATGATTTTTCTATCCTGATTATCATATTTTAGCGTTAATGTGCCTCTGTTTGAACGGTTTGCATCGGGTTCCCACTCAAATGCGCCTGAAATGCTGAGTTGATTAGAGAAGCGTAGCCGAGCTTCGGCAAAAAGTGCAGATTCTCGGCTGGATGGGTCGTCGGCGATTTTTGGTTGAAAAATGACTTCACGGTCTTTGAAATAGTAGGTTTGGCCAATGCTGATGGAAATAAATTCAGCCCCTGTAGTCTCTGACAGGAACCGCGTTGTGATCCCCAGGCTAACGTGACGAGCATCGCCAAGGCGGTCATAGCCTGAAAACCGATTTGGTCTAAATAATGCACCATAACTTGGGGTTGAAGCGCCGGCATCAAATGTCGGCAGATCGTCCTGGGCATCCTGTTCTACATAGAGGAAATAAAGTCGCGGTTCCAGGGTTTGTTGAATGCCGATTTTGTTCCATTTAAAAAAGCGATCAAAATACAAACCGCTGTCAATTGAAAAGCGGGGTGTTGTTATTTCTGGATTAGCACGACTGGCAATGGGGCTATCGTCCAAATTGTATTTTCTATGTATCAGGCCAATACCAGGTTCAAGATATCCCCAAATAGCTTGCAATGGCCAGGCTAGTTCCAGTTCCGCAACGGCGCGTTCGCCGATGATCCCATCGAGCCCGGCGACATTGGTATTATCTTTGTCAAAGAAAGTGTATTGCAGATCTAAAGAGAGGTTAAGCGCACCAAGTGTTTGGCTCCAGTCAGTTTTTAGCTCTGGCAATTTGGTGTACTGGTCGGTACCTTCAGGGTCCAGTGTCTGGAACCCGTGTATGGTTAATTCCGTATTCCAGGCTTCGCCGCGATACTGTACCTGTCCAATGCGGTCTAATACTGCTGTTCTATTATCAGTGAAACTTGAGTCTACGGGGTTTAGAAACTGCGCTACAGCTGAAGAATTAACATCGCCGCCGATGTCATGCAGGTAATCAGTATCTGATACTGCGCTGTAGTTGACGGATGTTTTCCATCGCGAAGACCCGCCGCCCTGGTGTTTGATGTTGAGCAGCCAGCGGTCCTGCTTTTCAAATTCTGGTGGTTGCAGCATGGTTGTATCTGTTTCGCTAGAGGTTTGATCGAGCAGCAAACGATCGTCATATACATCATCCCGGGATAAAAAAGCGGCATTAATTTCATTTAGAGTTCGGCGCGATTTAAACCGAAACTGACCATCATGTATGAACCCTCTTTTCCACAGGCTATGGAATTGATAAGTTGCGTCATAGTTTGGTGCCAGATTGAAATAGTACGGGATATTGATGTCGGTTCCACCATCAGAATCGTAGCCTATATTAGGCATAAGAAACCCAGAAAGACGTTGCTTATTCAGTGGGAATCGAAAATATGGAAAGTAGGCTACGGGTCGTTCTTTGATCCGGATGGTGACGTTTTTCGCTGTTCCAAACCCTTCGGGGATATTTAATCGCACCGTTTTACTATCCAGTTGCCAAATATTATTGTTGGGTTCGCAGCGAGTTAATGTGGCGACGTCTAACACAATATGACCGGAAGCCTGGCGAGTGATTTGTGCTGCATTACCTCGCATATTAGATTCGTGGAGCAAAAATGTAGCCTTGTCTATGGTGCCGCTGCCATTTGCCATATCTTGCGTGGCATGCTCACCAGTGAGCAACAAACCAATATCTCGGATCTGCAGCGGACCGTCTATTTCCGTAATTTTAGTTTGGTCATTCTGGATAATACGAGGCGATCGAACTTCCTGGGTGCCCTGTACCAGCACTGCGTCGCCAAATAAAGTCATTGACTGGCCTTCTAAATAGAGGCCGCGGTCAGCGTCGGCATTAATGGTTTGTGGATCAGCTGCGGACTTGACCTTTCTTTCAACGTATTGGCCTGGGCAGAAGTAGGGCAATACTGCCTGCTGCTGTTCAGACAATTCTGCTGCTGGTCGCCAGTCAATTTCTGCAGCTGTTTGATAGTTAAGCCTTTTGGTGGTGACAAATTGTTCGGGCTGGGTTTCAGCCAGGCTTGCTGTTGTTATGCTGGTCAATATAAACAGCACGGATACCTTGCCAGACAGGCGGTTGAATTTGACCCGGCTATATGCAGCGGACAAGCGAAGGTAGGCTAACCGGATCACCTGAGGTACCTCAATTGGTTGCTGTATTTTAAAGAGAGTCACTTTAAAGAGAGTCACTTTGAAGAAAGTTAATTTAATGAGCAGCACTTTAAGGAAAAGCGATACGGTTAATAGTAATTTAATGAGGGAAAGCCCCTTCAACATAACAAATTTAGCCTTGAGAATTGGCGTCGAGCAAACAAGATAGGAGATAATAAATCATTCATCTTATAAGGTCAGGTTATATTTCCTGAGAAATTACATGTTAGATCTAACGCGTGAAGCGCAACTCAATGAATGGGTTAAAAAGCAGCTTAATGTATTGCAATATTCTGTGGCTGCGGATTTCATACTTAAGCCTGTTTCTGATGATGCAAGCTTCCGGCGTTATTATAGAGCGGAGACTGATACGGGGTCGCTTATTGTGGTTGATGCGCCACCAAAACATGAAAATAGTAAAGCTTTTGTTGCTGTAGCAAACAGAATGGCCCTTGCAGGTTTGCAAGTGCCTGAGGTTTTCGCGACTGATTTTGATCAGGGATTTATGCTCCTGGCAGACTTTGGCAATCGTCTCTATCTTGACGAGCTGAAGGCACAGTTGGATGTTGGGTCGCCGATTATCACTGACGGCGCTGTAAAAGTTGTACAGCTCGAAGACGCAGAGACAAATGATATAGCGGCAAATAATGTTGCTTATCTCTATCAGCAGGCGATGGCTGCGTTGGTCAAAATGTGGACTGTTGATGTTGCGGGGCTGCCTGTCTACAGTGCGCAACTACTACAGGCTGAAATGAGTTTGTTTGAAAACTGGTTTCTAGATAGATATTTGAAAATAACGCTTACGACGGAAGTAAGTGCTAACTTATCAGCGCTGTATGTGGGCCTGGTGAGCAGTGCTGAGGCCCAGCCACAGGTGTTTGTGCATCGCGATTATCATGCTCGAAACTTAATGGTAATAGATGACCTACAACCTGGTGTTGGTATTATTGATTTTCAGGATGCTGTTTTCGGTCCAATGACCTACGATCTTGTTTCATTGCTAAAGGACTGTTATTGGCGGTTTAGTCGTGAGCAGGTAATTACCTGGGTTCGAGCGTTCTGGCAGCAGTTGAACCAAAGCGTAAATTTTGAGCAATTTCTGAAATGGTTTGATTTAATGGGGCTGCAACGTCATTTAAAGTGCGCAGGTATTTTCTCTCGGCTTTATTTGCGGGATGGTAAACAAGGTTATCTCGGCGATATTCCAAGGGTCATCGAATATATGTTGGAAGTGGCACAATTGTATCCTGAATTAGTAGAATTTGGCCTTTGGTTGAAAGCAGATGTTGAGCCTGCGTTGATTAAAATGCTGAGTAAAAATTGAATAGATATTGGGCGAAGAGAAAAATGCGGAAGAAAAATACAGAAGAAAAAGTGCCACCAAAAATTATCTGAGGCCTGCCATTTTGAGTCAAATTTTTTGTAAGTTGTCTAATAAAAAACCCTATGAATACTGTTCTCTGAAACGTTTCCCAGTGCATTCTCGGGTTTATATTCCTGTGCATATAACGTGAAGGCAATGCTTCTGGCAGCTGGGATGGGTACCCGTATGTTGCCGTTGACCCGTGATATACCGAAGCCTTTGCTGCCAGTAAAGGGTAAACCTCTTATCGAACATCATCTCATTAAACTTGCTCAGGCCAATTTTGACGAAGTAGTAATTAACCTGCATTACCTGGGTGAGTTGATCAAGGCGCGTATAGGTGATGGTTCGAGATACGGATTAAAAGTTCATTACTCGTTGGAGCCGGTGTTATTGGAAACCGCTGGCGGCATTAAAAAAGCTTTGCCGATGATAGGTGATGCACCGTTTACCGTTATCAGTAGCGATATATTTACCGATTATGATTTCGCTAAGTTGGCTAAAATTGATCTAAAGCACGATGCCCATTTGATGATGGTGGATAACCCTGGGCATCATCGCGAAGGGGATTTTTCACTTGATCAGGCCGGTATGTTAGGTCATCAAGGGGTCAAATTGACCTGGTCCAGTATGGGTGTTTTTGATCCTGCTTTCTTTGCCTCAGTTGGAGATGGGCCCTGGCCTTTACGTGACTTATTCGATAAGGGGATTCGGCATGGTAATGTGTCTGGAGAGCATATTATATCGTCCTGGACAGATGTGGGTACGCCGGCACGTTATCAGCAACTACAGATTTAACAGCAACGATAGACCGTCCGGGCGGTATTAAGGGCGCCTGGTGCAGATTTGTGCCTAATAGAGAAAGGGCAAAAAATAGCGATGTGGTTGGGGCTCATTGATTATTGCGCACTATCGCTTTTCCACTTCCATACCTTTGACGTTGATTTTTAGCCAGCCTCGAATGCGTTTTACCAATATATCTTCCTCGAAATCGGTCGTTCGCTGGAAAGACTGAAGATTGACCTGCTGATAGTTTAAAAATTTTAGACGTCGCGCGGCAGTTTTCCTGTTTTTGAAAGCAAATGCGGCAGATGGCAATATATTGATGTCAAGAATTGGCATTGCAGCGGGCATGTCGGTCATCGATTGACTGTCTTTTGCATCAACTAATACCATGCCATATACGTTGTTGAGTCGGAAAGGACGTTGCTGAATAAGCTCACAAACAGCTATCCAGGATTGATTAAATGAAAGGAAAACCAGATTTAACTGGCCTTTTTGTTGTTCCATAAAATCTATAATAGCTGCAAGCTGGTTCACCGGTTTGGCGCGGGGCGTAAGGCCGGGTGCCGGTGGTTCGGTCAGCTGCTTAGGCGGGTTTATTTTTGATTCGGCCGAGTTGGCAGTGAGTTTTGCGGAAGGTTCACTGCTTGCAGGTTCAGTCTGCGGTGCATCGGACTCTGTTGAACCATTCGGCTCACTTGCCTGGTCTGTCTCTGTGGTATCTGGTTTGTTTGCGGTGTCGATATCTTGAGTGAACTTTATGGGCTGGATCGGGTTTCGGGTGCGCGCAGGTGTTGTTGGCTCGGTACTTAGTTGGGCGGTAACCACTGACCAGCCATGTTGAGACAGGACATAACCCAGGTTTTTTGCTTGATGAGTCATGGCTTCGTTGTAGGTCAGGATGATTCCGCCCTGAGGGACGCCGGTTTTGTCAAAGAAAAAGTCGACTTCAAAATTCAGCTTTTGACCCAGTTCACTGCTCTGCAGCGTGTAGTGCTGATATTCGATATCTAATGTTATAGCGCTAGCGTAAGGCAGAAATGTGAATAATAAAAACAATGTCATGAATAGATGCATAGCTACTAGTATAGATAGCTTGTTATCGATGTTTGTTTTATCGATATTGTCCGAACTTAGCGGTGTGATAATGTGATAAGAGGTAGGCAAGGGATGCAGCAAGGTCTGCCTTTGTTGAGGGTTGCGGTCGACAAAGGCGCTGCGGAGAGATTGCCAATATGGGTTTAAGCAAGGCTTAGGTTATGAGAAAATAAAACCTATACTAGTACATCACGACTGAATTTGGCGTTCGCAGTTGATACCGCCTTTATTTAAATAGGCGTAATTAAGCCTTGTTCAAACGTTGATTAGATAAGATATACAGTCTCTACTGCATACGAGAGAGCTCAGCTGTATAGTGCTTTGAAGTCAGTTCCCAAAAATTTGTTTTTTAGTAATAGTTTTAGTAATAGTTTTGGTATTTTTTAGTAAAAATAGGATATTCATCTATGGAAGCAAAAATAGCGCCATCAATCTTATCGGCAAATTTTGCCTGTCTTGGTCAGGAAGTTGATGACGTACTAGAAGCCGGCGCGGAAATAGTTCACTTTGATGTAATGGATAATCACTATGTGCCCAATCTGACTATAGGCCCTATGGTATGTAAAGCGTTGCGCAAACATGGCGTTAAGGCGCCCATTGATGTGCATCTCATGGTGAAGCCTGTAGACAGGATTATTGGTGATTTCATTGAGGCTGGGGCAACTTATATTACCTTCCACCCTGAAGCTAGCGAGCATATTGACCGATCGTTGGAATTAATTAAATCAGGTGGCTGTCAATGTGGCCTGGTATTCAACCCGACGACGCCTTTAAGTTATCTGGATTATGTTATGGAGAAAATTGATATGGTACTTATATTGTCGATTAATCCAGGTTTTGGCGGGCAAAAGTTCATTCCGTTTACCCATGAAAAATTGCAGGAAGCCAGGCGCCGTATTGATGCCGTGGATCGTGATATCAGGCTTGAAATCGACGGCGGGGTCAAGATTGATAATGTTGCTCAAATTGCAAAATCAGGCGCCGATACCTTTGTGGCAGGCTCGGCAATTTTTGGCGCGGGCAATTATGCAAAAACTATCGCTGCTATGAAACGTGAAATTCAGTCGGTTGCATCTCATATTGACGAACACTGAGAGTTGATTAGCGGCACTGACTGCATTAAGCTGAGTTGATATCCTTGCCTATATTTTGTAGGCATATAATTTCATATAACAATCTGAATCGTTAACATGAATCCAGTGAAAAGAGTCAACTGGCATACCCGCTCTTCCCTGTCCTGGCGATGGTGATCTAACACTATTCACACGTTTTTTTACGCCGTTTCCCCTGGGTGCTTGCCCAAAAACGTCTATCATCGCTGGAGAACACCCATGACCCCCGAGATATTTGCAGCCCTTGCTGCGCAAGGTTACAACCACATACCTGTTACGCAGGAGGTGCTTGCTGATCTTGATACCCCACTTTCCAGCTATATCAAAGTAGCCAGAGGCGCATATAGTTACCTGTTGGAGTCGGCTGCACAGGGCGGCGAAAAATGGGCGCGGTATTCCATGGTCGGCCTACCTGCCGAAAAAGTGTTGAAGATCTTTGGTTATGAAGTTGTAGTGGAGGAAAAAGGCCGAGTAATCGAGCGTTTTCACCATGATGACCCTTTGGCCTATGTGGAAGATTTTTTGCATGGCTATCGTTATCCGCCATTGGAAAATTTACCGATTTATACTGGTGGCCTGGTGGGATATTTTGGCTATGATACGGTTAGATATGTTGAAAGTAGAATCCGCGATAGTCAACCGCGGGATACTATCGGCACACCCGATATTCTGCTAATGGTTTCTAACGATGTTATGGTGTTTGACAGTGTGAAAGGTAAAATCCACCTCATTACGCATGCCGATCCCAACCAGGAGAATTCGTATACGCTGGCATGTGAACGCCTTGGAGAGATGGAAGAACGTTTGCAAAGCGACATTCCTGACGATGTTAGGCAGACCGTTGTAGGTCCCGCAATTAGGGAGGAAGATTTTATTTCGAACTACGGCGAAGAAAATTTCAAACGGGATGTCGATAAGATCAAAGATTATATTGTCGCCGGTGATGTGATGCAGGTGGTATTGTCGCAAAGAATGTCGGTTACCTTAGAGTCTGACCCGCTAAGTCTTTACCGTGCTTTGCGGTCGCTTAATCCCTCGCCTTATATGTACTTCATGGATTTGGGCGATTTTCATATTGTTAGTTCGTCACCTGAAATTCTTGCTCGGCTTGATGGTGGCGAAGTGACCGTGCGTCCGCTTGCCGGAACGCGGCGCCGTGGGCAGGATGAGGAGGAGGATAAGTTCCTGGAAACGGAGTTGTTGGCTGATCCTAAAGAAATTGCTGAACACCTGATGCTGATTGATCTAGGGCGGAATGATATTGGTCGGGTGTGTGAAGTGGGAAGTATTGAAGTAACAGAAATGATGACCGTTGAACGCTATGCTCACGTAATGCATATTGCTTCAAACGTCCATGGCAAGATTAAAAAGGGTGTCACCGCTATGGATTTGCTCAGGGCGACCTTGCCAGTGGGTACGTTGAGCGGCGCGCCAAAAGTACGGGCGTTGGAAATTATTGATGAATTTGAACCGGAAAAAAGGGGCGTGTTTGGTGGTGCTGTAGGTTATTTGTCCTGGAATGGGAATATGGATACCGCCATCGCCATTCGTACAGCGGTAATAAAGGATATGAAATTATATGTGCAAGCGGGTGCGGGGGTGGTTGCTGACTCAATTCCTCGCCTTGAATGGAAGGAGACGATAAATAAGGCGCGATCAATTTTTCGTGCGGCGGCAATGGCAGAGTGCGGTTTGGATTTTAATACTGATGCGGAAAATACCCTAGCCGCGCAGCCGAATGTTGAAAATACTCGATTAAAAAATACCAGTGAGGATAGGCTGGTAGTTGGCCAGCGCGGCGCAGGAGATAGCAAATGATTTTGATGATTGATAATTATGACTCATTTACCTACAACCTGGTGCAGTATTTTGGAGAACTTGGTGAACAGGTGCAGGTTTTTCGTAATGATGAAATAACCATTAGTGAAATAAACCATATGCAACCGGATGTTATTGTTGTATCTCCTGGACCCTGCACGCCTAACGAGGCGGGAATCTCTCTGGAGGTGGTACAAAAATACGTCGGTAAGATTCCTCTGTTGGGTATCTGCCTGGGTCATCAGGCCATTGGCCAAAAGATGGGTGGTAAGGTAATTAGAGCAAGACAGGTGATGCATGGTAAAACGTCGGAAATATTTCATTCAGGTAAAGGCGTTTTTGCTGGTTTGCCAATGCCTTTTATTGCCACCCGTTATCATTCCTTAATTGTAGAAGAGCAATCTTTACCCGAATGCCTGGAAATTACCGCATGGACTCAAATCGATGGTCATCGGGATGAAATAATGGGTGTAAGGCATAAAGACTATTTACTCGAAGGTGTTCAGTTTCATCCAGAATCAATACTCACTGAGCATGGCCATCAATTGCTGGCGAACTTTTTAAAAAATCTAAGCGATGATAAACCTGCAGCTAGCGGCGCTTAATAGGGGTGCGAAAATGGAAATGTCTACAGCAATCGAGCAAGTAGTTGGCGGGCGAGATCTTAGTCGAGATGAAATGACGGCGGTGATGCGAATGGTGATGACCGGTGCTGCGACCGATGCCCAGATTGGTGGTTTTATGATTGGTTTGCGCATGAAAGGTGAGGCGATTGATGAAATAGTGGCCGCTGCTACGGTGATGCGTGAGTTGGCAACACCGGTACAGGTTGAAATTGAAAATCTTGTGGATACCTGCGGTACTGGGGGTAGCGGTAAAAATAAGTTTAATGTCTCTACCGCCAGCGCCTTCGTTGCCGCTGCAGCAGGAGCACGGGTGGCCAAACATGGCAATCGTAGTGTTTCAAGTAACAGCGGTAGTGCTGATTTGTTAGAAGCTGCTGGGGCAAACATAATGTTATCGGCGCAACAGGTTGAACGGTGTATTGACCTTGTAGGGTTAGGGTTTATGTTTGCCTTGAATCATCATAGTGCAATGAAATTTGCTATTGGTCCGCGTAAGGAAATGAAAGTGCGCACGCTGTTTAATTTACTCGGGCCCTTGACCAACCCAGCAGGAGCAAAACGACAATTGCTGGGCGTATTTGATAAATGTTGGCTGCGGCCGATTGCAGAAGTGCTTAAAGCGATGGGAAGTAAGCATGCCATGGTCGTGCATTCTGAGGATGGCCTGGACGAAATTAGTATTTCAGCGAAAACTTATATTGCCGAATTAAAAGATAATGAGATTCACGAATATGAAATTTCTCCTGATGAGTTTGGTCTGAAGAAATCTTCGCTGCAAGAACTGGTAATAACATCAAGTAAAGAAAGTTTGGAGCTTGTAAATCAGGCCTTGTCAGATAGCCATGAAGGGGCGAGTAATATTGTTGTGCTTAACGCGGGTGCTGCGATCTATTTGTCGGGTCAATGTGGAGATCTTAAAGCCGGGGTTGAAATGGCTCAGGATGCGATAGGGTCTGGGCTCGCTCAAGAGAAAATGCGTGATTTTGTTGATTTCACCTGTCAGATAGCAGAGGGCGTATGAAGCCAGATATTTTAAAGAAAATAGTGGCAGAAAAGTGGCGTGAAATTGAACTGAACAAACACCGTTGGCCGCAGGGGTTGTTGCTTGAAAAGGCGGCAGATGCTGCGCCGGTGAGGGGTTTTAAGGAACAATTGGCCTTGCAAACGGAACAAAAAAAACCGGCAGTGATTGCAGAAATTAAAAAAGCCTCGCCATCTAAAGGGGTGATTCGGGCTGATTTTATGCCAGCCGATATTGCCAGAAGTTACGCTACAGGTGGAGCGAGCTGTTTGTCGGTATTAACCGATCAAAAGTTTTTTCAGGGCAGTAATAAATATTTAGTTGAGGCAAGGGCTGCGGTGCGGCTACCCGTGCTACGTAAGGATTTTATAGTCGATGAATATCAGGTATATGAAGCCCGTTCAATTGACGCTGATTGTATTCTGCTGATTGTGGGCATTCTGGATGATGCGCAGTTAGCTGGATACTATGAATTAGCGAAACGTTTATCAATGGACGTACTGATGGAGGTTCATGATGAGATTGAGTTACAACGGGCGTTGGTAGTACAGCCGGACTTACTGGGAATAAATAATAGAAACCTACGCACTTTTGATGTTTCTCTGGAGACGACATTTAGCTTGATGCAAAAAATTAGCAGCTCGGTTTTGCTGGTGACGGAAAGCGGCATTGCGACACAGGAGGATGTGCAGCAAATGCTGGACCATCAGGTTTATAGTTTTCTAGTGGGTGAAGCTTTTATGCGGGCAGAAGAACCGGGCGAGAAACTGCGGGCGCTATTTTTCTAGGTATTATTTTTCCAGGTTATATTTTTCCAGGCTATATTTTTCTGGCCAGGTTTTTCAATGGAGGTTTTTTAATGGAGGTTTTTCTAAGGTTTTTAGTAAAGTTTGTATCAATGCCTACAGTGAGAAATTAGCGCATATTCGGTTTAATCTCAAATGGCAGTTTGCGAATAATCATCAACGAGTGCCGTAAACAACCATGGTTTTACCCCGGGCTTTTACCAGCCCTTGTTCTTCAAGGGTTTTTAGCACTCGACCGACCATTTCACGGGAACACCCAACCAGCCTGCCAATTTCCTGCCGAGTGATTTTAATTTGCATGCCATCTGGATGGGTCATGGCGTCAGGTTCTTTGCTCAGATCGAGTAATGCCCGCGCTACTCTGCCAGTAACATCTAAAAATGCCAGGTCACTCACCTTGCGCGTTGTTTTAGTTAGCCTGTCAGCGAGTTGACTGGTTAGATTGTATAACATGCCTGAATCGCGACGACTTAATTCGGCAAACTTTACGTAGCCTAACTCAGCAACTTCGCATTGGTTTTTTGCTTTTACCCATGCGGTTCTTTTCCGGTCACCAAACATCGCCATTTCACCAAAAAATTCACCTTCATTGAGGTAGGCCACAATGATCTCGTGTCCCGAATCGTCTTCAATGAATACGGTAACAGATCCTTTGGTAATGAAATAAATTGAATCGCTATCTTCTCCGGCAAAGATGATAATGCTGCCTCGCGGGTATTTTCTGCGATGTGCGGAGGCCAAAAACTCGTTCATATTTCCGAATTCGGTCGATGGGTCCAGGAGACTAGCCATAATTCAGTAGATTATTCCGTAGTTTGAACAATGCGTAGGTTACGACTAGAGCCGTTGCAACTCAACCAGTTAATGAAAATGGCTGATATAATGACAAATAAATGGTACTGAGTGGTAGCTGAAAACACTTCAAGATAACATTGTACCCTCCAATTAAGTAAGGATTCTGATGAAAGCATCGATTAAATGGATAGAGAACGTCACTTTTATGGCGGAATCTGAAAGCGGGCATGCTGTGGTGATTGATGGCCCAGCTTCTGCTGGTGGGCGAAACATTGGTATTCGACCTATGGAATTACTGCTGATGGGTGTAGGTGGCTGTACAAGTTTTGATGTAGTCTCGATCTTACAGAAGTCGCGGCAATCGATTACGGATTGCGTTGCCCAAATTGAAGCCGAACGGGCTGATACAGTCCCCAGTGTATTTACCAAAATTCATTTTCATTTTTTGGTCAGCGGTAAAAACCTTAAAGAAAATTTGGTGAAACGGGCGATAAACCTGTCGGCTGAAAAGTACTGCTCGGCGTCTATTATGCTGGCTGGCGCAGGTGTTGCCATTACTCATAGTTACGAGATTTCTGAGGAATAGATAATGCGGCGTCCCAGAAAAACGGCCGGTTTACGCCATGTTGCGCTTTTCGTACAGGCGTTTGAGGATACAGAGGCGTTTTATACTGAATGCATGGGGATGGAGGTGGAATGGCGTCCAGATGCAGATAATGTCTACCTCACCTCTGGTAACGATAACCTGGCGCTACATCGGAGTGTAACGCTGCCTGAAAATGGCAAGTTAGACCATATTGGTTTTTTTATTGATCAGATCGAAGCGGTAGACGAATGGTACGCATATCTAACCAAACAGGGGATAGATATTTTAACCCAGCCGCGCACTCATCGGGATGGCGCAAGAAGTTTTTATTGTCTGGATCCGTCTGCAACTCGGGTGCAGATTATTTATCATCCGCCTATTTCTGAACGTGACGCCGCCAAAGCATGATCCCAGCAAAGCCTGATCCCAGCAAAGCCTGCCACAAGCAAAGTATGGCATTAGGGGTCGGTGGTTATGTTGCGCTAAAGTTTATTTTTCTAGATTTATAACCAATAGGTTGTTTTGGTCATAAGCTTCGAAGCTTGATGCATTATTTTTTTTATGGTTGCCGGGAAGGGTGTCGCACCGAGCTTGACGGCGACCTGCATATGCTGGATTTCATCTTGTTTCATTGCGGTCAATATCGCTCGGGATTGAGCGTCCTCTGGTGGCAACCTGGTAAGGTGCTCGGCCAGATGCTGACCCACTCCTTCTTCAGTGGCCGCAACGAATCCGAGGCTTATTTTGTCACCCATTTTTCCCGTTAATAGACCCATTGTAAAAGACAAACCGAACATTACAGGGTTGAGATAGCTTACATGTGAATCGAGTTCATTGAGTCTGGTTTCGCACCACGATAAGTGATCTAGTTCGTCCTTTGCAGCCTGTTTCATACTATCACTAATATTTTGCGACTTAGCACTTAATGCCTGGCCTTGATAAAGTGCCTGAGCGCAGACTTCGCCGCAATGATTGACGCGCATTAGTCTGGCCGCCAGGACATTTTGTTTCTCATCTAGCGTGGCGCCTTGATCTGATTGATCTAGTTTGCTTGCTGGCGATGGTCGAGCTGTAGTACCAATGGATCCGGCACAGGTCCGTAAAGCCGCATCGAAATTGATAATTAGACTGTCTAAGCGTGAATGCATCAGGCGAGAACCGTTAATTGTTGTCCGCCAAGTAAGTGTAAATGGATATGAAAAACTGTTTGGCCGCCATGTTGATTACAGTTCATGACTAGTCGATAGCCAGGTTCTGAGAGGCCATTCTCGTCGGCCAGTTGTTGTGCGCATAGCACCATATGACCAATTAAAACTTTGTCGTCAGACTTGACGTCGTTAATAGTGCTGATGTGGTTTTTGGGAATGATTAGTAGGTGGACGGGGGCCTGCGGTGTGATGTCTTTGAAAGCAATAACTAGCTCATCTTCATAAACGATATCGGCTGGAATCTGGCGTTGGGTTATTTTACAAAACAGGCAGTCGGAATTCATTGTTCTAGCTCGTTAGACGCCACTACACACTAATTGGTCTGCGGCGGTTAATTGGTGGTTAATTAATAAGTAGGATTATAACTTATCACGGAGAATTTTTTAAAACATAAGCCGAGAAGCCGTGTTCGTTTAAAAGGAAAGCGGCTAATTCGGCGCGGTTGCTGCCATCACAATGAGTGACGTAAATTGCTTCGGTTTTTAGTTTGGAAAGGTTTTTACGGTTGATTAGATGCAATAGTGGGACATTTTGTGAGCCGGTAAGTTTGTCTGCTTCAAATTCTTTTGGGGTCCGAACGTCCAGAATATAGGTTTTCGGATTGGCCTGGTGATACATTTCCATGGTTTCTTCCAGGGTGATCGTTTCTAGTACGGGATGAACTAGCAGGCTTTGGAAATCTGGCGCTGACAGGCGCATAAGTACACCTTTGGATAACATTGTAATGGTGGCGTTGCGTGGCACGGCGCTGATGAGCGCATCTTGACCAAAATTGTTCCCCGCATTTAGTCTTGCCAACAAAGTATCTTTGCCGTTGATTTTGCGTTCGACTTTGACACTGCCGGAATGAATAACATAAAAATAGTCGCCGGGTTCGCCTTCCTTGAGAACTACGTCCCCTTTATCGAAGTTTAATTCTTCAAATTTGCTGAATAGCGTTTGGATATTGACCGGTGGAATAAATTCAAAAAGCGGCGAACTGAGTAGCGCCGACATCCAGTCAATTTTTTCTTCATTTCTATTTTCTTTATCGCTATTTGTTTTACTGTTAGCTGTATCTGGGACTGGTTGCGGGCTGAGGTTTGGGCTGTTCAGTGCTGCAAGACCAATTTCTGATCGAGCCAGGACTAGAACGCGGGTCTTTTTTGTGGAAATAGCGGTCAGTAAATGGGGGTTATTATTATCGATGGGGTATTCGGCGGTGGTATCTTCTGCTTTTCGGTGTTTTGCCTCGAATTTTTCATCCAGTAGATCAATGGCGCCGGATAAAAGCCAGTAAATATTCTCGTCTTTTTCGTCACGTTTGAAAATCATTTTCCCTGCGGAAAATATAGAAATCCGAGCGTTTTTAAGGCACGCATTTATTTCTGCCTTGCTTTTTTCATTGAAAGGTATAAGCAGTTTGATCTGCTCGACATCGCTATTTTCCATTTTCATACATCGTCATTCATTCTTCACATTACACCGTCGATCATAACTAATGGCAGTTATTGTACAATAATGCATAGTACAATAACGCATAACTGTCTCGGTAGATTAAGGGGTTTTTACTTTTTCTCTTGACGCATGAAATAATCGATGTCTGCTGCGCGTAACGATGCAGTGGCGTATCGTTGGAGGCTAAGGTCTTCAAATGGCCCAAGAACTACAGCATATAGGTAACGATTACCGGTGCGGGTTTTTTCAATAAATGGCGTTATGCCTAGTTTGCTAATCTCTCGCTGTTGGTGTTCTGCGCCGCCGAGCTGGGAATAAATGCCGACCTGAATGATGGTGCCTGGGGCTGGTAAGTTAAAGTCCAGGGTGTTTCTATTTATTAACGGTACGGTAGATAATTGTTGGTCAGACTGGCTGCTATTGATTGGGCTAATGTTGTAGGGTTGTTGGAAATTAACGGGCTGGTTAGTGGCGGTTTGTTTCAGGCTGAAGTAAAAACCAATAAATACGACCGTAATAGAAAAGGCGAGGCAAAAATGCCAAAAAGGCCACTGATTTTTTGATTGTTGAATTCTTGATTGATGAACTTCTGGTTGATGAGCTTCTGGTTGATAGATAGAGCCGTTTGATTGTGAAATATCTCTGAATTGTTCCTGGGGCTTTTCGAATGCTGTAATGTGGAACAGATTGGCGGACTTGGATTCGTTTGATGGTACAGGTTCAGCGGATGGTAATGCGAGCGACAATTGAAGAGAGGCTTTGTTGATGGCCGAATGTCCACTCGAATTGTTCATTTTGGGGGGGGAGGTTCGAATGGTACATAGGTTGCGTCGCCATATTCTCTGGTAACTGTTTCGCCGCTCTGGATGCGATTAACCGAATCTGGTGCCGAAATTAATATGGCAGTGATATTGTCTCGGCTTCCATTTTTGAGCGCTAGATCGATAAGTGCGTCAACTTTACCTTGTTCAGAAGTTTTGTCTAAAAGAATCTTCTCAATATTTTGATGAGAAACGTAATCTGAGAGGCCGTCGCTGCAAAGCAATATTTTCTGCCCGGGTCGCCAGTTATTGCTGATACTGTCTGCTCTAACAGTATCTATTTCCTGTACGCCTAAAGCGCGTGTTACAGCATTTTTGCGGGGATCAGTCGCTGCCTCTTCTGGTGTAAGTTCTCCCTGGTCTATGAGTGCTTGAACTAGAGAATGATCTGTTGTGAGTTGGCTCAGGGTCTCGTCGAGCAAGTAGGCGCGTGAGTCTCCAACCCAAAAAATGTTGTACAGGCTGCCAGTAGACAACAGTAGCACCAGTGTAGTGCCCATATTGGTGCCTTTGGTTTGTTCCTTCGCGTAGTCTTTTATATTGACATGTGCCAGTTCGATAGCCTGGTTAATGCCATGGCCCTGGCGAATAAGGGTTCTTACTGTATAGGCAGAAATTGCGCTGGCGGCTTCGCCAAAGCCAAGCCCGCCCATGCCGTCGGCTACGATCCAAAGTTTTTTTTCAGCATCGCATACGTAACTATCTTCGTTGTTGTCTCGGACGTTTCCGACGTGAGATCCGGCGCCAAACTGATGCAATTACAGCTCCTTCTGGATAGAATGATTTAACTTCTGCTTTGGTCCTTCCCAACTACGCAGGTAGACAATTTTGACGCATTTTGTGCAATATTGCTACCTATGGGCCAGATTGCGCCATTGTAAGCTAATATTAATCGAATTGGGAGTTGGCAGCATTCGCAAAATAATATTGTTAGTTTAGAATGAAAATGAGGTTTGTGCTTGAAACAGTAGCAAATAGAATCTAAGCGCTATATTCTTATCTTTTTTGCAAATCCGCTTTGTTGGATACTTCAGATGGTCAGGAAAAAAGTCGAAGTCGCAGTGATGTTCGCCGACGTGACAGGTAGCACGAAACTGTATGAAACCTTTGGGGACGAGAATGCCAATAAAATTATTGGCAGGATTTTTGAACTGATGACTAGAATTACGGAATATCACAAAGGTTTTGTTATTAAGACCATTGGTGATGAAATCATGTGTCGATTTAGTTCGGCCAATGACTGCGTGAGAGCGGCTAAAGATATTCAGGAAGAGGTCAAAGAAGCGCAACAGGAAATTACTGCAGGTATTGAAAACGTTGCTCCAATATTTATTCAGGCTGGGCTTCATTTTGGCCCTGCGATTTTGATGGATGATGGCGATGTGTTTGGTGATGCAGTTAACATCGCCGCGAGGATGGCGGGTATAGCAAAGGGCGAGCAGATCATAACGACTAAAGATACGGTTCAGTTACTTGATCCTGATTTGCAGGAGATTAGTCGGCAATTTGATCGAACCAACGTTAAAGGTAAGGGTAAGGAAATTATTGTTTACCAGGTCGTTTGGGAGCCAGGAGACGATGTTACGCGCATAGAGATCGTTGAGGAGGTCAATGAGGCTGAGGCGTGCACGCTATTGCTGGGTTTTCGCGGCCAGGAAACAAGTATTTCATCAACGGACAACCGTACCTTTGTCATAGGCCGTGGGGTCCAGAGTGATTTGATGTGCAAAACAAAATTGGCGTCCAGAACACATGCCGTGATTGAGTTTAGGCGAGGTAAATTCGTAATAGCCGATCAAAGCTCTAATGGTACCTATATAAAGACGGATGACGGTGAAAATATTTTTCTTCGACGTAACGAATTGATGCTTTGGGGCAGCGGAAAAATAAGTCTTGGGGAAGAAATATCAAAAGAGGAGCCGGCGAACCTAATTAATTATCGTTGTGAGTAACGGCCAACATCAAGTATCAAAGGTGCTTGGAATTCGATCAAATCGACATCAGAAGCGGGGTGGGCTGAAAAAATATAGGGCTTTGCCTAGGAATATACAGAAAAAAACCGCAAGATAGACCGAATGTATTAGTTTACGTGAAGGTCGGCGTATGTCGAAGAAAAAAACTGGTTCAAATAATTCCCATTCGAATGGCAATAAGAATTCGAATGACATTAATGATGTCACTCAGGTGCGTCAATCAAAGCCAACGGCTGATTCTGCCGGTCCTGATGTAAGTGTTAAGGGCTCAAAAGCTAAAGGTCTGAAAGCTGAGGGTTCTAAATCCAGAAGCTCGGAGCCTGCCGATGGTCCGTCTGCAGCGTCAGATGCGACGGTTGTTCGGCGTCGTGAGCCAGCAGGCGCTGGCAAAAACGCTGTGCTGAAGAATAAAAATTCTTCAGCTTCCACGCAGGAACCTACTCAACAGGGTATTAATGTCGGTAATGATACGACCATCATTCGGCAGCCAGTTGATTCGTCCGATAAGGGCGCTGTGACTCAAGATAAATCCACAACGTCAGTAACCTCTGGCGCTTCTGTGACCAAAGTTTCCGATTCATCAGCTGATATTCCGGATAGTCAGGATGCCACGGTCATAAATACGGAGACCGATTCAGACGCTACTCGCATTGGCGGCGGCCAGGAAGTAGGCAGCGATACAACCTATATTGCTGCCATCGGTAATATTCCTGGCACTTCAAAAGGCAATAGTGAGGCTGGCCGGTTACTTAAAAACCGCTTTGTACTGGAAGAGAAAGTCGGTAGTGGGGGCATGGGGGATGTCTATAAAGCGCTGGATTTGCGGCAGAAGGAGGCCAAAGAAAGAAACCCTTATATTGCGGTCAAACTGCTAAACGAGCAGTTTTCTCGGCATAAAGATGCCTTTATTTCGTTGCAGCGAGAAGCAACCCGAACTCGCGGTATACCGCACCCCAACATCATGGGTGTCTATGATTTTGACAAGGAAGGCGATACGGTCTTTATGACCATGGAACTCCTGGATGGTAAGCCGCTTGATGATTACCTCAAGGAGCATCCTGAGGGGGTCTCCAGAGAGGATGCTGTAACAATCATAAATGATATCTGTATGGGCCTTGGTCGTGCCCATGACGCTAATATTGTGCATTCAGATTTCAAGCCAGGAAATATTTATTGGTGTGCCGATAAGCGCGCTAAAGTTTTTGATTTTGGTATTGCCCGAGCAGTATCGAATCCTGGGGAGCTAGAGGCTGATGGCGAAAAAACCGTTTTTGATGCGGGTTCGCTGGGTGCATTGACGCCTACCTATGCGAGTTATGAAATGTTAGGCGGGATGGAGCCTACTAAGTCGGATGATATATATGCAGTAGCGCTGGTTGCTTACGAGCTATTTACCGGCAAACATCCCTATGGTCGAGTGTCTGCAGATAAGGCCTTTGAGCAGAAGCTAGTGCCAGAGCCAGTGCCAGGAATGAAACGGCGGCACTGGAAAGCGTTACGCAAAGCCTTAGAGTTTAAAGGCGAGGATAGAACGCAGTCGTTAGATGAATTCAGATTAGACTTATTTAGCGAGGACCCGCCATATTTCAGGTATGCAGCAATAGCTGCAATATTGATTGCGTCGGTAGGTTTCGGGATTTATCAGCAATTGAAGGAAGTAGAGGTCGCTCCCGATGAATTTGTTGAAGCGCAAGGAAGGTTTGAAGCATATCAACGAAACATTGATGATCGTTTGGGGGACAATATTCGTTTGAGCCAGGACAACTGGCATAGCGAAGTTAAAGTGAATTTGGAGCGTTTGAGTGTTATGAGGGGCCGCCTGGAGAAAGAATGGCCGCAATGGCTCGAAGAAGGTTGGGTCGAAGATGCAGAACAAGATGTCGAAAAGTACCAGCTTGGTGTAATGAATGGATATCTTGGTCAAATTCGTGTTTTACGCGAGACAGCCGAAATCCCTATTGAAGCAAACAAGATTGAGACTGATGTAAATGATGCGATTGAGGTGTTAAAGCAGGCCCAGAAATATCTGGGTATTGTTAAGAAGAATTATAGCTACGACGCATCGAAGATTAATGATGAGGCGGGTGAACTAGCAGGCGTGTTGAAGGTCGGCAACATTCTTTCCTCAATTTTCGAAAGGGATCGACTTAACGCTATAGCAGCGGCCGAAGCAGAAGAGCGACGAATTGAGAATGAGATTGCTATTGCAAATGAGAAGGCTGAGCAAGCAAAAGATTACAATAGTTATATTGCGACATTTGAAGATGTTTTGCGTTGTAAAGGAGATATTTCTGAGGCTGACTTAACAGGTCGTTTACGGGTCGCGCTGGAGGACCTGGAACGCCGAGATTCAAGGCGGTTTGCGCAGGACAAGCCAGGTATCGTGGCGGCACTTGTTGGTTGTATTCAACAAAGAGTGGCGGTTCGCAAGCCCGACCGAGCCAGGTACTTAAGGGATATCGTCAAGACATATCTACCCGGTGAACCCGCGATATCTAACATAAGAGTCATTGACCTGGATCCTTGTGATGCGAGAGGGCTTGAAGCTCAAGGAATTCGTAATCGTAGCTGGTGTGTCGATAAATTATCTATTGGCGGCACTGGACCGCAACTAGTTGTGATACCACCACAGCCAGGAAAGGCGTCCGGAGAAACACTGGGCAATAAATTTGCAACCAGTCGGATGGAAATCCGTGTCAGTGATTATAATGATTTTTGTGAAGATACAGGTTGCGCTGTTATGTCTGGTTCAGCGTCGATACCAGTGACCAATGTCACGCTTCAGCAGGCCAGGGACTATACCGTCTGGTTGTCTGACCAGACAGGTAAAACATACCGTTTGCCGACCTCAGAAGAATGGATGTACGTTGCAGAAACTGCGAGTAATGAAGCGGTTGATGAAAATGTGAATTGCGCGGTTGACTCCAGAGGGGTCAAATTGGGGGAGAAATTGCTTAATACGCTATCGGGGCGACCTAATAGCTGGGGTATATATAATCACGTTGGTAATGCACGTGAATGGGCGATAAGTGGCGAGGAGGTATTTGCCCATGGAGGTGCGCATACAGACCCGAGGAGTGAATGCACGCTGGGTAAAAAGGTCGCCCATAATGGCGAAGCCGATCCTGTAACTGGGTTTCGAGTTGTTCGATTGATCTAGTTAGGCAAGCAAAGAATGGCTTCATCTAAGCGGCTGTTAATTGAATAGGTCGCCTTGGAAAATTGTAGCGATTTAAGCTATTTCTGGCGTAGATTAGCCGGTTCTTTTGAGATAGCTTTGGATAATATTATGATGGGCAAGTATGACCGGGAAAAAGAAGAATAAAAAGTCAACGGATAGTTGTTAATTAGATCGGTTTTTAGCCGGCAAATATCCAATCGAAATTAGGAGGTGAGCAGGCGCTGTAAACGTTGAGCATCATGGCTCTAATGAGGGCATGAAAACTCAAGTGCCTAAGGGGGTCTTGTCTTAAGGCCACAGAAACAAGGTCGAATGTCGATTGTCGCCCCTAAACTGTCGAACCTAGTCACCCTTAGTGTAGTACATTGTTCAAGATAAAATGGAGTATTTAAAAAAATAATGGGAACTAATCAAAAGATCATTCAGTTGCTGATGCTGATTGTCGCCTCAAGCATAAGTATAGCTGTGATGGCAGAGCAAGGACCGCAGGGTTTTCCTATATTCAGAATGGAAATTTTTGATGAAGCGCTTGATGATAATGAGCTTTTTGATGAAGAAATTCCTGAGATTGATATGCCGCGAGTATCACAGCGGGTTTATAGTTCTGATGAGAAGGCGCGTTTACCTGTCGTTAACATTATTATCGAAGGGGTTAAGTCCTATCCTCAATTTGGTATTACGCAGGAACGTTTACAAGCGGTTATCGATCGGCGTTTCCGAATTGAGCAGTCGATTCAACTAGATGATAACGGTTTTACAGGACGTGACCTGGACGACATTGGTAGTTTTCTACGAGAAGTTATTGATCGTGGGGGTGAGGACGAAGAGGACCTGGATGTATTGCTGTCGATGGTGCGTCGTCAGGAATTTAAGCGAGGTTGGATCACGATTGAGCAACTCGATAAGATTGCCCTGGCAGTCACAGAGTATTACCGAGAGCGTGGGTTTATTCTAGCTACGGCCTATATTCCAGAGCAAGAAGTAACCGATGGGGTTATTCGCCTGGGTGTGCTTGAGGGGCGACTGGGTAAGGTAACCGTATCTAACAACGAAGTTTACTCGCCCGATATCGTTAGTGCTGCATTTGTTGACGAAATTGGTAAGCCGGTAACCGATGCGCAGGTTGAGAGCGCCCTTCGTCGTGTAAACAATTTACCGGGGCTGAGAGTTAGAGGATCATTCTCGCCTGGACAGAATATCGGAGAAACCAATTTAAACTTGGGTGTGTTGGAGGAAAAATCCTGGCGATCAAACGTTATCCTCGATAATCATGGCTCCGAGACTACGGGCGAAAACAGAGTCTTTGCTACTGCCGAGTGGCTCAATTTAAGAAACAAGGGGAATCGGCTGCTAGTAGGTGTGTTACGTTCGGAGGGCCCGGATAGTTCGCTTTACGGCTTGGCAGAATACGAAATGCCTGTGACGAAAAATGGTCAGGGTAAAATGAAATTTAATATAAGCTTCAATGAGTTTTCAGTGGGGGCAACGGCTAATATTCCTGAAATCATTGGCGAAACCGCAAACTATTCTGTTGGTGGATCCTATCAGCTTTCCTTAAGCCGGACTCGAAGTCTGAGTGTGCAGACTTCATTTAGTTATAAAGATGTTTTACTCGATGCGGACAGGACCGCGACGCTTTCGAGTGATCAGCAGTTAGGCGTTTTTTCCGCCAGTACGGAATATACCCGACTTTGGGATGATCAGCTGTTGCTGTTTTCAGGGCGTCTGGGTATTGATCAAGGAAATATTATAAAGGGTAACAGAGATGGCCAGTCAACAGATTTTACAAAAACACTTCTAAATTTTAGTCTGCTGAAACGTACCAGCGTATATAACTGGGTAACCAAAAATGAAAGCTCGCTCGGTTTGGTATTTAAAGCTAACGCGCAGTATGCCGAGAAAAGGTTAGCCTCTGTAGAGCAATTTTCCCTGGGCGGGCCTGCTGCTGTGCGGGCGTTCGGTGTTAGTGATGTATCAGTGGACAGTGGTATTTATTTAGGTGTGGAGGTGCTGTTCTCCCTGCCAGTTGATCCGGTGACTCGCTTTAAGTTGCCGCTAGATACGCTTAAGCCCTATTTTTTCTATGACTATGCCTACGGTGTTGGCAGATCTTCGGCAACCTCTGAGGAAAATAATGACTCGGTCATAAAAGGTTATGGGCTGGGCATGAGAATGAGTTGGCCAAACAGAGGTTCGGCTGATTTGATATTTGCGAAACCGCGCTCAGCAAGTTTTGACGATGGCACAATAGACGCGAGAGGAGAATCTCGAATCTATTTTAACTTTTTGTATCAATTGAGAAATCAATAGTATTACTGGAATGACATTGAACAATAAAATTAGAAATAAATTAGTGGTAGATGCTCCTTCTCGATATAGGTTAAAGCCGTTAGTTTCTCATATGATTGAGAAAGGCTTGCTGGCCAGTAGTTTGATGGCTGGACATTTGTTGTTGGCACCACTGGTTCAGGCAGGTCCAGAGGGCGGGGTAGTCGTATCTGGCTCAGGTAGTGTCACCCAGGTAACTAACCTGGACACGCATATTTCGCAACAGTCGCAGAACCTGTTGATGAACTTTGATAGTTTTGATGTCGCCGTTAATGAATCAGTGCGTATTTCTCAACCTAACGTAAGTTCGCTTTTTGTTGGCCAGATCGTAGGCGCATCGCCAACAACAATTTTTGGTTCGGTATCAGCAAATGGGCGGGTAGCGTTAGTCAACCCTCGGGGCGTTATTTTTGGCGAGTCGGCGACAATTAACGCAGCAGGGATATTTGCATCAGCGCTGGGTTTGGTGGACGGTGATATATTCTCCGATGAAAACATTAACTTTGCGTCTGAACCTGGTGCTGGTGGTTTTGTCGTAAATCATGGTTTGATCAATGCATCCGTGGGTGGTTCTGTGTCCTTATTGGGCGAGTCTGTGACTAACACTGGCGTCATTATTGCGACCCTGGGTCAGGTTAACCTGGCTACAGGTAGTCGAGCGGTGGTTAATTTCGGGCCCGATCAGTTAATTGGTATTGAAATTACAGAGGAGGTATTGCAAAACAACCAGGGGCTTAAGGCGGCAATATCTAATACAGGTAGTATTGATGCGACAGGTGGAGCGGTGATCTTAACCAGTTCTGTCAGCAAAAGTTTATTCGATACGGCCATTAATAATGACGGTGTGGTCAAAGCGCAGGCATCTGAGTACAAAGACGGCGTAATCAGGCTTTTCAGTCGCGGCGCGGGCGTGGTTAATACTGGCTTGTTAGATGTCTCTGCATCCAGTGATGCGGGAGCTGGCGGCTCAATATTAATTCAATCTGATGCTGGGGTGCAAATTGCTGAGCAGGGTAACCTGCTCGCCACTGGGGCATCCGCTGCTGGCGGTTCGGTGACTATTGAGGCGCAAGCTATTGCGATAGAGGGCTCAGCGGTATTGGACGTCTCCGGCAGAACAGGGGGAGGTTCGGTGCAGTTGAGCGCTGTTGAACAGGCTGTATTGGGTGAACATGCCAGTATTCGAGCTGATGCAATTGACGCGGGTAAAGGGGGTGCTGTAGAAGTATTAGCCAACGATGTCAGTGTTTTTGGGGCGATTTCGGCAAGAGGCGGCTCTCTGTCGGGTGAGGGTGGGCAGATTACCCTGGCAGCGGATGGCCAATTAACACTGTCAGGTTCCCTTGATGTGGGCGCCAGCTCAGGCGTCGCCGGGTCCGTAAACCTAAATGCACCAACTATAGAAATTAATGATGTCGCTGCAGAGGGGGTGGTTACGGTTGGCAGTTTGCAGGCAGGCGCGGCTAATATTCAAATCAATGCGACCAATAATGTTGTTGTCGGGGATTTACAATCAAATTTATTAAACCTGGGCGATAGCGCGTTAACAATTAATGTAAATGGATTTTCAGAAGGCGCACAGGAATCGGATGCCATAGCTTTTGTAATGGCCGGTGCGAATGACGAAATTATATCCAGCCAACAAGTCGCCATCAATGTAACGGATGGTAGCTTAAACGCCAATGGGCTAATTGATATTGCGGGCACCATAAGGGCGCAACCTTTCCCCAGTCCATTGCCGAATGATCCGCTCAGTCCAGGTAATAATATTTCTCTGGCCGCACTTAATGGTCGAGTTCGGATTCGATCGAGTGCTCAATTAATTTCTCTCGCTGATAATGCCGACAATAGTGATGCCACAGCAGGTAATATTCTTATTCAGGCGACTGGCTATCAGGCTGAAAACCAGGCTGGTGAAGTGCTGTTTAGTGGTGTTGCTGACGTTACTAATGCCGCTGGTGTGGCTGGTGAAATCAGAATTTTGGGTGATAAGGTGGGTCTTTATGATGCGGCCCGTATAAATGCGTCTGGCGCCACGGGTGGCGGTATCGTCTTAGTCGGTGGTGATTTCCAGGGTGCTGGTATAGAGCAGAATGCTATTGAAACGTTTGTCGGTGATTTGGTCACTATCAACGCTGATGCAATATTGGATGGTGATGGCGGTAAAGTCATTATCTGGGCGGATGATCTAACCCGTTATCACGGTGAAATATCCGCGACCGGCGGTTCATTTTCCGGCGATGGTGGGTTTGCTGAGGTTTCGGGTAAAGACCAGTTGATGTTTCGCGGTGGTGTCGATTTAGGCAGCGCAACTGGGCAGCTGGGTACCTTGTTGCTGGATCCAAATACGATTGAAATTATTGGTGGTGATGGTACCGATAGTAATCCGAATGTCCCGGCAGTGACGATGTATGAAGACAACCTTGAGCTGTTGAATGCAGATGTTCTATTAGAAGCAGATGAAGCAATCTTTACTAGCGGTACTTTTGTTGACGGCCTTGATTTAATGGGTGCTTTGACGCTGAAAACTACAAGTGCTTCATTAGTCGGTATTGATATTGGCGTGGCTTTACGAGCGAAAGCTTTAACTATAACTACTAGCGATGAAGCGGCGCCGATTAATCTTCAGTCGATTACTACTGACGCACTGACCCCGGCGGCCGGCGGCATTTCTTTGAGTACAGCTGGTGATGTAAATATACTCGGTGAGGTTGATGCTTTTGGTGCAGTGACTGTAACTGGGTCGACATTAACACTGGCTAACAATATTACGGCTGGTGGCGAGGTAGATCTTGCATCTAATGTGTCGAATATAGCTTTAACAGGCAATGTCACTATAGATAATATTGCCGGTGCCGATGATGCAATTTCTTTGGCTTCAACTAGTGGCGCTTTTGCGCTGACTTTGACCGGTGATAAAGGCGCTGGGGTCGGTAGCGCAGTGAATCTTGGGAACATTATTGATGTTGGAAGTTTGGCTGTTACAGGTAATGTGCTGACATTAGGCGGTAACCTGACCGTGGACCAGAGTCTAAATTTAGGGAGCACTGTTAATTCGATAAGCCTAAGTGCGGCGACGGCAATTGATGTTGCCGCTGGGGGTGATAACCAATCCATATCCCTGGCATCAACCACAGGTGCTTT